>JADJRI010000013.1 GCA_016712275.1 Planctomycetota bacterium
GCCGATCTCGGCACGCAGATCATCAAGGTGCGCTACGACGGATTCGACACGCATGGCACCCAACGGGAGGCCAATGCCGGTTTGTTCCCGCGTGTGAACAATGAGTTCCAGCAGTTCGTCGCCGACATGCAGGCCAACGGCATGTGGGATCGAACCTGCGTCATCTTCTACAGCGAGTTCGGCCGCCGAAACGAACAAAACGGCAGCCCCGGCACCGATCACGGTTACGCCGGTCACATGATCGCCGTCGGCCCCCATGTCAATGGCGGATTGCACGGCCAGAATGTCACCACGCGCGACCTCGCGGATGATTCGCTGCCGTTCTATGTCGACTTCCGAACCGTGTTCAGCTCCGCGATCGGCGATTGGCTCGGATTTGATCCGAAGCCGATCTTCCAGATTGAAGGCGAGACCTACGAAGAGCAGTTGTCGTCTTCGCTTTTTAGCTGATGTGGCTAGAGTTTGATGTGGCACAGCCGCCCTCGGCTGTGGAAAATCGATAATGGCAGAACCATTGAGATTGCGCGCCCCCAAGTCGCGCGATCTCAATTGACGACATAGATTCGCCCCTTTTCCGACGGAACACTCGCGGCGAAAGACCCCTGCCGGAGGAAACCTCCTTTTCTCCGCACGCCGCGGAGGCCTGCGGATGCCCATCCGTGGGCCTCACTGGGGGCAGCCTGTTTGAAATACACGTGCGGCGCGGAGTGTGGAATGTCCTCTCGCAATCTTCTCCTGACGATTTCGCCCTTCCTTGTTGCAGCCGGCCCTTGTGCGACGATATCGCGCGGGGCGGACGCATTGGAAGCGGGATTCGCGGTCGAGTCCTATCTCGACGGATTGAACGAACCAACGGCCATGCAATTCGATCCCGAAGGTCGCCTTTTCGTCGCAGAAAAATCGGGCAAAGTGCGCATCGCGATGCGCGGCCAATTGCGCGATGAGCCTGTGATTGAACTACCGCTCTACGATTTCTTCGAGTGCGGGCTTTCAGGCATGGCGCTCGATCCGAATTACGACGTAACGCCCTATCTCTACATTTGTGCCAATGTCTCTGCCGATGAGCAGCAAATAATCCGATATCGAATCGTGAACGGACGAGGCGTCGAACAGACCGTCATTCGAGGAAACATTCCGTCCGGCGGCACCATTCACAACGGCGGCTGTCTGCGATTCGGCCCGGACGGCATGTTGTATTTCTCGGTGGGCGACAACGGCACCTCGGACAACGCACAATCGCACAACACCCTGGCCGGCAAAGTCTGCCGCATCACGCCGACCGGCGATACACCCTCCAACAATCCGTTCTCCACCGGAACAGGCGCCCACAGCGCAATCTTCGCACTCGGTTTTCGCAACCCATTTCGCTTTTGCTTCTCCGCCGACGGCCGATTGTTTCTCGCGGATGTCGGTTCCTTCGGCGATGGCCGCCGCGAAGAAATCAATCTGGTGCACAGCGGCATGAATTACGGATGGCCCACAAAAGAAGGCGCCGCAAGCGATACATCCAGCGATGGTTTCGAGCCGCCGATCTACGACTATTCGCTCGAAGGCCAGTGCATCGCGGGAATTCTCTCCTACAAAGGATCCAATTTCCCGACCGCCTATCGCGACAACCTCTTCTATCTCGACTACACGCTCAGCAAGGTGTTCCGAATTCAGCTCGAAGGCAACACGGTGGCAAGCCAGTCGCTATTCGTGCAAGCCGAGGGTTCGACCGTCGATATCTCCGAAGGCCCGGATGGACGAATTTACTACTGCGAGATCACAACCGGCGAAATAAAGCGCATCGGCTATTCCGCCAATAACACGCCGGAACCGGGCGCGGATCTGGCCGGGGATGACTGGGGCGGCGACACGGCAGTCGGCAACGAAAACGACAACGCCAACGACAATTCAACCGGAAACGGGCCGAACGGCTCGATCTTCGACGTCCTCTGCGGCGCAGGCACGGCATCGGCATCGCTCATTCCGCTGGCCGCGCTGATTCTGATTGGCATGCCGCTGCGAAGGCAGAGAAATAGGCAGAGCGCGAAACGGACCGGCCCCGTACATGGAGGATCGGGACCGATCCGTTCGCGGTCTTGAGCCTGCGTCGCGCGAATACCTCGCGACGTTCAAGCCGGATCCTCTCTCATCGACGACGTGATCGCAGCCGAAGCCTGAGCACACTCAAGCCCAAGATCGAAGCCAGCAATGCGAATGGGCAGCTCATGCCGCAGATCGGCAGGCTGAAGAAGAACGACAGTATCGGGTCCGAACAAACCTCGGGCGTCTCCTGCCCCGTCGGCGGCCCGTTCGTATTGTCGTTGTCATTCGCGTTATCGTTGTCGTTGGTGTTTACATTGTCGTTGTCGTTGCCATTCTCATTCTCGTTTCCATTCCCATTTGTGTTGTCATTGCTGTTCCCATTGTTGTTCTCATTCGTGTTGGTATTGGTATTCGAGTTGTCATTCGAATTGTCGTTGGTGTTTGTGTTGCCATTCGTATTGGTATTTCCATTGCCGTTGCCGTTCGGCTCCTCTTCATAGACACCCGGAGCGCCCGGATCGCTGATTTCACCATCGGCCGCCAAGTCTCGGTCGCCACGTCCCCCATCGACCAGTGCCAGCGTGATTTCCTGCGCGGAAATCGTCGCGCCCGTCGTGCCGTCATCGACGAATTCATACCAGTGATCCGAACCATCGCCCGGCTCCGGCCCATATTTCCAGTATGTGTTGAGTCCCTCGCCTTGCGTGCCATGCAGAATAATGCGCACATCGATCGCCCCGCCAACCGCCACACCCGTCACCCGGAAAGTGATGAAGCCGATCGGAAATTCCGTGTCGTCCGGCGAATCGCCCGGTGACGGATTTGCGCCAATCGCCACATCCGCCAGCTCCGTGCCGTCTGGTGCAACCAGCGTGACATAGTCGCCCGTATCGCCCGGAAGCGATGCGACATTCGGCTGATTGCGGTCGGGAGTTCCATCGTCATTGCCGTCGCCGCCATTCGGCGCGGCATCCTCGACCGCATCATCCACGCCATCCGAATCCGGAACAGGTTCTTCGTTGCCGCAGCCAGTCGTGCCCGGAGCTACCTTGCTTGGGTCGTCCGGACATCCGTCAATGTCATTGTCCACGCCGTCGCCGTCGCGGTCAGGATCGACGCAGTCCGCAAGCATATCGCCGTCCAGATTTGGAAATCCCTCGTCGACCGTTCCCTCGCAATTGTCGTCGATGCCGTTGCAGGCTTCGTCGGCTGCGGGATTCACGCCGGCCTCGCCATCATCGCAGTCGTCGCTGTTGTTCGATTCACCGACGTCATCGCAATCGTCATCGGACGAAACAGCCGTCGCCGCAGCACCAAAATCATCTCCGTCGCCATCGATGTAGCATGTAACCGCGTCCGTTCCGCTGCAGTCCTGATCGATGCCGTCATCCGGCGTCTCAGGCGCTCCCGGAAAAATCGAATCATTCCCATCATCGCAATCCGAATCGTCCGCCACATACCCCATGGGCGCGATGCAGTCTTCCACCGAATCGCCGGCATCGCCGAAGCCGTCATCATCCGCATCGCGATAGAACGTGCTCTGCGCCTTCATCGATGTCGGTATTACAGTTGTCATCCACAAAGTTGCAGATCTCCGCCGCGCTCGGGTTGATCGAAGCGTCGCCATCGTTGCAGTCGTCGCTATTCTCCGACTCGCCCAAATCGGCGCAATCGCCGTCGGCCGCCGTCACCGTTCCCGACGAACCAAACCCGTCTATGTCGCCATCGACAAAACAGGTGATCGTGTCAAAGCCGTTGCAATCCTGATCGATGCCGTCATCGATCACTTCCTCGGCGCCGGGATAAATCGTGTCGTCGTTATCGTCGCAGTCCGCCGGCGGCGAAAACCCGTCCATGTCATCATCCGGCGGAATCAGCTCATAGGCCCCGATGTCATCTCCCGCACCCTGCGGCCGCGTGACGCCGCGCTGGTCGGCCGCCGGCGCCCACGCGGCGCTGGCCATGTTGACCGCTGGGCTGGTCGGCGCAAGTGCGTGCGTGGCCGTCGTACCCGGGGCATTAAGCGCCAACGCCGACAGCAATGGATTCGTATTCGGCTTGTCGGTCGGCTGGGTAAATGTCGCTCCGGAGGTATCGCCAACGATATTGCTCCCGCCGGAAGATGGAGGCCGCGCAAAGGAAGCATCTGTCGCATTGAAAACATCGCGCACGGTGCTGTTCGAGAAAATTGAATTGCGAACCGTAACGAACGGATCGCCGAACGCATCATTCTGGCCGATGTACGCATACCGATTGAATGCGCTGGTGACGTTCGTCAGTGTGCCGCCCGTCCGCCCGCTGTTGTAGTTGATGCCGCCGAGAAATCCGCTCGATCCGTTGCCGCTGTAGGTGCTGTTGGTCGAATTCAGCGTGCCTGCAAGCATGATGATGCCGCCGCCCGTATTATTGTTGATCGTGCTGCCATTGATCGTCACCGTTCGCAGATTGGAGCCGTCGGCCGATTGCGTGACGCCCGAGCCACTGTTGTCTCGAATCGTGCTGTTGGTGATGTTCAGCGTTCCATTGCTGAAAACGCCCCGCCGCTCGCCGACGTATTTCCAAAAATCACGACGCCGTTCAGATTTAAGGTCACATGGCGCGAGCCCGAATCGATCGCACCGCCGCGATTGTTCCCGCCCAGGGTGCTTGCGTTGCCGCCGGTGATGGTGAGGTTGTTCATCGTCACCGCAGAGGGCGCAAAGAAAATATCGATCGGCATGTCGAACACGCTGTGATTCAGACCGGCAGCCGCCTGAATGGTGGTCGATGCGGCGCCCGCGCCGTTGATGGTCAAACCGCCCCACCCAATGTCGAGATCGCTGATCGCCGGATCGATGTCATCCACGCCCGCCGCGCCAGCAATGCTCAACGTAAATGTCCCCGCCGGCAGCGTGATCGTGTCAGCGCCGGCCGCCGCGTTGGCTGCGATGACGGCCTCGCGCAATGAGCAGTCGCCCGGTGCACAACCATCCGGCGCGGGATCATCCGTCCGGGTCACGACAAACTCCGCCGCCTGAACAACGGGTGCAAGCAGCCCGATAACGACAAACGCCGAGAATAGATGGAATACCACTGCGATTTTGCGGATTCTGGTGTTCATGATGGGTTCTCCATGTATTGGAGCAACGCAAGACAAACGGCGCTCGGCCGCGGCATCGAACCGCCAAAACAGCATGACGCATTCCGATGTGTGGGGGCTGCTCCACTTGGAATACCCGTCAAAACCAAAAATCACACACGACAATCAAAAAAAATGTTCGCAAAGGACCCCGACAACAAAAAACGCATGAATCACAGCCACCAAGCAACGAAAGATAACCTCCTGCTCTTCCCTCGTTCGCTTGCCCCGCCGCTCGTCGTTAGAATCCCCCGCCATGCTCCGCCAATACCTCGACTTGCCCCGCGCGGTCCACATTCTCTGTCTGGGTACTTTCGTGAACCGCGCCGGCTCATTTTTCCTCGTCTTCCTCACCATCTACATCAGCGAAAAGCTCCATCTGGACGAGCAGTTTGCCACGCTTTGCATGGGCATCTTCGGATTCGGGTCGCTCTGCGGATCGCTCCTGGGCGGACAACTCGCCGATCAATTTGGTCGGCGCGCTGTCATGCTCTTCAGCCTGCTCTGCGGTTCACTCATTCTCGTGTCGTTTCCATTTCTGACCAATCCGTGGACGATCGGCTGTGTCATCTTCCTTTACGCCTCCACCATGGACATGTATCGCCCCGCCGCCTCGGCCATGATCAGCGACATCACCAAACCCGAACAGCGGTCGGCCGCATTCGGATTGCTTTACATCGCGATCAACCTGGGGTTCGCATGCGGCGCGGGAATCGGCGGAACGCTGGCGAAATTCTCGTATTATCTCTTGTTCTTTGGCGACGCCGCAACGACATTCGCCTATGGCCTGATCATCGCATTCATGATTCAGGAATCGCTTCCGAAGCGTAAGCCTGCCGCCTTCACATTCCTGACCGATAAAAAGCAAACGTCCGCCAACGAATCCACCGATGCCAAGGAGGCAATCGACGCCAACGCGAATACAACCCACCAGGTTTCGATGCGCCAGGCCGCGGCCCACATTCTCCGCGACTGGCCTTTTCTTGCTTATTGTCTGGGCTGTCTGCTCGGGGCCGTTGTGTTCATGCAGAGCATGTCCACGCTGTCGCTGCATCTCAAGGCACTCGATTTCACGCCCGACCAATATGGCTGGGTCATCGGACTCAATGGCATTCTCATCGTTCTTTTCCAGGTGCCCCTGACCGCCTTTCTCGCGCGTTTCGACCGCATGAAAACAATCACCACCGGCGCCATCATTCTCGGCATCGGTTTCGGCCTGATGACATTCGCACGTTCATGGATTGAATTCGCCGGTTGCGTGGTCATCTGGACATTGGCCGAACTGATGCAGGCCCCCTTCACCCAGGCTGTCATCGCCGACCTGGCCCCCGTCGCCATGCGGGCGCGCTACATGGGAGTCTTCACCATGTGCTGGTCGTCGGCCATGATGATCGGCGCGCCGCTGGGCGGAACCGTTCTAAAATACTATGGCGGATCCACCCTCTGGTTCTCGTGTTTCGGTTTAAGCATGGTGTCGGCCGGCATTCTTGCTTTCGCGCAGAGCCCCATTCGGGCGCGAAAGCCCGCCATCTAACGCGCGTTCAGCGCGAAATGCACCGCGCTTGCGATTCACCCTCATTCCCCCGACCATGGCGATATGAACCGAAGGCCCTCCTACAACGACTCCCGCAACGAATCGCGCGCCGAGCCGCCCGCCAACGCCGTCGCCCCGTGGGTCATCATTCGCTCGCCGACGCTTCACCCATTCGTTTACAAGCGAATGATCCTCCGCGCCTCGCCCGATGCCCGGCCCGGCGATGTCGTCCAGGTTTATGCGCGGCTGGGCTCATTCTGCGGCCGCGCGATCTACAATCCCAATTCGATGATCGCCCTGCGCATGCTGACCTTCGATCAGTCGCCGGTCGATGACGCCTTCTGGCCGGCAAAATTGCAGCAGGCCCTCTCGCTTCGTCGATCGCTGCGCCTCGATGATGTCACCGATGCATACCGCATCATCCATGCCGAGGGTGACGGCCTCAGCGGCCTCATCGCCGAGCGCTATGCCGATCATCTGGTATTCGAGATCTTCTCGCTGGGAATGTACCAGCGGCGCGAGCTCATCGCCGATGCGCTGAAAACCCTGCTGGGCGAGCCCAAAGTGATGGATCGCGGCGGCGTGGCCGGCGACCAATGGCACGTCATTATTCGCGCCGATGAGCGCATCGAACAGCTCGAAGGCTTCAAGGTCGAGCGCGATGAACGCGAAACCGATGCATCGATCACAATTCGCGAACACGGCGTGCGCTATCGCGTCGATGTCGCGGGCGGCCACAAAACCGGCTTCTTCTGCGACCAGCGCGACAATCGAAAACGGTTCGCCTCGTTCTGCCGCGACATGGAGGTCCTCGATCTTTGCTGCTACACCGGCGGCTTCGGCCTCTGCGCCAAAGTGCTGGGTGATGCCCGCGAAGTGACCAGCGTTGATCTGGACGAGGCCGCGCTGGCGGTGGCGAAGAAAAATGTGAATCTCAATCAGACGCGCGTCAATCTTGTCCATGCCGACGGGTTTCACTATGTGCGGCAGATGATGGCGAATAAGAAGCAGTTCGACGTCGTCGTGTGCGACCCGCCGAAATTTGCCCGCGACCGCGAAGAAATCGACGACGCCCTCCGCAAATACCACGACCTCAACGGCATCGTTTCGCAGATCGTGAAACCAGGCGGAATTCTGCTGACATGCAGTTGCAGCGGCCTGGTCTCGCGCGATCGCTTCGCCGAGGCCGTTCACCACGGAGCGAGAAAAAACGGCCGGCGACTGCAGCTCTTCGATCAAACCGGCGCGGGCGCCGATCATCCAGTGATGATGAACTGCCCCGAGTCCGAATATCTCAAGGCGCTCTGGTTTCGCGTGCTATAACATCCGGCCGCAGAGCGCATCGTCCGCCCCCCGTGCGTCAAAGGTGTGGCACCGGCCAATGGCCGGTGCCACACCTTTGACGCCCGTATTCTCATGACTTCGCCGGTTCATTGCGCGCCGGCATTAGACGCTTGGGCACAAACAATATCAGGCCCGCAACAAAAACCAGCAAGAACATGCCGGTGCGCAAATCAAAATGCATCGCGCCCAATTCGGCCGCATCTTTCGGCAGATCATAAAACACCTCAATTGCCTTGAACCGCTCGGAGGCGACGGCCAGCCCATTGTTCGCAATATGCACAATCACCGACAGGAAAATACACCCGGATCGCAGGCAAACCAGCGTCAAGACCATGCCCATGAAACTTACGACGGGAATCTTTTCCAACTGGTAATGAAACAAACCGAACACGAGCCCCACCGTGACAACCGTCTTCAGGACGCCCATCCGCTCGCGCAGACCGCCAAGGAGAAACCCCCGAAACAAAACTTCCTCGCAAATGCCCGGCGTTACCGCGAACACAAGCACCAGCACCCACCATGGCGCTTCGCCGAATAACGCGGCCTGCTGCTCCTGCAAAACGCGGATTGTCTCCGAGGCCGGGAAAATCTGAAATTGCAATCGCTGTAACAAGAACGCCACCGGCGTAATCGACACCGCCAGCAGCAGCGCGCCAAGTGCATGCCAAATCGATGGCACCTTAATCGAAAACGTCTCCGCCAGATCGGTCTTCGTGTACCACGTCAGAAAAATGACCGGCACGGCAAATAGCAGCACCTGCGATAGCACGATCACGACCAGATTGTGATCCGGCGCGTTCGGCCGCATCAAACCCGATTGAGCGTAAAAATAGAACGGAAACAATAGCGCGACGGTCAGCAATGCCAGCGCCGCTGAAGGCAGCCGCTGCGGCCGCATGAATCGGCGAAGCAGAAGTGTCTTGTACGAACCCACATCGCTGAACAGCACCGACTCGTTGCCATACACCTTGTTCGCCACCACAACCGCCGCCGCGGCATAAAAGCAGGTCGAGCCAAGGCACAGCGAAATCGCCGACACCGTGTAATTGCCGAGAAACAGCTCGCGCATCAGCACGACAACGTTCGCAACCGGAATCACCAGCAGCGCCCCCTCCAGCTTGATCGTCGGCATGTACGACACGATCATCGAAGGCACGATCGCGGCCATCATCACCGGCATCATGTAGTTCTGCGCTTCTTTGAAGGTCCGCGCGAAGCTGCACACCGCCAGCATCACGGCACTAAAAAACACCGCGAACGGAATCATCGAAACCAGAACGATCGGCGCGGCGCTCGCGATGAATCCGACCGACTTCGCCGCCTGCGCCTCGATCTGCCGCCGCCGATCCAGATTCTCCCGCTGAAGTCCGCTCAGCCCCGTCCCGTCTTCCGCCCCCTTCGTCACGATCAGCGCTTCGGTTCCCAGTTCCACCGATGCCGCATCCGGCTTCGAGGCCGTAAACAGCTTGTCCATGCCGCTGAAGTGAATCACCGCCGTCATCGACGCCAGATTCAGCGCCGTCGTCGCCATCGCGATCGTCACGATCACGCCGAACTTGCCCGCGACGATCTGACCCACCGGCACCGGCGAAACCGCCAGCGTCTCCAGCGTCCCGCGCTCCCGCTCGCCCGCCGTCAGGTCGATCGCCGGATACATCGCCCCCGTCACCGTCATCGTCACCAGCAGAAACGGCACAATCATCGCCAGTGCCTTTGCGAATTGCCGGTCGGGGCTGGTCGTCGATACGTTGCTCGCCACAAGCGGCGTCAGTAAATCCTCATTGCCCGAAACACCGCGCACCCGAGCGCGAATAATCCGCTCCATCTCGTTGCCCAGCACCAGGTTCAGTTGCCGATACATCACATCCGACAGCGGATTCGTGTCGTTGTACAAAATCTGCACGACGCGGTTCCTGCCGTCGGCAAAATCGCTCGGATCGGGCGGCGGATCGAGCAGCACGGCAGCGTGATATTTGTTCTGCGAAACCTGGTCCCACAAATGTTCCTCGGGCACAACCTGAATCGTAATCTGCTCCGCGCCCAGTCGCGTGCGAAACGCGGCCGATGCATCGTCCGCCTGACGCCCGACCTTTTCCGCAGCCGTCTTTGCAGCCCTCTCCTCTTCCTCGCGCGCCGCAGCCTCCCGTTTGAACACACCCTCCAGCCAATCCTTGTGCGCCGCATCCGGCACGCACACGAAATACTGCTCCTTCTCCTGCCGACCCGCTTCGCTCTTCAGCGCCTCCACCAACACGACCATCAGCACCGGATACAGCACGATCGGCACGACGACCATCGCCATCAGCGTTCGCCGGTCGCGCAGCGTCTCCACCAGCTCCTTGCGATACACCGTCCCGACGCGACGATACCGATTCATGCCGCCCCCTCCGCCCGCGCCTCGGGAACGCCGCTCAGCACATGCTCGCTCTGCCCGCACAATTTCAAAAAGATCTCGCTCAGCCGCCGCTTGCCCGATTGCGCCTGCAGCGTCGCCAGATCGCCGATCCCGACGAGCTTGCCGTCGTGAATCAGCCCATACTGATCGCACATCGCCTCGGCTTCATCGAGATAGTGCGTCGAAAGAATGATCGCCTTCCCCCGCGCCCCTTCGGCCCGGATGAAATCCAGCACCACGCGATTGGTCAGAACATCCAGCCCCAGCGTCGGCTCATCCATCACCAGAATCGGCGGGTCGCCCATCAACGCCCGGGCAATGTTCGTCCGCTGCTTCTGCCCGGTCGAAAGACCGCCGCAGCGCAGATCGGCAAACGTGCCCATGTCGAGCCATTCGATCAACTCGGCAATCCGCCGGCCAATGCCCGCGCGGTCCATGTCAATCAGCTCGCCGAAATACCGCAGCAGCTCGCGCGGCGTCAGCCGCTGATAAAGTCCGGTGCTCGCGGTGAGATAGCCCAGGCAGCGCTTGGCTTGTTCGCGCTGCAGCCGCACGTCAAAGCCGCTGAGCTTGGCATAACCCGATGTCGGCGTGAGCAGACCGCTGAGCATGCGCAGTGTCGTCGTCTTCCCCGCCCCGTTCGGCCCCAATAGCCCATAAATCTGCCCCGGCGAAACCGTAAACGAAACCCCGTCGACGGCCCGCTTGTCGCCGCCCTCCGTCGTGGGAAAGAGCTTGGTCAGTTCGTGTACTTCAACGATGGGTTCGTGCATGCGCTGGTTCTTACTCCAGCGGTAATGTAGCGGCAAAGCGATCAGTGCGCAAGCTCGGCCACTGGCAAAGTTTGATGTGGCACAGCCGCCTTCGGCTGTGCCACATCAAACTTTACCAGTACCCAAGCCCGCCAAGGCAGTTGCGTTGACCTGCTTCAGCGACGCACTTTCCAAAGTTCAATCGACAAATCGAAAATTAGCCGGCGCTACTTCTTTTCCCCCAAATCCACCGCCATCACCTTCTCCCGATCCCGCAAATACAGCGTCCGCCCCACCAGTGTCGGCACCGTCCACGCATTCTTCTTCTGGCAAATCCCGCTTGCCTTGCCCAGCATGCGGAACTTCTCCGAATCCGCCTTCACCAGATACAGCGTGCATCCTCGTCCAGAACGATCAGCTTCCCGTCCGCATACAGCACGTTCGCCTTGGCGATGCCGCGCTTGCGCCAGCCGAATTCGCCGGTCTTCGCGTTCACGCACGCCAGAAACGCCGGACCGAAATCCCCGCTGCTGCCATAAATCCAGTCGCCCACGCGCACCGCGTCCGCATGCTGAATCTTCATCTTCGGGTTGAACCACGCCTCCTTC
Source organism: Planctomycetota bacterium (assembly GCA_016712275.1). Taxonomy (GTDB): domain Bacteria; phylum Planctomycetota; class Phycisphaerae; order UBA1845; family UTPLA1; genus JADJRI01. Next base: position 11,783 of record JADJRI010000013.1, read on the forward strand.
GCCGCGATCTGGCTGCCCGCCTTCGTCAGCGTCACCCCGCGCGAACCCATGCCATAGGCCGACGAAATAAACAGTGTGCCGTCCGACTCATTCCAGACCGGCGTCGTGATATTGGCCCCCACTGCGTCGGATGGTCCACGCTCCACGCCTGATTGTGATCCACCGCGTCGATACCCACCAGCGACTTCCCCGAAAACGCGACGATTTGCTCCACCCCTTCAAACTTGATCGGCACCAGCGTCGCATATCCCGGCTCGAATTCGCCGCCCGCCCATGCCACCGATCCGTCACTCTGGGCAAACGCCATCACCGACTTGCCCTTCTCCTTGCTCACCGGCAGCAAGATGTTTCCCTTATAGGCCACCGGGCTGGCGCCATACCCGCGCCCGAGCAGTTCCGCCTTGTATTCCTCGTGCAAGTCCTTCGACCATTCCACCTTGCCCGTTTTCTTATCGAGGCAGTTCAAAATGGCCGTGCACCCTACCGTGAATACCCGGTTGCCCACGATCAGAGGCGTGCTGTAGGGCCCCGAACCGAACTCCATCTGAAAACTCTTCGGCCACGGTGCCGCATACTTGTGTTCCCACAGCGTCTTTCCCGTCTTGGCATCCAGCGCCACCACCACCTCGTCGCCCTTGAACGGATCCTCCTTGTCGCGCGCCGAATACATCGTGTACAGCGCATCCCCCTCGCACAGCACCGCCGAGTACCCGTCGCCCAGCTCGCGCTCCCACAGTTTCGCCGGACCCTCCTTCGGCCACCGGTTCGCCAGGCCCGTCGCATCGCTGCGGAAATTCCGGCTCGGCCCGCCCCACTGCGTCCACGCCACCGGCGCGTTCTCCGGCGTCACCGGATCGACCGGGCCCGCCATCGCCGCCGCCTCTTCGGCCTCTTCCCGCGCCTTCTTCTCGGCGATGCGCTTGGAAATCTCGCCCTTCTGCTTCAATCGGTCCGCAATCGAACCCACCGAATACGCCATCGTGAACTGGCCGTCGATCTTCATCAGCGGGGCCGTCGGCTCTTTCGTAAACCACGGCGGAATCTCCAACTTCGCCTTCATGTCGCGGGTGATATCGACAAACCGGCCCTGCGCAATGTCGAATTTCGCCACGCCGGCAAAAGTCGCGTCGATCTTGCCCAGCCGTTTGTCTTTCTCCGGCTTTTCGTCCGCGTCCTTTGCAACAACGCCCTTGAAGCTCACCACGGCGAATTCCCCGCCGCGCGCCTTTTCAATGCCATCCAGCTTGCACTCATAGGTCACATTCACCTTGCCCACCTGTGGATAGACATCCTTTTGCATCTTTTTCCACGTATCCCCCACTTTCAATTCCTTGTACGGATACAGAATCGTCGCCGTCTCGCCGATCACCGATTGAATCTGTGCATCCGTAAACTCGGCCTGCGCCAGCGACGACGCCACATAATTCTGCTCGCCCATGGCCGTCAGCTTGTCGCGCACCGCCTGCCCGCCCTCCACGCTCTTGCCAAGTCCGTCCGCGCCAAGTGTGACGCGAAGCGTTGCATTGAGCAGCGGCCCGAAGGTGTCGCGATGCATCGGCGACGCCTCTTCATAGTCCGGCTCGTCGGTGTCATACAGGCTGCGCATGTTCGCCGAAAACGACATGTCGCCCAGCAGACGGTCGATCGTCGCATCGATGATCGTGCTGCCGTCCTTCTGCGTCTCCCGCTGAATCAACCCAAATACCGACCGCGACTTGATCTCCATCGGCTTGCCGTCCGGCCCATCCATCGTCTGCACGGCCGTCGAGTCGAATTCGACATAAACATCCCGCGGCCCATCGGCCTTCGGCTTCAGCACAACACCATCGGCCGCGACGGCCGCCTGTGCAAAAGCAACAAGCGACGCCAATGTAAAAACGCACGATCGCAAAAAGGCGGATTTCATCGACATGATTGGGCTCCTGTTCACTTCGACTGGAAAACTCACAGCATCCTAATCGGAATGTCTCCACCTCTCCAGCCGCTCCTCCGGCCATTACACCAATCGCTCACCCGGCCAATCCACCAGCCGCTCCTCCAACTGCTCCTCCGACCATTCCACCCAGTCTCCAATACTCGCAACCCGCAACTCGCATCCCGAAACTCTCTCATGTGACACGGCCGTCCCGGCTGTGAAACGCTCACCATGTAGCGTCGACTCAGCCCACCTGTCTCCAAAACTCGCCACTCGCATCCCGAAACTCTCGCATGTGGCACGGCCGTCCCGGCTGTGAACCGCCCACCATGTAGCGTCGACTCAGCCCACCTGTCTCCAAAACTCGCCACTCACCACTCGAAACTCGCAACCCGAAACCCTCGCATGTGGCACGGCCGTCCCGGCTGTGAACCGCCCATCATGTAGGGTGGCACGGCCGTCTCGGCTGTGAACCGCCCACCATGTAGCGTCGACTCAGCCCACCTTTTTCCAAAACTCGCAACCCGCATCTCGCCACTCGAAACTCTCGCATGTGGCACGGCCGTCCCGGCTGTGAACCGCCCATCATGTAGGGTGGGCTCAGCCCACCTGTCTCCAATACTCGCAACTCGCAACTCGCAACCCGCCACTCACCACTCGAAACTCTCGCATGTGGCACGGCCGTCCCGGCTGTGAACCGCCCACCATGTAGGGTGGGCTCAGCCCACCTGTCTCCAAAACTCGCATCCCGAAACTCTCGCATGTGGCACGGCCGCCCCGGCTGTGATTGCAAATCTTGTACCCCAGCCACCCCCGGCCGCAGTCTTCAACGCCAACGGCGTTCCGCCTATAGCCCAGGGTTGATCGCGCACGCGATCTACCCTGGGTCACCATCCCCCACCCTCCATTCAACCCCAACGGGGTTGTGCCATGCACTTGGCATCCCAGCCGATGCGTTGAAAAACTGCCCGGCGAAATGCCAGCGCCAAATTTCGCCCCCCCCAGCCGCGGCAGCGGCGAAAGCATAAAGCCCACGTCGCAAGACGTGGGAAACCAATCGCGCCAAACCCCCAGCCGCGGCAGCGGCGAAAGCATAAAGCCCACGTCGTAAGACGTGGGAAACCAATCGCGCCAAACCCCCAGCCGCGGCAGCGGCGAAAGAACAAACCCACGTCGCACGACGCGGCCGGGTGGAAAGCCGCCCCAAATGGTGCTTTGAACAAACTCGGCGATCTCATTGGCGCCGTCGTAGTATTCATCCCGGCGGCCGAGCGCGTCGTATTTGTAATCCCCGATGGAAATCCCTCCGGCAATGACGCCGCTTAGCCGATTGTTGTGGTCATACTCGTAGGTATAGCTGCTGCCCCGATCGGCGCTGTAACCCAGCGTCAGATTCCCGCGCAGGTCATGGCCCTGTGAGACGGCCGCCTGGGTGGTCATCCGGTTGGCCTTGTCGTGGCCGTAGCCGAACATGCTGCGGCTCACTGCTTCGTTGACGAAGCCAATGCTCTCTCATCCCGCGAGCGTCCGATGGGTTCCAGGAAAAATCCCGCCTGTCGCCGGCAGCGTCGCGTGTTTCCCCGGCGCCACCGGGGGAGCTGATTCATCACGGAAACGCCTCTGCCAGCCATGCCACGCGGCCGGCGCAAGAGTTGCCGAAGCAGAGCGATGAATGCCCTGGGCGATTCGAAGGATGTTGTCGCGGAGGACTTGGTCTCGCTTGTCCCCTATCTCGCTCGGCGGCCTCAATAAAGTAGAATCTCGCCATTACGTCCTCAATTCGTTAAAATGAACATCAGTCGAGATTATTATGCCTACAGGGCATTCTAGCTATTTGTTTCACCGTCAATCAAAGACACATCCTGGGCGAAACAAACTAGAGTCCGGTTTGACGAAGTGAAGTAAATTTCATAATGTTTTATTTTTCCCGAAGCCCAAGCAAAGTGTTTGTTCCATGCTGCTGCTGCCTCTGAATCTTCGTGAACAACCAAATGGTTCAGGACAATGGTCGGATCTGGACGTTTATACTTAATATCTAATATTGACACTCCCGGAACAGCGCTAATCATAAATGAACAGAATTTCTCGAACTTAAATGTCTTGCATGATAGAGAAGTAGAGGGTTCAGCATCGTCATATTGAACACTCACATACAAAGTCGAGTCTTTACTGCGAGTATTAACATCCGTCTCACCATAGGATGGCAACCATTCACGAAGGTTACTAAGTGATTTAGGTAGTCCTGAATTAAACGACATATTGACTCCTATTTGAAATCTAGGGACAGTCACCTGAATGACACACATGTGGCACTAATCCAACAAGCGGACATTCTACTTTCCCACCCTTCTCGGCCGCCCGCTCGGTCCATCGGCCACTCCGACAGCATGATAGACTCGCCGTCGTTTTCGATCCATCGCCGAAGCCCGCACCACCGCCCGGCCTTCGAATCAACAAGAACCCCAACCGCCTCCCCAGTCCCCCGCCAACGCCGAACTTCCCTTCCACTTCCCGACCGCGCTGGGGCATTCCCCGCCCGTGCCGTGACCTCCCCCAGGCCGGTCGCGGCCATCCCCGGCGGCGTCGGGAGTGTCCCCGCCAGCGCCGGGGCCTCCTCCGGCGCCACCGGAGAAGTTAATTCATCACGGAAACGCCTCTGCCAGCCCTGCCACGCGGCTCGCGCAAGAGTTGCCGAAACAGGGCGATGAATGCCTTGAGCGATTCAATGGATGTTGTCGCGGAGGATTTCGGTCTTGAAAGCTGGGTGGTGCGTGACGGGCGTGAGCGCGTGGGCGTACTCGCTATTTCCGTCACGTCGGCCAAGCAGGCAGCCGACGTAGCGGTAGGACGCCTGGTCCGCGCCATCCTTGTCGATGGCCGTGCAGCGATCGCGGGATGGGATGGTTGCGGCAAAGCGAAGATCGCGGCTCGTCAATTATTTGCACCGCGAAATGATGTGTCACAAGGCCGACCCAACCTACCGGACTAGTGGCATTAGGAATTCATCCTGACACTCTTGAATTCTCCGCTTCTTGATCCATCAACTGCTTGTATCTCTCAAATACAGCGATAGCATCTTTGTCCCCATCTGTCAATTGGTCGTAATAGGCATTGCTATTCACCCATTCACTAAATGAAATTATCGGCATCATTCTATTATCGTTACCAATCGTGGAAATGCCAATTCTCCAATAAATCGAAAGACGATCATCAATAATTCTAAAGAGTGGTGATGGATTCCAGATTGGGAAGTATGTGTAATCCTCATCACAAATGTAGTACCAAAGATGCCCGAGGTAGTGGGTAATTCCATATACCACGTATTCCCGTCCAATCTCGATCGAGAACACATGATCTCGCGATATCCCGAGTTCCGGTCTAATTAGTTCACTTGACAAGCACTCAGCATGTCTTGAAATGCACTTGATTCTCATATGGTGAACCGCGTAAAGTTCCGTACCGATGTTCTTACTTGATTTTCACTTGGCTGATTTCTCCGGTAATGGTATTCATCATATAATGAACATTAACGTGAGAGCCTCCGGGCAATCTATAAATACTCTGCATCTTAACCCAACCGGCACCTTGATACAATGGGTCGCCAAATGGGCCTGGCATTATTATTTTACTTCGTTGCCTCCCATAGTCACAGCCTCCTGCATTGCAAGTTGTTCTGAAAGAGTCTGTGGTCCGGGGGCCGAAAAGGGGATAAGTCCAATTTCTGCCTCCTTTTGAGGAACCGGGGACAGGCGCCGAAATGCCGCACGCACGGCACTCTCCCTGGCCGAATCACGCCGCCTCGCTCTGAATCCGCACAGAATAATCAAACCTGTCCAACCCACCACCCCGCTCCCCCTCCACTGTTTTGACTTTTTGGCGTTTTGGCGTTTCTGCGTTTGCCCCAATTTTACATTCTCCATTCTCAATTCTACATTTCCCCTCAAAATCCATAACCCGTTCATCCACAACCCCATAAACCCCTTGCGGAGCGCTGAGCAAGATTTACAAGATGAAAGGACTATCCATGCCCCATTCCTCCACTCGACCCCTCGGCCCCTCGGACCCTTGACCCCTTTCCCGTCTCGGCGTTCGCTCCCTTTCGCTATTCAGCCTTTTCCAGCAATTTTCACCCCCGGAGTTTTTTTTGCAGGAAATGGCCTCCCCCGCAACCGCCCCGACACCGAACACTTTATGAACACACGACTTACAAAATCGAAGCAAACTGAGTTTCAGCCGAAAATGAAACAGAATCAGCCATCGCCAACGCCCCCCATGTTCACTCCAAAACCGCATTTCGCGCCGATGCCCGCCCCCGCAACCCATCCCCTCTTTTTTTTCATTCTTCATTTTACATTTTGCATTTCCACATCTCCCCCGTCCCCGCATTCACTCGGCTCCTTGGACCCTTGGACTCTCGGACCCTTTTCACATTTCGGCGTTTCTACTCGAAACTCGCAACCCGTAACGCAATCATCCACAACCACATCCAAACATTCCCCAAACCCGCCCGACAAGCCCTAATTCGCGCGCTATATTGAATCGGCCCGATGGATCGCGACGCCGCCGGAATGATCCATCGCATAAAGGGAAACAGGCCGCATGCTCGCAACCTGCCTCATCCTTCTGCTAAAGCAGTGCCTTAATACAGGCACCCTCGGCCGCGCCTTCGTGGCCGATGCCCGCCGGCTCGCCCGTTGCATCGCCGCCGAGCGCCGCCTGCGCAGCCAATTCGAAAAAGTCGCCGTCGCCCGCTTCGACCTCGAACTGCAAAAGGGCATGAAACAGCGCGACCGCGAAAAGCTGCGAAAAACCCTCCTCACCCTCCGCAAACTCTCGCTCGACGCCGTCGAGCCCGTTCCCGGCCTCCTGCCCCTCATCGGCCGGCTCAATGTCCTCGCCGCCTCCGATGTGCCGCAGGCATGTCACAAACAGGCCGCCCGCGCAGGCCCCATCCACAAAAAAGAGCGGCCGGGCAATAAAATCGCCAGGCCGCTCTTCAAATTCTCCGGAATCAAATCCGCGTCGGCTGCCCTACTTGCTCAAGGCCCCGCCCGACTTGAACGTATCCATCAGCTGCACCGCCGCCGGCCCCGCCAGCACGATGAAGATCGTCGGAAAGATGAACAGAATCAGCGGCAGCAGCAGCTTCACCGCCGTCTTCTGCGCCCGTTCTTCCGCCCGCTGCCGCCGCTTGGTCCGCAGCGATTCCGCCTGCGTTCGCAGCGCCTTCGCGATGCTCGTGCCCAGCTTTTCGGCCTGCGAAATCGTCGCCGTCAACGCCTTCATTTCGAGCACCGCGCTCCGCTCGGCCATCTTGGCGAGCGACTCGGCGCGCGGAACGCCCATTTGCGTTTCGATGCAGGAAATCTGGAATTCCTCCGCCAGTGCGACATACACGTTTCGCATCTCATCGCTCACCCGCAGCAGTGCCGCATCCAGGCCCAGCCCCGCCTCAACGCCGACGACCATGAGGTCCAGCGCATCCGGCAGACCGTTTCGAATCGCTTCGGCCCGCTTGCCAATCGTGATGTTCAGCCACAGGTTTGGCAGCATGAAGCCGAGGCCCGCGCCGAAAATCGTCTGTCCGACGATGCCCAGCATGTCCTTGTCGCCTTCGAGTCCCATGACAAGTCCGACGACGCCGCAGGCGATGAAACTCATCGTCTTGCTCGCCAGAAAGAGATTGGCCGCCGTGTCGCGACGAAAGCCCGCCTGCGCCAGCTTGGCGCGGAGGTGGGTCTGCTCCTCGGCCTTCATCGGCATGACCGTCCGGGAAAGCAGCGGCGCCGCCTTCTCGAACATGTTCTGCTTCGCGCGGTCCCGCGCCTTGGCCTGCAGCGTCTTAACGTCGTCTTCCTTGGAAAGACCGGCCGTGCGCCGTCGCACGACTTCGCTCTCTTCCTGTTTGTTCGGCATGAGCGAATAGACGATCATCGTCACCGCCACGACCGTCAATCCGCCGAGAATGTAAATTTCCATGATTCCGCTCCGCCAGTCAATTAACTCAAATCGAATTCAATTCGCCTGCGCCGGTGCCCCTGCCGCCAATACCCGCAGGATGCCATGTCTGCGGCACACTTACACCTTGATGTTCACGATCTTCTGAATCATCGCCAGACCCAGAAGCTGCATCACCGCGCCGGTGATCAGCATGTAATTGCCGATCTCCGTTTCAAGCAGCTTGTTCGCATAATTCGGATTCACCACCAGTTCGAGAATGAACACGACAATCGGCAACGCCAACAGCACCCAGCCCGACAAGCGCCCTTCGGCCGTCAGTGCCTTCACCATGCCGAATAGCTTGATGCGCTCGCGAATGACGCCGCTGATGTTATCGAGCACTTCCGCAAGGTCGCCGCCGGTCTGCCGCTGAATGCAGACGGCCGTGACGAAGAAATTGACGTCCATCATGCCGATGCGCTTGGCCATGTTCTTGAGCGATTCCTCGATCTTGATGCCGAGGTTTTGCTCGTGAAACACGCGGGCGAATTCCGACCGCACCGGATCGCTCAGTTGCTGGCTGATGACCAGAATCGCGTTCGGCAGCGAGTGCCCCGCGCGAAGCGCCTGGCTCATCAATTCGAAGACGTCCGGCAACTGATTGAGAAACTTGTTGAGTCGAATCTTCCGAATGAAAAACACCACAAGCAGCGGAAGGAAGAACAGGCCCGCAGCGGCGGTGATCGAAATCCACATATCCATCTTCAGGAAATAGCAGGCGATGTATCCGATCGAGGCCAGCCCGGTCAGATTGATCAGCACTGTGGTCGCCCCGAAATTGAGATTGGCCTGATCGAGCATGCGCTGCAGGCCGCCGATCACGCTGAGCTTCGAAAGCGCTTGGGCAATGATGCTCTGTGCTTCCTTGCGCTGTCGAAGAATCGACGCCTTCACGGCCTTTTCGGTCGCGGCATCGCCGTCGAACCCGCCGCCCTTTTCACGCAGACGGTCCTGCACGCGGCGGTTGTCCGGCTTGCGCAGATCGCGCACCAGACTGAAAATCGCGTAAGTTAACATGATGGAACCGACGAGCGGCAGGACATAAAGCCATACCTGGTCCATCATGCCCGAGTCGGCTGCAATAATCAGGTTTTCGGACATGAAGCGAAATCCCCCGAGGGCGCGACGCCCTTACATGTTCGGCGTGTCCTTGTACAAAACCCGACGCTCAAAAATGGACGGGTCCAACTCAACGCCCGAATATTTCAGACGTTCCAGGAATCCGGGTCGCAGCCCGGTGGCGATGAACTGGCCATACGCCTTGCCGACAGAGTCGATGCCGAGCTGTTCGAATTTGAATATTTCCTGAATGGTGACGGCGTCGCCTTCCATGCCCTGCACTTCGGCAATGCACATGACCTTACGCGGCCCGCCTGTCAGACGATTGGCATTCACGATCAAGTGGATGGCACTCGCGAACTGCTGGCGAATCGCCTTTACCGGCAAATCGAAGCCGGCCATCATGACCATCGTTTCGACGCGCTGCACGGCATCGCGAACGTTGTTCGCGTGAATCGTGGTGAGCGAGCCGTCGTGGCCGGTGTTCATGGCCTGAAGCATGTCCAGCGTTTCAGGACCGCGGCACTCACCGACGACGATTCGGTCCGGCCGCATACGAAGCGAGTTGATGAGCAGATCGCGTATCGTGACCTGGCCTTTGCCTTCGATATTCGGCGGTCGCGTTTCGAGTCGCACGATGTGCGGCTGACGCAACTGAAGTTCGGCCGCGTCTTCAATTGTGACGATGCGCTCGGTGTCGGGAATGAACGACGACAGATTGTTGAGCAGCGTCGTTTTACCTGAGCCTGTACCACCGACGATCAGAATGTTCATGTGGGATACGACGCATGCCTTGAGAAACTCGACCATTTCCTTCGTCAGCGAACCGAACTTGATGTAGTCCTCGAAGGTAATCGGATCGGCGCCGAATCGGCGAATCGACATCGAAGGTCCGTCAATCGCCAGCGGCGGAATGACGGCATTGACGCGGGAGCCGTCCTTCAATCGGGCGTCGACCATCGGCGAGACTTCGTCGCAGCGGCGGCCGATCGATGAAACAATCTTGTCGATCACATGAAGCAGGTGCGAATTGTCCTTGAAATTCACCTGGGACAATTGCAACCGGCCCTTTCGTTCCACATAAACCTGCTTTGGTCCGTTGATCAGAATATCGCTGATGTGCGGATCGCCGAGTAGAGCCTCAAGCGGCCCGAGACCGAAGGTTTCATTGAGAATTTCAGTGACAAGGCGTTGTCGCTCACTGAAATTGAGCAGGACGTTTTCCTCTTCGCAGAGGTTGACGATGACCTGCCGTACCTCCTCCTTGACGTCATCGCCCTTTCGGCGGCCGATCTCGGCAAGGTCGAGGGTGTCTACAAGCTTCTTATGAATACGGGTCTTCAGCGCATAGAATTCGTCGGACTTGTCCGCATGCCCGCGCGACTTTTCCGCGCGCGGCAAAACGGCGGCAGCTTTCAGGGCGACGCCGTCACCGGCCTGTGTCGTCGCAGCGCCTTCCGGCGTGTCGGCCGTAGGACCCTTGGGGGGTTTCAAAGTTGGAATCTTCGACTTACCGAACATGCGCGCGATCCCTCCACGTTCAATATTGCCCGCCCAAGTTTGTTGTTGGCTTAGAGAGCGTCACCCTAAACATACAATCCAACTCCCAGTGGCGTTTTCCCGCGGCGGTCGGCGAATCGGGCCGCCGATCTTTCAAACAGGATCGAAGCGACGCCGCTTATTGGCCGCCCGCAACCGCGTCCATGACAGGACACCTGGACCGAATCTAGTCCGATCCTACATCGGTCTTTCAGACTGGCGGGTTTCGGGAGGAATTGAAAAGATTTGGACCGAAAACCGGCTGCCGTGCAAATTGGCTTGGAAAGCGGCGCAAGGTCCGTTTACCCCTGAGTAGCCGGTTCCATTCGCGGCGTCGACGACTTTGCATTGCCGACCGGCTTGTTGCCGAACAGGCGACCGAGAAGGCCGCTCTTCTTGTTTGCATCCTGCCCCGCAAATCGCTCGGGTGAGTGAATGCGCCGAGCCAGCTCGTGAATCTCCTGTCGAACCTTGGCGCTCGGCATACATCTTGAGTGGCTGTCCGATATTGATGCTCGAACTGACCGTCTTCCAATCGTCGGATACCGCGGCAAACATCGGACGACTCAGGATCGACTCGACTTGATCGACATCCAAGTGCGCCGACTCCCGGCCGAGCCGGTTGACGATGAACGAAATGCGATCGGGGTTGAATCCCTGAACGCTTAATTCCTGGACCATTCGGTCGGTATTACGCACGCTGGTGACGAGGAGCTGCAACACCATGAAATTAAAATCGGCCGCATCGAGCACCGCCCGTCCGCCGGGATCGTGCCGCGTCGGCCCGTCGATCACGACATAGGCGCACATGGATTGCAAACTGGTAAAGACGTTTGCGCAGTGGGCCGCGGTAATCATCTCGGCCTGGGCAAAGGAGTGGGGTCGGCGGAGAACATGAACTCCGGAGTCGTGCTTAATGAGTGCCTTGAGCACCATTTCGGGATCGAGTTCTTCCGGCGTCGAGCACAAATCCGCGACGGTGTATTGACCCTGCACATCGAGCAATGTCGCAACATGGCCGAAGCGAAAATCGAGATCCACCACCACGACACGTTCATCCACGCCGGCAAGCTCGGCGAGTTCCACCGCGAGATTCGTCGCCAGTGTCGTACATCCGACACCGCCGGCACTGCCCATCACCGAAATGAGCTTTCCCGGTTCTTTTTTACCGGGCTGCGTCACAATCACGCGGGTGACGGCGTTCTGAATCTCTTCGAGATTCAGCGGCTTCAGGAGATATTCCTTGACTCCGGCCTTCATCGCCCGGAGCACGATATCGCCATCGGTTATTTTGCTGAGGGCGAAAATCGGCAGACTGGAGCCAGCATCGCGCAATTGGCGAAGGCACTCGAGCACGACATTGGGATTTGGATCCAGGTCGGCGATCAAGAGGTCGCATGGGAATTGCGAAACGGCCTGCGGGATCAGGCTCGGTTCATCCAATTCAGCGACAATTCTAAACATGGGAACCGAGGTGAGCGTCCGGCGCAATTCCGGTGCCTCAGATTCATTTGAAGTGAAAACTATCGTTCGTACGGTCTGCGCCATGGGGCCATCCAACTTGCGTAGCTGCGATTCCCAGACGCACGCAGCCCAGCCTGATCGGCTGGGCCGCACAACGGTCTCCCGCTGTGCCAAACGTCCGAAAATCTCCTCCGAAATTCCCTTCCCGGAGAGGCGAACGTCGGGATCAACGGGGCCGGGAAGATCGATTCTCCGGACCCCTTATCGGCCGCCGCGACCGACCGCTTAATCAGTCGGTCGCGGCGAACCGCAGGGCGCTTCGAGTTATTGGATCAAGCGAACGGGGCGCTTTCCACCCAGCTCCTTGAAAATCTGCTTGAGCTGATTGATATACTTCGGTTTGTTGTCGTTGTCCGGATCAGGTTGGTTATCGGCATAATAGTAATGCTGAGGCGATGTGGCCGCATTGGACAGCAGCTCATCGTCCACGTCACCACCAACGCCGACAGTGTAGATCGTAAAGCCCTTGGACTTTGCGAAAGTCGAGCGATCGTCCACCCAATCCAAAGCTCCGGCGGAATTGTTGCCGGTCACACTGCCGTACTCATTCACGTTTGGTTTTCCGTCCGTTAGAAGGATGATCACCTTTGTGGCCGCGGCGCGTGCACGGTTACTCATCAGTTCCTGAATTCCTTCATCGAGGCCGTCGCCAATGTTTGTGTAAGGCGTATCATGACCGGCCTGATAATGGAACAGCTCGTCCGGGATTTCCTGCAACAGATCTTCGAGCGATTCGCCGGAACCTGGGCTCGATAGATTCAAGCGGTGGTTGCCATATTGGGCAAAGGTTTCCAGTGAAACATGGTCCTGTGTTTCAAGGGCGATGAGTTCGTCGATCATCGCCTGAACGGCAACCTTGACCGAGTAGAGCGGTTCTTCCGGCGTGTTCGCCAACTCCGGCGTCTCGGCATGGGATTCCCTGCTCTCCAGCAAATAGTTCACAAATGTCTTGATTCCATATCGATGCATACACTGGGAGTCGGTGGCTTCCATTTGCGTGGAGCTGGACCGTACATAGTCGATATAGCCGTCCCAGCTTCCCTGGGCAAACGGATACGCGACCGTCTGGGTCAGTTCATTGCTTTCGAGCAGGTTGTCGCCATCGCCGGTTCCCGTGTATTTGCCACCGCTCTTGCCGCTCTTCCAGCCGGCCAAACCGAGCAGGCATTTGACGCGACGCTTGAAGTAATTGGTGTCACTGTCGTTGCTGCCGGACAGCAAAACGGTGCGTTCAGCCGAGCTGTATCCCGCTTCCGTTAGGTTGGCAACCACATCCGCATTGGATGTCGTGCTTCCCTTTGGAATGTAGTAAAGACCTGCATCCGAGGCAGCGGAATATGAACCGAGAACAATGGCGCTGCCGAAGTCCGTCATCCATCCAAAGCGCGGACCCTTGGGATTCAAGCTTCCGCCCGAGGGTTCTTCGCCCGGATCGGGATGTCCGCCGGAGGACTGTGGCGTCGATGCTCCGTTTGAGGGCTGAAGATCGCCGGCCGCGCATGTTGACGACGGGCTCGATGGATTGCTTCCGTTTTTGACACCAGGCTTGCCCTTGCTGGTCGGCAAAGCGAGCCAGATGTCCTTCAGATTGATCTGAACACCGTTAATGGTGCCGGTCTTTTCCGATGCAAAGGCCTTATGGTGGCGCAGTTCGCTGTCGTCGTTCATCGAACCCGACAGGTCGACCACCATGGCGATGTCGCGCGGCACGAGCATGGCCACGGCGCTGGCCTTCATGCGGGCGCCGGACATGCCGAATGTCTTGGCAAAAAGCAGCGAGACCGGGCCATCGCCGACGGTCTGGTCGCGCTTAAGTGTCACTTTCACGGCATCCGACGGCGATGCGCCCGGCGTGAAGGTGTACTTGGAGCCGACCAACTCGGCGTGGCCGAAAACCACGTCCGCATCCACCAGGTCGGCATCCTCGTTCATGACCTCGTTGAACTTGGCGAACTTTTTCGCTTCCGCCGTGGCGAGTGCCTGAGCATCTTCCGTTTTTCCCAATTGGGACGCTGCCGCGAGCGCGGCCGCATCGGTCGCGCTCTGCAATTCCTGTCTGGCGCTGTACATCAATCCGGTGTCGATGGCCAGCGCCGCGACACCGAGTCCGACCGTGCCGCCAAACAGCACAGTTTGGACCATGACGGCACCGCGCCGTCGCACGTCTTTTCTACCCCACCTGTTACGCAGAAACATGGTCGATCCCCCCCAAAACTGATTTGAATCGTCGGGGCGGATCTCTCATCCGCTTCCCGGTTTCAAATCGCGCCAAGAACCCTCACACGAGCTTACGATACAAAACCGCATCGAAAGCCCGACAAGCCCAAATCTGCCCGTTACTTCTCTTCGAACTCCGCGAGACCCCAAGGTCCGCGAAGCGCGAAAGCCGACGTCGGCCAGCGGCTGGTGCCGCCCGGCTGCGTCTTTACGGGAAACTGTTCGCGAGGAACGCCGTCCGATTCACTTCTTGCCAGCGGCTCGCCTTCCAATTTCTGAAGTCCGAATAACTCAAAATCCGTCGGCTCGGTCATCAAGCTGCCCGGCGGAGGAGGAACCTGCTGGGGATCCAATGGCTCCACCAACTGCGGCGTGACCAGGACGACCAATTCCGTCATGGATCGTTCGTACGCGGTTGAACTGAACATCGTGCCCAGTACCGGCAAATCGCCGAGGCCGGGAATCTTTGAAGAATTCGCCCGAATTCGATCGTTGAGCAAACCGGCGATGGCAAACGTCTGACCATTGCCGCATTCGATCGTCGATTCCACACGGCGTGTCGTAAACGTAAATAGGGGAAAGCCGCCGACCACCGTGGTGGTCGGAATGGCCTCGCTGACTTCCGACATCACATGCAATCGAATAATCTGGCCGCTGAGAATCGCCGGCGTGAAGCCGAGGCGCACGCCGAACTCACGATATTCGACTGTGATGGCACCGGCCGATGCACCTGCCTGGGCGACCGGAATCGGCACTTCACCGCCCGCGAGAAAAGTCGCGGTCTGGCCGCTGATGGCGACAAGATTGGGTTCCGCCAAAGTTCGGGCAAGACCATTTTCTCGCAGGGCGTTCAGGAACACCTGGAATTCCGCCTTTGGAAAACCAAAGGTGATATTGGTGTTCGCGCCATTGCCGACGCCGGCGACGCCATACAACTGCTGGCCCGTAAGCACGTCGGCGAGGCCGCTGCTGCCAAAGACGGTTGGATTTATATTGGCCACATTGTTTGCGAAGAAGAAATCTCGCGACCAATCGGAAGCGCCGATGGCCCAGTTTACACCGAGCTGCCGGCTTGCTTCCTTGTTTACTTCGGCGACGACGACGCGCAGCATGGTCTGCTGGACGCCTGCGACCGTGAGATTGCTTCGAACCTCGCCACCCTGCACGAGCGCGGCCATTCCCGATATGCGCTGGGCCGTGTCGGCATCCGGCACCGTTCCGGTGAGCATGATGACGCCGTTGACGCTTCGGGCTTCAATATGAGCCGTCGGCGCATTGCTGGCGATAAACGCGTGTAGTGCGCTCATGTCCAGCTCGACGTCGATGTTGAAAGTCTTCTGTTGTTCGCCGAATCGAATGAGCAACTGGGTCGTACCGTAGGATTTTCCACTGACCACGATTCGTGTCGGTGAAGTCAGGTAGTAGTCCGCGATGTTGGGATCCGCGATCTGTACGCCGTCGGCTTTTTGCCTCAGGTTGATAATCGCCGTGGAATTTCGAGAGACGAGAATTCGATCGGCGTTTTCCTTATCCACCCGAACTGACTCGATGAAGGCATCCGCAGAAATTGCAGGCGCTTCCGTCAACGAACCCTTGGGCGCGACCGCCGGTTTGTTCTCGGGCGTCGCTGCAGCTCCGCCCTGTGAATCGGCGGCCGGCTCGTCCTGCAAAGCCACCGGCTTGTTGGCCGCGACCGTTACGGGGCCGTGACCGGGCCAGGCTGCGGGTTCGTCCGCGCGGACTGTGCCGCCCATATTCCAGGCAAGCATCCCGACCGACAACGCCGCGAGCGCCTGGCATCTTGCTCCAATCGCATGCGTCCGACATCCTGTGCGCCGGGCGAGTCGATCCAAAATGGATGCACCCTGATTGCGTGTCATTCAATGTTCTCCGTTTGTGGATTTGTTTCGATCTGCTCCGTCGGCGCGGATTGCGCTTCGGGTTGCGGCTGCATCGGCTGCGAAATCGGATTCATCGATCCATTTCCATCCGACAGAACCACATGTCGAACGCCGCCGCGTTCGTCAAAGACAAGTTGTTCCACCGCGCCGCCGCGCCGCAGTTCAACTGTATGCGTCTTGAGGGGTTCCGCTTTCGCGATTTTGACTTCAGGTTCCTTCTCAGGCACCGGCTCCGGTTCCCTGTCCTCCATCATTTTCTTCAGCATTTGAGCGAAGAAGGACTCACCGGGATCCGAATTGTGGCCGCGCAATGAAATGCGGAGACCGCCCTTGCTGCCGCCGCTGGCGGCGTTCAGTTTCTGGACATCTTCGGGCTTCAGAAACAGCGTCACGGTCTTGGCGACCTGTGTCGTCTTGCTGTCACCTGCGGTCTTGGCCAGCGACTGTCCGACGGCACCGACTTCAACATTCGACAACACAAGGCGCGAGGCTGAGTCGCCGCGGCCCGTTCGTACAACGGTGGAAACGTCGACCCGGCTGCCCGGCATGATAAACCCGGAAACGGCCGACTCCTCGGTGACCTTTATGCTGACCGCCCGATGGCCCGCCGGAATTTGCGCGCTGAGGCCCGGCATGGCGCCGGGTGGAGCGAGCATGGCTTTTGAAATCGCAATGCCGCCCGGGATCGGAATCTTGGTGACGCGGCCGACGAGCGTCTTCTTGTCCCGGAAGCTGTCCTGCGGCATGAGGCTTACCGGAACTTCTTTTGTGGTAAGCATCTGCTCGGTGATGGCCGTGGCGACGTCGATCGATTTGGCCGCCACATAGATTGTTGATTTGTCTTCCTGTGAACCCTTCGCTTTCTGGACCATGTCCAGACCCATTTTGATGGCGAAGAATCCGACCGCCAGACCGATGACCAAAGGAATCAATGTTTTGGGTTTCATATTCTCGAACCTCACTTTGCCAAAGTCAGTGTTTCAAACAAACCGACTTGCCCCCCTATTGGCAAGACGAGCACAATACGCAAGATCATTAATCGTCGTCGACGTCATCGATGCCTTCACGCCGCATCGTCGTGGTTGACCCGATATCGAAGGAGCCGCCGCCCAGCAGACTGCCAGTGAAGCTCACGCGATTCAGCGGAATCGTCACCGAGACCCATACTTCGGGGTCCGACGGCAACAGGCCGCTCACATTGCTGTCCGTTTCATAGCCCACGAGACCGGCCGCACTCATGGCGGCGTCGACCGCGGTGTCGACATCATCCATCGTTCCGCCGGGCAGCGCCGCGGCACGGGCACCCTCGCGGGACGCCATCGTGACTGTTTGCCGCACGAGGAATGCATAGCCCACTTCCATCATGCCGAGCATCGACACGACGAGCAGCGGTGCGACCACGGCCGTTTCGACGGCGGCAACGCCCTTTCTCAGGAACCGGCTTCGTTTTCCGAGTTTCAGTTTCATAGCAATCCCCCCCATCCGAAAAAGTTCGAGAATAACACGCACAGGGAACCGAGTGTCAGAGGAATGGCATATGGCATGACGGACGCGCCACGGTTTAGTTCCCTGGCTGAGCCGAAATCACCAAATGCCGTTTCCGCCGATCCCACCTTTTTCATCACCACGCCGAGATTGAGATAGGTCTGCATCCATCGACGCTGATATGCGATCATGCCGACGGCCATTGCGCCGCCGATCAGCCCGCCGGCAAGCACGGCCTGAAATGTCAGGGACGGGCCCATCCAGGCGCCGACGGCCGCCATGAATTTGACATCTCCAGCGCCCATGGCGCGCATGGCCCAAAAGACAAACAGGCAGCCGAAACCGACGCCCGCGCCCAGCAGCGATGCCGACAGTCCGTTCCAACTTCCGAGGTAACTGTTGACGCCGATGCCGAGTACCAGAATGGAAGCGTTCAGCCAATTTGGAACGCGATGGCGGCGGTAGTCGTTCCAGCTTGCGAAGATCATCGCAGGAACGAGAGCCGCGAGCACCGCTTGTTCATATCCACTGAACGTCATCTTGCACCGTGTTGTTGCACCCTGTCCGACCGAACCTGATTCAAACTCTCGCATTCAGTTTCGACTGATGCAAATCAGTCGTCCGAAAAGGCTCGCAACTGTGTTCACACGTTGCGATTTCGGCTCGCGGCGCGACAGGGATGAGCTTGCGCCGCGCACCGATCGGGAGAAACGCCCCGGAGCACGGGAAAACGGCGGACTTGCGTCCGCAAATGTTTCGCGCTCGTTTGTGGAACGCTGGAGCGACAAATTGCCGACACCTCGAATTCCACACGTCCCAAGGCGCTTGTCTACTGCCGTAAACGCCCGGCAGGCGGGAGCCATCGCCCCCGCCCGCCTGCGTTTGTGTCTCACGCTCATGAGCCGCTCCCGGCTCAGGTCATCACGCCCCACTCCTTGAGCGTGCTTCCGGCGTTCGCTTACGGCATCGCGCTTTCGATGTCGACGAAGACGTCGGAGACCTTCTCGCCGAGGGCGCTGATGCCCGCGAGCGAGATCACGATGATGAGTGCCAACATGACCGCGTATTCAGTCGCTGTGGCACCCTCTTCATCCCGAATGAACGACTTAATGCTGTTGACGAGAGCCTTCATAATTCGCTCCTTTTCCCGCAGATCCGGACGCAGCCAGTGATCTGCCAAGCCCCACCGATGACGTCCAGCCTTCGGCAAAGCCCCCCAAAATCCCGTCCCTCCATTACGCAGGAGAGACCTGAACACTCGACAGCGTCCGTTCTGCCGACTCCCTAAACTCAGGGAAAAGCCCCGACCGTGGATGCAACATGCCCCACGGCGAACAGGGCTGAATGCGCGTTGTCGGGTGAAGCCCGTTAGCCGCGACGCTCGATCGGTCGCAGCCATCCTCTTCGCGGAACTTCGTATTCCACACCGTCCGACCCGCGCGGCCGCATACAACCAGCCCCGGACGCGAACGGCGTCTTCGCCTCATTCCCAGCACTGGGATCGACGAAAGACAAATTCAACATAAGAAACAACAATCAACCGGGCAAATGACGGCGGACGAATTTCATTCGCGTCACCTGTTGATCGGACGATTGGCTAGAAATGCTGTATGTCAGCACTGATAAAGGCCCTGCGCAAGTGGATTATCGCGCCCGTAAACTCTGCGCGTCCTTTTTTTGAAATCGGCTTGATGACGTGCTGCATAGAGCCGGGGGCACAGTGCCGAAATGACGGCACTCTTTCTGCTCTACTCAAGGGTGGCGCATTTATCGGCCGCAAGCGATGATTGTTCAGGTGACGGGATGAAATATGTCAGACAGTTTCGTGGAGAATTGCGTAACAGATCAACCGGGTGATCGACCATGGGCCGATTCCCGGGCGCCGAGCCAAACGAGAATGCGCCGGCGAATCAGGGTGATCGGGCGAAAGATGAGGCGGTGCCAGGCGATCCAGAATGGCGGACGTCCGCTCTTGCGAAGGGTCTCTTCATCGAGCTGATCGGGGCGAAGCCGACGCCAATGCTTCATCAGGTGGTATCGGTCCGAGCTGCAGCACACCCAACATCCACTTTGCCGGCCAAGTCCTGCCCATCCAGCCATCGATCTTCCACGAGATTTGAAAATCAATCAGGTATGGACGGCCATCTTCGCCCAGAAGAATGTTCTCTCTTTTTTCAAGGTCGACGTAGGCCATGTCGCGAGCGTGAATTTCATCCAGCAACTTTGAGAGTCGCGGAAAAAAGTTGTCATCCAGTTTTGAGTCTTTTGAAACCGGGGCTCCGTCTACAAAGCGCCTGACCAGGCCGGTTCGCATTATCGCGCCCAGACATTTGGGAATACCCTCCAGCCCGGCGGTGGCATTCAGCAATCTCATTTCCCGACGTGCCAGGAATTTGCCTATGAAAGACAACGGAATGCCGAACGCACCGGCCTGGCGGCCGATTTTCAGGACGACACGATCCGAGTTTCCTTCATAGAGTCCGGTGCCGGCGAAGAAATCGTGCTTGAAAGTCCGGAGATGTTTGAACGTCTCGCCGTTCAAAATGAAGGAAGCCGGCAAGTCATTCTTGCCCAGTGCCCTCAACCAGCCTGACGGATTGGTTTTTGATACAGATGATTCAGACACGATACCTCTCAAACCAAAACGTGCACAGATGCACAGAAATAAGGAATTACCTAATTCGCTTAATCTAAAACCAATCCTCAAATCCAAGACGTCACATTGAAATCGATTTTCATGCTACTATTATCCGAATAGACCGGAGAGGCTCAGAAAGCCACTTATCGATTCCGACTGGTCGTTTTTTCGTCCAATCAACCAATTGAAGGACAAATCCATGTTGCGAAGAAAGACAGCCACCTACGCTCTTCTCGCCCTTTTCGAGATCGCCCAGCAGAATCGCGAAGGCCAAACACCGATAGGCGTTCGGGCCGGTGAAATTGCCCAGAAACACAAACTTCCGAAGGCCTATGCCGCCAAGATTCTAAGCCAATTGGCCAACGCCGGCATCCTTCATTCAGATCGGGGACCGCGGGGCGGTTTCCGGCTTAATCGGACGCCCGAGAGTATCTCCCTCTACGATGTTTTTGAAGGAGTGGGTGCATTTGTCTCCTTTGACAAAAAGGATCAAGCCTTTCGCGCCATGCCTGCGGCCGTACAGTCAACCATGAGCCGTGCCCACGAAGATGCACATGGCCGACTGAAGGATTTGTTTGCAAGGACATCGCTGGTGGACTTGATCAACGATGGTCAACCCGTCTGATATTCAATCGGACGTGACTTTGACCGTTCTGCCGAATGCCTCGGGCTGTTTCTGAATTCGAATGAACAAGACACCATCCTTGCAGGTGGCCGACACGTTTTCCTCGTTGACCGGACTTGCCAGGTCATACTTCCTGCAAAAACTGCCAAAGCGGCACTCCGTACGGAGCTTTCGCGTGGCATCGCTGACATCCTGCGGCTCGCGTTTTTTTCCTTTGACGGTGAGCACGGACTTCAGGATGGAGACATCCACGTCGTCGGCGCTGACGCCCGGTACTTCCAGTCGGACAAGAAAACTATCCGATCGTTCGTAAACGTCCATGCGCGGGGCCCAATCCTGCCCATCGAGCGGCGCGGTAGTCAGGCCGCCATGCCAGACACGATCGACGAGCCGATCGAATTCGTCGCGCAGGTCCTGGACTGAGAAGGGCATTTCGGTTGCGAAGGTGAAATTGGGCATGGGTGATTTCTCCTTATGTGCCTCGCAAACTGCTTCGGACTTACACTCAAGTGAATTATAACCTCTGTCGCAGGGCTTCGTAGAAGAAGAGGGCGGCGGTGACTGAGACGTTCAGGCTGTCGGCGCGGCCATTCATAGGGACACGGGCACCGATGGCGCGGCCTTTCCATGTATCGGTCAGACCCTTTGCTTCAGAGCCAAGAATGATGGCCGTTGATTTGCGAAAGTCGATTTCGGAATAGGACTTCGTGGCGTGGGGGCTGGCGGCGATGATTTGAAAATGGTTTGACATGAGCCATTCCATCGTTACTTTTTCGGTCGACTCGATGACGGGCAGCGTGAAGATTGTTCCCGTGCTGGCGCGGATGGCGTTGGGTCCGAAAGGGTCGGAGGCGGAATCCATCACGATGATGGCGTCGAGGCCGGCACCATCGGCGCTGCGACAGATGGCGCCGACGTTTCCGGGTTTTTCCAGTCCTTCGATGACGGCCAGGAGTACGTTGCTCTCGAGCTTCAGTTCCGCAAGCTCGCGTTTCGGGCGGTGGGCCACGACAATGACACCATCAGCGCGGTCGCCGTAACCGATTTTTTCGTAAACGCGCTTCGAGACACCGGTGACGGTCGCGCCGACTTCGCGCAGGCGCTGGGTGATCGCCCGTGCGGCCTCTGACATTCCTATTTCTTCACAGCAAAACGCCTCGTCCACCGCCACGCCGGCGTCAATGGCGCGGCCGATTTCGCGGAGGCCGTCGATGAGGATGAGGCCGGTTTCGCGGCGGGTGCGGGATTCGCGGAGATCAGCGACCGCTTTGATTCTGGGGTTTTGGGGACTGGTGATGATTGCGGTCATGGTTAGAAGTTGCTCCAGCGGACTGCCCGGATTGCGATGGAATAACGATAGAACCACGCAAGCGTCAATACGAGATTGCCCATTAGAATGACAAACAACTCCAGCGGCATGCCCAGAAAGAAGAAAAGTTGACGGCCGGTGAAGAAATGCGAAATCCAATTGCCGTCAAATACGATGAAACTGGTGATCATCAAACCGTTGAATGCGCAAAACACCCAGAGGAAAGCTGATTCATACATTAAGACGTGCCGGCCCCATTGAGCATCGGTGAACAGTTTTTGGGCAACTGCGTAGGTGAAAACGATGGCGCCAACCAGCCGATGCCAAAACCAACCCGCCAGCGAGGCGGCGGCGGCGGCCATCAAAGGAACAAAAAGGTACACTGGCCAGCCAAGCTCACTCTGCGTTTGAGTCAATAGGATGGCCCACAATGCGGCACCAACTGCCATGACTCCGAAATGCCAGCGTGCGAAGCGAACAGACTCGGCAAATGCCTTTTTCATCTGCATCGCACCATAAATTCTATGCGGCCAGAGCAAGCAATCCCCGACTGTTTCCAGCCATCCCAAAACATCGCGCCGCTGCTGCCATGGTGTGCCAGGGCGACGGCGTTCCGGCACCAAAGAACTTTCAGTCGCTAGGCCGCATTCGGTACATACACCACCGATAGGAAGATGTGTTAGATCGTAGCCACAGCCCTCGCAGCGATTGGCGATGGCCTCGACTTCCGGCAGCAACTCGCCTGCAAACTTTGTTGCGCGATCAAGTCGAACCAGAAAGGTGAGGATCAAGAGACATACCACTATTGTCATCGAGATTCCACATGCACCGCGTAGGACGATATTGCTGCCGTAATCGATCAGATTCACCGTGGTGGTGATGGACAAGATGATCGCAAATAGCACGTTCAAAAGGCCGCAACACGCGAGAATGCTCAGGTAAGCCCGTTTGAATGACGCGACAATCGAGCCGGCACGATGGAGGTTCGACAAAAACACCCACGACGCAAACGATGCGACGATCGGAAGGACGAAAAAGAACAGAATCGGTATCAAGAAAAACGGTGAGTTGGTGGGCGATTTGGTCCACTCCTTCAGAACGTCGGTAAGCGAGCGCTTTACCAGCACGGTATAGCCCATTGAATCTATTTGATAAGTTTCGCGTTCAAACAGGGCCACACTCGTCAAGACAATTGAAGCGATAATAGCTGATTCGATTACATGAAGAATGAAAAGCGAAACGTGCGATGAATTCTGAATGTCAAGCACAGCGCCGCGCTGGTTGCGAACACGGAACACGGTGGAAAGCGTTGTGACGAATGGCGTGCAATTTGGCAAGTCTGATACTGTCGTCGCGTTTGAGGACACGGGAAACCGACTGGTGTACGCATCTACCTCGACTTCGAGTTCACTCGCCATTCACCTACCCGTAAACGCAACGCGACCGACTTGAACGCTCCAAACAACTCGCGACATCTCAACCATCAATCTTCGGCCAGCCATGTGCTTCCAACTCCATCGGATCACGCAGACTCTTGAGTGCGAAATGGTCGGTCGTGCGGCCGTAGAGGTCGCCGCCCATTCGGCCGATCGCCTGGAGCTTCTTCGGGTCGCAGACCATGTCGCCTTCGATAAGCACCGCGTCTTCCACATGTACGGCCACCACGTCGCCGAAGATCGCCTGGCCGGAGGCGGGTCCGTCGCCGAGCGAGACAACCTGCCGCAGGGTGCATTCGATGTTGACAGGGCTTTCCTTCACCAGAAACGGCTTTACCCGCTTCGCGGCTATCGGCGTGAGGCCGCTTTTTTCGAACTCGCTGATACCGTATTCGTACTCGGTGCTGCAAATATTCATACGCTCGGCGATGGGCTCGGTGACGGTGGCGATGACGAATTCCTTCGTTGCGAGAATGTTTGTCAGCGTGTCTTTTGGCTTGCTGTGGCGATTGAGGGCCGGGCTGAAGACGACGACCGGCGGGTTGGCGCCGAGCATGTTGTAGAAGGAGAACGGGGCAAGGTTGGGCTTGCCGTCGGCACTCAGGGTCGAAGCGAAAGCGATGGGCCGGGGCTGGACGAAGGAGAGGTACAGGCGGTGCATGGCCCGGAAGGAGTGGGTTGTGTTGGAGAGGTCGATGTACATGGTGGGGATTGTAATTGGCTCGATACGATGCTCAAGACACAGAATTGCTCCGTTTAGCCCGGCCCAGCAGGGCGGGGAAAATGGGTGAAAATGCAAGCAACGAAGCAGCACTGCCAGCACTCGACGCTTCGAAAAGGCCCGATGCGATTCTTGCAAATCGGCAAATATTCCTGCGACATGGTAGAATATAATCGATGAACATTCCCGACGTGAACATTCCGATCACGCCCGTTCGAATTCCGATGGAGTGGATCATGCGCGCGGAACGAGCCGTTGAGAAAGTTCGGGAGCGGTTATTACGCACCTGCCAGGCATTGGAAGGCGCAGATGTGCCGTACGTCGTCATTGGCGGGAACGCCGTCGCGGTGTGGGTCGGCAGCAAGGACGAGGGGGCGATTCGCAATACGAAGGATGTGGATGTACTGCTCAATCGCGCCGATTTGGGGCGGGCCGAGACGGCGATGGCGGCGGCCGGTTTTGACATGGCCGATGTTGATGGGATCACGATGTTTCTCGATCGTGCCGATCCGATGCCGAGCCGGGGCGTACATGTGATCTTTGCGGGCGAGAGAATTAAGCAGCATGACGCATATCCGGCACCAGACGTTGTGAAGGGTATCCGTAGCGCGGAGGGTGTTGATGCGATACAGCTTCGGGAGTTGCTCATTCTCAAGCTGATTGCAGTTCGCCGGATCGATCAGGTGCATATTGGCGACATGATTCGCGTAGGGCTGATTGATGATGCCGTGGCCGATCAGATTCCGGCGGAGCTTCGGCCGAGGCTGGAGGAGATTCGGGCGAATCCGGATGGATGAGGCAGAGATTCAACACACGTCGCTGCTAATGGAGCTTCTCAAGGACGATTACACGGTCATTTTCATTGTCGCGCCATTCCGATGCAAAATAGGCGTGCGAACCTGGGAAGCTATCGAGGTCAATCGCATAGGAGTCAGCAATATGAGTCTTGACGTCATCCTTCCAAAATTAATAACAAGACATCGCATCGATCCATGTCAACTTCTCACCTACGTTTGCAATTACAAACCGGACTCGCTGCTCACATAAAATCAAGCGAATTTCCTCACGCTTCAAATCGCGCTTTCGATGATGCGGCAATGTCCCGGAATCGTCCCAAAGCGCATTGAGCGGGATTTCAGTAACTACGCGGTCACTGCTGTTCATTTAGCCATTCGCTCGTGATCCACCTTATTCTCCAACTCCCCAAGCCCATCAAACTCCATCCGCACGACATCCCCCGGCTTTAGAAACTTCTTCAGCTCCGCTCCGCAGCCGGTGCCGACGGTGCCGCTGCCCAGTACGTCACCGGGGAACAACGTGCGCGCGGCGCTTGCAAACGCGACCATGGCCTCAAAGCGGTGCTTGACCGTGCCGTACTTGCCGTCGGTCCACTGTTCGCCGTTCACATAGGCGCGCATGCCGACGTCGTCGAGATTCGCGATCTCATCCTTCGTGACGAGGTACGGCCCGAGGGCACTGGCGAAATCCTTGCCGGGCGCGGGACCCATGTTGATCGGCATCGCCTTGGTTTGCCGAGCGCGAGCCGACAGGTCGTTCAGAATCGTATAGCCGAGGATCGCCTCTCGGGCTGACTCGACGGTGGCATTGCGGATTGGTCGGCCGATGATGCAGGCCAGTTCGCACTCGTAGTCCATTCGCTCTTCGCCCTGCGGAAAGTGGGCGGTCATGCCGTGGCCGAGGAAGCTGGTGGCGTTCGAGTTGTAATACGCGGGGATCTCGTACCATTCGGGCACGATGAAATCGAGACCGCGCTGTTTGCGCATGGTCATGACATGCTGCTCGAATGCGTAGAAATCCATGTATTGCGAGGGGCGAAGGACGCAGGGGCCGAAGAATACGTTTTTCGGGTCGAGGCCGCCCTCGCGATCGAGCGAGGCGATTTCCTTGCGAAAGGCGCCCCATTCCGGCAAGCCGGCGACAGCGGCTGTGAGCACGCCGGCGAACTGCGGGTCGTGAATGTCATGGTGCTTTCGTGCCTTGTCGGTGACATCGACGATTTTGCCGGCGATGAGCACGCCGAGGCGGGCATGGACAGGGACGCGGCGCTTCAGATCGGCCGAGCGTTCGTCGGCGGAGTGGTAGTATTGGCAGAGTTTCATATCACAGGCCTCGGATTAATCGCAAATCAGAAGTTGCACCCAGCCTTGTCGAAGGCAGTAGCTTGATGATCAAATGTGCTCGTAAGTTAGTTTAACAGGAAGCGCCACAGGCGGCAAAAAGTCACTTGACACTCCTGCAGCTCGGCAATTGCAGATATTACTGCTCGACTTATACAGGTTCTTCTGCGGGCGCAAGCGCAACCGCCAAATCTCGAAAAGTTCGAAATCCCGAGGGCAGCCTCGGTTCTACACGGTTCAAAATTGGCGAGAGGGCAAACACCAAAAGGCTCACGCCTAAGACAATTCCGGCGATGGAAAGTGCAACTAGGGTCGAAATGCCTAGGAATTCCGTGAACCGAGTTTCGTTCAACCAAAAAAGGAACTTTGCGATAAGTGCGATACAAAAAGCAAGCCACATCTTGCCCATAAGCCAATTCCTCGCGGCCTCCGAAGGCGGCGTGCGAAGCGACGGCAATCGACCTTCCGACAGCCAACTCAACTGACTCCATACGCGCTTCAGCTTGGAGCCACGAAGTCGATGGTGGATCGGCGTGCTGGGGCCGAATTGGAGATCGTCGGGGTCGATGCGCTCGACGAAATGTTCGATCGTGTGAAAGGCGCCTGCTTGAAGGCATCGCTTGCCAAGAATTCGAAGCGTGGGAATTCGAGTAATTGGCAAGCGGGCGGCGATGAATTGGGCGATGTGGCCGAATGTCAGGCGCGCAGCGATGTTGGCTTCCCATTCGGCGCGCTCGCGGTGCGCGCCGCCCAAGAGAAGTGTCCATTCGGGCCAGGGGATTTTCACTTCGAAGAATTTATCGATTGCCGAGAACAGATCGGCCAGATCAAGCTCTTCCCAAATGCCGGCATCGCGAAGATGTTCGACAAATAGCGTGGAAGACGCAATCGGTTTACTAATACCGATGTCTCGCTCCATGATGATCTGAAGGCCATAAAGGACTGCGCGGCTGGAATTCGTGAATTTCGACAGGGTACTCATATAAAGTTCGCTCTATTGGTATTGGAAGCTTCGTCGCCAATATTCAGAACACTTCCGCCATCCATTGCCCACCATGCTCCGGATTACCAACCAATTTGTGGCTCGCCACGTCCACCCAGAAATCCAGCGTCTCAAGCGGAATCTGGCCGAGCAGCACCTGACGTGCCTCGGGCAGTGCCATAACTTCGACGCTGCAGGCCCTGCCTTGCACTTCGATTCTTGCGCCGCGATGAATGTTGAGCGACACGTTCCCGGTAACGGTGCGGGCTTCCTTGATTCGATCGAACGGCAGACCCAAGTGGTCCACGACCGACTGCGGTAAACAAAAGAATGTCGCGCCCGTATCCACGAGCGCTTCAACAGTCGATCGCCTCACCTCCGCAGAATTCAACTCGCCTCGCGACAAGCGATCGAGGTCTTCCACGTTTGCAATTTCAACAGTTACAACCACGCGGCCCATATCTACCCCCGGCTTTGGTTCTAAGATTGTCGGCGGCATGTCGAAACTCCTCACGAATTATGATAGCAAATTTGGCCAAACAGGTCACGCCAATATTCGACCCGAATACTCAATTTGCAGATACTACCATGCGTCCGACCTCACGCACCCTTCAAACAGCCGCTCTCCGCGGGTCCATGATCCGGCTGCGTCGAGGTGGTCCCAGATCGCTCGGAGTGCGTGGTGCAGTTCATAGTAATCGCCGTCCAGCCCCGCCGACTCGCACGCCGCCTTGAGGCCGTAGGATGCGCTCATGCCGACGGTCGTTGCGAAACGGTCGATCGGCACTTCGTCGCGGCCGGGGGTGCGGTTGAATTCCGCTTCGCAGGCCGCGCGGGAGAGTGACAGAAATCCGGCACAGGCCAGCGGTCGCGATTCGTGGACGCGGCAGGTTCCGTCGTCCGACAGCATCGCGCAGCGCACGCTTGCGACGGCATATTCCGCGCGCGACAGGCTTGCCGCCCGCGTAGCGTTTTCCTCGATTTTCCCGCGAATGCCGGTCAGATCTTCCGGGGAACATGATGCGCGAAGGCGGTCGAGCATGGCCACGGCCTCCGGCGCTGAGATGGTGACAGCTGTGTGACAGCAAAATGCGCAGCCGGCCCTACATTCGTGACGCCCCTGATAGGGCGACTTTGCGATCACTTTGAGCGCAAAGGTCCGCGTTTCGTCGGCCGCGCGGATGACCGCCTCGCCGTTTGGCGGCCCCTCGCGATCCGCCAAAGCGTTGGACACGATCCATTTCGCCTCGGCGCAGATGCGGTCGGCCAATTCCTGAACTCGGAGGCGGCTCAGGCGCTTGGGAGATTGCTGCCCCGATTTTGCGGCAGCTCGCTCGCGTGCAATCTGGCGTGCGCGGTTGTTTCGTTGGGCCTCGTCTCGCCGGGACATGCAGTTTTGCCCTTGGTCGGCCGTCTTGGGTCGAAATATTCACATGCCTGCGTTTGTCATTGTTTCGCGAAACGGCGCAGTTTTCGCTGGTGACAAACATACTTCCATGGTTAATTCAGACCGACGGAAATGCCGGGTTGCGTTTGTTTTCCCCAAAAGTCACGGAGCCGTGAGAAATTCACACAAACCAGACGAATATCCATAGTAACTCAGTCCACGGTGCCCGGTCGAACGCTGAGTCGACCGGTGTTGTTGCGCACCATGATTGCCGAGTAGCATGCCTCCTCGCCAAACATCAACTTGAATGGAGAAAACTGTGAAAGCGATCGCGAGAATTAATCAATCAAGTATTTTGCAACTTACTATCCATCTTAAATATGCGACTTCTGCACTCCTTACATGCTGCCTGGCAGTCCTCACGCCTGGCTTACAAACAGCGCGTGCGGACTCCGTTAACTCGCCGAACATCACCATGAATGTGGATGCCAATCGTGCCATCGGAAGTGGCAACGGGGCAGGCAATGCCGCCATCGCCATCAATACGATCACCATTGCCGAAACCACGCTGCCGGAATATTCCTCGGGAGCGGGCAAATCGATTGTCTTCCAGGTTCGGCCGGGGTTCCAATTTGATCCGTCTTCGCCGGTATCGATCCAAAGCACGACGGTTGGCTTCAATGGCGCCGCGATCAATGTTGCGGCCGTGGTGACGCCGTCCGGAACGGCCGACGAGACGATCACTTTTGAGCTTACCAGCGGCACCAACACGGCTGTGCAGGACGTTATTCGCGTTAATGGTTTCAAGCTGAAAATCTTGAGCGCGGAAGGCGCCGTTGGTCCGGCACAGACGACGATGGCAGTAACCACCAGCTCAGCCGGCGGCGCGTTTACCGATCAGGGCATTGTGGCTTCGAATATCACAAAGGGCGCACCAGATCGTCTTGTCTTTTCGGCACAGCCCGGCACTTCGCAGTCGAACGCTGACCTGTTTCCCTCCGTTTCGATTGTCGATTTCGGCGGCAACATCATCACCAACGACGCGCGACTGATCACCCTTACCATCGAGGACAATCCCGGCGCGGCAACGCTCAACGGCATTACGGCCGCGACGACGTTTAATGGCGTCGTGTCGTGGGTCGATGAGGACGACCTCTCCATTACGACCGCGGCCAACGGCTACACCCTTCGCGCCAGCCACAACGGCGCGGACTTTTTGACCAGCGACACCGTGACAAGCGGCGAATTCGATATTCTTGCCGGCGCTCCGAATCATCTTGCAATCACGGTGCAGCCCGTTGAGACGGATGCGGGGAGTCCGATCCTTGTGAGTGTTTCCGTGCTTGATGCGGGCGACAATCTTGTTACGAACGATCCGGTGGATGTGACGCTCGATTCCGCCGTTAATCCCGGCGGATGGCCGCTGCTGGCCGATTCGAGTTTGACGAAGACGACGGTTAATGGTGTTGCAGCGTGGGTGGCTGCGGACAATCTGCGAATCAACAAATCTACCACGGGTTACAAACTCACCGCCTCCGGACTCGGCGCGCCAGAGGAGACAAACGAGTTCGACATTATACCGGGCGAACCGGATCATCTGGCGATTACCAATCAGCCGGTGGATACGACGGCAGGCGAGGACATTTTGATCACCGTGACGGTTCAGGATGCGTTTAACAATGTCAACACCGAGACACCGGTCGATGTGGAGTTGAACCTGAGCGAGAATCCGGGAGGAGCGACGCTGGAGGTTGGCACTGAACTAACCAAGGAAACATCGAACGGCGTGGCGACCTGGAATGCGGCGGATGATTTGCGGATTGATGTCGCCGCTTCGGGTTATCGCATTCTGGCATCTGGCGTTGGCGCTGCGAATGAGAGCGATGCGTTTGATGTGCTGGCGGGAGGGCTCGATCACTTGACGATAACGGAGCAGCCGATCAGTTCGCTGGAGGGGGACAATCTGCTCATTACTGTTGAAACGCGGGATGCGTTTGAGAATCTTGTGGCAGCGAATGATGTGTCGATTACGCTGGCGATTGGCGAGAATCCGGGCGGCGGGACGCTGACAGCAGCTTCGAGTTTGACGAAGACGACCGTCGATGGCGTTGCTGCGTGGAATGCCAATGATGATCTGGCGATTGATGCCGCAGGTGCCGGTTACACGTTGACGGCGACGGATGGTGACTTGAGTGTCGAGAGCGAGGCCTTCAGCATCACCGCTCCGCCGCAGAACAATGACATCTGCGGCATTAACTGCAGGGCCGGCAGCACGATGACGCTTTTGCCGATGCTGTTGCTGAAAGCAGCTCGAAGGCGACGAAAAATGGTGCTTCGCCATGCAGTCAAACGCGGCGGCCGCGCGTAATACGACACCGTTACAAATCGAAAACAGCCGCTTTGCTCCTTCATGCGTCATAAGAGGACAGTGCCATTCGTGTGGAATGGCCAAGGATGATTGCGAAGGAGCGTAACATGTTTAGTTTACTGGTTTGGTTGATTTCGGCTGGGACTCGCGTGATTTTGGGAACCGATCTGGCGAATTGGCAATCGAATTACGGCGTTGGCGGATAAGAGCTTTCGCTGAACCCTTGCGTCGTACCAAATTTGGGGCGGTTCGCCTTGTCGCGAGCCGCCCCATTCTCTTTAGGCAAAGACGGAGGCGCCGACGCACGCAAGAACGCGAGAACTCCGCACAGTAATACTGCCAGGCACGCAGCACCATATGAACTCTCGGAATTCCAGAACCAAAGGTAAAGATCGCCAAATTGTTGAGGCACCAGCGTGGGTTTTCCAATGCCGATCCAACCAGGTTGGGAAACTGCCGTGATGGCATATGTGGCACACCAACCCATTTCGACGACAGCTTGTACCACGAAGTAAGACGATGCAATTATGCCCACTTGCAAACACGTCCGAACACCGCGATTGGCGGTCGGGCTGATCATTCGGAGAAGCAGCACGGCCACGAGCGGGAATAGCAGGAAGCAACTGCCCGCCGCGGTCCACAGTGCTCCGGCAAAAATACGATTTGGCCAAGAATTGAGCCATGAATAATCAAGGGGTGGAATCCATATTGCGCTCAAGTGACCAACAAGGACCAGCAGCCCCCACAATAAGAGAAGGATGCCGCTGTTTCGACGAAGCACTCCCGGAACATACATGGCGACGACGATGAACACGAGAGTGGCGGCAGCGATCGCCGCTTCTGTAAATTCGGGTGTGCCATGCATGAATCGCACCCACCGAGACCAAAGCCTTTTGTCGGTAAAGTGAGACCAATAGTAAAGCAACACGACAAACGCAATCGCGACGAGCGTGTGCACCAATATCGTAAAGACTACAAGAAATAGCACGGCCCGCACGCGCTTTACGAGCGACCATGATCCGATTCGCAGTCCGGGCGTTACGATTGCCGCACTGACAGGCGCGTTACACTCAGGGCAGTTTCCAGTCGCGATTTGTGCGCGCAAGTCGTAGCCACAATTTGCGCAATTCAATGCGGCTCCAAATGCCCGATCATCCATTGCATCGCTATTGTTCAAGTCCGGCCCCTTACAAATCTACCAATTGAATCTACTTAAACTGCCGATCCTTGTATTCCGCGAACAGGTGTTTCAGCTTGCCGCGTTGATATTTGCCGGTTGATGTCACTGGAATGTCATTCCCGAAAATCACCACCTTCGGACACT
Source organism: Planctomycetota bacterium (assembly GCA_016712275.1). Taxonomy (GTDB): domain Bacteria; phylum Planctomycetota; class Phycisphaerae; order UBA1845; family UTPLA1; genus JADJRI01. The sequence continues at coordinate 44,351 of JADJRI010000013.1, forward strand.
TCGACGAGGGCAGTTTCGTCGTACAGTATTCGATTATTTGAGCCTCCGTCAGAGATGCATCGCCTTCCACTTGCACATAAGCCCCCACTTCTTCGCCGTAATACCGATTGTCGAAGCCGACCGAGAGGCCGACGCGGATGCCGGGCATGCCGCACAGCACCTCGTCGATTTCGAACGGGGAAATATTCACGCCGCCGCGAATGATCAGTTCCTTGATGCGGCCGGTGATAAAGAAGTAATCGCGGCCATCGTCGCCGCGGCGCTTGAAGCCCTCGTCTCCGCTGCGGAACCAGCCGTGGGCAAACGCTGTGGCGTTGGCTTCCGGATTCTTGAAGTAGCCGCACATGACGTTGTGGCCGCGAATGACGATCTCGCCCTTTTCGCCATCGTTCACGGCCTTACCCAGTGAGTCGTGAATGGCCATTTCGTTGGTTGCGACGGGGCAGCCGATGGAGGGAAAGCCGTGGTCGTACATCCACGCGCAATGTTCGTGCCACTCTAGCTCCGTCGGAAGGAAACAGGAATAACAGACCGTTTCCGACAGGCCGTAGCCGTGAAGGATTTTGAGGCCGAAGCGGTCCTGAAAATCGCGTGCCAATTCAACCGAGAGCGGCCCGGCGCCGCAGATGATGTGGCGAAAATTCGGAATTCGCTCGATTTCGAGGTCCTCGTTCGCGTCGATGAGAAACTGGAGGAGCGTGGGGACGACGCTGACGATGGCGACATTGTGCTCCTCGAGTTTCCTCCAGAAGCCGCTGCTTTTGAAGCGTTTGTTCACCACGACGCCGGCACCGGCGAAACAGGGTGTCACGAGTGACCACGATTCCGTTGACATGGTGGATCGGCAGCACATTCATCATCGTCGCGTCGGCGTCGATCGCGTGCCATTGGCTGATGGCATGGGCATCGGCAAAGAGCTGCTTCTGGTTCAGGACGACGCCCTTGGGGTTGCCGGTTGTACCGCTTTGTGTAAACGACCAAAGCCTCCGCGTCCCAGGTCGTGCTTTCGATCGCGGGAAGCGCAGCCGTTTTGGAACTATCGGATAATTCGCGCTCAAAGTCATTCCAGCCGGCGGCCAATCCGCCCGGACCATCGCCAAGACCCACCATCGCCCGCTGTACGTTTGCGCCTATGTGGGACTCGACACCTGCATAATCCTCTCGGCAACCGCGATGGGCGATGAGCAAAGTCGCTTCCGAGTTTCTGACGATGTAACCGATGCGATCATCGGTTTCGCCGGGATTGACCGGCACAACCCGTGCGCTAAGCCGCCATGTCGCGAAATAGACCGCCACGGTGAGGGGCTGATTGACCGTCAGTGTTGCCACCGACGCGCCTGCGCCGATGCCGTAACGATGACAGAGCAGCGACGCAACACGGTCGATGTCGTCGGAGAAATCGCCGTAGGAATAAGTGCGCGGGGCTTCATCATTGGCCGCGCATGGATAATAGTGCAGCCATGGGCGATCCGCGGATTCTCCCGCGCGCTGCCGCCACATGTCGCCAAAATTTCGATATGGGAGAAAATCCTCGATCGAGGACATTTTTTCGCAGTGCTTTGCTTGAGTAATCAGGCTGCGAATGGCGGCCTCGTCTGGAAGGGGCTTGCCAGTTGTCGTGGGAGAATCCATCGGTGCGATCTCCTGTATGATCAGACTATCGAATTACATTGAAGTCTACATTGAAACACCCTCGCGTCCAAAAGGCAATCAAGATAACAAGCCGGGCTGAAGCGGGCGACTGAAAACAAGAAAAACGCCAGCTCAGTGCGAGATTTGAGCCGCCTTCGAAATCTACAGAATTGGCGTCGCCAGCCGCGCGAGACCCATGGCCAGTGATTCGGGATAGGTCCAACTCTTGAGCGACTGCTCATCCATGCGTCGCGATTGCTTGCACAGACCGTCAAAGTCCGCGTGTAATTCGCGTGACACATCCTCGTCGTAGATGATATTGGTCATTTCGAAATTGAGTTGAAAGCTGCGCACGTCCATGTTTGCGGAGCCGACCATCGACCAGCGCTGATCGACAATCACGACCTTGGAGTGGAGCATGCAGTCGTCGAGTTCGTAGATTTCGACGCCTGCGTCGATCAGATCATCATAAAAGGTGCGCCCGGCCCATAGAACCAGAAAGCTGTCGGATTTCGACGGCAGCAACAATCGAACGCGCACGCCGCGATAGGCCGCCGATGTCAGAGCCAGCATCATGGCACGATCCGGGACAAAGTAGGGAGTTATGATCGAGATCGATTTTTCCGCGTCTGACACCACGGCGTTCAACAGCTGGTGCATGACATCGCCGCGGCCGTCCGGACCGCTCTGGACCACCTGCACGACCTGATCGCCGGCAATCTCCGGACGGGGAATGTACTTTGCGGAGGAGAGATTTTGCTTGGTCGCGAAGTGCCAGTCCTCGACAAACACACCCTGCAACTGGGTGACGCAGGGACCCTGCATTTCCACATAGGTGTCACGCCACTTCCCATATTTCTTGACGCGGCCGAGATATTCATCTGCAATGTTTTTGCTGCCGGTGAAGCCGCGGCGGCCGTCGATCACCGTCAGCTTTCGGTGGTTTCGGCAGTTGAGCTGCCACCGTCGGTTGGTCAGACCCCATGGGAGAAAAATGCGACCTCGATGCCCTGATTTTTCATCTCGCGGACAAATTTCATCGAGAGCTTCCAACAACCCACTGCATCGAGAAGCAGTCGGACTTCAACGCCCTGCCGCGCCTTCTTAACGAGAATGTCGCGCATCGCGGTGCCGGTTTCGTCGGCGGCGAAGATGTAATACTCCATGTGAATGTGATGCTCGGCGGAGTCGATTGCGAGGGCATGATTCAGGAAGGCGCGTTCGGCATCGTGATGGACGACGATGCTGTTGCCGCTGGTAACGATGGCATCGCTGAGCGTGGTGGCGAGACGCATAAGGTTTCGGGTCGATTCATCGCACTTGGCCAGCACCCGCGCATCATGACTCCTGCCAAGGACCGCCGTTTGTTCCTTCAGCGCCGGTGCAATGATCCTTCGGCGATGAATGCGCCGGCGCATTTTCCGCTGGATCGGCACGGGACCGACCAACATGTATAGAAACAAACCGAGAAAAGGCAAAACGAGAAGGGCGAGAATCCATGCGAGCATGCCGCGCGGTTCCCGGCGGTTTCGGAGGATGTTTTCAATGGCGAGAATGACGGCGAGATAGTTCACGACCCAGACGTACGACCATAGTGAGGTGAAGGCCATGGGTTTGAACTCAGAGAGTCAGAGAAGTGTTCTGCTACCAAATGCGTTCGATTTCGTAACTGTCGAGTTTCGAATCCGCGCTAATAAGCACCACGTCTTCGTCGATGCATTGAGCGATTATCATTCGGTCAAACGGATCTCAATGGTGAAAGGGAAGCTGCGAAACTGTAAAACAATTGTGTGGGTAAATTGCAGAAATCTTGATTTGTTTTCTGAGTAGCTGAGTCTCGATTAACTTGTCTAATCTCATTGAAATCGTGAGTTTCTTAAGACTCAATTTAACCGCGATTTCCCAAATGCTAGCCGTGCTTAGATAACGATCATTTCCAGTGGTCTCCATCGCTGCGCGCTGTTGGGGACAACTTATCGTCACCATTTGCAGACCACAGAAACGCATGTGTATCGAGAAGGAGTCGCATTACATATAGTCTTTGAAGTCTTCGAGTGGTGCGTCAAAATCATCGGACATCCAGATCTTGCCGCGGAATTGACCGAACATTTCAGCAAGCGTCTCGGCTGTTGGTCCGTCGGTATCATCGAACGATTGCCCATTTCGTCGAATAATCACATGGACTTGTTCACCAGCGTGAAGTTCGCTTGAGACTATTTCAACGCGACCGCCTTCGCGGACAATTGCATTTTGATGAATTTCAGCCGCCATATCAGTATCGTACCACATCAGCAAACTGACCAGCAATCCTAAATTACTAGTGCCCCGGCAGATGCTCAATCAACTGATCGATTTCCTCTTCCGTATTGTAGAAGTGCGGGCTGACACGAATGCGACCCAGCCGTGCGGCCACCACGGTTCGGTATTCCTGCATCAAATGATTCACGAGGCGCGTGTGATCGTGTTGATCCGAGACAAATGCAACGATGCCGCTTTCCTCGCCGGGCTGCCGCGAACTGACCACGCGATATCCCTTGTCGCGAACGCCGGCAACAAGGCGGTCCGTCAGCAATTTTACGCGATCCCAGATTTTCTCGATGCCGAGACCCATCATCCACTCCATCGACGCGCCCAACGCCCAAATGCCTGCAATGTTGTAGCTGCCGCTGTCAAACCGGCGGGCGTCATCGCGAATATCCATGTCATAGGGGCCGAATGCCATCGGATTCTTGACGCTCAGCCATCCGACCGTCGTCGGTTTCAAGAGGCCGAGAAGCTCGTGGCGGCAATAAAAAACGCCCGCGCCTTCCGGACCGAGCAGCCATTTATGTCCATCGGCAGCGAGAAAGTCGATTTTCATGGCGCGCACATCGATCGGAATGACGCCCAGCGATTGAATCGCATCGACAAAGAACAGCACGCCACGCTCCTGGCAGATCGAACCGAGTTTCGCCAAATCCGTGCGAAACCCGCTGCCGAACTGAACAGACGAGATCGTCACGACGCGCGTGCGATCATCGATCAATTCGACCAGTCGTTCCAGTGGAATGCGGCCCTTGTCCTCGGGGACCATTTTGAGTTGCACTCCCTGGGTGCGGAGATTCATCCAGGGGTAGATATTGGCGGGGAACTCGACGCCGGTCGTCACAATGTTGTCGCCGCGCGAGAATTGAAGCCCATTGGCGACGATGGAGATTCCCTGACTCGTGTTCGAGATAAACGTGACTTCCTCGGGATGGCAATGCAGTAGCTTCGCGGAGAGCTGACGGACCCGCCGGGTTTCAGGGTACAGCCCGCCGCGGGTGTGTCCGTGGCCTTCGGCCTCTTCCGCGTAGCGGCGAAGCGCGGCTGCGGCACGGCCGGAGATGGGGCAGACCGCCGCATGGTTCAGGAAATTGTGCTGCCGCGTTACCGGCATCTCGGCGCGAATTTTTTCGATATCCAACGGCATGCTTACCTCCCGGTCAGCCTTCAGAATGCGAAGCCAAGGCCGAACGGCAATCTCATCGTCATTAGTAGTCTATTCCGAACTTGCCGCTAATTCCACGCAAAGTGCTCTGTGGAATTTTCCATGCCTCAATAATCAACGGTCGTGCGACCGCGTTCAAGCGCGACAACACGACCGTCGGATGCACATCAACTCGGATTTGAACGGTTACATTGCGGGCGGAAAGGCCAATTGCTCGAGGCCGCCTCTTTTTCGGATGAAGAGCGCCAGGGCGATCGAACCGCCAAAAAGAACAAGCGTTCCCGGTTCCGGCGTTTGCTCGTAATCCGGCGAGCCGGACGATGTGCCGATCGAGTTCACAGGCGCCAACTCAATGCCCAGTTCTTCGAAGCCCGGAAAAGTCGTGGGCGGACCATTCATGATGAATCCGATCGGATCATTGATGAATGCCTGAACAAACATCTGCTCGATGAGAAATTCGACTTCTTCGTTGGTCAGCTTCTCGCCCTGCTTCATCGCTGTGACCAATTCATCGGCTGTTCGATCCTTGCCGGCGGCAGCCGAGAAAATTCGCGGCACCGCAGCGGCGCCATCGGTACCATTGGCCTGGAAGAGACTGGCGATCACGTCCATGCCGATGTGGCCGGACAGATCTATCGGACCGGTATCGAAGTCGGTGACCTGTTCATCCTTTATCAGAACGCCATCGGCCGTAAAGTTGCCAACGTTGACCAGTTGCATGTTGAAATCATAAAAGCCGAGCAGGTTAATGGTGCCCGAGGCATCGATGGACATGTTGCCGGTCCATTCAAAATCCTGGACGCCTGTATTGAGCGAGGCGGTATACTTGAGCGGCTGTTTTGAGAACGAAGCAATTCCGCTGAATTGGTTAAAGGATCGCTGCCCGGTCTCGGCAAGGAAATTGATTTCCGGGATGGTGCGGGTGCTGAAGCCTGCCCGACCGTGAATGCCGGTGAATTGGGACTGGTTCAAGTTTGCATCCGGCTCCAGGTTGAGCTTGAAGACCCCGAGATCAACAACGTTGGACTCGCCAAAGGAGTCCGGACCGAAGAAGCGGTAGAACTCGTAGGCGTAGCCCTGTGAAACGCGATCATATTCCACGCGCTGAAAGAAGTCGTTGAAATTGAACAAGGGGCCGCCCTGGGGAAACGAGACGACATCCGGATTCAAACCATAATTCAGATCACGAAACAACGTCTGCTGAATGGCGCTCCACTGGGCGTTTGCTGGTGTCGCCATCATGGCAGTCACGCCGGTGACAAGCAAACCGAGGCCGACCCAATTACGAATTCTCATGGTTGAATCTCCCTTCCGCGATGACGCCGTCAATTTCAACGATGAACGGCCATCTCAATCGGCGGATACAAAACCCGCTCGGTTAGACAAGGACTGAAATCATCAAACCGGACAAGGTCTATTTCTTCTTCGAAATATCGGCCCGTACGCGGGTGCGAATAAGAAGTGGGGAAGTGTACTAGAATGTTATCAGACCATTTCCATGTTCCGATAAAAACTACTCTGAAAAGGCTGAGAAACCAGAGGCTTGCCGGAGGGAATCTCAATTAAGATTACGAGGCGCAACGTCCGCGCCGCCCAATCTGAACGCCCATCACATCACCGAATCACGGCGAACAATTCTTGCTTAAGATCGCGTTCACAAACTCGACGACGTCTATAAGATTTAGAATGCCATTTTCGTCCATGTCTGCGCAGGCACACACGGGCCCCGGTGTCAGGAAACAATCGACAAAGCCCTGAATATCGCTTCCGTTCAATGCTTCATCTATTTGCATGTCGCCGGGACAGCTTGGACAGGACGTACATTCGACCTGCAAAACGAAATCGTCGCCCGGGTTTCCGGAATTGTTGAACGTTTCGATCAAAATGTAGTAAGTCACGCCCGCCGTCGCGTTGAAGACCACGGACTCCAGCGTACCGGAACCGCCGGAATCGTCGGCGACGACACAACTTGCCTGCGCATTGCTGCAATCCGTCACCACATACAGCCCCAGATCGGCATCTGTCGGATCCATCGTGATCGTCAGGGGCTGACTGGATGGGCTGATGATCGAGTACACGACATCCGGTCCCAATGATGCGAAACCGGAGCAGCCGGCGGCGGTGAATACATAGTCGTCCGAAGCGCCTACGTTCGTGCCGTTCACCACGGAACCACAGGTGACAACATGGGCTGTCGCACAGGTGCTGTTCGAAGGCGGAATGCAGCTTTCGGGCAAACACGTCTGACCGATCGTCCAGGTTCCGCCGACATCCAGACAATGGTCCTGCGTAAATACGCAGCACGCGCCGCCGCCCTGGCAGCATCGGCCGATCGGACAAAACGAGAGGCAGTCCATCGGCGGTCCAAATGCCCGAGTAGGTCGGGCCAAGACAATCGAATTGCGTTGTCATGTCGCACAACTCATTGGTGCCGAATTGTGTGTAACAACAACGGCCGATCGACGGCGCCGCGCAGTCAATTGTCAGATCAAACTCGCCGCCTTGTGACGAGCCGAATTTGTCGGCGATGATGTAATAAGTGCCGGGGGCGGCATCAAACGTCAGGATTTCGGGTTCGCCACTGAGTGCCAGATCATCCGCACCTGCGACACAGGTTCCGGCGACATTCGTGCAATCGGTTATGACATAAACCGACGCATCGAAGTCGCTGATTGTCGGGTCCATCGAAATGGTGATGTTTTGCGGGACGGGAATATTCAGTACATAGACGACATCCGCGCCGATGGCGGCAAAGCCGGTGCAGCTTGCGGCTCCGGGGCCGGGGTCATAATCGTTGCCCGCGCCGACCAGTGTCCCCGAAATAAGCATGCCGCAAGTCACCGCTGTCGCCGAATTACAATTATCATTGACCGGGCAGGGCGGTCCGGCGCAAGTCTGGCCGGCCACCCATGCACCACCGCGCGCATTGCATTCGGCCTGATTCGATGTAACGCACGCGCACCCCCAACTCTAGATAGCAACACCGTCCTATCGGACAGGGGGTGCCGCAAGTCTGCCCGACGGTGCCCCACATGCCAAAGGGTTGTGCCGCACAGGCGCCGGCGGTCAAGTCCTGACAGACGCCGGCAATGCCATCTGAATAGCAGCAGCGACGATTTTCGGGGATGCAGGTGGGCGGCGATCCGCAGGGTACGCCATCGGTGGTGATCGAAAGCTCGGCAACACCGAAAGTGGTGCCGAAACCACCAAGCTGAATCCGAAACGTCTGTCCCGGTGCTGTACACCAGGAAAACCGCGACTTGAGATTCTGGCCGGCAATCAGGCAATTCGGATCTCCCGGCGTTGCATCATCATTACCGCCGACACAGACAAAATCAGTGCACTCGCAGAACACCTGAACCATGGAGTCGAAATTTGTGCCGGGGTTGCAGGTGCTGATTGTGATGGTCTGGCCATTACCGACCACGCTGAACCAAACGCCCTTGTTCAATGTGGTCGTGCCGCAATTGCCCGAGGGAACGACATCGGTCAACGCGTCCGTCGTATTGACGAAGACGGAGCTGCCGACCATGAGCGGCGCCGCCGTCATGCAGGTGTCGTTGCCAATCGGGCAACTGGCCGTCAGACAGGATGTCGATAGACCTTGAAAGGCGCCGCCTTCAGCGAGGCAATCGCTTTCCGTCGGCGTCTCTGTGCAATAACCCTCCAAGTGGCAGCAGGCGCCGACGCACAGGCCCGGCGTGCAATCGACGCCGAAACCGAGGAAGGCGCCGTCCGCCATCGCGCAGCATTCGGGGGATTGTGAGACGCAAGTGCCATTTGAAAGGCAGCACGCGCCGTTATCCTGCACAAACCCGCCGCCGAACGGCCCCGGCGCCACCTGATTGCCGGCGACATACAGCTTGAGCCCGTTCAAGTGAATCCGCGAGTTCGGACCGAGCAGCAACTGAACGGCATAAACGGCCTCGTCCGCACCGAAAGGTCCGCTGCGATTGCCGTTGTCGATTTGGTCGAAAAGCACGGCGCTGGCATTGGGCCCGACGTCGATCACCGAGAAATCAAAGTTGTTGTTGTAGCCCGCGGGATTCACCGGTCCGAGGTCCGTGCCGGCGGCTTCGATCTTTGACGGCCACTGGTTAACGTCACACGAAGTTGTGATGCCGATCATACGTAAGACCGTGCCGCCACCCCAGTTGTAGGCGCTTTCAACGGTGCCGCGATTGACAAATGCGCCAGTGGTGACGAGCGAACCGCCGCCCGTGATGTTCAGCTCATTACCGTCGCGCAGTTCGATGCTCGCCGATGTGATGACCGACGCATCAATGTTCATCGCGCCGTTCTGATCGACAACGAGCGGCCCCGCCACCAGCGCCGATGAGCCCGCAATCACATTTGCCGTGGCCTCCATCAACGGGCCGATCTGGTTATCGCCGATGTTCCAACTGGTGTAGTTGTTCACGCTGGTCTTTTCGATCTGCAACAGCGCCGGGCTTCCGGGGCGAACGACAATCGGGCCGTCACCGTTGACGATGCGCGGATCGTCGTCTTCATCGCCGATTTCGACATTCGCGCCATGGCCGTCGATCCGGCTCTGCCCGCCGCCGAGCGTCGAAATATTCGTGAGAATCTTCATGGTTCCGCCGATGGCCGCGGCGAGGAGTCCGTTGTTCTCGATTGTGCCGGTCAGAACGATCGACCCGGTTGGATCGTTGGCATTGACTTCTCCGATTGAAGTGTTGACGAATGTGCCGGTGATCTGACCTTTTCCCTCGACTTGAACATAGCTCGTCAATTCATCGCCGGCCGTCGTCGAATCAATCTTGGCGTTATCACCGTTCAGATCGACTTTCCCATCGCCGGTCATCGCAAATGAATCGCCGGCGGTAAGGGACCGCTGGTCATTGACGACGATCGTTCCCTCGTTGACGACACCATTGATTGAATCGATCGTGAGACTGCCGGTCGCGTGCGTGAGCGTTGATGTGCCGAGGAGTTTGAGGGTATCGACCGCGGCATTTTGATCCAATATGACCGAGAAGTGCCCATCGATGACCGCGCAGAAACGCACCGCGCCGGCATTGTTAGGCACGGTTTGCGGCTGCCAGTTTTCCGGCGTGAACCAATTGTCATCCACCGTGCTGGCGCCGGTCCAATAGCGGCATTCGTCGGGAATGCCGTCGGCCGGGTTCACATCGAGGCTGGTGCCGGCGGCAATGTCGCAATTGTCCGGAATACCATTGTTGTTGCAGTCGGGATTGCAGCCGGGTTCCTCGCAGAAATAGGGGCCGCCGGGCGCGCTGCAATTCTCCGGAATCTCGCAGACATCGGGAATGCCGTCGTCGTCGCAATCGTCGAGGCAGTTTGACGTGCAATACCAGGGTCCGCCGGGCGCGGGGCTGTTTTCATCGATTTCGCATTCATCGGGCTTGCCGTTGTGATTGCAGTCCGGGCTGGTGTCGCCGTTTCCGTCCGGGTCGCCGGGAGCAATATCGCACGCATCCGGCACGCCGTTTTCGTTGCAATCCGGATCGCAACCGGAACTGCAGAAATACGGGCCGCCGGGGGCGGGGCTGTTCATGTCGATTTCGCAGACATCCAACGTATTGTTATTGTTGCAATCGCTGCTCGGATCGTTGGCGATATCGCAGCTATCGGGAATGCCGTTGATATTGCAATCGATGCCGGGATTGTTGGCGATGTCGCAACCGTCCGGAATGCCGTTGTTGTTGCAGTCCGGCACGATGCCCTGATCAATTTCGAAACCGTCTGCAACCAGGCTGCCGTCACAGTCGGCGCACATATTTGCAGAGCACAGCTCACCGCGCACCCAAGCCACCCCCTCCAACAGCGTGCAATTCGCTTCGGTTTGAATCTGACAAGGTCCGCCCAATCCAAGGCAACAAGCGCCTTCGCCGCAGGGTGGATTGAAGAGTGAGCAGTTGTTACCGCCATGGAAGCGAAAGTCCGGCCCCTGACAATTTGCTTCCAGCACATCAGTCGTGCAAGTTCCCGTCAGATCGTCGCAACAGGCTCCATTTTGCGCGAATGCGACACGGCAACTTGATGCCACGATACACACTACGAACCAATAACCCAGATTGCGCGAGGACATGGCCGCAGCCTCCCCTCCGTCTTCGAATTCAGACAGTTGTCGAAATGCCCCTATACCCGTCGACATCATACCGTATCGGCTGGGCGGAATAAACAAATAGCAGCCGCGGCGGACCAATCGATCAAAATACCGTGCCTCCGGCATTACTGCTCGACGTCATTGCCCCGATTCGGCACCCGCCCACCACTTGCGAAGGCCGGGATAAAACAAAAACGGGCCGGTTCGATCGCAGAATTCGATGCCTTCGACACGTTTGCTCACCGCATACAGCGCCGGCTCGTGAAACAGGAAGGTGCAGGGCTGATCTTCGTAGATGATTCGATGAATGCGTTGATAGCACTTGGCGCGCTCGTTCTCATCGAGCAGCTTTCCGCCCTGATCGAAGAGCTCATCGATCCGCTTGTTGGAGTAGCTTCCGCGATTGGCCGATGACCCGCTTTCATACAAGACGCGGTCCCACTCCGGATCGACCGAGGGCGAGATCGCCGTCATGCAGGCGTCAAAATCACCTTTGTAGTACCGGCTCAGAAATTCGTTGGAATCCGAAACGACATCAATCTTTGCGATAACTCCCACCTTGGCGAGGTCCTTGCGACAATTCTCCGCGGCGTTTACCAGAGTCGCATTGATTCCCTCCACCAGCAGTTCGAATTCGAAAGGCTGCGTGACCGCTCGATCTTTCTCGCTGTTCCTTTTCTCGCGTTCAAGTTGGCCGGACTTGTTCGTTTGCCAGCCGGCTTCCTTCAGCAAATCCCTCGCAATATCCGCATTGAAGGCATAACGCTTGACCTCCGGGTCGAAGTTCGGCGACTCCACGGGCCAAGGCCCGTAACACGGCGCAGCCAGATTGTTCGTGACCTCGGCGCGAATGCGATTGATATTGATGGCATAGGTCATGGCACGTCTGACGTTCGCATCGCCGAACAGGCCGCCGTTGTCCGTGCAATTCCACAGGATCATCGAATACCACGAGAACGGATGCCGCGCTTCGCGGGCCACCTTCAGGAATTCGTCCTGATAAATCTCTTCGCGATACTGTTTCTGGGTCAGCATGCAGACATCGAGTTTGCCGGCCATCGCCGCCGCGAACTGGTCGCCAGATTTTTCGATGGTGCTGATGACGACCCTTCGGACCAGCGGCCGATCCTCGACGCGCTCGTATTCGTCCCATCGTTCCAAAGTGATCAGGTCATTCTTCCAGCTGACGAACCGAAACGGCCCGCAGCCCACGGGTTTGCGATGCAGCGCTTTGTAGTAGTCGTTTTTTCGAAGCGACGGATCATCATCCATTTCCTTTTCGAAGAGATGCCTCGGCACGAGTTCGAAATTCATAGCCGCACGCCACGCGCCGCGCGGTTCGCGAAACTCAAAGCGCACCTCGCGATCAGACACGGCTTCCACTTTTTCAAGCAATAATGCGATTGACGCCTTTCCGGCACCGACACTTTTCGACGTGGTCTGCCGCCAACTGAAGACAACATCCGCGGCCGTCAGCGGAAGGCCGTCGTGCCACTTGAGTCCTTCCCGAAGCACCACGCGTTTAACCCGCGCGTCGGAATCGTCGATCAAACGATCAATCAGATGTTCGTTGGGAATCAGCCCGGATTTTCGCGAGCGACGGAACAGGCTCTCAAAAAGCAGATCGCATACGAATAGTTCGCCGGAATAGGTTCGCAGCGGATTCAACGACAAAACGGGCGGGGTTGCATTCACCCGTATCGTCGCATCGCGATCAACGATGCCGGGGGCGACGGGAGCGGGAATTACATTGGCCGCCGCACCGCCAATGAATAGCATACGCTCCTGCAAAGCGAATTTTGCTTCAAACTGATCCGCGCGACGCTGCTGGGACTCCGCGCCCTTTTTCCAAAAAATGCCCCAGTCCCACCCGTACGCGCCGCCAATTGAAATCGCCGCAAGCGCCGTTACGATCGAAATGGACAGCCGGTGTTTTAGAATCTTTTTTCGCAGCACATAACCGAGGCTATCGCGTTTGGCTTCGATGGCGTCGCCTTCGAGATATCGCTCGATATCCCGGCGCAGCTCCTCGGCCGTCTGATACCGGCGCGCTTTTTCCTTCGACAGCGCTTTGAGAACGATCGTCTCGACTTCGTCATCCACCTTCAGCGCAGGGAACTGCGACGGCACGTTGATCCGCTCTTCGCCGCGGTGCCACGAGGATGGCGGGACCGGTTCGTCTTCCGAGATGGCGCGCAGGGCATCCGCCATGGCGCCCATGACGCGATACGGCGCTCGGCCTGTCAGCATTTCATACAAAATGACGCCGAGGGAATAGACATCGCTGCGTGCGTCGATCAGGGCCGGGTCGCCCGCGCGTCTGCTCGGGCGAGGCATAGGCCAGCGTGCCCATGAATTCACCGGTCATGGTCATGAGGGATGTCTGCGCGAGCCGATCGGGATCAGCGATTTTCGCAAGGCCGAAGTCGAGCACGCGCGGCTCGTCGGCCGCATCGACGACGATGTTGCTCGGCTTTAAATCACGGTGAATGACGCCATGTTCATGCGCGAAATGAACGGCGGCGCAGACTTTCGTGAAAAGCGACAGGATGGCGCGAACCGAGGCCGGATCATCCGGCGATTGCGTCGCACGCATTTCGCGGAGGTGGCCGTCGAGGGGTTGGCCCTCGACATACTCCATCGCACAATAGAGATTGCCGTCCGGCGCGGCGCCGCCGTCGTAGATCGTTACGATATTCGGATGGCGAAGGCTCGACGCGAGATCGATCTCGCGCGAAAAGCGTTGGCGCTGGCGTACCGAGCTGCCGGGGCCGCGCAGCAAGACCTTCAGCGCCACACGCCGTTTTGTCGCACGCTGGACCGCCCGATAGACCACACCCTGGCCACCGCGATGAATTTCCGATTCAACCTCATAGCCCGCGATGCGCGGCGGACCCATCGGCGCGTGGGGCTTCTCCGGCAGGGCTACCATCGTGGCCTGGTTCACGACATAGGCATCCGCCAGCGCGGCCATCAAAACGTGATCTTTGCTGAGAACTTCCATGCGCGCCCGGCAGCGCGGACAGGTATCCACGTGGTGGCTGAGTACCGAGCTTCCGGCCGATGGCTCGCCCCGCAGGTGCGAGAGATGCTCGACAAAGCTCTCCAACTCGACATCGGATGGACACTCGACGATCATCGCCCCGCCTCGGTTAACCACGCCACGATTCAAAAACCGATGCGCCAATCTACACAGCACCGGTCGGCAAGGCCAAAATGCACTACGCCGCGCCGAGCCATTGGAATCGAAAAAATGCCGGACTTCCGTCACCCAATCAGATCGATTTCATACTCTGCGTTCAGGCGTTCGATGATTCCTCGAAGGTGATCCAGACACCGCTGCTTCGATTTGTAAACAACATCGACCGAAACGCCCTGCTCTTCCGCGACTTCCTGCGGCTTTTTGTGATCGAAGCAGAGCCGCTCGAACGCGAGTATCGTGCGCGGATCGACCTTGGTGTCGGTCTTCAATTCCGCCAGCGCGTGGCGCAGGATTTCCCGGCGGCACTCCTCATCCCAGATTTTCGTGAGTTGATCGTCATCGGGAATGGCCTCGATCGCGCTTTCGCCGCGCCATTCGCGATGCCGCGCCCGCGCCCGATAGACATCGGCCACGCGAAATCGGGCGATGCCGATGATCCAGGAGCGCAGGCGGCCGCGTGTCGGATCGAATTTGCCCGAACGATATTCTTCAAGGAATTTGATCAGTGTTTCCTGCGTGACATCCGCCGCGTCGTCATCGCCCAGGCCAAGGCGCGCGCGACCGCGCGGATGATCGGCCCATAGCGTCCGTGGAATTCCTCCCACGCGGCGCTGTTGGTTTCATCAAACAGCGCTTCGAGCATTGCCGTGGTTGTCCGCGAAGACTGTCCCATCCGTCGCTCCAGAGTGGCCGCTTCCATCTTAACAAACCCTTCCCATCTTCCAAATCAAGATTCTCGTTCCCATCGCCCATGATTGACCGCAAATCTCGTCGAAAAGTCTTGAAATCCGCGGAATTCCGGGATCAATCCAACCCGGCCCAACTTGCATCCGACACAAGTCGCTCGAATCTGACACCTGTCCTTCGGTCATTTCTTTGCTTACTTATGGATTTGCATTTCAAACAGCTGCAATTCGAGGCGAGTCATGAATGCTCTGGGAGCGATTCGAGAAATGAAATTCCGGAAAGTGTCCAATTGAGCCGGCGTGTTTCGTATGCAGTATGACCGCGGCAACGTTGACCGTGGCGATGACGAAAACTGAAACGCACCTCACAAGGAGCAACGCCATGACCCGCACGACGATTCAAAAATTCTCACTGGCACTTGCAACCACCGCCGGCCTGCTCTTCAGCTCAGCCGCCTCCGCACAAACCGGCAATACAGCCCCTCCGCAAAGAACTCAGATCGTTCGCGGCTGGATCAACGAGTTCTACAACACGTTTCCGCAGTATGTTGCCGCACGCACGCACGCCCAGGCACTGGCCGACCAGATCGCAGCGATGGAAAATGTTGAGCTCGTGCTTGTTACCGAAGCCGACGTTGCCGAAACCGAGCTGCCGGAAACGGTCGTCAATCAATTGCATGTGACTCTCGAAGACCTTCGCCGGGCCTATGCAACCGCCGTTTGGCAGTGCGATCGACTCGAACGTGTGTTGAACGGACTTTTTGTTGCGATTCACGATTGGCGCGTTTCGACCAACGACTCGCTTCGCTCGCTCTTCGACCAGCGCGTCGCGTTGATGGACGCCTATGATGCACAAAAGCGAATTGTCATTTCAATGCTCAATACCCTCGAAAGCAATCGCGGTGACGTGGATATGAACGAACTCCGCATCGCCCAAGCAAATCTCGACGCCATCTCGCAGGAATTGAGCAACGTGATCGAACAAATCAACAGCATCCTGTACATGACCGATGCTGCGGACTTTGTGGTCAACCAGTGGCGGGCCGACGCCGCCAATCGGGGTTAAGACACACTTCGCTCTCTCTTTCTCCTTCTCTACTCCCTTTGTGCAAGCCCTTCGCACATGGCCGCCCGAGTCGCTCACCCGCGACCCGGGCGGCCGCATTTCGTATGCCGTCCTGCGGCCCCTCAACTGATCAATTCCCATGGTTTAATCGCTGAAACTGCCGAGACCTGCCCCATAACCGCGTTCTCCGGCTTGACCCCACCTACGCGCTTTCCTAATATGCATCTGCGTTTTCCTGACGATCGATGATACCGATCATACATATTCCAATGGCGTGCCTCGCGCACGTCTCATGGTCAACCTACCGTGGCCGACGGCGTCTCCGGTTACAATATCATTGCCAAGCTCGGCGACGGAGCACGGTCACAAGTCTATCGAGTCGTGCGCCCCGACACGGGCGAAGTCTTCGCGTTGAAACGCGTCATTCGGGAGCCCGATGAGGACACCCGTTTCCTCGATCAAGCGATCAACGAATTTCACATCGCCAATACCGTCGCCCACCCCTACCTTCGCAGCGCCTTTGAACTCAAACGCGTCCGCAAGCTGCTCCAAGCTGGTTGAAGTGCAGGTTATCATGGAATTTGTCGATGGAACCAGCCTCGACAAAACGCGGCCCAATCAAATCGATCGCACCATCGACATCTTTCTCAAGATCGCCGACGGCCTGCGCGCCATGCATGAAAAGGGATTTCTTCACACCGACATCAAGCCAAACAACGTCCTTTTGGCATTTGACGGCACCATCCGCATCATTGACTTCGGGCAATGCTGCAAAATCGGTTTTCAAAAGGAGCGCATCCAGGGCACGCCCGATTACATCGCGCCGGAGCAGGTCGATCGCGAACATCTCACGCCACAGACCGATGTCTACAATCTCGGCGCGACGCTCTACTGGGCCATCACCGGCAAGGCCTTTCCCACTGTACTTTCCAAGGCAGGCAAGAAGGTGGACGGACAAATCCTGACACCGCCTTCGCCCATCGAACTCAACGCCGAGGTTCCGCCGGGTTTGTCAAAACTTGTCATGGATTGCTGCGAACACGATCGAAAGCACCGGCCACGGAACATGAAAGAAGTCATCTACCGACTGGAACTCATTCAACATGTCATGACGCACGTTCGGGGGAAGAAGTGATGGCCCTTTTTGGAAACAAGAAGCTGCTGGATGCGGAAGCCGCCGTCGCGACGTTTCGAAATGCGGCCCGCCTCAACAAGGAGGACCCTCACAAGAAGGGGAGCATGATTCACCTGCCCCCCTACGGCCAAGTGGTCATGACCGGCGACCTTCACGGCCATGAGAAGAATTTTGAGAAGCTGAAAAAATATGCGATGCTCGACCGCACACCAGCGCGTCATGTCATTCTACACGAGATGGTTCACCTTGATCTGGTCGCCCGAACCGATATCGACACGTCGCACGAATTGATTCTTAAAGCCGCGGAATACAAATGCGAATTTCCCGATCAAGTCCACTTTCTGCAATCGAATCATGAATTGGCGCAGCTGACAGGTTATCTCATTGCGAAAAACGGGCGCGTCGTCATTGAGGAGTTTAATGTCGCCGTGGAAGGCGCCTACGGCAGCGACAAGGCCGCCGGGGTGCTGGCCGCGATCAATGAGTTCATTGCCACATTTCCCATCGCCGTGCGCACGCCGAATCGCGTTCTGTTGACGCATTCACTGCCGAATGCCTATGACATGGATGAATTCGACCTGACGCTGTTTCAACGCGACCTAACGCCGTCGGACCTTCAATCCAACCGCACGTTGTTCAATCTTGTCTGGGGGCGGCGACATACCCAGGAGCAGATCGATGCGCTGGCTCGCAGCTTTGATGTCGATACGTTCATCGTCGGCCATCAACCGCAGGAAATGGGCGCCGCAAAGATACTTGAGCGGGTCATCATTCTTGCGAGCAATCACAATCACGGTTCGTTCCTGCCTTTTGATCTTTCGAAAGGCAGGTCAACCGATGAGTTGATGCAATGCGTCCGCAAGTTTGTGGAGATCGGCTGATGGCGCTTTGAGTGTATCGATTTACCTATGGCAATCGGAAGTGAAATCGGGCGGCAGCCGTGCCCACGGCGCGCAGAACTTCCGGCGGCGAATCAAGTCGCCGATCGCGGGCGGCGTTTCTCGACGTCGCTGTGCCAGGGCAAGGGTGCCGGACTTACTTCAGTGCGGATTTCAGCAATTGTTCCATCTGCTTTGTGAAGTGGTCACTCAACGTCTTTTTGCACGCATTCGGGTTCTGCTTGATCCGATAGCCATCGGAGCCCGCGTTCACTTGAATTCCGTAGGACGAAAGGGTGCTCAAGTCTCGAAAGACCGTTCGTCGCGAGGTCTTCAGTTTCGACTGAAGCTGCGGAAGCGTGACCGATCCGGCCTGGTGGATCATGCGGCACATCTTCATGAGTCTCGACAAATGAACGCCATCTACCAAAAGTGTATTCGCCATAAGTTCCCTCCGATCTTCGCAGCGGCCGCCGTCCGTGTCGTCACCCTTACTCAAGAATTCCGACGTGGTGCCACTTGCGTTGAATCGGAAACAAGATTCACTGTCGCCTGCGTGTCACACCGTTGTGACTATCGAGCGACACACGGGAATGCATGCGATCCTGAATAACATTGCACGCCTCCCGATTGACACTCCACTTTTATACGCTTCATACAATTTTGACAAGTGTCTAAAACCAACCGGCGCAATCGCCCCACAGGGACAACGCCTCGTCACACGAGTGCCATACCTTAGCACAAATGCGGCTTTTGAAAAACAAAATCCATGGCAAACAAGGTCGATTTTCGCAAAAACCGACCCGGCATGGCTGCGAAAAACTCCCAGGGGAATATTCCTTAGTCGTGAGACCCCGCACGACCCTTAAGGATTTCACCTACCCGGCGGGGGTCGTAGGTACGCACTCGTTCCAGTGTCGCTTCGATCCAAGGGGATAGACCGATTGAATCCGCAGGCTCACTGACGACGCCAAAGGTCTGCCCAAACACGCGGATGGTCAGGATCACCTTGTGCCCGGAACCGTGGGTGCCAAGTATCCGGAGTTGGTTGTCGCGAACCAGCAAGCGCATGCCAAACTCGGCATACTCCAGTTTCGCGGGGAGAATGCTCTCGGGCAGCGAATCCGGCCAAGTCAGGTTTAAGAACTTTCGGGCCGCACTCAACAACAAGGCCCGGTCGATCGTGCCGGGCTGCCCCTTCGGGGGCGTCGCAATGATCTCAAGATCGGCCGACTTGATAATGTTACTTGCAATGTCGATGTTGTTGACACGAATGGTGAGCAGGCCGGTGGCATTGCCTTCGGCCACCGCGTTCACGATTTCCTCAAGCTGTACGCCGTGAATCGCACCCGCCACCCGAAGCCTGTGAATATTCCCAAGGCCAATGTCGACCGGATCAAACGAAAACGTCGCCTCACCCGACAGCGCCTTCACGCCCAAAACCGGTGCAAAACCGGCAAACGACAAACGCTCGATGCTCCCGCCGCCGCGAAGATGCGTCAGCATCGATTGACTGAATCGGGCCGATTCCACATTGACATCGATTCGGCCGTCGAACGGCCCGAACGGTACCGAGCGGGTTAACTCCGCCAATTCCGCTTGACCCAGACGGCCGGAAACACGCACTTCGGGCGGCTGGCCGGGATCGGGATTGGAATACCGGATCATTCCGGAGAAATTTCCCGTTGTAATTCGGCCTTTCACGGCTGATTCCAGTCCGATTGAAGATAACGGTACCGTGGGAAGTTCCAGCGTGACGTCGGTCACATCGACGCCGTTGTGCGCCTTAAATCGGGCATTGATCGAAACGCCCTCGTCGACCGGGCAGCCGTTTAATTGATACGCGTAACCGGGCCACGCCCTCGTCATCGCCATCCATGTCGACGACGCCGGATGCATCCTTGCAATTCAAGACCAGATCGCCGCGTCGAAAGCCGAATTCGAAACCGGTGAGGTCCACCCGTTTCAAGTTCAGCTCGGCAAAATCGTGCCCCAAACCGGACTCAAATACCTTGCGGTAGTCTTCCCGATGCCATCGGTCCGAACCCAGCATCAGAATGCCGTCACGCAACTCCAGCCGGTTAATCAGTTCGCCGCCCGATTTCTCCTCATGCCAAATGGCTTTCTTGCAGGTGAACAAGCGATCGCGCCGATCGGGCAGGTGAATCACGACATCCTCAAAGGCACGGCTCGAAAATGTCATTCCACGAATTCTACTTAATTCGCATGGCAACTGAAAAAAATTGCTTAATTCTAACTCCGTTTCGCGCCGGTGCCCGTCGCTCCGCATATGCAGTGCATAGCCGGTCGTCAGTGCAAGCGATCCGCCCGCGACCACGACAGCAAACAACAAAACTATTCGACGTTGCATGGTCATTCTGATTGGAAACGAGGCCCAAAACGAACTGTCACGCCACAATTGGGGCTGGGCCGGTGGCTGCCATGAGTCTGTCCTTCGCTTGACACAAGCTACGTTGATCCGAGATTCCGCGCGGTGTCCAGATAGTTTGAATAGGCCGCTCGCATCTCCTGCATCGTATCGCCGCCAAACTTCTCGCAAAACGCCCGCGCCACCTCAAACGCCACCACATGTTCCGCAACGACGCTGGCCGCCGGCACCGCGCAGATATCGCTGCGCTCATAATCGCTTCGCTCCGGCGAGTGCGTCTCCAGATTCACGCTATCCATCCCGCGCAGCAACGTGCTGATCGGCTTCATCACGCCGCGCACGACGATCGGCATGCCGTTGGTCATGCCTCCTTCCAAACCGCCGGCATTGTTCGATCTGCGAACAAACCCGAGATTGGCCGTGCCACGCTGTGACGCGTCAAAGTCAATCTCATCATGCACGCGACTTCCCGGCCGCTCGGCACAACCGAACCCCAATCCAATTTCCACGCCTTTGAATGCCTGAACAGAACCGAGGGCCCCCATGATTCGCCCATCCAGCTTGTCCTGCCACCGCATGCAGCTCCCGACTCCGGCAGGTACGCCCGTTACGCGCACTTCGACCACGCCACCGAGCGTGTCCTTGTCCGCCTTGGCCTGCTTGATGGCTTCGATCATTCCGGCCGATGCCGTGGCATCCGTGCAATACACGTCGCTTGCGTCCCGCGCTGCGATGATCGCCGCGTTGGTTAGTCCCGAATCAACCTCCACGGCGACATTGCCGATCCGTGTGACATAGCCCAGCGCCTCGATTCCATAATCCGCAAGAAGCTGCTTTGCCACCGCGCCTGCGGCCACCCGCGCCGCCGTCTCCCGCGCGCTCGCGCGCTCCAGCACCGACCGGCAATCCGTTGTCAGCCATTTCATCGCCCCGGCAAAATCGGCATGGCCCGGTCGCGGCCGATGAACGGACGCGGCGGAATCCAGTCGTGCATCTTTGTTCAAAATTTCCAAGGCCAGCGGCGAGCCGATTGTCGCGCCCGCGCGAATACCGGTCAGAATTCGCGCCGCGTCATTCTCAATCTTCATTCTCCCGCCGCGCCCAAATCCACCCTGCCGCCGTCTCAGCCCGGAGTCAATTGCGCCGAGATCCAAGGCCAACCCGGAAGGCAGACCCTCCACGAGCACAACAAGCGCTGCGCCATGCGATTCGCCGGCCGTTCGATAATCAAGCATTCCCATAATCACGATTATAAGTGCAAACTCGAAACGCGCGACACACCATTATCCGGTCGAGCGATTGAATCGCATTAACGCCGATCGACTCTTTTCGGACTCACCGGCTTCTCCATCAAGACCCGCCCGCCCATAACCGATCTTCTTTGGCATTCTGACAACAAAACGCCAGTGATTACACATAATTGAGAGGCGACTCGCGCTATCAGCAGGAGCTCAACATGATTGCACAACCCCCGCAGAGGCCGCTCGAACCCAAACCATCCACACCGGCGCCCGTCGTCGAAATTCCCAAGCCAGCGGTTCTGGGCCATTGGTTTCCAAAGCCCATCAAGACGTTTGCGGAAGCGGGGCTTGATACGGCCGTCGTTGAGTCGCTCATTTTGAAATACCTGGTTGGCGTGGGTTCGGCCACCGGCGGCCAGATTGCCACGGAATTGTGCCTTCCCGGCGAACCGATTATCGAATACCTCGCCCTGCTCAAGCATCAACAGATCGTGGTTCATGTCGCGGCGGCCGCCATGGGCGATTTCACTTATCGCCTCACTGAAGTGGGCATGGATCGGGCTCAACGGTATCTGCGTGAATCCATGTATGTCGGGCCCGCACCGGTCCCCGTCGACCAATATATCTACGGCATGCTCGGCCAAACGATCACCAAGTGTCATCCCAAGCAGGAAGATCTCAACCGGGCCTTCAGCGATTTGCTCGTCAGCCACGAGATGTTCGAAATCCTCGGACCGGCGATCAACTCCGGGCGCGGCATGTTTCTCTATGGATACCCCGGCAACGGCAAGACCAGCATCGCCGAACGCATCACCCGCTGCTTCGGCGACAGCATTTATATTCCAAAGTGTCTGATCTGCGACGGGTTTATCATCAAGCTATTCGATACTGCCAATCACAGCATTGCCGAACAGCGCAAAGACTCCATCTTCAAACAGGGCAAGCTGGACAACCGATGGGTCAAGATCACCCGACCGACGATCATCGTCGGCGGCGAACTCACGATGGAAACCCTTGAAATCCAATACAACGAAACCAGCAAAGTTTGCGAAGCGCCCGTCCAGCTCAAATCAAACTGCGGTACGCTCGTCATCGACGACTTCGGCCGGCAGCGCATCGAACCAGCGCAGCTGCTCAACCGCTGGATCGTCCCGCTCGAAAAGCGATACGATTTTCTCACCATGCCCAACGGAAAGAAATTGCAGGTACCGTTCGACCAGCTCATTATCTTTTCAACGAACCTCGAACCGAAGGATCTCTGCGACGACGCGTTTCTCCGGCGTATTCCCTACAAGATCAATGTGCCCGATCCGACCGAAACGCAATATCGCAAACTCTTCGAGTTTGTCGCTCCGGGACTCGGCTTCACCATCGACGACCAGGCCCGTAAATCGATCGACTATGTGATTGAGACATACTACAAGAAGACCGGCCGCCCATTCCGCTGCTGCCAGCCGCGCGACTTGATGCTTCAGGTGAAGAACCGCTGTCTATATACCGGCCGCGAACCGCTCCTGACCCCCGAGATGTTCGATTATGCGGCCAGCGTTTACTTCACTGTCATGTGATACAACCAACGCAATGCCTTAATTGCACTGAACCTAATTCTGCCATAGGCCGTGCTCGATGCCACCTTGAAAGTAGATGGCAAAGACGCCATGACCGGGAATTTCCATCGGCGGATGCGCCACTTCGCCGCCGGCCTTGACGGCTGCGGCAACGGCGGCCTTGATGTCGCTTACGAGCCAATACGGCCGTACCACCGGCGTCTCGGTCTCGCGCATCGGCGCCCGCACCCCTACCATTCCGCCGTCCGGCATCGCCGCCGTCCGGGCGTTGCCAAGGCCGGCGTCGGGCGCGCCGAAATTCACCCCGTTTGTTGCGGCATAGGCGGCGCAAACGGCATCGACGTCCTTGGTGACGATCTCGAGATAGAATACTTGCATGACTTTCCCCTTGGGTATCTTTCTTCGCGCTGATTTCTTCTCGGTTCTCTTCTGACCTTCGGTCGTCGGCTTGTCGCTTCCCGCGGCTTGATGCCCCGCGAGCATCCACGAGGTCGCTACCAGTCCGCAGACGATGGCAACCCTGAGTAATGGCCTGAATAAATGACGTTGATGAAGCTGTGTGTGCGTATTCACAATCAATCTCCACGATCGCACTGAATCCAACCGGTGCGTTTCGAGTCATAATCGAGCTACATCGCTTGTACGACAGATTGTTGCATGGAACCAAACCGTTCGGCTACCTAATCGGCATTGATACAAGACTTGATTTTACAGAGAAGGGTACTGGGCGGAGCCGGAGTTGAACCGGCGACACACGGATTTTCAGTCTGGAGAAAGAGAAGAAACCGATGACAAGCTCATGGCATCCCCCCGGCCATTGCATCAGAATCGAGGTTGGTGTAGGGTTGTCCTACACTTCCGCGCCGTGGTCGGCGGCAAAGTGACCCCGAAAAACAGACGGGACGATGATTGAAAAATTAACTTGTGTGCGGGGCCTCTGTTCAAACTGGGCTGCGAAAAGCAGTCGAAGCCGCAATTATCGTCGGATCGTTTGAACGACATAAAGGGGGCTTTGCGCGTAGGCATACAGCAGGCAAACAGGGCAAACGCCCGATTCTGAGAATCATTTGACGCGTGACGGGTCTCGGTGATATTCTGCTTGAGTCCCCCTCCGAGAACCTAAACATTTCTCAACTCTCCGGCCCGAGAGGAGGGGGACGTCTTTTCTGTCCTGAGCGAAGCGCGTCACGAGCGGCATTTGAAGCTCTCAATGTCTACCCGAATTTCCCAGATGACACTTGCGGGCCGCGTATAATGAAGCGACGTTTGCCCTAATGAATGCAGGCAAATTCACACTTCAGGCCGCTGAAATCCGGAGCATGCAATGGGTGAGTCACGCAGGGATGCGTTGCGGGTCGATTTCGACAGCCGGATCAAGCTGGAATTCCACGGCGCGACAGTGACCAGTGATGCCGGGCTGATTGCGTATCGCGAACTCGACGAAGCGCTGGCACTGACGGACATGGCGGGTGAAATGCTTCGCGATTCTCGCCAGGGGATGAACACGCAGCATGAGTTGGTGGGCTTGCTGCGGCAATCAGTTTACAGTCGGCTGGCGGGCTACGAAGATACGAACGACGCGGAACGACTGGCTGTTGACCCGGCCAACCAGGTACGGTTGCAGTTGTTCGCGCTGGCCTACAACCTGGGCAAGTTCCTGCGGCGGCTGGTGCTGCCGGTGAGCATGAAAATCTGGTCGATGACGACGCTGCGCGAAAAACTGATCAAGATCGGTGCGAAGGTTGTACGTCACGCCCGATCCATCATTTTCCAGATGTCCGAGGTGGCGGTTCCACGAAAGCTGTTCGCCGCCATCCTGGACCGCATCGAACGTCTGCGTGCTGTGGCCAGCATGGCACCTTCATGATGACCCGACAAATCTCTCAAACAGGCCCCCGTCGTGTTGCTCCAGGGGGATGCCATGCGCCCAGCGCGAAAAACGGGGCCGAAAAGTCCCTGTGGCACGCACAGAGGGGACCGTTTCAACCCGTGAGGCTGGAAAAAGCTCGAAAAAGGGTGAGCGCAACGGGGGAGGCGCTGGTACATTTGGCGGATCAAGATCAGGCGGCGTCGCCGGACAAGGTCATATGGGAAATCTTGGCTGAACAATCAGGAGACCGGTCATGCGACCGTTCAAACTGCTCGCACTGCTGACCACTTACCTGTTCGCCTGCCTTCTCGCATGGGGCTGCGCAGCGCCAAGCCGCCCGTCGCTCGTTCGAGAGGGAATCGTCGCCGTCGACGGCGGAAACATCTGGTACCGAATCGTCGGCGCCGACAAACCCGGCATCCCGCTTCTCATCCTGCATGGTGGGCCCGGGGTGCCGCATGATTATCTTCTCCCGCTCCAGGCGCTCGCCGCCCGGCGACCCGTCGTCTTCTACGACCAGCTCGGCTGCGGCAACTCGGCGCGGCCGACAGATGAGTCGCTCTGGACGATCGAACGATACGTTGACGAGTTGGAAAAGCTCCGCGCCACCCTGAAGCTGGATCGCGTGCACATCCTCGGACATTCGTGGGGGACGGTGCTTGCCGTCGAGTACATGTTGCAGCGCCGGCCCACCGGTGTCGTCAGCCTCACTCTCGCGGGCCCGGCCCTCAGCATGGAGCGCTGGATGGCGGATCAGCGCGTCTGGATTCTCGAACTCCCCAGGGAGGTGCAGTCCACGATTGCCGCGGCGGAGGCGGCCAGCCGGTTTGAGACGCCCGAATATCAGGAGGCGATCGCCGCCTTTTACGCCCGCCACATTTGCCGAACGGATCCATGGCCCGATTACGTGCAGCGCGCCCTCTCGCCCGAGAAATTCGGACAGCAGGTCTATATGTACATGTGGGGCCCCAGCGAATTCACCGGCACCGGTACGCTCAAAAACTACGAGTGTGTAAGCAAACTGCCGCAGATCAAAGCGCCGACGCTCTTCGTCTGCGGCCGCTACGACGAGGCGACGCCCGCCGCCACCGAGTACTATCACCGCAACCTGCCGGGCTCCGAGTTCGCCGTCATCGAGAACGCGTCGCACCTCTGCTGGACGGAGCAGCCCGACGCATTCATGCAGGTCATATCCAAGTTCCTTCGTCAGTCCGAATCCACTTCGCCGGCGAACAACAAGTAGCCGTTCTCCGTCACGCCAACGAATGCCGGATAAACAAGAACTCGACGAAGCAGGTTCCGTTCGGCGGGCTCACCGCCCCTCTTCTTGAAGGCACATATCAGGTAACTCTTCGCGCAAGCGGGGCTAATCGCGGTTTATAGCTTCTTGTTGCTTTCAACGACTCCGTTCGCTTGAGCACCTGACGCGGCCAGGCCTCCTGCCTGTCACGTCCGCTGCTATCTGCTCACTCCTTGTCACCACTTTGAGCTTCCCCACTATTAGTGGACACCCAGATACGAGAATATGATTCTCGTGGAAGGTGTTCAATGAGCAAAGACAAAAGTCGTAAAAAGTACACACAGGAATTCAAGGTTCATGCTGTGAAGCTATGCCAGCAGCCAGGAATGAGCGTGGCTCGGGTGGCGGCCGATTTGGAGATCTTGGAGGGGTCGAGCGTGGCTGCGAGCGAGCCGCTGTTCGACGACATCAAGTACTTCTTCTACATCACCAATGATGGCGCCGGCAAAGAGTCGGGCACGCACTTTGCGAACAAGCCATCCAGCTCGCGTGACGAGATCGTGGCACAGGCGAACGACCGCTGCGATCAGGAGAATGTCATCGAGCAATTGAAGAACGGCGTGAATGCCCTGCGGATGCCGGTGGGCGATCTGGTCAGCAACTGGGCCTACATGGTGATGGCGTCGCTGGCCTGGACGCTGAAGGCATGGTTCGCGTTGAGCCTGCCGGAGCAGGGCCGCTGGGCCGAGCGGCATGGAGACGAAAAGCGGCGCGTGTTGCGGATGGAGTTCAAGACGTTCCTCAACGCCTTCATCCGCGTCCCGTGTCAGATCATCCGCGCCGGCCGGCGGATCGTCTATCGGCTGCTGGCGTGGAACCCGTGGCAAAACGTGTTCCTGCGCGGCGTGGATGCGGTTCGCTCGATGCCGCCCGCGCCCCTGTATTCGATGTCATTGATGCCAGAGCAACGCCCAATGCCGGTGCCATATCCGATGCGATGTTGAAGTCGATTGAAATGATGTCGGAGTACGGACGCTCCGATCCACCCGAGGCGAATCAAGCGAAGCAACAGAGGACGCAATGAAACATCCGACAAACAAACGCGACTCAACCGACCCATCGGTCGCAACGAAAGAGGTGCGCATTACGCGCGACCGCTCGAACCGTGTCGCAGGTCCAGGCGAAATTCGCTTGTTTAAGGACTAGTTTGCCGGCCGCGCTTCGAAGCGCCTGGCAAAGTCCAGTGCCGCAAGACTCACTACCTGTTCCGCGGGATACTTTTTAAACGCGCACGCGCCTTTCAACGCTTCGTCCCAATTCCGGGTCTGACGGAAGAAAAAGAGAATCGTTGAGCTGAGTTCAAGCTGCCAAAGATCCTGATTGATGAGTTCCGCGCCGAGCGGCTGAAACTGCTGCATATGCGCGTCACGCGCTTGCTGAAGCAGTTGGACCGTGGCCGGCTTGAGCGTGTAGGTATACTGCATTTCACCGTTTGCCGGACCGCCGGTTTCAGCAACCAAGCCGGCCGCGACCATCTCATCGCAGGCGTCGGCGACGTCACGCGAATACGGCCCGAAATGATGGAGGGTATACCGGCAATCCAAGGCGCATCCGGCTTCCTGCAGGAAATATACGACCTTCTGCAGCCGCTTGCGCCCCTGAAGTCCGTTGTCACCCGCCCAGGACAGCAGTGTAGCCAGTTGAAGCCGGTTCATGTCAATCGCCTCCCTGCGGTCATTTATTTGCCGCGCTCGCGCGACAAAACATTAACCTAACATCGGCCGGACGCACGTCAAGGCTTTAGCTCAAACCCAGTTCCGGCTTCTGCCAAACGGGGCGCAACGTCGGCTAAATAACCAATTATTAAGGGAATAACTGCTGCATGAGGGCTCTCTTGTGGGTTTTGAGAGCGGCGAGTTTTTCCGACTCGGCGGCGATCTGGTCGGCGATGTTCCAGAGGGTTTTGCCGAGTTCTTTTTGGGATTGTTCGGTCATGGGTGTTTTAGCGCCTGCCGCGGGTTACGGGATCACGATGTTGTGATAGACCTCCTGCACGTCTTCGTTCTCTTCGAGCATCTGCAGAAACTTCTCGAAAGTGGGCAGCTCTTCCGCGCTGAGGGTCTTCGTGGCGTGCGGGAGAAAAGTGATCTCCTGCACGTCCAGCTCTACGCCCGGCATCGCTTCGAGCACGGCCGTCTTGGCCTTGTAGAATTCGGCGGGTGGGGTGAAGACCGTGATGACACCGTCCTTGCTCTCGACGTCTTCGACGGCGACGTCGGCGGCGAACAGCGCCTCCATCACCTTCTCCTCTCCCTCGCCCTTGAACGAGAGGACCGCCAGGTGGTCGAACGACATCACCACCGACCCGTTGGCAGCCAGCTTGGCGCCCGCTCTGACAAAATAGTTGCGGATCTCGGCGACCGTGCGCACGTTGTTGTCGGTCAGGCACTCGACGATGATCAGCGCGCCGCCGGGGCCGAACCCCTCGTAACGCACGGAATGGAAGTCTTCGCCTCCCTTGCCGGCGGCTTTCTGGATCGCCTTGTCAATCACGTGGCTCGGAACATTTTCCTTCTTGGATTTCTCAACGAGGCTGCGCAGGACCGGGTTGGCGGCCGGGTCGGGGACGCCATTCTTGGCCGCCACGTACAACTGCTTGCTGTATTTGGCATATAGCTTTGAGTTCTGTGCCGCCGTCTTGAAGATGGAGGCCTTGCGTCTTTCGAATGCTCTTCCCATGCGCGTTCTACCTTTTTATGTTCCGCCACTGGCCGGGCCACGAGCGATCCGGTTCCTGCCGGGTCTCGCGGTGCGGCCGGGTGTTTCTGTCGGGGATGATACATTCCAGAGTGCGTTTCTTCCTCATGGCGGCTCTGCCGCTCACCCAATCGTGCGGCCGACCCATTCAATCCCCCTCCGAAGCCGGGAACAACTGCTGCATTAGGCCCTTTTTGTGGGTCTTGAGCGCGTCGAGCTTTTCGGATGCGGCGACGTGTCACGGCCTTGGCGAGGATCGATGCGACCTCGCTAAGCCGTTGTTCTGGCGTGAGTTCGGGGATTTTGTGTCATCTATCACTCGAAAACCGGCCACCGATTATCGAATCAAAACCGGCCAGTCGTTATTGATATACCTCATCTCATCGGCCTTGATCAAGGCGCGGCTCTTTCGTTTTCGTTCTTTTTCGACCGCGTTTTTGGTGCGATGTCGCTTTGGGTCGGCGCACCAGCGGCATTTGCCGCCGATCGAATCGGCGATTCACTATGTTTTCCGTCGGAATCAATGGTCTTTGCATTGCGCCCAGCTCCCGCTTCTTGTCCGGCACCGGCCTCCTGCCCCGTCCGGTCCTTGAGCCGGTAGCTTCGGCCGGTGAGGGTGATGATCTCGGCGTGGTGCAGGAAGCGGTCGAGGATGGCGGCGGCCGAGGGGATGTCGCCGATGAGTTTGCCCCAGTCTTCGAGCGGCCGGTTGGAGGTCATCACGGTCGAGTGATTCTCGTGGCGGCGCTTGATGATCTCGAACAGGTACTCACCGGATCGCTTGGGCAACTGCTTCATGCCCATGTCGTCGATGATGAGCAGATCCGGCTTCAGGTACTTGGCCAGCGTCTTGTCCTCGCCGGCAAAAGCCTCGTCGTGGAGGCTGAGGGCGACCAAGGCGGGAGCCCGAAGGCGAACCACATCGAAGATGGAGCGGTACAGAACATCGTAGCCGGCCCGGATGGCGTGATGGCCGATGGCCTGAACCAAATGACTCTTGCCGGTGCCGGGCGGCCCCAGAAGCAACACATCTTTGGCATCCCGGATGAACTTGCACGCGGCCAGGTCGAAGAACTGCTTCTTCCTGATCGATGGATTGAACTGCCAGTCGAAGTCTTCAAGGGTCTTGGGTTCGCGGAAGGCGGCGACCTTGGTGCGCCGCTGAACGAGCCGGTCCTGCCGAACCGCCAGCTCATCCTGCAATAGAATCTCCAGGAATTCGGCATGGGACAAGTGGTTGGCCGTGGCCTCCTGCAGGCGGACATCCAGCGAGGGCGTCAGCCCGGAGATCCGACGATACGACCAGCCATTCTCGGCCAGCCTGATGATGACATGCTGTTCTGCCATTTTGAGTTGATTCGCCATCGATGCCCTCCTGCAGCCGGAAATCGGCTGGGAGAACTTCAAGGCGAACCGAAAGCTCCTCAAAGTGGCCGGTTTTCAAGTGATAATCAGTGGACGGTTTTGAGTGATGAATGACACGAAGTCGGAATCTTTGCGCTTGCACATAGGTTCGCTTGGGCGCTTGTCTCTCCGTGCCCTGTATTCCGAGGTCTCATGATCTCCGCCTCTATGCTCCACCAAGGAGCAGCGAGGCCATTGCGGAGACATCGGCTTCGTCGAGCAGCCCGTCGTTATTGATGTCGGCGCGACACTTTGCGATCGTGGCGGCATTCCCAGGTGCCACCACAGCGGCAGTAAAACCGGATATGTCGCGCCCATCGACTGTGCCGTTGCCGTCCATGTCGCCGTGTTGGCATTGCCACCCGAACCACGGTCTCGTCGTTGTATCCGTCAGAAAGAAATCAAGAAACGCGGTCGCCGCTTTGTCGACGCCGCCGGCCGATGGATGGATGTGGTCGGCAACAAAATCGGTGATATCCCACGTCATGCCCAGTCCGCTGGGCGTGTTTCCATTCGCCCAGATGTAAGGCCCCAAGCTCAACCAGGGCGCGACGGCCCCTGGTCCCTGCCACGTCAGGTCGCCGTAGGTGTTGCTCCCCGAGATTTGCGCATCGATGGCCCACTTCACGCCGAATCCCTGCTCATAAGCGAAGGGCTCACGATTACCGCCGGTCGCATAGCCGCCGTAGGAACGACTGACGAAATAGGCCAGCTTGATGTTGGGGAAAACGATTTTGAGGTTGCGGGCGATTGCGGCAAAGTGTTGAGCCAGCAGGCCGGCGTCGCCGAGTGTGCTACCGTCGCTCGCGATGCACGTCGTGGGGCCTTGGTGCGCTGCTTTGATGCAAGCGATTTGCACTTGAGCCGCACTCGACTGACTGAACTGAAGTCGGGCAAGCGCCGTGAGCCACGGATCCACAGTCAAATTTGGAGGCTCGATCGCCCAAAGGTCTGCGCCCATCGCTCCTTTTGCGCCATCAACCAGGAGAACTGCTGGGTTGATGATGCCGGTCGCCTGAAACGGCGCGGCTTTGGCCATGAATGCCAGCGCCGAACTGGATGGATCATTATTCGCACCGACGCGCCACTCCTGGGTCATGTTGCTGATGCCGATCGAAATCAGCACAACGCGGCCGTTCGAGAAAGGGAGCCCATTGATATCGAGCGGGCCGATCGAATCGGCGATGGCAACGCCTGCCGTTTCATGGGCCGCAGGTCGCTGGTTGACGCCACCGGCGTAAAGGCCCCCCTGAAAGGACTTATACGTTCCGGTGCCCAGATCGAAGAGAGACACCTGGGGGTCGGAAGGATCACAGACTTGCGCCAAAACCGGGGCCGTAATCATGACAGTGATACTGAGGGCGAGTTGAACTTTCATGAATAGGCTCCATTGCGATTGCGACTATGGATTCAGGAAGGCGCTTGTCATTGATTCAATATCCGCGCTGTTTGGGATGCCGTCAGCATTCAAATCTGAACGATAAATGCGAATGGGCAGGGTCTCGTTGCCGAGCAACACATTCACGAAAACGTCGACATCAACGACGTCAACATCTCCGTCGCCGTCAATGTCGCCGGGCACCTGGGGAACCACCGGCTGCACCGAGCGATACACCCCGAACCCCGCCACGCCGGCGTAAAGATGACCATCCGGCCCGAGGGCGAGTGCCTGGCAGGATGAGACCGGAATGCCGGAGTTGACGGTCGTCCAGGATGATCCGCCGTCGTTGGAATACTGGATTCCCTTTTCGAGCGTGCCGACGTAGAGGTCGTCATTGGGCAGGCAAAGAATCGCGTAGCCAAAGTTGCTCGGAAAACTGTTCAACGGCGACAGGCTGTCGCCGTTGGCCTTGGATTTGTAGACGCCCTTCACGTTGCCGTCGTTTCCAACGAACACATGACCTTGCGAATTGATGACGATTGAAAACTGCTGAGAAAGTGTGGCCAGCCCAAGATTGGTCCATGTCTGCGAAGAGGCGGAATAGCGCAGGACGCCGTGGCCTTCCGAACCGATAAACAGGTCGCCTTGTGGATTGCGCGCCAGGCAGTATGCCTCGTTCCCGGGTCCTGGGGCGAGGAGAGACCATAGATCGCCGTTGGAAGTTGACGTCCGAACACTGCTCATTCCCCAGGCGGTGGAGCAGATGACTTGTTGCGACGCGGGGAATACGAACCCGCTGACCATCGCCACAACCGGTCCATTATCCAACGGCGTCCAATTGAGGCCGTCGTCGGACGATCTCCACGCGTGGCCATCGGAAATTCCGCCGGGCAGAATGGTGTAGTTGCCGGCGAACAAATCGCTCCACGGACTCTCCGCGAGGGCGAAGATGTTTCGCGTCGGAAGTATCGGCCCGGTCCACGGTGCGCCGTTTATGTCGGAACGAAAAATGCCCTGAAGATTTGTGCCGGCAACAATGAAGCCTTTGCTGGAAACAACCAGGCGCAACGTGGTGCGGCCGTAGAGCCCTTCGTTGATGGGGGACCAGCTTTGCGCGTTGTCCGTCGAGCGAAACAGCCCGTTATCAAATGAGCCGGCGAAAAGTCGCCCCGCGCCGCCCTGCAAAAGAGTGCGGCAGGCATTGGCGTTGTAGCCGTTGATGGCCGGCGTCCATTGTGTACCGGATGCATCGGAGAGATAGATGCTGGTGCCAGCGCCGATCAGTATATTGTTGCCGGTATCAATCGCCGACCAAACGGGACTTCCGGTGAAGGGTCCAACTAGCGGATGCCACGAGGCAGCATCATCATTGGATTCAAACAGACCGGAATCCGTGCAGGCAAGCAAACGCGTTCCGCTTGCCGACGCATGAATGGCATTGAGAAAGAGGCCTGTCAATCCGTTGTTCGCGGCCGACCAGTTTCCTCCTGACTGCCGCTTGAAAATGCCGCCACCGGCAGTTCCGACGAGAATATACCCGGGACCGAATGCCAGACAGCGCGTGGCGAGGTTCGTGAGGTTCGGGTTGGCGGCGGCCCATGTTGTGCCGGACAGAAGGTAGACGCCGGCTGTTTCAGTTGCGGCGTACACTTCGTCCGCGGGAGAGATGGCAATTGCGCGAACGCGCAAATTGCCGAGGCCGGTGTTAAGGGCGGACCAATTCGCGCCTCCGTTCGTCGATCGCCAGACGCCTGCACCCTCTAGCCCAGCGAAGACATCGCCGGACGCATTTACGGCAAGGCTACGCACGCGGGTGTTGATCGAGTTTGAGAATGTAAAGAAATCGGCGCTGACATAGGTCCAGTGATCGCCGTTGTCGGTGGACTTGAAAACGCTTCCTGCATTCTTGTTGTAGCCATGTTGATAGCCTGTGGCCGCGTACAGAGTCGCCTGAATTCGCATCCCGGGCGAGGGCATACAGGCTTCCGCCCTGCGGTCCGTTGAGAGATTGCCAGAAATTGTCTGCCTGCGATGGAGATAACCTGCTGAACACTGCAATCAGTGCCATCATCGTCGCGACAGTTGTCCGGCATCGGATGAGCGATTGCATGGTTTTGTCCTTTGGTGGCCCGTCAGCGTGAGATTGGCAGGAGAATGAGATTGAACGAGATTCGCTCACCCAGAGCGCTGTTGACCTTCTGCCGCAACACGGGCGGATCGAAATCCGCCTTGAACAAGTCCGATTTCTCGATGGCGCCTTGCAGCGTCGCAATCGCCGAGACGGCGTGGCCTGCCTCGTCCGCCGGCGACCGCGAGATGCCGCTGAGGCTCATCGCGTACCGCACGCGACCGTCCCGGGTACGCCGAACCTCAATTTGCAGCCCGGAGAAGACTAATTTGTCCGAAGCGAGCCTGCCTGCTTCCACGAGGCGATCGGTAACGAAGTCTCGATCGGATTCGCGCAGTCCACGTTGCTGCTGCAACAAGACAGCCAGCAACTCGCAGGATTGAGTCGTGTCGCCCATAACACAATCGCGTAGTTGTTGCGGGGGTAGTTGAACGCGGCTCCGGAAGAACAAGTCTCTCAGTCCCAACTCTCCGTGCGGGAGAATGCGAAGGCGCCCATCGTTCTCGATCCGATACACCAGTCCATGAAGGCTCAGCACCGCACTCAAATCGTCGCGCAGCGAGCGATGGCCGAACACATGATCCACCGGCATCAATTCGCACTCTATCGGATAAGCAATTTGTATCCCGGTTTTTCGACTCAGCCGCGCCAAGGTCTCGGCCAGGTGAACATTCTGCCGGCCCAGGTCAACCACTCCATCGAGACGAGAGAAGGTCTGCACTTGTGCGGCGGGTGCTCGCTCATCGGGTCACTCTCCGCCGGACCCACGGCACGATTGTCGCAAGAATGATAATCATGGCGCAAAGCATCGGCGCCGCCGACCCGGCGCGCAGGGGCCGAGGCGATTCCGCGACCAAGACCCTGCGAATGCGTGAAAGGAGCGATTCATCGGCGGCCGAGAGAGCAAGGCGAACCTGCGAAGGGCGAGTTGTCTCCAGATGAAGGAGCGCCCGTGCGTAGCCGAACGGATCTCCACAGAGCCGCACCGCCTCGTCGTCGCAGCAGTTTTCACGCTCAGCCCGGATTCGCGATGAAATCCACCACACCGCCGGGTGATAAAACAAGAGCGTCTCCACGGCGCATTGAATCAGGTTCACCAGATAGTCATGCCGACGGATGTGCGCCAGTTCGTGTGCCAGCAGGGCTGATAGATAGCTCGGCGGAAGTCCCATGATCGCTTCCGGAAGCACAATCACAGGACGAAACCAACCCACAACGCACGGCACATCCAACCGGGCGGACATGAGGACACGCACAGCGCGCATCGCCCCAATCCGCTGTCGCAAACGGTCCACCGCCAGTCGCAGCTCTCGAGGAGCCTCTGAAGTCAGTTGCCGCGTCCATCGAATCGTGATCAGCCAGCCGCCGGTCAGCCGGACCGAAAAAAGGACAATCCCCGCAATCCAGAAAATCACGACGATCGGCACCGAGTCATCCAGCGTCCGGCTTAAACTCCCAATCCAATCAGAGCCGTCCGACTCATCGATGGGACGATCGATCCAATCCTCCACAGAATCTGCAAGGCGAATCATGCGCCCGTCGGGTGCCAGTGGCGCGGCCGGTCCGGCGGCTAAACCTGTCGAATGAGTTGGCCCGGCAAGTAAGAAAAATGTCACGAGCGGCGTCATCGCCATGATCGCCAGCACCGCGCATGTCGCGACATACCGAATCGAAGCAGTGCGCCCCCGCAACAATCGGATGATCAACGCTCCCGCCCCAGCCAGCAGCAGACCCTGCCATATGAAATGCAACAGCGTCCAGCCTATTGCATTCAGCCCGGGGGACTGCGCCATGGAGTCAATCAGGTTCATTTGCGCTTCCCCTCCATCTCATCGAGCATAGCCCGGATCTCAATCAACTCCTTCGACGACGCCTTTTTCGAGGACAGGGCCCGCATGACCAGCGAAGACGCGGACCCCTCAAACGCCCTGTCGAGTAGATTGCTGACAATTCGCTGTTGTGTTCGTTCGCGAGGCTCCGCGGCAGAGTAGATGTGGGTGCGATCGCTCTCGTCGCGTTTGACCAGACCCTTCTCGTGCATGATCTGCAGGAGCTTGAGGACGGTCGTGTAGCCCATTTCACGTCGCTTACTCAGTTGCTCCTGAGTCTGTCGGACAGTCGCCGAGCCTGCATTCCAAAGCACCGCCAGGATTTCGAGTTCCGATTCAGTCGGACGCGGTAGCGAGTTTCGTGTGGTCATGCGGGTCTCCAGACAAGCAAAACGTCTATCGTCGTGAGTTTATTACGAAGACTTTCGTGGAGTCAAAGAAATTCTTCGTAATACGGCTCCGTATTATCGGCGCTACAGAGGTGACGCGGTCCCGGTGCCGGTCCGGGATGTTGACATCCTTTGGTCTGATCGAGATCACGGCCAAGGTGGCCGCAAATAAAAGTATGGGAAAGGCCCCTTCGATTATCTCATGTGGCTTTTCCCGACAGCCTGAGCCGGAGAATTCGCCAACTTTGAATTGTTAAGTCGGACACACACTGGTCGAGGACCGATGGGTGTAGACCCGAATGGGAGGTTGAACCCGACCAGCGACTCACCCCTTGACCGGTCGGGCATCATAGAAGGATTGGCCGGCCGCCGAATGTCGGCTGAAGAACAGCCACCAAGTGGTTGATTCTCAACAACCGGCTGAAGCGTCCTGGCCCGGATGCCTGACCGGAGCTCGAACGGTAATGTTTGAGCCCATGGCCTGAATCTCCCTCAACAGCCGATCCAGGAATTCCATCGTCGCAGGATCATTGGACGCGTTTGGCAAGCCGCTTGACCTCTGCACCCCGGTTGGAAACTCGACAGTTTCATGCATCGTCTCCGGGATCAGGGCTGCGTAATGCCGCTGGCAGATTGCCGGCGAATTGCCCATGAGCGTTGAAATCTTGAAGAGCGACTCGCCCTTCTGGGCGAGCTGGCTGCCGAACGTATGCCGGAAATCGAGGCATCCCCAGTCCAGTCCGAACGCTTTATTGACCTTCCGCAGGTCCTGCGAAGAGTTACCTGGATGCCACCGCTTCCCCTTGGGTGAGGGGAAGAACCACACTCTTTGGTGTGGAGGCTGATTACGCTGGAACCACCGAAGACCAAAGAAGCCTGGCCAGATCAGCCGGTTTGGATGCGCTCAAGGAGGTGGAACCGCAGCAGACTGACCCCAAAGTGACCCCGGAAGACCCTAATAATCGTAAAAAAACGCGTTTCTGGACTGGGCGGAGCCGGAGTTGAACCGGCGACACACGGATTTTCAGTCCGTTGCTCTACCAACTGAGCTATCCGCCCGCCGTCATTCGACGGGAACACGGCATTTTGACACGACCCGCCGTCGCCTGCAAGGGGCAGCTTCAGCCGGGTTCTGGTAAAGTTTGATGTAGCGTAGCCGCCCTCGGCTGTGGGAATTCATCAACCTTTACCAGTACCTTCAACCGCCTTTCGAGGCAAGCGATTCGATCATCTCAACCCCGCCCTGGTAGGCAAAAAATGCGAGCGTTACCAGCAGTATTGTGTTCGAGGCGATTCCATTTCGATATTCCTTTGCGACATGCGGCCCGTTATTCAGGATCAGCAGCGTGAGCGCAAGGAGCGGCATGAAGCAGGCGCCCAGCACGGAATAGGCCAGTTGAATCGTCGTCGATTGTTGCCACAGCAAGATCAGCGGCAGCGTGGAGATGGCCAGCAGACATACGCGATAGACCCGGGTTTGCTCGAAAGGTATTTCCATTCGCCATTCACCGGTGCGTTCGCGGCGCCGGATGAGCGCGAGATCGGCGAAGAAGTAAGGCGCACTTTGCCAGACACCCAGCAAACTCGAAAAAACCGCCCCCCAGAAACCAAACAGGAAAGCCCACTTGGCAACGCCGCCGAACGAACCCAGCACGGCCTTCAACTGATCGGCCAGCAAGAGTGCCACCATGTCGCCCTTGCCGACCAGCGTCAGCCGCGAACCGATGACGATCATCGCCACGCCAAAAAGGCCGGTCATCATGTATCCGGCGGCCAAGTCGATGCGACAGGCCCGTACGCCGGTGAGCCCCGCTCGATGGGCGTTGCGAATCCAATATCCATACGAAAGCAGGGTCACGGTTCCGCCCACGCCGCCGAGAATACCGATCATCCATTTGCGGCCCACAGGATCCGACGGCACATTGATCGCAAGAAACTCGCCCGGTGAGATGCCCTTCATCACGATGAGTATGGCCGTCAAAAGCACCGTGCAAAACATGATGCCGATGCAAACGCCCATCAGTCGTTCAAACAATTTGAAACCGCCAATCCAGACGAGTACAAACCCGGCGACGGAGTGAACGACACCCCAGATGATCTTTGACGTCGCCACCGACTTCCCGATCGGCCACAACGCATACCCCGCCACGCCGCAGGCATTGACGAGCGCGCCGCCGGTGACAAATGTCCAGATCAGCAGGTAGAAAAAAAAGACATAACGAATCCAGCGACCGAGGTGTGCATACCAGCCTTCGAGCAGCGTGGTATTTGTGGCCATTTGCCAGCGGGCCAGTCCCTCGTTGAGCGACCACTTCAAGAGCGAACCGACGAGCGCCGCCCACGCAATGCCGACTCCGAGATGCGTCCCGCCGAATGCGGCCGTTATCAGGTCGCCCGAACCGACGCCCGTCGCGGCGACGAGAATGCCGGGGGCGAGCAGGGCCAGCGTGTTGCGAATCCTGCCTAGAATCACGGCACCTTCTCAATCCTGCAACGCCGACACAATATTGCTTCTTCCCGCATACCGTGCCGGCCCCAGCGCCGCGAGGGCGCACAGCACCGTCGCCAGCGCCGCGCCGCCCATGACCAGTTCCCAGGGAATCGAAAACTCCGGTCGAAAGCCCGACAGTAATTCCGTCATGCGGTTGCTCGCCCGCCCGAGCGCCAGCCCCAGCACAAGCCCGAGCGTCGAGCCGATGAGCGCCAGCACCAATGCCTCACCCACCACCATGCGCATCAACTGGCCGCGCGTGATTCCGATCGCCCGGAGCACCGCCAAGTGTCGCGACCGGCTGGTCACATTGGCGGCCATCAGATTCGCGACGCCCATCGCGCCGATCAAGAGCCCGACAAACGGCACGGCTGAGAGCAAGAGCGTCACGCGATCGATATTGCCGTCGATCTGTTTCTTTAGTTCCCGTGCCGTCACAAAGGCACGATCCGGGTAATTCATCTTCTTCAACATTTCATTGATGATCGTCACTTCCGGCCCCGAACCCGGCAGCGGCGCATTGCCGGTTAACGCAAACGTGGGGCGACCCTGCGGCGATTTCGACTTGCCCGGCACAAAGCCCTCGATGCCCTCGTGCGATGTGGTGGCGGTTTCCTCCTCCTTGAAATCGAAATTCATGAGCAGCAGCTTGCCGAATGCGATTCCGTAGAGCCGCTTTGCATCATCGAGGGTGCCGATGACGGCGCCGACCGAATAAGATTGAAAATAGGTCTCCGCATTGAAGAAGCTGATCGCGATGTCCAGCCCCGGGGAAGCAATTACCCCCGCAATGATGAAATCCGCCTTTTTGGTTCCCACCCAAAGACGAACCTTGGAGCCGACCCCCTTCTTGTGCGCCGCGGCGAACTCGCGTGTCACCAGCAGATACCCCCCCTGCTTCAGCTTCGCGCGTGCCGTCGCCTCGTCACCCTCCAGAAAAGTCAGCTTCACGATTTTGAAGCCCTCGTCCGGATCGATCGCCAGAAATCGCTGCAGCGACTCCATCACCGTCAGGAAATCAAACGCGCTGCGTTTCCTGGGCGGCCGCAGCGAAAAGGAGAAATCGTCGGTGACCGCAAAGTCCTTGATTCCCGGAATATTCCGCAATTCCCGTACCTTGTCCAAGGGTCGCCCGTCGTAAAAATAAAGCATGGCATCGGGAAATTCCTTCGGAAACTGCCAGCCCTGCTTCACCGACTTGCCCCACACCACCAGCCCGACGATCAGCGACAGACCCACCATCAACCCGCAGCAAATCGCCGCCGAACGAAACGGCGCTTTTTGCACTTCGTCGCCCAGAAGCTCGTGCCGTATGCCCAGCACCGCGCCGGCGATAAACACAGCAGGACGGCCGAACAGCATCACAATCAGCGGCATGAACAAAGCCGCACCGACATAAAGCAGGACGATACCCGCGACCGCGTTGACATCGAACACCGCGCTACCGGGCTCGCCCAGTGACCGGTTCATCAGTTCATGGGCGACGAGAAAGACGATCCCCCGCGCCGCGGCCATCCAAATCCACCGCACATAATTCTGGTCGGAGGGCGATCGCGTTGCTTCAACGGGTGACACTTCAAAGGCACGAATCGCCGGAAACGCAGCGCCGAGAAGTGTCGTCGCCAACCCGCCGCCGACTGCCATCGCAATGCCCGTCCAACTCACCGCGAAATGGCCGAGATAGTCGGGCACGAACTGCATCGTCAGCCACTGCAGCCCCAATCCCAGCGGAACGCCCAGCAGCGTACCCGCCACGCCAAACGGCATGGCCTGCAATACAATCAGCACGCAAAGCTGCTTGCGGGTCACACCAACGCACCGCAGCAGGCCCAGCTCGGCAATGCGCTCAGTCACGCCCATGCTCATCGTCGCAATGATGATGAAAAAAGCCGTCAGCAAAACGACACACGCCAGAAGCATCATGACGAACTGCAACAGCCCCTGCGCCGCGCCCAGCTTCTTCAGCTGCGCCTCGGTCGTTCGCACCTCCAGCCCCGGCGCGCTTTCGCCGCGCGATTCAATCTCGGTCCGCTTCGCCGCAATGATCTTGCGCACATCGTCCGCAATGCGCCGAATTTCTTCGAAGTCCGGCTCGCGGGCGATCATCTCGACCGACTTGATTTTTTGCGGCATTTCGCACAACGACTGCACTTCACCCAGTGAGATCCACGCCATCGGCGCTGATTCATGCCAGGCGGCGGCGATCCAAAATGCCCACAACGGTGTATGGCCTCGCAACGCGCTCTTCCTCGGTGTCTCTCAAGAAAACAACATCGCCGATGCCAACTCCCAACTGCCTGGCCAATAGCGATTCCAGCACCGCACCGCGCCGATCCGATGTTGAAAGCATCTTTCCTTGAATGATGTTGTAGCTGCGAAAGGATTGTTCGTTCTCCGGCTCGATTCCCGTCACTTCGATTCGTATGAACGAACCGCGATCCGGAATGGTCGGTTCGCCGGAGAGTGTCTCGTCGGTCTGTGTCGTTGCACCGGAGTTGGACTCTCGCACGCCTCGGGGCACCCCGGCCGCCTCGACATACTCGCGCGTGCGCACCGTCACATGTCGGATTCCCGGCACGTCCTTCACCCACTCACGAACGTCCTCGTCGAATACCCCCCACACCCCGGCTGTCGACTCAACCACCACATGCGACCGGCCGATCCAATCCAGCACGACATTCGTGACGCCGCGGCGCACGGACTCATAGCAGCAGGTCACCCATACGACCACGCCCACGCCGAGCGTGATTGCCAACACGGCCAGCGCGGTTCGACCCGCCCTAGTCCGCCAGCTCCGCGTAGCGAGCTGCAACCAGTGACGCATCGCCGCTTCCCTTCGGTTCCGCAATGCCGGTGAATTTTCCGGCGCGAATGAAATGAACCACGTCCGCATGCGCAGCCGCCGCGGATTCGTGTGTGACCATCAGTACAGTCGTATTTCGCTCGCGGGCCAGCGCCCGAAGCAACCGCCATATTTCCAGCGATGCAGTCGGGTCGAGGTTGCCCGTTGGCTCGTCCGCCAGAATCAGCACGGGTTCAAACGTCAGCGCCCGTGCAATCGCCACGCGCTGTTGCTCGCCGCCTGACATCAACGCCGGCCTGTGTTTCAACCGATGGCTCAGATGAACCTGCCCAAGCATCTCCCGTGCGCGCCCTTCCGCAATCGTCGCCGATTTGCCATCCACCAAGAGCGGCAGCATCACATTTTCCAGCGCCGTCAATGTGGGCATCAGGTTGTACGCCTGGAAAATAACACCAAGCCGCCGCCGCCGAAACAATGTCCGATCGGTATCCGACAGCTTGTTCACCGCAAGCCCGTCAACCTGGATCGTTCCCTCGTCCGGCACATCGAGCCCGCCGATGAGGTGCATGAGGGTCGTTTTGCCCGAGCCGCTCGCCCCCATGATCGCGACAAACTCACCGCTCTTCGCAAGAAGGCTCACCCCCGCCAGCGCATGAATCGTCTCGTCGCCCAAATGATAGCGTTTGTGAAGATTCTGTACGTCGATGACGGGAGCGGCCGTCGTTGTTTCCATCATGTGCGCCGATTAAGATCGATCTGTGGACTCGCCGCGAATGGCAGTCCGGTTTCAAGCGGTATTCCATGGCAGCGAGGTGTGGCACCGGCTAATAGCCGGTGCCACACCTCGCTGCCGACGACAACATTCCGATCATCGTCCGAATCATGGCCGCATGCAAATGGACGGCCCCAAGTTTCCCATGCGAATCATCATCACCGCCGATCTTCACTACGACGTCGCCCGAAGCCGCGAACCGGCCAAAGCCATTGCCCGCGAAATTTGCGAACGCGGCGGCGACATCCTTCTGATCGTCGGCGACACCGCTTCCGCCAATCTGAACTTCTTGGATGAAGCCTTCGGCCTTTTTGAGTCCTTCGGCGGTTCGAAGCTCACTGTCGCCGGCAATCACGAACTCTGGACCGCAGGCGCGGCCTGTTCGCTGCATCGCCATGAAAACGAACTGGCCGAAGCCTGTTCACGCAACGGCATTCATTACCTCGAACGCGAACCTTTCATCGCCGACGGGATCGCATTTGTCGGCAGTGTCGGCTGGTATGACTATTCCTTTCGTCCTCGGTGATGAAGATTCCGCTACGGTTTTTCCAAAGCAAAGTCGCTCCCGGCCGCCTCACGGCTTGAGGAACACAGCCACCTGCTGACCCGAACGGACGACGTTTCCGAGGCCGCCATGCAGGTCACCACCCGCTGGATGGACGGCGTACGCGTCAAATTGCCCATGAGTGACACGGCTTTTACACAAAGGCTTGCCGCCAAATTACGTTCGGATATTGAGGCGGTGGACGCAAAGGCGCGTCAGGTGATTGCAGCGATTCACCACCTGCCCTTTTTTGAGATGGTGCCGCATAGCGTGCTGCCGGATTGGGAGTTTGCGACCGCATACCACGGCGCGGAGATCTTTGGAGAGGTGCTGCTTGAGTATCCGAAGGTTACGCATGTTTTTTCAGGCCACATCCACCGCGAACGCCGATTTCGAAAACGACACCTACAATGCATGAGTATCGGTTCGACCTACACGGAGAAGCGCTATGAAGTGCTCGACATTTGACGCAAACGATTGCACTTTAACCAACAGGGACAATTGCACATTTTCGTCGCGAAGCGACGTGTCCATCGCGAGCCGGACTGTGCCGGTCCGGGGCCTACTCGCCAAAAACTGGCGTTCGACTCGGCGAGAAATGTTGAAGCCTGCTTTGGCTGTCTTCACGACTCTCATTTTTCCGCTGTGTGTTAAAAACGCCGTCGCTCACAACCAGGCCGACTCGCGCGCCGAACGCATGACACCGGCCGTGCGCGTTTTTCAGGAGTTCAGTCCCGCAGTCGTCAATCTCTCCACCACGAAGATTGTCACCGTTCAGAGTCGCTTCGGCGGCGGATCCATCTTCGACGACATCTTCGATTTTCCGATGCGCTCCCAGCCGCGCCGTTACAAGTCCACCAGTGTCGGCTCCGGTTTTCTCATCCATGCCGACGGCTATCTCGTCACCAATGCCCACGTGGTCGACCGCGCCGCCGAATGCAAAGTTACCTTCGCGGACGGCACCGTCCTCGACGCGCAGGAGGTCGCCATCGACCGACGCCACGATCTCGCTGTATTAAAGGTTAACGCCCGCAAACCGCCTCCCCCACCTAAAACTCGGCCGCAGCGACGATCTCATGCCCGGCGAAACAGTGATCGCCATCGGCAACCCTCTCGGCCTGCAACATACCGTCACAACCGGCGTGGTCA
Source organism: Planctomycetota bacterium (assembly GCA_016712275.1). Classification (GTDB taxonomy): domain Bacteria; phylum Planctomycetota; class Phycisphaerae; order UBA1845; family UTPLA1; genus JADJRI01. The sequence continues at coordinate 88,465 of JADJRI010000013.1, forward strand.
GCGCCATCGACCGCACGCTCGAATTCGACAGCGACCATGTTTACAGCGGACTCATCCAGACGGACGCTTCCATCAATCCCGGGAATTCCGGCGGCCCGCTGCTCAACGCCCTCGGCGAACTCATCGGCATCAACACGGCCATTCGAGGCGATGCCCAGAACATCGGCTTTGCCATTCCGGTCGACCGCCTCACCGAATTGCTCCCCGTCATGCTCGATATCGAAAGGCTCAGACAGGTCGACTTTGGAATGCACTTCGACGGCAAGCCGCGGCGCGGCGGACCCAAAGGCGTGCGCGTCGCGCGGGTCGATGCGGATACACCCGCCGCCCGAGCGAAAATACAGCCGGGCGATCTGCTCACCTCGATCGACAACCAGCCCACCCACGACTACATCGAGGCATTCAGTCTGCTTGAACGAACGCCGATCGGCCAAACGCTGAAGCTGAGCCTGGCGTCCGAAGATGGCCGATCAAAGAGAACCGTGGAAGTTCCCCTGGCGGAAATTCCGCGCCAGGATGCCTCGCGCATCATGAAGCGGCTCTTCGGAATTGAATTGCGCGAAATGAACAAGGCCGATCTCGAATTGATTGGCATCAACCGTTCGATCGGTCTGGTGGTCACGACCATCACGCCGGGCAGCGAAGCCAACCGGCAGGGACTCGCGCCAGGCGATATCATTACGAAATTCGGCGGCATTTCCGTCAGCGATCTTGCGACGCTGGCCCATCTGACAAAGCAAGTGCAGCACAATGATCGCATACCGTTCCAACTGCTGCGAATCCGAGACGATAACGCCGTCCGCTTCGAAACCGCCCTCGAATCCCAGTAAACAGTTTCTCCCGCATGGTGATGCCGATTGTCCAAAGTGTCCTTGCGAAAATGAGACATCGCGAAGCGATGCACCATCGCGAGCCGGACCGTGTCGGTCCGAGGCCCGTTCGCAAAGACCCGGCGCTCGCCTGCATAAAAAATCGTCATCGAGCGAATTTCGAATTAACCGCGCGCAATGCGCAGAAACCGTAGGGTGGGTTCGGCCCACCTTTTTTCCTTTTTCATTTTGAATTCTCCGTTTCTCCATTCTCCTTTCCCAATTCTCCATTTGACTCCCCACCCCATTCCCCACGAAACTCTCACTTACCATGTCCACCTTCCTCCTCGCCCCCGACAAATTCAAAGGTTCGCTCGACGCGCACTCCGTCGCTAGCGCCATCGCCGAGGGCATCCGCCGCGCCATTTTCGATGCCAACATCATTGAAGCCCCCATGGCCGACGGCGGAGAGGGCACACTCGAAATACTTGTCCGCGCGCTTCAGGGTCAACGGCGCCGCGTCGCCGCGACCGGCCCCCACGGCGAACCCATTGAGGCTCCCGTCGGCCTGATTCACCAGGCCTCCACGGCTGTCATCGAACTCGCGTCCATCGCCGGCCACGCCATGGTGCCAGAAGGACGACACAATCCGCTGCTCACCACGACCTTCGGCGTCGGCCAGGCGATCCGTGCTGCCATCGAAACCGGCATCGAGGAAATTACCCTCACGCTCGGCGGCAGCGCCACCGTCGACGGCGGCATCGGCATGATGCAGGCCCTCGGCATGACCTTTCTCGACTCGGGCGGCCGCCTCATTCAAACCCAACTCTCCGGCGGCGACCTCGCAAAAATCGACCGGCTCGTCTGGGACAAGCCGCCCGACAATTTCGAAAACGTGCAGTTCACCATCGCCTGCGATGTGCTCAATCCCGCCTGCGGCCCGAATGGCGCAGCCCGAATCTTCGGCCCGCAAAAGGGAGCCGACGAGGCCGGCGTGCGAATTCTCGAAGCTGGAATGGAAAAATGGGCCGGCATTCTCGAACGCATGACCGGCCGCCCGCTTCACGAAGAACCCGGCACCGGCGCGGCCGGCGGCGTCGCCCTCCCGCTGCTCGCTCTCGCAAACGCACATGTTGTTCCCGGCGTTGACCTCGTCGCCGAATGCCTCGGTCTCGCAGAGAAAATGATCGGCGCCGACCTCGTCATCACCGGCGAAGGAAAACTCGACCGCCAATCGATGATGGGCAAAGTCGTCGGCGCGGTCGGGCGCATGGCCCAATCCGCCGGCGTTCCCTGCATCGCACTCGTCGGGACCGCCGGCGAAGGCGCAGACGAATGCCTGACCTTAATCGAAGATTTTTATGCCCTGAATGGCCCGATCGAAAAAACAGCGGAGCGACTTGCCGACCTTGCCGAGTCCGTCATCCACGATTACCAATGATTGAGCCTGAAATCTGCAAGGCACTATTTGTTATGCGGCCTTTTACTCGGGGGTGTGGAACAGGCTAATAGCCTGTTCCACACCTCCGGGTGCGACGCGACAAGTCACACCAACGCACGGCGAATGATATCGAGTTGATCGAATGCCAACCCATCGACACTACAACACAATCATCCTCGGCGCTGGCACCATGGGCGCCGCCGCCGCATACCACCTCGCCCGACGCAATTCACCCCCGCTTGTCCTCGAACAATTCGAACTCTGCCACGATCGCGGCAGCTCCCACGGCCGCAGCCGCGTCATTCGCAAGGCCTACTTCGAAGACCCGCGCTACGTCCCCCTTCTCCACGCCGCCTACGAAAACTGGCGCGAACTCGAACGCGAATCCGGCCAGAAACTCCTCCATCTCGTCGGCTGCCTCAACATCGGCCCGCCCGACCACGTCGCCATCAAGGGCGTGATCGAAAGCGTGCGCCGGCACAATCTTCCCCACGAACTGCTCACCGCCGCCGAAATCAAAAAACGCTGGCCCATCTTCAACGCCAATGAATTCGACGTCGGCCTCTACGAACCCGATGGCGGCTTCGTCGTCCCCGAAGTGTGCATCCGCACCCACGCAAACCTTGCAACAAAACACGGCGCGACAATCCACACCGATGAACAAGTTCTCGAATGGTCCGTCACTCTCACCGGCGTGCTGGTCAAAACAACAACTGCAACTTACGAATCTGAAAAACTCATCCTCACCGCCGGCCCGTGGCTTCCCCAAATCGCCGCCGATCTCAATCTCCCACTGAAAGTCGAACGCCAGGTCCAAACCTGGTTTATGCCGAAAAACCCCGCACCCTTTACCGCCCCCAACATGCCCTCCTTCATCCACTTCGTAGAGGGCGATGCCTACTACGGCATCCCCATGCGTGAAAACGAAGGCGTCAAAGTCGCCCGCCACCACGCCGGCGAAATCACCACGCCCGAAACCGTCAACCGCTCGCTCACCCCCGCCGACGAATCAAATGTCCGTGCCTATACCGCGAAGTACCTCCCTGCCGCCAACGTCCCAATCATCGATGCCAAAATCTGCCTCTACACAAACACCCCCGACGACCACTTCATCATCGACCGCCACCCCCAACACGAAAACGTCGTCATCGCCGGCGGCTTCTCCGGCCACGGCTTCAAATTCGCCCCCATCGTCGGCAGCATCCTCGCCGATCTCACGCTCGATGGCCGCACTCGCCGGCCCATCGATTTTCTTTCGCTTAATCGCTTTTCGGTATGAGTTGCGCTTATGTGAATCATTGAAGTAAAATCGCATGGACCAACTCCGATGAGCATGATCTCATGCCGCATGAAAGATTTCTCATCCACGCTTACAATCCGATTGTGACACAGAAAGCCATGAGTACATCAAATGGGCAAGACGCATGCCTTGGAGGTGTGGCACAGGCTAATAGCCTGTGCCACACCTCCAAGGCATGCAACCAAATAACTTTGGAATGAGCATGCATAAAATTGATGTCGAAACCATGACACCCGACCGCGTCGCTGCCGGCCAGCGCGATCGTTTCGCCGCCCTTATGAGCGCGATCATTCCCGCGAACGCGCTCTACGCTGGGAAATTCCAAACCTTCGTCCAAAAGTCCGCGACCGATCTGCTTTCGTCCGATTTCCTCCTGTGGCCGCTCACCACCCGAACCGAACTCGAAAAAGACCAGCTCGACCACCCGCCATATGGCACAAAGCTAACCTTTCCGGTCAGCGCCTACACCCGGCTCCATCAGACCTCCGGCAGCAGCGGTGTGCCGCTCCGCTGTCTCGACCGCGCCGAAGACTGGAACTGGTGGAAAACCCTCTGGGCCACGATCTATCGCGCCGCCGGCGTCAGCGAAAGCGACATCTTCTTTTCCCATTTTCATTCGGGCCATTCATCGGCTTTTGGGCCGCTTTCGAAAGCGCCGCCGCCCTCGGCAATCTCTGCCTCCCGGCCGGCGGCATGACCACCAAAGCCCGCCTTCGCTTCATGCTCGACAACAATGCCACCATCATCTGTTGCACGCCAACGTACGCTCTCCGAATGGCCGAAGTCGCCGCTGAAGAAAACATCAACATTCACGACTCCGCTGTTCGCGGTCTCATCGTTGCAGGCGAGCCCGGCGGAAACATTCCCGCCACGCGCGAGCGCATCGAAGCCGCATGGGGCGCCCTTTTTCGACCACGCCGGCATGACCGAAGTGGGCGCCTACGCCTTCGAATGCATGGAAGCCCCCGGTGGCCTCCACATCAACGAAGCTGAATTCATCGCCGAAGTCATCGACCCCGCCACGCTCCAACCCGTCGCAGAAGGCCAAACCGGCGAACTCGTCCTCACCAACCTCGGCCGCATCGGAATGCCGCTCATCCGATACCGAACCGGTGACCTCGTCCGCATGTTACGCGGCCGTTGCGCATGCGGGAGGCATTACGCCCGTCTGGAAGGCGGAATCCTCGGCCGAATCGACGATATGGTCACGATTCGCGGCAACAACGTGTTCCCCCCACCGTGATTGAAGCTATACTGAGGCGCTTTCGCGAGGTCGCGGAGTATCGCGTTGTCGTGGACGAGTCCGGCGCGCAGCCGGATCTGCGAATTGAAATTGAACCGGCTGGCGACGAATTCGACAAAAAAAAATTGTCACAGTCCGTGGCGGAGGCGATTCGGGACCGTTTGAACTTTCGTCCGGATGTGACCATCGCAGGCGAATCGCTGCCCCGCTTTGAAATGAAATCGAAACGCTGGATTCGCCGCAAGCAAGTGTAGGGTGGGCTCAGCTCACCGCGAAAACCAAAGTCGCTCGCGACCTCTTATCGCGAGCCGAACCGTGTCGGTCCGGGGCCCGTTCAGAGTGAACCGGCGGCTCGACTACGACAGAAACGCTCAAAGCCAAGTACGAAGTAGGATGGGCCATTTCCATCCCGCTATCTCCAGAGGAAGCCCATGAAACAAAACACATCACTGACAGTCACAATGCTTGCACTCTTCGCCCTTTCCCCGGCAAACGCAGCCGACTGGTCCTCCTGGCGCGGTCCCGATCAGACCGGATTTGTCCGCGAAAAGGCCGTCGTCACCCAATGGTCCCCCGTCGGCGAAAACCTCCTCTGGAAAAGTCCCGAAGGCGGGCGAACCACGCCACTCGTCATGAATGGTCGTGTCTTCTTCATTGGTCCTGTCGGTGAAGGAGAATGCCTGCAGGAGCGCGTTATCGCCCTCGACGCCGACACCGGCAAGACCCTCTGGGATCACCACTTCAATGTCTTTTTTTCCGATATCGTTGCCCAGCGTGTCGGCTGGACCGCACTGGCCGGCGACCCGGAAACCGGCAATATCTACGCCCATGGCACCGGCGGCGAATTCATCTGCTTTGATCGCGACGGAAAAATCCTCTGGAAGCACTCACTGACCGAAGAATACAACCGCATCGCCGGTTATGGCGGCCGCCTCCATACTCCCGTCGTTGATGAGGGCAATGTCATCGTCAGTTTCCTCAATACAAACTGGGGCAACCATGCCCGCCCGGCCCACCGCTACGTCGCTTTTGACAAGAAAACCGGCCATGTGAATTGGTGGAGCGAGATTCCCGGCATCGGCAAGGACACCACCTACGCATGCCCCGTCGTCGCGGTCATCGGTGGCGAGCGACAACTCATCTGCCCCGCGGCAGACGGCGCGGTCTACGGCCTCGCGGCCCGCACCGGAAAAGTCATCTGGTCCTTCAACTTCAGCAAGATGGGGCTTAACTCTTCGCCGGTCGTCGATGGTAAATTCGTTTACGTTTCCCACAGCGAGGAGAACATCGACTCCACCATGATGGGACGCCTCGTCTGCATCGACGCCACAAAAACAGGCGACATCACCAAGACCGGCGAAGTCTGGCGGCTCGACGGCCTAGATGCCGGCTATGCGTCACCAGCCTTCGCCAACGGCCGCATCTACCATGTCGACAATTCCGCGAACCTGCACTGCATTGACGCGAAGACCGGCGAAGCCAAATGGAAATTCAGACTCGGTCGCGTGGGTAAGGGCTCCGCAACCGTCACCGCCGACGGCGTCATTTACGTCGGCGAACAAAACGGCGTCTTCTGGATTCTCAAAGACGCCGGCGATACGTGCGAGGAACTCTCAAAGACTGAATTCGCGGGACCGAACAGCACGATCGACGAATTGTACGGCTCGCCCGCCATCTGCGACGGCCGCGTCTATTTCCAGACACGCTACGGCAGTTATTGCCTCGCGGCAAAGGACGCCAAAGTGGAAACCGTCGAAGCGGCGCCGGCAGCAAAGGAAACCGTCGCAGCCGCCGATGCCAAACCGGCGACACTGCACGTTGTACCGGCCGAAGTCACCCTCACGCCCGGCCAGACCATGCAATTCAAGGCACAGCTCTTTAACGATTCGGGAGCGCGGATCAGCGGCCCCTCGCCGAAAATCGAATGGACCACGGCCGGAATTCAGGGCGACATCGGCTCCGATGGCCGCTTTACCGCGCCGACCGGTGTCAAATACTCGGCAGGCATGTTGAACGCCCACGTCGGCGATTTGACGGCGTTTGCACGCGTACGAATCGCGCCGCAGTTGCCTATCGAGGAAAATTTCGAGGCCATGGCCGTCGGGGCTGTGCCTTCCGGCTGGGTCGGCGCCATGGGCAAGTCCAAAATCGTGGAGCGCGACGGCTCAAAAGTCCTCGAAAAAATCGCCGAAAAGGGAAAGCCCTCCCCCACCTACAAAATGCGCGCCTATATCGGCCTGCCGGTTGAAGGCGGTTACACCGTCATGGCCGATGCGAGCTGCGCCTTCGCCCGCAAGCGATTCAAGCCCGACATGGGCGTCATCAATTCGCGTTACGAGTTGATCCTTCTTGGCGCACAAAAGGAGATCGAACTCTCGCTGGGCGCGACGAACCCACGCACGGCCTGCGACGCAGGCTGCCCTATGAGATGAAGGAGAATACGTGGTATCGTATGAAACTGGTCGTCTCGATCAATGGCAGCAAGGCCGACGTACAGGGTAAAATCTGGCCGCGCGAAGAGAAGGAACCGTCCGATTGGACCATTCAATTTGAGGATCCGTGTCCCAACCTCGAAGGCTGCCCCGGCCTCTTTGCTTATTCCAACGGCACCACGGACAAAAGCAACGGCCCGGAGATCTTCTTCGACAACCTGATCATCAGGAAAAACTAACACGTACCGTCCGGCCGCTACGCCGGACGGAGAAACAGCGCGAGTAGAGTGGGCTCAGCCCACCTTTCTTCAAAAATCTCGGAGGACCTGAAGTGCTAGTTAAGAAATCATTTGCATCGCTTTACACCAAAAAGGCGATTTGCCTTCCACTCGCTGCCACAACTGTGGCACTACTGCTCGCGGCCGCACCAACTTCCTTCGCCGCCGACCCGGCTAAGCCCAAAAAAGGCGACTGGCCGATGTGGGGCGGATCCACCGATCGCAACATGGTCTCTGACGAAACCGGCATTCCGGCCAAATGGGACGTGAAAAAAAAGGTCAACCTCAAATGGAGTGTGCCCCTGGGATCACAGACCTACGGCAATCCTGTCGTCGCCGGCGGCCGTATTTACGTCGGCACCAACAATGAGCACGCCTATCGGCCGAATATCAAAGGCGACAAGGGTATCGTCCTGTGTTTCAGTGAAAAGGACGGAAAATTCCTTTGGCAGGCCACCCACGACAAACTGGCCGCCGGCCGCGTGAACGACTGGCCCGAACAGGGCATTTGCTCGACGGCTTGCGTCGAAGGAAATCGCGTCTATTACGTCAGCAACCGATGCGAACTAATCTGCGCCGATGTTGAGGGTTTTCTCGACGGCGAAAACGACGGCCCCTTCAAAGACGAGCAATACAAGGAAAAAGAGGATGCCGACATCATCTGGTCGCTGGATATGATCGACGAACTCGGCGTGTTTCCGCACAATCTCGCCACCGCTTCGCCCGTCATTGGCGGCGATCTCGTATTCATTCTTACATCCAACGGCGTCGATGAAGGTCATCTCAATATTCCCAGTCCCGAAGCACCGGACTTTCTCGCCGTTAACAAGAACACCGGCGAAATCGCCTGGGAGAAGAATCAGGTCGGCAAGAAAATCTATCACGGCCAATGGTCCAGCCCCACCTACGGCCTCGTGCAGGGCAAGCCGCAGGTCATCTTCGGCGGCGGCGACGGCGCCTGCTATTCCTACGAACCCAAGACCGGCGAGCTTCTCTGGGAATTTCATCTCAACCCGCCCGGCTCAAAGTATGTCCTCGGCGGCCGTGGCACGGCCAACGAAATCATCTCCACCCCCGTCATCTTCGACGACAAGGTCTTCGTCAGCGTCGGCCAGGACCCGGAGCACGGCGAGTGCATCGGCCACCTGCATTGCATCGACGCCACCAAGCGCGGCAACATCACTGAAAGCGGCAACATCTGGCACCTCGGCGGCGAGGATTTTCATCGAAGCATTTCCACCTGTGCCATTCGCGACGGCCTCGTCTATGCCTGCGATCTCAGCGGATTCCTGAATTGCCTCGATATTAAGACCGGGAAAGTCATCTGGAAGCATGACACCTTCGCGGCACTGTGGGGCTCGCCTTACTATGTTGATGGGAAGGTCCTGCCCGGCACCGAGGATGGCGAAGTTCTTGTCTTCGAGCATGGAAAGACCAAGAAGCTTCTTGCGACAAACGACATGGGCAATTCGGTCTATACAACTCCCGTTGCCTCCAACGGCGTTCTCTACATCACCAATCGCAACACCCTGTTCGCCATCGAGGGCAAGGATGAGAAAAAGCCGGAGGTCAAAGCGGCGACGGCCCGGTGATCGCGCGGTTCATCTGTTTCCGCGCACGGTGACATGTCCAGCAACGCAGTCTCGCCGATGGCGTGGAGCTGCGGCCACGACGATTGGGCGTAAACACATGAGCGTGACACTGCAATTCAATAAAACGATCGGCTGACGCAATGTTGATTCACATTGCCTATTCGACCAGCTTCAGTGCAATAAATGGGACAAGATTGAAAACAAGAAACACGATCTTGAATAATCCGAGAAATGAGTAAATGACGACATCGAATTTTTCGCGGGGAATGGGAAACAGCCACTTTTGCGAGCGATACAGCAATTCCGGAGCGAGCGCGGAAATTACGGTCCAGATAATCAAAAGGCTGCCATTGATGATCGTGCACCAGCATAAAAAAATGTCAGCAGGCGAATGTCCATGGCGTTCCTCTATGAATTAGAACGATGAATCAAATGCGTTCTTACGATCGATTTACTCCAAACCAAGCAACCTTCGCGACGCCCAGAATACGCCCTCCCAAACTGGCGACCCGTCATTCATCCTCCGTCATTGGCGAATGAAACCAGCGAACTGGAAATCCGCGTTCGTCCACCACACTGAGCCATTGTGCGATTGAATGCGCATTGTGCCGATCGCTCGACTTGTTTTACTTCGGGCTGCGTTGGCTCACCGACGACGGCCATCCGGTTCACGTCGAGGTCTTGCCATGCGGGATTTGGAAATAGCCGATGAATAAGCGAGCCTGTGACCGCAGGTGAAAGCGACACAGGAGAAGGACCAAGCCGACTTGAGGGAAGCATCCTCAATTCGTCGGATCCCTTGCTCCAATTTCACCTGCACTATTCGCGATTGGCGAATCGGGGCGACTAGATTCGAACTAGCGACCTTCTGCACCCCCATGCACCTTCTTCCAAACGTGGCTTTCCGTAAGTTACGACAATTACAACTACTTGCAGAATGCCCAATCCTCAATAAAACCTGTGAATTGTAGTCTAACACTGTCACATAAGTGTAGTCAAAAGTGTAGCCATAGAACGCGCTGGCAAACGGGCAGATGTTCATCGTCTCCATCATGAATCACGAGGATGTATATACGACGCTTGTATGCGCCGCAAGAGTTTTCGGTCCGGCCAGATCTCGAACGCTCACGATGTGGTCGTCGACTTGCCGCCCGTTGCAAGAGATTGAATCAAACGGCACGTTACCGTCTTACCCTCCCGGTTATCGCAGTAACGCCGATCAGCCGGCTCGATCAATTGCTGCCTGATCGCTGGTCACTCAACGATCCGGCTGCGACCGCAGCGACAGGCAACTGAACTCCTTCGCAAATCCAAGCCAACTCATCCGCAATTGACAGACCAACGACGCGAACTGAGTACCTGTGGTTCATGGGACGCTTATCTTCAGAGAGCGAGGAATCGGCCTTCGAGGTCATCGTCTGCGGTGCTTTCAGCACGCTCAAGCCAGGAGATGCCCCGCCAGACGCGAATCGCGAAATCCTGATGTTGATCGCGGATGTCACGCGGGATTGCGCGAAATCGACGTCGGAGTTCGGTGCTGGCGGACATGTGTGCACTGCCTCTTCGATTATTGGAACCGTCATCGCCCGAAGATGCGATTATGGCCGAATCATGGCCAGGGAATAAGGGGTGCCGTGCACGCGTGCACATTGAGTTTGCAACAATCGGAATTTGCTTGACGGAAGGCGAGCCGCCTTGATGTTGTTCATTTGTCCCCCTCCGAGAATTTTGAAGCTCTCGGAAACCGATGTGCTTTTGGCAGAATTCCGAATCAAATCATCCGCCTATCAATGCAACCACCATCGGCTGCACGTCAGCACCGTTTGCTATTCCGTCGCCGTTTAGATCGCTGCGTGACACATGTTCAGGTTCGACATCAATTCCGATTAATACGCTTACAAACAACGATTGATCCGTCGCATCCGCGTCGCGTCGTCGTCGATGTCGCCGGGCAGCGATCCCGACGCGATTCGTTATGACCGCGACTCCTTCGCTAATTGTTCCGACCCAAAGTTCATATCCGCCGCCAGCAAGAGGACGCGAAGCGAGACAGCCGTTTTGGTTGTGAGGCAAGGGAGAGGTGCCGGCGCGGTAAGTGGTCCACGATTGCCCATCGAAATGACTGAGGCCGCCTGGATAGGGCCAGATGAATGACATCGATGCGACCCATACGCTGCCGTCCGGAGCGACTTCGATATTCAGAATGTTGTCGGTCGGCAACGCGCCGCTTGCCGCGCGGTAGCTGGTGTGCTGACCAGTCGTGGGATTGAAATGCACGACGCCCTCACCCAATGTGCCAAACCAGAACGATCCATCGGGCGCGCGGTCGGCACAATTGATGTAGCCGGTGTCAGTTGTTGAAACACCGATCTGTGGGCGCGTGTAGCTGGTCCAATTTATTCCGTCGGTGTACGCGAGTCCCAGATTGTGCGCCAGCCAGACAAAACCAGGTGCCGGCTTCTGGCAGCACTGCCATTACCTCGAGCCATTCTGAATCGGGCTGTTCCGCCGTAGAACTCCGTAAACCCGTCGCCATCGATCAAAATCAGTCCCCAACCGTATTCACGCGGGCGCTCACAAGCGGCCAAGCCCATCCTCTACCACTCGACGCGGACCGTAGCCATCCGGAATCAACGGGGAGTAGCCAAATCCATCCCAGTCGAATACAGATTGTCCCGTCGGAATGATAGCAACATTTCCATTGGATCGAATGCACAACGCCGATGCGTCATCGGAGGGGAGGCCCCAAGCCGGGCCGAAGCCATAGTTGAAATCGTTGACACCGACCCAATCGGATCCGTCGAAAACATTGAAGCCACCCATTCCGGGTGCAGCATTGCCATTGAGATAAACCTCTCCCGTTGGACCAAAGGAAATTGCTTCCACGAAGTAACTGATCATGGATGAATTCGTAAAGCGGTGGCGTCGCCAGCTCCATGTCTCGAAATCGAATCTCGCCGCGCCGCCGGCACCCGCAACCCAGAGCGCGCCGGTGGATTCCTCAGCGAACGAACTGCCGCCGCCGCCCCATACCGGCAATCCGGACCAACCGTTGTCGTAAATCCGAATGTGACCACCCGTGCTGGTGAGAACAGCTCGACCATTTGAAAGCGCCGAGACATGCTCGATCGGCCAGCCATTAATGTCATTGGGGACACCAGCGTTGAGATAGGATCCATCCGGATTTCGGCGCGAATGTCTGATTGGACATCAACAACCACAGATTCCCATCGTCATCTGTGGAATTATCGGAGGAGAATCCGAAATGGCACCGGAGGGTCCAACGCAATAATGTCCGGCAAGTAGCCGAACCAAGTGAACTGGCCGTCCCGGTACGTTCCCGTCCCGAGTTCCTGCTGGGTAAACCACACCGTGTAACTGCCGCCGCCGCCAGAATCCGGAACGATCGCAACGTGGTCGATCCAATTCCAACCCGGCCATGTCGAACCCCAAGGCAGGCCGTTCGCGGTTGTCCACACCTGCCACGAGTTCGTGGCGGGGTTGAAATGAGCAAGGCTGCCATTGGGCACACTATCGACATCATGGATCGCCAGCCAAATGGTGTTGTCCGGTGCGATCGCGATGTCGCCAATCTGGCTTGCCAACATGGGCGTGTTGGTGTGGTCGTATCGAATCATCGCCTCGGGACCCGCGGCGCGATCCAGCCGCAGTAGACCTGAATCAGTTGCGATCCAGAGGATGCCGTTCTGGTCACGCGCCATGTCATTGAATACAGGCGACGTAATCTGAGGATGGTCCACGTTGGAGATGGCGTTCCAATGATCGCCATCGTGGTAACCAAGCCCGCCATGAAACTCGCCCCAGATTGTTTGCGTGAATGCGGCCACCCAGGGTCGGTCTTGCTCGTCAATCCAGACGAAGCTGCATGTATCGCCGGGTATCCCAGTGTTGCCAGGAACAAGGCGTCGCCAGGAGATCGTCTCGCCGGCCAAAGCAGTGGAGGCAAAATACACGATGGCGATTGTCATGGCCGCGGCTATTGCTGCGGCTGGGCGCACGCTCAATCGACGGAAACACGGAGTTACCGGTGTCGAGTGCAAGTCAATTCGCGGAATCATATTTGGGCTCCGATCGATCTCGATGGTGAGAACACACAGTTTCAAGAGTTGCTTTCTAATCCGGTCGCAATCAAATACCGGTTGTCGATTACCAAAATGTTGATCAATTACTCAATATTGCCTGCACCATGAGCGAGACGTCCAGGCCGTTTGCAATCCCGTCGCCAGACAGATCGCTTCGCAACACATGGTCGGGGTCGGTGTTATTTCCAATTAACACGCCTGTGAAAAGGACTTGATCGGTCGAATCGACGTCGCCGTCACCGTCGATGTCGCCTGGAATGGCTGCGGGCGGCCAATCGCCGGGCAGAATCGAAAAGACTCGGTGAGTGCCGTCAGATGAGACCTGGAACCGCGTGTCCCTGGCGATCACGCGCACGCGGACATCGGCGATGCCAGTGCTCGCGGGAAGCTTCCAATCGAATTCGCGAGCGGTGCCGGGGAGTTCCGATGCGAAGAGGTGCCAGCTCTCACCCGCGTCGTAACTTGCTTGCAAGTCGAACGAACGCAACCCTTGGTCGTCGCTTGCGGTCCAGCGGATCGGCACACTTGTGCCGCCGGAGTAGCTCGATCCGGCCATCGGCGAAGTCACCGAGACCAGCGGCGGTTCATCCCCAAAGCCAACCTGCGGGCGAATCGAGAAATACGGGCTGTAGTGCGGCTCGCCGAACCAAATAACTGCGTAACGTGCCAGGTCGGTGCTAACGGCAGGCATTACGTTGAATGTCGCTTCGAGTCCTAGTGTTCCGCGCGGCTGCACATCATCGAGCATATCATCGATGTGCAGCTCAACCGCATCCGCCGTCACACCAAGCGATGTCTCGACGTCAAAGTTCTCGCCGACGCGGTAGCCGCCGGAGAGATCGGTCAGGAATTCTACGTTCAACGCTTGATCCTCGCCGATCTCCATGACAAAATCGTCGAAGCCCTCCTGTCCGACGTCGTCAACTGTAACGATTCGATAGACCTGCCGGGCCGGCCCGTCGGGGGTAAGAGTCAATTCAACGCTGCGCGCAGTTGTTGGGATATTGGGAATCACGGTCACCGGAACGCCAAAGCCGTACGTGGGCACATGTTCAAGTCGCTGTGAGACAATGGCACCGTCGTCACGGGCGTCCCCATGCAGGATGATCTTGGTGCCGAGGCGAAGTCGGCGGCTGCGCGCTATTTGCTTGACGAAGACCACGGGTGGGTGGTCGTCGAAGTTCACGGGTGCGGTAAGGCAAGGCAATACATCCACGCCCTCAGTCGCACTTTGGCCGGTTCCGCCCGGATTGGTCGGCGAGACCGGGCCCACAGACGAACCCCACCACGCGTTTTGCATCCATGATTGATTTGCGAACGGGAAATCCACTGCGGCACCGACACCATTGCCTTCGAATGCGCTTACTGTTCGAAGCGCCCGTGCTCATAAAAGACACCCTCTGCACCCGCCCCTTGTCCGCCTCCCCAGATTGCATGGATGCCAATGGCATTGTTCGAAAAACGAGATTTGCTGATATTCGCGCCGCAATAGTCTCCGCTACGCACGCCCTCGATGTTGTTGGTGAACGCACAGTCATGAACCGTGAACTTGGTGTCGACTCCGCCCACACCAAATTCTCCGCCATCAAAGATTGCATTGCGGATGATCAGCGGCGGGTTGTTGGACGTTTGAAAGGTAATCCATCGCTCTCCTGGCACCGCCTGAAGGAATTGCACAGGTGCCTCGGGAGTTCCACGAACCTCCGCCCTCGCGGGGCCTAACGATGAAACATAGGTTCCCGGGTCCATTTCGACGATCGTGCCCGGCATGTAGTTGATGCGGCCGTCAAACTGCTGCCCCATCGTGATGCCCGCCCATTGTCGGTACGGCACGCTCATCGGCGGCAGGTGCAGAGGCCCCACGATCTCACCATTGGCGGATCCTGTAAAAAAGATGCGGTTGTATTCATTTCCGATCGCTGGTACCACGCTGTCGGGGGTCAGTCCGCCACCCCGTAATGAGATTGGAGCGAAGTTGTTGGTAAACACGTTGTTCGGGCCAAGATGGGCGTCGTAGCCGTCCAATTCGAATGGCGCCACCACGTTCGAATTTCGGAAGTTGTTGCCGTCGATCGCCACCGTCTGGGCAATGGGAAATCTGACGACATGCAGCCGGCTGTTGTCGAAGTCGCAGCCGCTGACAGTGATCAGGGAGTCATTGATCTCTGCGATGGCATTGTGAAAATTGCAGTTCTCGAGGACCAGCGTGGCCTGGTGGGCGCTGACGCCGGGGGTCTGCCATTGCGAATCAGTGTCGCTGAACCAGTCAATGGGTGTCGCACGTGAAAAAGTGCGGTCGCGGACAGTCAGCAGTGCACTCTGCCCGGCGCCGATCGAAACATCAGAATCGACGTGCACCGCGTACACCGTGCCCGAATTGCCGACCGTCTCAAGCAGGTTGGAACCAACACCCACCCCTGGCACACGAGTCGTATTGATACCGCGTCGCAATAGCACAGGAGCTGTGGCCGTGCCCTCGAGTCGGAGCGCACCGCCGGCTACATGAATTTCTGGACCGCCAAAAGTCGGCGTGTTGAAGTCGAAGAAGACCTGTACGCCCGCGTCAATAATCAACGTGCCCCCGGCCGGCACCACCTGCTGGCTAATAAGGTGAATGGGGCTCAACGCAGTTGTCCAGTGAATCGTCTCGCCCGGCTGCGGCAACGGCGGCGTCGCGCTGTCGTTGCTAATTGTCAATGAATCGATAAGCAAGTTAACCGAAGTACCGGAAAAGCTGAATGCGAGGTTGCCGACCCACCGAATTGCAATCCGCCCGTTGCCAGGGATGTTCGCCTGCAATTCCTCCCATTGGTTGAGCGAGCCGTTGGAGTTTTCGTCGAGAAGTTGGGTGAAGTCGCCCAAGCTTGCGGTGGTCGCGCCGGTGGAAGTTCCGCCGGTCGGCGAGTATCGCACTTGTACGGAGCCGGCAATTGGAAATGTTGATGTAGAGTTTCCGCGAACCCAGGCGGAAAAGGCCTGTCCCGCAGACTGACCGGCGACCGGCGGCAGTATGATCCACTCAACGAAGTTTCCTTCCGCGAACGGCGGCACGCCGTCGAGACCGGCCAGGAATCCGGTTCCTTCCCACGCCCCCGGCTGTCCCGCGTGCCATGGACCCTGCCGCCAGGAATCGTGATACACGCCCGGTTCCAAAATGCGCCTAAATTCCCAGGCGTTGGCCACGAGGCCAGCGGGGCCACCAGCGCCTTCGGTGCCGACAGCATCGAACCCCTCAAAGAACAATACCCCGCAAACGCGGGAGCCTGTAAACAGAGCAGTCCGAGGGCTACCAAACTCATTCGAAAACAATGTGTAATATTCTTCATGTTCGATCTCCACTGCAGCCCGAATTCGGACCAGCCATGACAATTTCTATAAGTGATTGCAAGAAATCACACGGAATCCCGCTTGAAATCCTACATTTTTCTGGAGGAATTCGAATCACGGCCAACACGGTGCGAACAACCGATTGCCGCTTATTGGCCCCCAAGCAATCGCATGTGTCTTAAATTTCGCGAAGGGACTTACAGCAATCACCGTGCCACCACGCCATGCATTTGTTTGCTTCATGCAGGCCAGCGGCAGTCTACGCCTTGATCATGATTGCAGGCCTGTTGGAGTCATCTGCGCTCGACTTTGTTGCGAGATGAACTTCTTGATGAACCTCTTATATGCCCGCATCACTGTGTCATCACACACACTCCGATGGGTTGTTAATGCATGTCATTCACTAATCAGAGCGGAGACAAATGACCGTACGTCAGCCCAAATGCATTGGGAGAGCAACTCGGCAACGCGTCCTACAGGCCTAGGAACACGCTGACAAATGGCTTGATGTCCCGGCCGTCTGTTGCGCCATCGGCATTTAAGTCCGAACGCGACCGATGTGACGGGTCTGTGTCATTGCCGAGCAAGACAGACACGAATATCTGCTGGTCGAACAGATCAATGATTCCATCACCGTTGATGTCACCCGGAAGACCAAAGACCGGCAGGCCATCTACTCGCCAGATTTCGCCGCGTTCTCCAGATGTGTACAGCTTGGTCGCGGTGCGCACCATTCGGAGAGGCGCGGAAAACTGCCCGCCGATGTTCCATATCTGCCAGGTCTGCCCCTCGTCCAACGAAAGCTTGATGAAAGCATTGGCGCCGCCGTACGGTGAACCGCAGAGCCAAAGCTCATTACCGTGCGCGAGCACGCCGAGGTTGTGCCGGTTGACGATCATGCTGCCGACTTGCGTCCACGTCGCGCCGCCGTTGAGCGTCTTCGCCAGATAGCCGTCGTAGCCGCACACATAACCCAGTGATTCGTTGACGAACGACATGTCGGCAACCGAAGGAGTCGATCCCGAGTTGAACGGCACCTGGCCTGCGACAAAGGTGTTGCCGCCGTCGGTCGATCTCCAATGCGTTCTACCGCCGCCCTGGATCCAGACATGTGAGCCGATCACGTCAATGGCCACGCCGGGGAAGTTGCCGTTTGTAACGACCTGCCAACTGAGTCCGCCGTCTTGTGTGCGCCAGGTTTCCTTGAAGGGTGACCCGTAGTCAAATCCGGTCATCCAACCGTTTTGAGCGTCCGTGAATTTGACATCATTTGCGTAAAAGTCGAGACCGACGGCACCAACGAGACTCTGCCAGTTGTAGCCCCCATCGACAGAACGGGCCAGCGCGCCCCAGTGTCCCGCGGCATAAATGAAGTCCGAGCCGACGGCGCTGAGGGCCGAGTAGTTCGTGTCGCGCCCGAATGTCGGCGGGTCGAGCAGGAAGAGATCCCAGGGTCCGTCGAAAGGCATCGTCTGCACATACGAGTGATACCCTGCAGTGACGACCGTCTCGTCGTTCATGACCGCGAGCGCGTAGGCGTTGAAGTTTGCGCCCAAGGTGGCACGGGTCCACGTCTGGCCGCCGTCGTGGGTGACGAGCGCCGACGAGGGGCCGCCGACCACGGTTCCCAAGAGCGGCGTGGTGAACTTGACGGCCCAATCGCTGGGCAGGTCGCCTTCGCCGATCCACACCTGATTCCAATTGTATCCGCCATCGTCAGTGCGCCAGATGTCGCCCTTGCCCGACACGCCGACTGCCGAGTTCGCGTCCACCTTTTCGAAGTCGACCATTCCGGTAGGAACCACGGCACCGGTCGCATACCAGTTGTCGCCGCCATCGTCGGATCGCGAAATGCCATCGAGAGTGGCCGCGAGCAGAACGCTTGGCGAGAGGTAGATAACGTCGTCTGAGGCGACGGGCAGGCTGAGGTCCAGCTCAAGCCGCCATTTGTCGTCTTGAACACTCCAACTTGAAAACTCGGAAGCCCACCCGAGGCGAAGCCGACGTTGGCGTCCAGGAAGTCCATTCCCGTCATGACCGGGCAGTCAGGCTGGCCGGAGCGCAGTTCCCACGTCGCGCCTGCGTTGGTCGTTCGCACGATCGCGCCATTGCAGCCCGCGAATCCCGTGCTCGCGCTAACATACTTCTGAAAGTACCAAGAACCGCCGAGGGGGAACGCGGTCACCCGCGTCCAAGTGGTTCCGCCGTTTGTGGTGCGATACACGTCGGGGCCTGATCCCGACGAATCCCCGCACACAATGCCAACATTGGCGTCGAGAAAAGTGACGTTGTAGAGCGGATCGCCTTGGAAGCCGGGCAGAGGAATCGTCGTCCAATGTTGCCCGCCGTCCAGTGTTCGGTAAAGACCCTTCATGCCGCCGCAGAGAAATCCCTTCTGAGAATCCAGAAAATGCGCGCCGAGAACCCCCATCGGGTAGGGACCGGAGCGATCTGGGTGAGCCTCGGTCTGCCGGGGATTGAACCGAAGTCGATAACCTAATTCGTCGATCCGTGGTGCAACTACCGTGCCAGACCACGGATCGCGAGGAAGGCTGGAACAAATCGAATCCGAGATTGCAAGACAAACTCCATGTGTTCGGGTCATCGGATTCGTTAGAATGGCGGGTTCATGTGCTGGAATGGGCGACGTTACGACCGCCTTCACTATGGAATTGCAAGAATTCTTGCGGGGTCCCGCTTGAAATCTTGCAGATTTCTGAGGAATTCGCATGCCGTCTTCCGAAGTAACGCGCCTCCTGACCGAGATTCGCCAGGGCGATGCCAACGCCGCCGAACGGCTGCTGCCGTTGGTCTACGAAGAGCTGCGGACGCTGGCCGGTCGGCTGATGCGGTCTGAACGGACCGGTCACACGCTCCAACCCACGGCTTTGGTGCACGAGGCCTATTTGCGGTTGGTTGGCGCGGATGTCGGTTGGCAGGGTCGTTCACACTTCGTCGGTGTGGCGGCGCGGGCCATGCGGCAAATTCTGGTGAATCACGCTCTGGCCCGGCGGGCGGAAAAACGCGGCGGCGGGCGTACGCCCGTATCACTCGAACTCGATGACGCAGTCGTGGCATTTGAATCGCGTTCGATCGACCTGATTGCCCTGGACGAAGCGCTCAAGAAACTGGGTGAAGTGGATCCGGATCAGTGTCGAATCGTCGAGTGCCGCTTTTTTGTCGGCATGACGATGATCGAGATCGCAGAGCTTACCGAACGTCCGCTTCGATCGGTCGAACAGGACTGGAGCATGGCACGCGCTTGGCTTCGTCGCCAACTGGATGATAGCTTTGCAAGTGAATGAAGGGACACCGGGGTGACAACGCAACAGCACTGGAAGATCGTCAAGCGCCTTTTTGCTGAATCGCGCGAATTGGAACCGCTGCGCCGCGACGCATTTCTGAAGGAAGCGTGCATGGATGCTCCGGAATTGGCAGAGGAAGTCCGGATGTTACTGTCTGCTGATTGCGCTGACGATTTTCTTGAGCCGCCCGTTACACCAATCACGGGGCTATCGACAACGGATGACGCCAACGCCGTCCTGGGTCAGCGAATCGGCTCGCACCGACTCGAAAGCCTGCTGGGATCGGGAGGCATGGGAAATGTCTATCTCGGCGTCCGCGTCGAGGGCGATTTCGAGCAGCAGGTTGCCGTCAAACTCCTGAAGCGAGGTCTCGACACGGACACCGTATTGCAGCAATTCCGGCGGGAACAGCAGACGCTGGCCATGCTCGCGCACCCGAGCATTGCCCAGCTCTATGACGGCGGCGCGACACCCAACGGACGGCCCTATTTCGTCATGGAGTATGTCGAGGGGATTCCGATCGATCGCTATTGCGACGAACAACGGCTGTCCACCACTCAACGCCTGAATCTGTTTCTGGCGGTCTGCAATGCGGTCGGCTATGCACACCAACGACTGGTCGTTCACCGCGATTTGAAACCTGCCAACATTCTGGTCACCAAGAACGCCACGTTGAAATTGCTTGATTTTGGCATCGCCAAGGTGCTAAGCGATGCCGAACCCGTCCTGACGACGGCCCCGGTCGACCGGCGACTGACACCGGAATATGCAAGCCCTGAGCAGATCGCGGGCAACCGAATCACGACATCGTCCGACGTTTATTCGCTGGGCGTTGTGCTCTATGAACTCCTCACTGGTATTCGGCCTTATCGGTTTCGAACGCGCACACCGCAGGACATTGAAACGACGATCTGTCGCGAGGAGCCTCCGGCTCCGAGTGTGGCCGTCGCCCGTCATCAGACGCGGTTCGTCGATGGGCCCGAATTGGAACTATTACGGTTGCAACGCGCCAAATTCGAGACAAGAGAACGAACCACCGAACGACTGGTTCGTCGGTTGCGCGGCGATCTGGACACCATCATCCTCACAGCGCTTCGCAAGGAACCGGAGAGGCGCTATTCGTCAGTCGAGGCATTTGCTGCGGACATTCGGAACTTTCTCGGCGGATTGCCCGTCGCGGCGCGAAGAGACACCGTTGCTTATCGCTCCCGAAAATTCGTCGGAAGACATCGGTTCGGAACGACGGTCATGGTGTTGCTTGCGACTATTCTAACCTTCGGCGCCGCGGAAATTATTCGTTATGCCCGCATCGCAGAACGGGAGCGCGATCAGGCGGAAATAGAACGCAAGAAGGCCGAACAATTTGCGATCGTTGCGTCTCAAGATCGCGACGATGCGTACAAGGCGCGCGATCAAGCGGAAGCGATCACGTCGTTCCTGAATGACGCACTGTCGGCAGCGGCCCCCGAGAAGGGTGGCCCCGATCTTACGGTGCGGCAACTGCTCGATAGCGCATCCGCAAAGCTCGAGTCGGAGATGGCAAGCAGGCCCCTCGAACAGGCGGCCGTGCGCAGCACGATTGGGCGAACGTATGGCACCTTGGGGCTTTATGATGCAGCCGAAACACACCTATTGGCTGCTTACCAAAAGCGCCTCGCCCTCCTGGGTGACGATCACCACGACATTGCCGAAAGCAGAATGGACCTTGCATCGCTGCGGTACTCGCAGGGACGCATGGACGAGGCCGAGACGCTGCTCAGGCAATCTCTCGCAACTCACGAGCGATTGCGCGGTTCATCCAATTTGGACACGGCGCGCGTTTGCAACGACCTCGGTGCCGTACTACGAGCGGCCGGTAAACTTGACGAGGCAGCGCAGATGCATGGACGGGCTTTGCAGGCCTACGAAAAAGCCAACGGCCGAAATTGCGTGGAAGTGGCGATGAGCCTGAACAATCTCGCCGGCGTGTATCAATCGCGCGGCGACTTCGCGGCGGCCGAAGACGTGCTGGTCGAGGCACTAAAGATACGCCGCTCGTTGCTTACGCGTGGACATCCACTTGTATTGCAATCGTTGCAGAACCTGGCCGTCACCAAAGCAAGGCTAAACCAGCAGGACGCCGCCGAAGAGTTGCTGCGTGAAGCGGCTGACGCCGGTGAACTGACATGGGGACCCGACCATCCGGACTTGGCGATCATACTTAAAAACCTGGCGGGAATACTGTTGGGCCGGGAGGATTATGTTGGCGCGGAATCCTTGCTTCGACGCGCGTCTCTGATTTTTGACGAGCGATATCCGTCGGATCACCCGCGACGGATCGCAACGCGCACCACATGGGGACAGTGTCTTTTTCGGCTCAAAAAGGACTCGGAAGGAGAAAATGTGCTTCTCGAATTACTAAACAGTCGTCCAAAGGATGCTAAAATCGTGGTACCGTGGGCTGACGCCGTATCGACACTCATTGAATACTACGATGCCAACGGACAATCAGAAAAGGCGGACCAATGGGCCCCTTTTCCAACAACAAACCTCCATCAAAAAAGGCTCTCAATGACTTTGGAAAAAATGGAGTTGCATTTGGCCAGTCCAAATGCAACTTCGACAATCCTTGGACGCGCCCGACAGGCGACGCCATTGGCAACCCCTTTGTTTGGCACAATGGAATAGTCGATTCGTTTGATCGCCAAAATCGTCGCATTCGCGTTGAATTGCGTTAGGCACCCAGCAACGCGGCAACAAACAACTGGCAATCCATCCCGTCCATATGCCCGTCCTGAGTGAGGTCCGAGCGGGTTGCATGTGTTGGATCCACATCGGCGCCGAGCAACACGGCCATGAACAGTTCGCGATCGGCGAAGTCCACGTCGCCGTCGCCGTCGATGTCGCCGGGCACGCTGCGCGGCTTGAGCACATACCCCGTGATCTTGCCCGCAGTGGTGTGGCCGTAGCCGACGATCCAGCCTTGATTGTTGATCTTTGTTGCGATGTAAAGCCTGTAGCCGCCCGGCATGCCGGCAATGAGCGAACCGTCATTGAGGTCGCGGAGGCCATCGGCGGCGGAATAAACAAAGACGTGCTGGGATGCGAGCACCGTGCTGATCACGCCCACGACCGTACCGGCGTTGTTGATGCTCGCCGGTGAAACGTACTGCTGGTACCCAGCGCCCGGAAAGGGCAGGATGTGCAGGCCTGTGGCGGGTGCGTAGACAAAGCCGTACCGATAGATCGGGTACGTCCCGGGGCGCGAGCCGACGATCTCATCGTTGTCGTTGATGTCGTTGGCAGCGGGGTACCCGACGCCGAAATCCGGCGGCAGCACGTCCATCAGTGGTGTGTACGCGCCGGTCTCGATGTCCACGAAGAATGGTCCTTGCGATATCAGGTCGTTCATCCAGCCGAGGCGACGCCCGCGTTGTTGATGCGGTACAGTCTCTTGGCATTGGGCACTGCGATGGTGCGGGCACCGTTGACGGCGTCCCAGATGTATGGAATTGTTAGAATCCCGCCCGAGTCCGAGCCGCTGGTAATCGAGATCGACCCGACCGCGACGCCTGCTTCGTTCACGTCGCCGAAGTGCGGGCTGAAGTACGTGCCCGGCAGGTTGGGCGGAGAGAACGACTGGTGGGTGGCGAGGTCGTAGACGTTCCCGATGCCGACGACGAGGCCGTTGTTGTTGACGCTCTCGGGGTTGGACACAGGGACGAGGGTCTTGCCGGTGGCTTCGTCCCAGACGATGCCGGGATACCCGATGACGTTGTCCATGGTGGTTACGCCGCAGGCCACGCCGTAATCGCTGATGCCCGACAATCGCGTCTCACCCGCGAGTGGATTGGAGTTAAGCGAATCCACGAGCATGAAGTCGTACTCGGGTTGGGCGTGGGCAAGCCCGGCGAACAGGCCGATCGAAGCGGCGGCCGAAAACGTGTGAGCAAAGGCGGACCGTGTGAAACTCATGGACAAGCTCCTTCGAGCAAAACGCCGGCGAATAGCCGCTCCGGCTGGTTTTGAGACAAGTTGGAAAAACACATAGATGTCCTTATGAAACGTCCCAGCGTAAATTCCAGCCGTCAGGCAACTCAATGAACCGCTGTATGTCGAACGGATTCTACTTGTTAAATGGCATGGCCTCGATCGTTTAGATCGTCCAAGAAACGTGCCATTGCATATGATCGCATATCATCAACCTCCAAGCATGACCACGACGAACGTGGGCACATCCCGCCCGTCTGCAGTCCCGTCGCCCGTCAGATCGCTTGCCGTCACATGAACCGGATTTGTGTCGTTGCCCAGCAGGACCGCGACGAAGATCGCCAGATCGGCTTCGTTCACCTGTCCGTCGTCGTTGATGTCGCCAATGGTGGGAACTGTGTTCGACACCGTCAACACGGCGATGCCTCGGCTGATGCAGCTCATCCACAATTCGTAGCCGTTGGGGATGAGCTTGATTTCCAGGTCGAGGATCCCCGCGTGGGGGAGGCCGCCCCATTGCCACGCGCCGCCGGGCGGCGCTGGGAAGGTGCCAATGTTCGTGCCGTCCCACCAGAGCAGCCCGGCGTCGGTGGACGGATACTCGCTGTCATAGGTCATCCATAGGCGCCCATCAGGCGTAACCAAAATCGGGCGGACGTGCTCCCCCGGAAAAGGCCAACCGAGATCGTGCTGCCACATCTGGGAGTTGCCCGTGTTGGCGTCGATGCGGATCAGCGTGCTGCCCGTGCTGTTGAACTGGCCCCAGGTTCCCACCCAGGCGATGCCGTTGTGGTCCGCCGCCAGCCCGGTGAAGAGACCTCCCATGGCGGCAACTTGTGGGAAGTCATCGATCGTACGCACGAAGGTGTACGCGCCGTCGGTCCGCGCGATCTCCCAATCCTGGTTCGCCCAGATGGTTCCCGCCCGATCGGGGTCGGCCTGGAGCGCCATGCCCCAACCGGCATTGCGGACGGTTGTAAATGTCCCACCGCTGAAGTAGCCGAGCCCACCGTAATGCCCGATCGCCCAGAGGCGGCCTAATGAATCTTCACGGTACTGTCGAATCCCATCGACGAACCCCGGGACGGTGTTCCACTCGCTGGTCGCAGCGTCGATCTCGTGGGTGAAGTTGAACATCGGGTTAACGGCGACTTTGCCGGTGGAGGGACGCGCACAAATCGCTTCGCTGTTGTCCGTGGGGAAGGGCCAGTCATACCCGAGCCCGTAGGTTATCTGGTCCCAGCACGTCCACCGAATTCCGTCGAACTTGACCATTCCGCCGATGCCCGCGCCAGCGTTGGCGCAGGCGTACACATCGCCGGTCTGCGCATCGACGGTGAGATCGTTGTTGAAGAGGTCGAATTGGCTGGTGTTGGTGATGCGATAGCGTTGCCAGATGCCGTTCATGGGGTCGCGGCGGATTGCTCCGCCCTGGCTCGATCCACAGACCCAGACCGTGCCGTCGGGCGCAAAGTCCAGATCGTCGATGAACGCGTTGTGCGGCACCGTTCCAAGGTCCGTCCACGATGAACCATTGAATTGGTGAAGGCGATACGCCCCATTGGGCGCGATCACAATTAGGTATGCTTGCATGTTCCCGTAGGCCTTGAGGGCCCCGAAGGGCGCGGAACTCCCGGCGTACAGTGGGGGCAACGGGGGATTGACCCACGAGCCGTCGGGCCGCTTGCAATTGAGCGTCCATTGCCCCTGATCGTCCGCAAGCCTGAGCATCCACACGTTGCCGGCATCGTCCATGGAGTCTTTCGACATCAGGGCGACGGGGTTGCCGATGGCATAGGGTATGTGGGTCCATACCTGCGTGGTGCTGTCCCAACGATCCATTCCTGACGACCCTTCCCCCGAGGTCCAGAGGTAGTAGCCGCCAGTGGTCTTGGTTTGGGCAGAGATCGTGCCGCCGCCGCGCCCGTCAAAGTGCGTCCACGCATTGGTCGCGGGGTTGTATCGGGTCAAGCCACCGCCGGCCCAGAACACAGATTGCGCCGAGACCCAGATCGTGCCGTCCGGCGCGAGCGTAACGTCCATCGTGCGCCCGGCAGGGCCGAGTTCTCGGGGCCGAACTTTACGAGAGTGCTCGGGCCGTCCGCGAGACTCATGCGGAGCAATCCGCGCCATGTGCCGAGCCACAGGTTGCCCAGACCATCGGCAACCATGTCACTCACCCGGGACGTGCCAACATCGTTGGCACTCCCGAACGCAGGGTAGTCGATGTTGGATACGTTGATCCATCGGTTCTCTGCTTGGACAAACTTGGCGATTCCCCCTTCCTCGGCGATGGGGTCGTACCCGCCGATCCACGGATCTCCATCGGGCCCGATCCATATCGATTCGTTGTAATCTCCTTGTATCCCGGTGTTGCCCGGTCGATAGTAGCCAGGAGTATTGGGGATCCGCTTCTAAACTTGCGGCAGCGAGGGCAACCAATACTAAGACAATTAAACTGCTTCGAGCTCGCATATATGTTCCTTTGTAGAGAACAAGCTTCGTGTTTCGAAATCCGTGGTATGAACAGATTCACAACCCGGTGATTCTCGTACGTCATTGAAGGACCGAATCGACAAACGCCTGTGCATCGCGACCGTCAACTTCGCCGTCCAAATTCAAATCACTTGCGTTCACGTGTAAGGCATTTGTGTCGTCGCCCAGCAAAACTGCCACAAAAATCTCCTGGTCCGTCCAGTCAATGAGTCCGTCGCCATTCAGGTCGCCGGCAATCGACGTAGCGATCGGTGTCAATAACACGGCACCGATCGGGCCGCTTTGGCCTTGACGCGCTGCTGCGGCAATCTGACGGGAGTTATTGATGCCGTTGGCGCCGCCGGCCTGTATGTACCAGGCACCTTGATTGGGATCGATGAGGCTACCGATCGCAAAGTAGCCTGCGTCGACAAAGTTCACGCCGGAAGTAGTAGAATAGTAGTACTGCAGCGCGTCGCCTTCGTCGTTCATCGCCGTAGCGCTTGTGGTGGTCGCGCAGCCGCCGAGGTATTCCCAGCCAATTCCATGTCGATAGCGCAACGGAAATGTGCTGCATCCTGACCAACCGAGTATGTACCCGCAAAAGTCGTTGTGTTCATTGAGCGCCGCACCCTGAAAACCTTGCCCAATTGCCTGGAGGCAGAGGTATGTCGGTGATCTGCCCCGTGTTTAGGTCTCAGGGAGTCTTTGACCGGTCAATACAACGCGTTGGTCATTGATATCCACGCCCATCATTCCATCAGGAAGCGCAACCGGCCCATCGGCAGTGAACAACACGCCGTTGGTCGGATTCCATCCCCAGAATCCCGATCCGCCGACGATGTCGCCGACGTTGTTGATGGCGTAGGCTCCGCTGTATAGGTCTCCGGCCAGAACGCCCAGCACTTCGACATCGTAGCCCTCTGCCGTCGGTCGCCAGACCGCGGCCGTCGGTTGCGAGATAACGTACTGATTGGGGCAGACCGAACCGACAATCACACCCGCGTCGTTGATGTCATGGGCGCGGGATGTCTGCATGCCGGGAGGCAGTGGTAACAGTTCAAACGGCTGACCATCGTGAGAGACACCGGCCACCAGGGAAGTACCATCGGGGGACATGCTTCCGCATACATCCCCTTGTGCATTGATTCCTGTTCCTGTCCAACCTGCGCCTAAGTACTGCACGCGGTAAGTAGGCACATCCCCCAAAATCGGAGCGACTTGCATGGCAAACACGAAGATAATTGCGGCAGGTTGAATGGCAGTTTTTTTGAACATTGGTAAATTTTCCTTCGAATAAAGGTCTTAAGAATTTTCCGCAATTCCGTTGGGAATCGTCTGCTTGGTTTTTGGTCCTGTGGATCTCAAGGAAGTTCATCAAAATGGCGATGTGTCAAATGACACACCCGCGATAGTCTTGTGCGCACTTACACGCACATCCGAAAATGCCGCGATGGGGTTCGACGAAGTAGATATTGATGCTTAACCACTCCTCTATGCGTACAATGGCCTTAGAATGACTCTGACGCTGAATCATTTCGCCTTCCAACGCCATATAAGTACTAAGCGCAACAAAACGATTTAAAGTGCCAAAAAAAACTGGGGCCCTTTTGCAATGACCACCGGCCAAGTGACCCAAGTTCTCACGGAACTGCGTAGCGGCAATTTGCATGCCGCGGACAAGTTGCTGCCGCTTGTTTATGACCAACTTCGCAACTTGGCGCAGCGTTACTTGTCCCAGGAAAGGGCTGGCCATACGCTTCAGCCCACCGCGCTGGTGCACGAAGCGTACATTCGAATGGTGGGCAACGCGGATTGGGAGGACCGCGCGCATTTTTTCGCCGTTGCGGCTCGTGCGATGCGGAGGATTCTCGTGGATCATGCACGAGTAAGGTCTGCGGCGAAACGCGGCGGCGGGGAAGCGCGTTGGCCGATTGAGGCGGCAGAAAACTGTGCAGAGCGACCGGATGAGTATGTTGTCGCTTTGGATGAAGCGCTGACTAATTTGGCCGGAATCGATCCGGAACTCGCGCGACTGGTTGAGCTGCGTTTTTTCGGAGGCTTGAGTGTGGAGGAGTCGGCGGACGTACTCAAGGTGTCGGTACGCACCGTCAATCGTAACTGGGTTGTTGCAAAAGGCTGGCTTCACAGAACGATCAGTGGAGAGACTTGAGTGACACCGCAGCGATGGCGCACAGTCAAGGAACTGGCGGCGGCGGCCAGCGAGCTTTCGGCGGGTGAGCAGTGTTCTTATCTCGTCAGGAGCTGCGGAGACGATATCGAATTGCATCGAGAAGTGGTGTCACTTTTGGAGGCCGCCAAGCAGTCTCCCGCATTTGTCGAGCGGCCTGCAATCGAATCTTTGGCACCGGAACTAACCGGAGACGCCCAACAGAGTTTGGTTGATAGGCAATTTGGCTCTTATCAGATCGTCAGGCTGATTGCGGTTGGGGGAATGGGCAGCGTCTACTTGGGAAGGCGGGCGGATCAGGAGTACCAACAGGAAGTCGCCATAAAGGTCATAAGAGGAAGCTTTCATGATGGCGAGAGTTATCGCAGGTTCTGCCAGGAGAGACAGACACTTGCAAATCTCAATCACCCAAACATCGCGCGCTTGCTGGATGGCGGACGCAGTGAAGATGGACTTCCGTATCTGGTGATGGAGTATGTCGCAGGGCAATCGATCGATGCCTTCTGCATCGAGCGCAACTTGAATCTGACAGGTCGACTCCGGTTGTTCCGAGAGGTGTGCGGGGCTGTGCACTATGCCCACCAAAATCTCATCGTGCATCGCGATCTCAAGCCGAGCAATATTCTGGTTAATGCCGCAGGTGAGCCGAAGCTCCTCGACTTCGGGATCGCCACAGTTATTGATGCAGGCGGGACGCCGCCATCAATGTTCCACACACTCACGGTTCAACGATGTCTGACCCCGGATTATGCCAGTCCTGAGCAGATTCGTGGCGAACCCGTCACCACCGCCAGCGATGTATATTCACTGGGCGTGCTCTTGCTACGAATTGCTAACGGGCCGCCTTCCTTTCAAAACTCAAAATGGTTTGATGCATGAAATTGCTCGCACGATTTGCGAAGATGAACCCATTCGACCGAGCACGGCTTTGCGTCGCATGGCCGTACGGTCTACGAAATCGGAATCAATTGATCATTCGAAAACGACTGAACCTACAGCCACCATTCCTGATGAACAAACCCAGTTGCCGTGGCGACACCTGGCTGGAGATCTCGATGCGATTGTCATGATGGCCATGCGAAAAGAGCCGCGGCGCCGCTACGAATCCGTTGAGCAGTTGTCCGACGACATTCATCGGCATTTGGAAGGGCAGCCGATCCGCGCACGGCAGAATACGTGGCGCTATCGCTGTGCCAAATTCGCTCGGCGAAACTGGGCAGCGGCAATTGCGTCCGCCGTAATGTTTGTTTCATTACTCGGCGGAGTCATCGTAAGTGTTCGCTCTGCACGCATTGCCAATCGGGAACGCGACGCGGCTCAGCAAGCGCGGCAAATCGCGCAGCAGGAGGCTGACAACGCGCGCATCGAAACTCGAAAATCCGAAAAGGTCAGGTCATTCTTGCAGGGCATACTTGCCGCCGCGAATCCAAACCAATCAGGCCCGAATGTCACAGTGGGGGCACTACTGGATGAGGCTGCCGAAAGAGTCGTCAGGGAATTCGGTGACGATCCCGAAATTGAATCCGCGGTCCGCAGCGCAATCGGAGATGCGTATGTCGGCCTGGGCCGGTACCCCGAAGCTGAAATTCAGTTGAAGTCAGCACTGGCAATTCAGCGCGATTCACGATGGAGATCATGCAGATGTTGCTGCATCCTACAACATGCTCGGCGTCTTGCTGCATGCAAAAGGCGACTACGCGGCGGCACAGGCCTGCTTTGAACAATCGCTCGCGATCCACATGAGACTTTTCGGCGACGAACATTCTGATGTGGCTCAGGACCTGAACAATCTGGCGGTCATGTCGCGGCTGCAAGGAGATGATGTGAAAGCGGAGTCTATGTTGCGGCAGGCCTTGGCGATCCGTCGCCGGGTTTATGGCAATAAGCACATGGAAACGGCTCAATCCCTTAACAATCTTGTCGCTGTGATGCTCAATCGTCAGGAGTATTCGGGCGCGGAATCGCTTTGCACCGAAGTACTGGCGATACGCCGCGAGCTTCTTGGAAACGATCATCCGCTTGTTGCACAGGCCATCCACAATCTCGGTGTGCTATTGGGAAGAATGGGCCGAATCGCCGAAGCAGAATCGTTGCTTCGACAGTCTATCGACCTCTATCGCGTAAAGTTGGGACCCGATCACCCGGATCTCGCTGGCGGCCTCCATAATCTGGGCGAACTGCTGCTTTTGGCGGGCGAAACTGAAAAGGCTGAACCACTTTTGGGCGAGTGCCTGGAGATTCGGCGTCGTTCCTTCCCGCTCGCGACGCTCGAACGGTCAAGGCACTTCAAACGCTTGGCAGCTGCCTGATTAAACTCCAAAAATACGAAGAAGCTGAACCGCTGATAATCGAGGCCAACGAGGTGCAGGAAGAATCGCTTGGTGCAAACCACTCGGCGGCACAGGCTGGTCTTACGACATTGATTGAACTTTATGAAGCATGGGACCGACCAAAAGACGCGGCACGCTATCGAGCAAAATTGACACACCAAACCGCGACCGGCCCCTCGGCGACGGGGAATCCAATTACCAAGGAAGATTGATCCCTTCGTTTGACGTTGCCAGTGCACACCAATGTCCCATCCCGTTGCCCCGGTCAATCGCAATAGAGGTTTGTGTCGTCAACGCATTGCGTGCAAGGAATCCACATAAGTTGTGGCATCTTCCAAAGAAATGCTGAGCGATTGCGCGGCACTCGCAAGGTCGTGATTGGCATGTTTGAAAACGGCATGGACAATCTCACGTGTCAGGTCGGCGAGCGTGGTTTGGCCAATCTTGAATGTAACCTGAACCAATGTGCTCTCAACCGAATCGGTCGTCTTGACCTGTAGCGCATATTCAGATTCAAGATTCCCATCTGCGGGTTGGAGCCCACAAAGAGAAGAGGTAATTCTGATTCGATTTCTGGTCGGATTAAACGCCTGTTCCTGATTCGCGCGGGCCACATCAAGATCCAGGTCTTCCTCTCGAATTGTGCGGCCTCCACAACGAAGTAACGCACGCTCCATGACTGACGACAACTCACGGACATTGCCGGGCCAATCGCAGCGGGTTAATGCCACGAGCACGTCATCCGAAATTTTCGGAGCCGACACTCCCTTTCGGCTTGAATGCTGAATTAGGAAATGGCGCGCCAATAACGGAACATCGTCCGCACGCTCCCTTAGCGGCGGCATTTGCAGCTCAAGCACACGCAGTCGGTGATAGAGCTCCGCGCTGAAACGCCCCGCCGCTGCCAGTGCGCCAAGGTCGCGGCAAGTCGCGGCGATAAACTGAAGATTTACGGAATGGCCGATGCGGCCGTCGCCGGCTTGAACTGAGCGCTCCTCGAGCAGGTGGAGCAAATGATCCTGTACGGCGGGTGCCAGCGCCGCCACCTCATCCAAGAACACCGTTCCCCCGTCCGCCAGTTCGAGAATTCCCTTTTCCGACTGTTCCTTTTGCGATCGCGCTTCGGCCAGAATATTTCGACGGCCGAGATACTCGTGCTCGAATTGAGCGACCGTAAGTGTACCGCAGTGAATAGCGACAAATGGAGCTGCGCGTCGAGGGCCTTCGTTGTGCAGAATTCGGGCGATGAGTGTTTTTCCGGTGCCGGTTTCGCCGGTAAGCAGAATCGGCGGCGGAATCTCCTGGGAGACCGAAGATGCGCTGGTGATGGACGCAATCTGTTTCTTCACGTCCCGGCTGGCGGTCGAAACGCCCATGAACTGCTCAATAGAGCCATTGCCGCCTTGTTGGCGGCGGGCGCATTGGGCGCGGTCCACAGCCCTGGCATGATTGCAGGCCCGCTGAACAAGAAGTACCAATTCGCGAAGTTCCACTGGCTTGGTCAGATAGTCATAAGCCACATCTCGAACGGCAGCGACGGCAGTCTGGCGGGAGCCGTGTGCGGTAACAATCACAACCAGCGTACGCGGCGAACTTACGCACGCGCTGAAGTAACGCCATGCCGTCCATTCCAGGCAAACGCAAGTCGGCGAGAATCAGGGTCCTCGAGGAGGCCAACTGCTCGGCCGACTCCGCCGTCGCGGTATCGAACAACTCATGCCCCTCGGCACGAAGCCGGTCGACAATGTTTTTTCGAAGAATGGCTTCGTCTTCGACGACCAGTATGCGCGACATCGCCGCTTCTCCTTAAGCGGGTTCGCCGATCGGGGCACTTTGCAATGATTCGGAAGTGATCGGCTTCCTGGAACTTCGCGTTGAACGAGTTCGTCCTGCAAGTGGAAGGACAAGTCGAAACGACGCACCATTCGACGCATCACTCATGAGTTCGAGCGATCCGCCGATGGATTCGGCGATGCGGCGCGCCCACGCGAGCCCACACCAGAACCACCTGAGCGAGTGGTAAAGAAAAGATCGAAAATGTGAGCAGCGGTACCAATGGGAACGCCGGCGCCACTGTCGGACACATAAAGCTCGACAACGTCAGAAGCACGCCGCATGCAAATCCGGATTGAGCCGCCCGCCGGAGTGTGATCGACCGCATTGGATAGCAATTCGAGCAGGATCGAGCCGAGTTCCTCGTCATCTCCGATGACTTCCAGCGGACACGAGTCGATTTCGACTTCAACTCGAATTCGCTTTTCCTCGAATCGAGGAAACATTTCAGTCACGATTTCGCGAACAATCGGGGCCATCCCGACCAGCGATCGATCGGATTCCGGCATCCGTGCAAAAGTCAGGAGTCGTCTGACCCGTCGGCTCAGACGGCCGCATTCAGAATGCACATCTTCCGCGCGCCGGCGCGAATCGGCGTCCATTCGCCCCATTTCGATCATGAGTTCGGTCGAGCTGGAGATGGCCGCCAGTGGATTCTGAATTCCGTGGGCGACACCTGTGCAGACCTCTCCGATGGCGGCCAGCCGGTCACGCCGTTCGGTTTCTACGCGCTCTCGCACTTCGCGCAATTGCTGATCCGTCTTCTGAAGCCGCCGTGTGTACCAAATCATGACACCTAGAGTGGCAACCAGTGCAGCCGCCAGGACACGTTCAAAGAGGTCCTGTCGATCCATGATTTGTGCATGTTCCAAGTGGAATTTGGCGGATTGTGACAATAATGACTCCTGCTCTCCGGAGAGGATACGCAGGGCTTGCAATCGGTGTTTTTCGATGCTTGCAATAGCGTCCCGTGGCCCCACACCGGTTCTGGCTTGCCCCACTATTACAAATTGGGTTAACTGATTTTGCTCAATGCTGATCTTCGTAACCAGTTCCCAGAATTTTTTCATTCGCTTGCTGTTCAGAAGCGTCCGCGATTTCAGCGCTCCCAGAGTGCCTGAGATTTGTCGAGCAATTTGGAGTACTTCATGTTTCGCGGCATCTGCGTCAGCTCGAAAGGCATGCAGTGACAACTGATTGAGTGCTTGAGAAAGCGATGCAATTTCTCGCTGCCTTGCATCGAGGGTCGCTGTATGTCTTAATAGTCCGCCAAACGCTGACAACGTCTGATGATGCAACCCGATTCCCGCAAGAATGACCAATGCGTCGAATGCCGCGAGCAGGATATACAACTGATGCCAACGAATGCGTGCCATTGTCTTCGATGTCCCCAGACGCCGATCAAGGCCGTTCGATGAATTAAGGTCTGCACTTGCCGCACGGCGCGCAGCCTGAATCAAAGGCAGCGGACGTACCCTTGATTTCTATCATGGCGGTTTGCGCGTCACGCACTTTCACGCAGTCTGGCCGGTGAAAAGATGCGCCGACTTCGTCAAGCATGAATGGACCATCCGTCGCAGGCTCCAACGTTTGCCAAATTCCCCTCCGCTCACGCCGGGCTTCGTTTTGAGCAATCAGGAACTCCTGCCTGAATTTCTGGTGGCCGCGACGGAGTTTTGCGAAAGCCAGTCCCTCGCGCAGCAACCGTTCATTGATCGAAGTGTCATTGGCATAGACATAGGCTTGGAGACGTCCCTTGTCATCTTCCTTCTCGTCGTCGAACAACAGCCGCACACCCTCTTCGGCGACCCACTTGGTGAGCGTCTCGCGGGATTCCGCCGAATTGGGCTCGTCATCGTAGGGAAGGCGTAGTCCGGCAAACTCGACGATCCGGCCGTCTTTGAGTTTCAGGTGATCGCCGCTCAGCCTTCTGACTTCGCCGCCGACGTGAAATCGCTCGACCTTGCTACCGCTCTGAATTACGCCGAAAACTATTCCCGCGCCAATGGCCACAGTGACGGCACCGCCGATTATCCCCCATCGCATTCCTGTCATGTTCATCTCCATCCTAATCTCACTTTCGGTGGTCCAGCTTCTCCCACAATTCCAGCATCTTTGGGTTGTCAATCATGGAAGTTGGGAGTGTCATTTCATTGTCCAAGATGTCATTCACGCCGCTGACAAAGCGAGCGTGGCCGTCCGAATACGCAACGTTGACGCCTGACTTATGCCCGGCTTCGATGTAATCAGTTGTATGAAACAAATCCGCATAGATCGCCAACGACGGCGGCAACTGCGTCACATCCATCCCCGTGATTTGCGGTCGCCGCCCATATCCGGCTCGAGTGTCGAGAAGTTCCTGAACCGGCCACGGATTAACAAACGTCTGAAACTGGTGATAAGCCGACGTTTGCACCGGACAAAAGAGCATTTGCAAATCTGGAACTAGATTTCTCGTGACAAACGGGCCGAAATTGTGCTCGAAATCGCGCCCATCCCAAATGATGTAGTTATATTGCCAGTGGCCGTCGGACGGCTCGTTATTCAGTGAAGGAAAGAACTGATCGGATTGCAGGTAAGCCTGTGCCGCCGCGCCGACTTCACGCAATCGAGCCAGGCAGCTTGTCCTTTTGCCCAGCGCGCGTGCATTTGCCAATGCCGGAAGCAGGATTGCAAGTAGAATTGAAATGATGGCGATGACGACCAGCAACTCGATCAGTGAAAATCCGCGAATAGAGGTGCGGCCCTTGCCGCTCAGGGTGCCGCGATGTTCATATTGGAGGTCCATTGAATTCTCCCGCATCAGAGGGCTAGACAGCCGCCCGCAAGCGCCGGCCCCAAAAGTTTGATTCAAACAACTCAAGCAATTCCCCATTCGCAACGCGATGCAGCGCCATGCGCGACGCTCATGGCCCGTGCGAAGACTGTGAATGATGCCGACGCGAAGAAGCGAACTTGTTAAATAAAATCGCAGTCGAACAGGACTGAGCCTTGATGGACGCACACCCGTCACTGAACAAACTTCGGCCCGCTGGGTCGCATATTGCTGCACAAAGTTCACCGCCGAATCAAGCCAATCGCTGGTGCGCCGACCATCCAGCATGCAGTCCCAAATCATGTGGCCAATGAAATTGGCAATGTCCTGCTCCGGATCGCCGACCGCGGCTGTATCGAAATCGACCAACCCCCACCGATCACCGAGTGAAAGGAGTTGCGATGCGTAATAGTCGCGATGTATCACGCAGCGCCGGGCGCTGGTTGCTCGTGGCGCCGCATGAACCAATGTCGACCAAATCCGCCTGCCGAGCGGCCGGAGTTTCCCCAAACGTTCGGCGAGTTTCACCCATCGCCGAGTCGCATTCAATTCATCCAATGGACCAAACGGTACAAGGCCCCCTGATTGAAATCGAGTGCAGTCTCGCAAGCACGTCGGCCGCAGGTCTGCAAAGATCGAATGAACTGAGCCGCTCGATCGAGATGCCATCACCAAGGCCCTCAAATAACACCATGTTCCAATCGGACCAGACAGCCTGCACGCGCGGCGCGACGACCATATCGTCGGCCACGCGCCTCAGGGCTGCAGACAGTTTGCGCGCCATTCCACCGTGCTTCGCGGCCTGTTCCTTCCGAAACATCTTTCCCACAAAGAAAGGGCAAGCGCGCTTCGAATCACAGCGATAAAGGAGCGTGCATCTTCGTCGCGGTCGATAATTGCCGAGCCTGCATCGCCAATGAGAAGTTTCCGTTTGAGTCGCGGTTCGGGCTAAGTCGCGAAGTCGCGGTGACACATCGTGCCCGCGCGAAGACTGCGTCACGCACGGCAGCGCGTCGTCACAATCCGCCGTATGAAGCACAAAAGACGGGCCATCCAGAGGGCAACAGATTCCACTTAACACGAATGGCGATGTCGGTTGGATTCGAACGGCTCGCGAAACAGTCTCGCGTGGCTTCATTCCACTGGTCAGATAGATACCGCCAACAACGCGATTTTGCTTTTCATCGAGAATTGTAATCTCGGCCTGAACCCCAAATCCTTCTAGACGCGAAGGATAAACGCGGGCAATCCGCACGGACTCAACCGTAGTACCCACCGGCCATCGAAGCTGCGGCAGGAGGTGACTTCGCCAAAAATCTGCATCGATGAATTCGACCGGGCCAGTCGTCTTGGTCAGTTTTACGTGTTGCGTTTTCATTGTCTTATTGACCTGAGACCAACGCGCGCCGGCGCATCACACTTGCTGCCCGCTGCAACAACCACTCAGCACCTTGACTCCAATTCGGCCGAAGATGTCTTAGCAATCCCCATGCCCGAAGGACGCAGGCGTACGCAAACCACCACGGAGCGGCCTCCGAATTGAATGCGCCATTGACGCTGCGCCAGGCGTCGATCAGGTCCATCGCGGTCAATCGCGCGCCCTGAACATCCATTAACTGCTGTCGGTACTCGACTTCGGATGCGAGGTTACAGATATCGCACGTCGGGTCCCCCAGAGCGGCGCGATCCCAGTCAACCAGGAAAAACTGTTCATTTTTCTCAATTATTTGTCCGGCATGCAGGTCGCCATGCACCGGTAAGAGCGCCGCGGGCGGCTCTGGAAGTGTGTGTGCCCAGTCACCCAATGTGTGAAGGTGCACCGCGAGCGATGGAGCTGCAGCAACGAGCTCTGCGAGCATCAGGCGCGGCCCGGGTGATAGCGTTGGACGCGGCCTCAATATGTGAATTCCATCCAGTTGCGAAAGCCGTGCGATTCGCCTGCACGCTTCAATGACGGTCGAAAGATGGCCGGCCTCAACATGCTGGCGAAGTGTCGTTCCACGAACGAATTCTGTCGCCAGCAAATGGTGTTCCGGCATGGCGGCCAACGGTGACGGAACATCAAACGGCATGTCGGCCCGGACGAGTGCCCCCTTTACGGCATTCAAGACCTCGACTTGTTCGGCGGAACCATCCAGCCTCGAAATGCGCACATAAGCGCGGACCCACTTATCGCCGCCCGCTACGAATTGCCAGCGGCCTTTCAGCCGGCAAACGAGCCGAGACTCCGGTACATACTTAATCGGCGTGCATCGCCAGTCGTCATCGGACATCCATCCCATCGCGAGTTTCTCGCGAAACCAGGAAACGGATGCGCCAATCAACCACTCTTGCCGGCGCATGTCGCGAATCTGCCGGAGTCGCCGGTCCCGTGGATATCGATACAAATCGAACACCCGCCGAACGCGCAAATGCGACTGGCCGAAGCGTGCGCATCACCCTCCGCCGGCCACCCGGCATAGATGATCGTCGGCGCCGCGCTTCTCATCGTGCAGCTCATAAGCAATGCGGCAGGCGCGGCCGGGCTGATAGACCGCCTCCATCGCCGTGCAGCGCGTCCACGCATCGCGTTCTTCGGTGGGAACGTCGACAAGATGTTTGCGACACAGTGCGAGCATCGCATCCGGTTGTGCGGACTCGGCAAGGCCGGGCATCGCGGCGTCCGTGGGCACTTCGAGTTGGATGACAGGCACCGTAGTCATTTCGGCTCACTGTCCAATCGCAAGGCGGGAAGTGCGGCTTGGGCGAATTCTGCTTCCTCGAGCTTCACGGCCGAAGAGGTCGCGATACAGACCTTGGGCCCGCATCAACTCCTCGGGTGAACCCAGCTGTTCAATTCGCCCACCCTGAACGACAACGACTCGGTCTACCGCGGCAAGCGGGCGCAGTCCGTGGGAAATCAGAATCGTGGTGCGATCCTTCATCGCCCGCTCAAGCGCGGTCCGAACACGGGCTTCGGTACGGGCATCGAGACCCGTTGTAGGTTCATCGAATATGAGAATTCGGCCGTCACGCAGCGCGGCGCGCGCAAGCGAGATCAGTTGTCGTTGACCACCCGATAGCGTGAAACCGCGCTCGCCGACTTTGGTGTCGTATCCTTGTGGAAGCGATTGAATCCAATCATCAATGCCGAGAGACGCGGCGGCCGCGCGAACATCGTCGAATGCAGCGCCGACTCGCCCCATCGCAATGTTCTCGCCGATGGTTGTGCCGAACAGAACGGTCTCCTGCTGCACCACGCTGATCTGTCGTCGCAGCGATTCGACGGTGAATTCTCGAATGTCGTGATCGTCGAATCGCACCGAACCCGCGGACGGGTCATAAAATCGAAGCAGCAGTTTCACGAGCGTCGACTTTCCCGCCCCCGTCGGACCCACGAGTGCCACCCGTTGTCCCCGCAGAATGTCCAGCTTGATTTGATGAAGCGTATTTGCCTGTTTGTTGTACGCGAATTCGACGTTGTCGAATGCAATGCGGCCCTCAAATCGCGGCGCTTCCACCGCATCCGGAGCATCCGAGATTTCGGGCATCGTCTGCAAGACCTCCCGCACGCGATCGGCGCAACTGGATGCCTTGGCCATCCGCCCCGCGGTTCGCGCGGCCATGCGAATGGGCTTTAACAAACTGTTGAAATATGAAATAAACACGATCAGCGTGCCGGGTGTCATTCGGCCGGAACGGACCTCCTCGACGCCATAATAGAGAATTCCGCAGGTGCCGATCGCCGTGACGATGTGAACCGTGCGCGTGAGTCTGCTCCGCAATTTCACCGTTTTGAGTCCGGCGCGGAGCGTGGAGCGAGACAGGCGGCTGAATCGCTCCTTTTCTTCCTCTTCCCGAGTGAAGGCCTGCACCAGCGCGATCGCGCCGAGCACCTCGCCCGCGATGCTGATGAGATCGCCCTCTTTTTCGCGTGCCTTCTTGACAGCCGTGCGGAGTTTGACCGTAAGCAGCAGCGTGACCAGCACAACGAGCGGAATGGTTGCAAGCGAAATCAATGCAAGCTTCGGTGCCATGGCGAACATGAATGCCAGTAGCGCAACGACGGTGATTCCCGCCGCGATGAGATCGAACAGAGACTCGATCAGCAACTCGCGCAGCATGGTGATGTCGCCGGTGAGGCGAAGCAGCAGGTCGCCGGTGCGGTTCCGCTCGTGAAAGCGGAGCGACAACATCTGCATGTGCTTGAAAAGCTGCCGTCGAAGCGTATTGGTGATCTTGTGCGCCGTGCCGGCCTGAAGCAGCTCGCTGACGTACTCAAACGTACCCTGCAACACCGCGATCAGCACAACCGCCGCGCACGCGCCCAAGAGCACGTTTTGCGGGGCGCCGAGCCAATTCACGCAACCCCTGAATCCAGTGCTTCGGCGGTTTGTTCAGGATGATATTGTCCAGCACGACCTGCACCGGCCACGGAGCGGCGATCGTCATGGCGGCGCCGAGCAGCGTGGCCACCGTCGCGATGACCAGCACGCCCGTGTGCTTGCGGAGCGTCGCGCCGAAGAATGCAAGCGTGCGCGCAAACTCTCTTAAATCGAGAACGCCGCGAGCCGTCTTGATTCGCAACCACTTCACGCGAGTATTTCTCCTGCCAATTCCGGGGAATTGATGGTCGTGGATCTTTGAGCGCTCGGCTTGGAACTAGTCATTGCTAATCTTGATTCGTTTGCGGCCTGCTCAAGCCAGGAGCCAAGGGTGCCGACCGCCTTGCGCACATCGAACATGGATTCCGCTCGGCTCCGGCTGGCGAGAGAGAATCGCATCGCCTCTTCTCGATTCTTGAGCACATCGCGAATCGCCGCGGTCAGACCGGTTTCATCACCGGGATCGACCAAACGACCCGTGCGCCCGTCCTCAATGATCTCTGGAATGCCCGACAAACGCGTCGATACACAAGGACATCCTGCGGCCATTGCCTCCAGCAGAACCGTCGGCAGCGCATCCATGTTGCCATCCTTGGCTTCGACGCACGGCAACGCGAACACGCTTGCAGTTCCCAGCGCTTCGGCCACGCGTTCTTGGGGCCACGCGCCCACCAGGTTAACGCGGCCCTTGAGTTTCAAGCGGCTTATTTCGGCCTTGAGCTCGTCTTTCAACGGGCCTTCGCCGACAATGTCGCAGCGCGACAAATTGCCCTGTTCAAAAAGACTTCCGCACGCGCGAATGAGATGTACAAACCCCTTCTTTTCGATCAGGCGGCCGACGGCAAGGACCACTCCCGGTTCTCGCGGCTTCTCGCTGAACGGAAACCGCGACAGTGGTATGCCGTTGTAAAGTACGCGAACTTTGGTCGAATCCGCGCCGACTTCGTCGCAAAGATATCTCGTGTTGAATTCAGAAACTGTCACGCAAAAGGCTGATAGTGCGATCATATCTCGTAGAAGAGCCGTATTTACGTTGTCCCGAAATATATCGAAAGCATGAAGCGTTGCTGAAAAGCTCGGACCGCCCATGAGCCGCGACAGGAATGCAACGCGCGCTGCATAGCCTCCGAAATGCACATGAATATGCGAAATGCTCCGTCGTGCCGCCCATCGTTTCACGAGAATGGCCTGCCACAGGTCGCGAAAATCGGCCTGCCATCCCACCCAACGCCGTGCTGCTTTGAACAAGCCGACTGGTGCCTGGCGAATCGCCTCCCATGTGGCCTCGCGCCGTTTGTCGGGCTTGTCCCAGTAGCTTTCGGGAACATACTCAGCCGCCGAATCCAATTCGGCAATACAACCGTGAAACCGGCCATCGCGGGGGAACCGAAGGGCCAGCACGCGAACCGACGAACCGCAACGCTGGTGTTCCAGCAATTCGTTGAGAATAAAAGTCTCGGAGTATTTTGGAAAATTCTGCAACAGATACGCCACGCACGACAAGTCCCGCACGGAATCAGCTTTCTCCATTTCCTTCCCTTCCGACACTTTCGCTGTCATGTTGCCGCTCCAATCGATTCCATTCGCGGGATTCGTTTAACCTGCCCTGCAATTTCAATGATCCGCGAGGCGGTCCGATTCCAACCGCAATGCTGAACCGATCGCTGCGCCACTGCACCGAGCCGGGCGCGAAGCTGCGACGTCTCGGCCGACGCGCAACAGGGCCTCCGCGAGAGAAGCGACGTCGCCCGGCGTTGCAAGAAGACCGTTGTGGCCGTCCTCGATGAGTTCCACGATCTGCCCAGCCCGGCTAGCTATGACACAAAGACCCGCGGCCATGTATTCGTACAGTTTCAGCGGCGAAAAATAGAAAGTCTCCAAGGGAAGAAAGGGTGCCACTGCCACGTCCACCGCAGCCAGAATGCGCGGAATCTCGGCATGCTCGACACCGCCCAGCCACGTAACCCGATCGGCTACGCCATGCTCTTCGGACACAGCCCGAAGGCTCTGCATCGATCGGCCTTCGCCGACGATCAACAGGTGGGCGTTCGGAATGAAATGCATCGCCTCGCTGAATGCTCTCAAGAGTACGTCAATGCCGTGCCACGATTTCAGACTTCCGACGAAGCCGAACACGGTTGCGTCCAGAGGCACGCGCGTGTCGCGACGGGCCGCCGTGCGATCGTGACGTTTGGAGAACAATTCAAGCTCAACGCCATTGGGCACGGTTACAACCCGGTCCGCGGCGACACCAACCTCTTCGATCACATATCGCCTCAGTTCGTTCGACACAGTCATTACCGCATCGGCCGCGCGCAACGTTGCGAATTCCGCCATCTGCGCGAGCGAACACAGGCCTGCGTCTCGGTATTTCGCCGCCTCATTTGCCATCGGAGAGTTCATTTCAATCAAATAGGCCGCTCCACGATGGCGGGCAAATGCACGGCCGGCTGCGCTGAACAGCGAAAGCCGCTCGACAACAACATCGATTTGCGGCACGAGGTCCGTTTCGTTGAACGCCTTCGCAAGCCGCGCCTCGTAGGCAATTTGCGAGAATTCTGCGCTCATGCCCGACGGCGCGTCGCTCAGTGCAAGCCAGGATCGAACGTCGTCGCCAAGACGACGGGCCTCGTCGCCGCATGGACTGGCGATTTGACTGGCTGGATAGTCTGCGGGCAGTCGACCGCGCGGCGCTAGCACGTGAACACTTTGTCCCGCTTGTGACAACGCTCGCGTGATCGCGCGAACGTGTTCGCTCGCACCCTTGGTTCCATCCAGCGGAATGCCAAGATCGTTACACAAATACAGCCACTGAGTCACGGATGGCCGCCTCCAGTCGGCCGAGACGCTCGGCCACATTGGACAATCCGTTCAGATTCGGCATCTGAACTTCGCCCGGACGATGATTCGCGATGACGTGCCCGACCGCTTCGAGAATTCGGTCGGGATTGACGCAATTGGGATCCAACATCTCGCAGTAACCGCGAGCCGCAAACCGCCTGGCCCGGATGTACTGTTCAAGGCGGGGTTCGACGCGCGGATACACCAGCATGGGCTTGCCGAGTTGCAGCACTTCCAGCATCGTGTTGTAGCCGCCCATGCATAACACCGCGTCGGCCTTTTGGTATTCACATCCCATGCAGCCTGCCGTGTCGACGAATTCGGCGTTCGGAAACTGCGTTGTTCGTTGGCGAAGTTGTTCGGCCTGCGCCCGCGGCAGATCCGGGCCGCCGACGATCTTGGTATGCAAGCCGAGATTTCGAGCGAATTGCGGCGACGCCGAAAGAAACTGATCCAACAATCGAAAGCCGTCCGTTCCGCCACCAACAGTCACGAGCAGACGTTTGCCCGTTCCATTTCCATCAAATGGCTTGATTGTCGCGGTATGGCTGCATGCCGCACGCGCGATGTAGCCTACATAGTGCATTTTTTCGGTGATCTCGATTGGCAAGTCATAGGCTTCCGCCGCATCAAAGACGTTCGGATCGCCATACACCCAGATCTCGTCCGCCAAATACTTCAACGCTTCGAGATGCCCGTTCTTGCGCCATTCGTGCTTGGTTTGCTCAGGCGCGTCTTCGATGTCGCGCATTCCGAAAATCACCCTCGTCGCCGGGTATCGATCGCGTACCAGCTTCAACGCCGTCTCCGCTTCCCCCTGGACGCCGAGTGGAGATTTGTCAATCAAGAGAACGTCGGGCCGATAGCTCGCCGTCGTCGCCGTGAGAATGGCCGATCGAATCGAGATGATGTCCTGCAAATTCACGCCCAGCGATTTCGCGCAGTAGCGGTAGTCCGGTCCCTTGCGCAGCGACGGCAATTTGACGTAATCCACCTTATCGGGCATCGAATAGTACGAAGCATGTAGCGTGCCGCTGACCACCAGCACGCGGCAGGACGGAATAGTCTGAACCGCTCTCTCCGCAATGGCGAGC
Source organism: Planctomycetota bacterium (assembly GCA_016712275.1). Classification (GTDB taxonomy): domain Bacteria; phylum Planctomycetota; class Phycisphaerae; order UBA1845; family UTPLA1; genus JADJRI01. The sequence continues at coordinate 132,207 of JADJRI010000013.1, forward strand.
GTTCGCCGCAGATGCCCGATTCCAACACTATCGTGACAAACTGCCATGAGACGCATGGCTGACTCCCTGTGTTTTGTCGTGCCGACACGACAGACGCTGTGCAGCCGTTTGCAGGCTGGTTGTTTCGTCAGAATCCGGACAAAAGCGCCGTTACGAATTGTGGAACATCCTGGCTATTGACAGCAAAGTCGCCGTTCATATCGGCGCCGCATTCCTCGATCCCCGTGCCCGTTCCCAATACCGCCATGACAAAGCCCTGCACATCCGCTCCGTCAAGATGACCATCGCGTGTCACATCGCCCGCGCCGCCGACCGGAAGCACCGAAAGATCGAATGCGCGCGAGGCAACGCCCGAAGGCCCCGCGCTGTCCGCAACCTGAATCGTGAAATTGAATGCGCCGCATTCCGAAAGCGTGCCGGACAGCAGTCCGCCGGCTTGCAGCGTGAGTCCCTGAGGCAGCGAGCCGGCCATGACGGTGAACGTGTAAGGCGGCGTGCCGCCGGTCGCGACGATCAATTGCGAGTAAAACGTGCTTTCCGCCGCGGCAGGCAGGTTCGCAGCCGTCGTTATCGTCGGCGCCGTCGAGGGAATCGTCAGCACGAAAATCCCACCCGCCTTTTCATCGCCGATGTAGATGACCTTGTTCGTTTCGTCGACCGCGATGCACTCGAACTCCTGTAACGGCTGACCCGGAAAAGCGTCGCGCGTCCACAGGAGGTCGGCCGTTCCCAGCAGCCCCCCGCTGGTCGTGTAGGCAACAAGCCGGTTGTTCGGCGTGGTCGCACTGCCGAATTGCGACTTGGCTACAACCAGCAAGACTTCTTGTGTGATCGTATCGTTGTTCAACAAGAACCGGGCAAACGCCGGTGAAATAACGGTGACACCCTTGCTTCTCGTGGCCACGAGAAACTGCGAATTCGCATAGGCCGGCGGATTCGCCGTCGTCCATACCTGCATGATGTCCGGATCGCCCAGCACATAGAACCGATTGGTGAGCGGACCGAATGCGATGTCGTCCGGCCCGATCGCGCCGACTACCGACGTAAACTTGCCGAAAGCCGAGAGCAGCCCCGTCGTCGGATTGAGCAGGGCGCGGGTGTTTCCGTTTAGAAGGTATTGAGCGTCCTCGACGGTGACCAGCGTCATCGCACCCGCACCGAACCCCGTCGCACCCGTATTGAAAGTCAAACCTTCAGGGCCCCACAGTTGGTTGTTCGAGGAGGTAGGCGACGGCGGCGGGTTGGTGATCGGTAATTGAATCGAAGACTGATAGGTGAGCGCGCCGACAGGCGAAGTTCCATAGACCGCGACCTGGTTTTGTGTCTCGTTCCAATCGCCGGCCACATACAGAAGACCGTTGCGGAATGTCATGCCTTCCGGCCGTAACTTCGGCGGATCGTTCACCGATCCAGACAGTGTGGGATACCACGGTTCGCCGCTTCGAGTCGGCATGCCTATCTCGACGTATTCACCGCGCGCGGTCCACGCCCGTCCAAAAACGGTACCTTGCGATGTCGATGTTTCCGGCGTCGTCAGTTTCACCGAATAGACAGCGCGGGCCGCCTCATCCCCGATGTAGATGGTATTGTTCACTTCATCGACGACGATGGCCTCAAACTCATGCGGACCGGGTTGCGTGCCGCCCTGACTGCTGTTGTCGAGCGCTGCATCGATCCATGAAATGTCCTGCTCGGTGCCGATCTGGGTTCCGTCCGCCCGAAATGCAAACAGCCGGTTTTTCAGCGGCGGAAGGGCGGCTTCATCTTCCTTACAGACAATGAGCAACACATCGCCCGTCAGCGTCTGATCGCCCGTCAGCGCGCGTCCATAAATCGCCGATACAACGGCCAGCCCCCGGGCGCGAGCTGGCGCCGCCCATGACACACCTGTGGCAATCATGTTGGAGTCGTGGATTTGCACCGAATTCGGAGTGGCTAATAGAACATAAAACATCTTGGAGGCAGGGCTGTACGCGATGTCATCCGCCACCGGAAGGGTGCGAAAGTTGCCCGGCACGCCCGTTGCGATTGGGACCGTCGCAAAGTGCTCCCGCCCGCTAGAGCATGCTGATCTTCAACAGTTACAAGTGTCTGCCCGCCCGCGCCGATCCCCAGCGCGTCGGGATTAAATGTCATCCCCTCCGGACCCCGCCATTGCGTATTCGGTGATGCGGCCGGCGGAGGGTTGGATAGCGGCATCTCAATGACATGACTAAAGGCGATCTCGCCCCAGTAGTTCGTGGTGAATACAGCGATTTGATTCTGTGTTTCGTTCCAATCGCCTGCGACGTAAAGCAAGCCGTCCTTCAACGTCAACGCTTCGGGACGAAGTGCAGTCGGCTCAAGCACAATTTCCGCAATGGGCGGGTTGTAATAGCTCGGGAACCACGGCTCGTCTGATCGGCTCGGCAGCGCGGGCTTCACATAATAGCCGAACGCTGCATATGGCTTCCCGAAGATTGCTCCTTCGGCTGAAAGGCCCGTGTCCACTTGCGCATGTGCCAATGATGGCGCGAGCCCCAACATGAGCCCAACAAGGGATAAAAGCTCAAATTTGTATCCGCGCATAACAATTAAACCGCCGTGCATTGGACAACTCCATTTGCGTCATACCTGACGCTGCGTCGCTCGATCGCAACGAAAGGTGCTAGATTCCGCACTCGAAGAATGAAGGCATGTTGCATGCCTATCATTCGTGAATACGCGAACCGCGGAAATAAAATGTGCTAAGCTTGTGTTGGCGCTCGACTTGGATTCTGCTGGTAACCAAACCTAGATAATGTGCTTGGCCATCTGGATAGCAAATTGACTTGTTTTTTGGTGCTGGTCACACATGGCATGTGCAGCAGCCCACACTTTTATTCCTCACACTCATGCACGAATCAAGACATGCCCGCGCATCACATTGGGAACCAATCCACATCGTCGATCATGTGGCAGTCGGCCATAAGATTAGTTGGCGTGTGACCGCATGGGATGACTTGCGGCAGGACTAATTTCGGCGCCAAAAACGGGACTCAAACAGCAAAACTGGGCGGTCCAAACGACTTCTGTCGTTGTGAGGTCAGCCCGTTTTGGTCAAGAGTCATTTCACTTTTTCGACTTGCGATCCCAATCATCCGGGAGCGGGTTCGACGTGAATCAGAACATCCGTGATCGATGGGTTGTCGAATCGAACACTGTCTTTCACCGCATGCGCGATTCTATGCCCCTCCGCAACCGTAGTTTCCCCTTGCACCTCGATGTGCAGATCGACCAAAAAATCAATCCCAACCTTGCGAACGCGACACTTGTGCATGCCGAGTACACCGGTCACTTGTCCCGCAGAACGAAGTACACCCTCTACAATTTCCTTTGGGGGCGCCGTGTCAAGCAGTTCCGCCAGTGCTGGACGCAACAACCTCACGGCATTGAACGCGATGATTCCCGCAGCGATCAGCGCCGCGAAGTCGTCCGCGCTTTCGTACCCGCGGCCGCCGATCAGGGCAACTCCGATACCGACAAACGCCGCCGCTGATGTGATCGCGTCGCTGCGGTGGTGCCAAGCGTCTGTCTTTACGGCTGTACTCTTGACTTTCGTTCCCACTCCGATCACGAATCGGAAAAGTGCCTCTTTGGTCAAGACAACGACAATGAGAACCACGAGGGTGAACGGGGCGGGAGCGTGATGCGGCGTAATAATCTCGTGAACACTCTCGACCGCGATGACGACGGCCGCAGTCATCAGCGTCAGGGTGACAATAATCGCAGCGATGGGTTCGAACCTGCCGTGTCCATACGGGTGATTCTCGTCTGCTGGCCTACCGGCCATTCGCAATCCGCACCATACAATCAATGAACTCAAAATGTCGGAGGTCGATTCGATGGCATCGGCGATCAGTGCATATGAGTTACCGAAGTACCCTGCCGCTCCTTTCACTAATGCCAAAATCGCATTAGCACCCATGCCAATGAGAGTTGAGCGCATACCGGCATTAATGGCGTCTCGAGCGGTCAACCCAGGCGCAACTGGCTTCAGTAGCGTGTTACCTTCGTTACGATTCAATGATCAAAGTCCCTTAACTCTGGCGGGAACTGTAGCGACTCCGGACCGACCGTTGAAGAACTCAATCCTCCAACAAAATTCCGCATTCTTTTTGTCTGAGCTTTCCCCCTTGGCACGTTCCATGGGAATCAGTTGGTTGATTTTTACTTTTCCAGCCAAATCTCGCCGGTAGAGGTGGCGAATTTTGCCCTGTGATTAGAGCATCCGGAGGGTCGTTCCATTCCGAGGATTTTGAGCCTATCGAGGAGCCATCCGCCGATCAGCAATTCGAATTACCATTCCCCTGGATTTGGCTCATTGGCAGACATGGTTGGCAAGGCCATACAGGCGGCACTTGTACGTACAGGCAGCGATCCCTTTGAAGCCCCAGGCTTCTTGGCATTTCAGTTGGAGAGCTTCTGAAAAATTTGCCCCACTTCGCATCAGTACATGACCGTTCCGGCGGTTCGCAAAAACGATCCGATCGAGGCAAGACGTCATTGCGCGAAGATCGGCGGAATCGTTTTCCCGAACAGCACGTCAACTCTGCCAACCCAGTGCGATTTGATTCCTGCCTGCCGGGATGAACCGACATGACGTACGTGCCGACTCGCTCGATCATTGCAGACAAACCGATTGACAATCGTCGGATCAATCTGAGGAAAATCGAGAAGGAGCGCGCCGACGGGCGGCCAATCGCAACCAAAGATCATGACTTCGCGCGATGTTGGAGTCCTACTTTTGAAGGGCAGCCATTTCAGCGGCTTTCGCTTCCAGTCCCGTCCGGGTGTAGTAGGAATGCAGTTCCTTTGCAACACCTGACCAAAAGGGCTCGCCACGCCGCGCTGAATCCATCGACCATGACAGCGCATCCGCAAGGAACTTCGCCCCGTCTGATTCCTTTTGAAGCTCCATCAGGCACCGGCCGAGCGCAACTTCGGTTGCCAGTCGGGCCGGATGATCGGCGGGAAGGTATCGCTTCCGAATCTCGTATGACTCCCGCAGGAGCGGTTCGGCCTCGGTAAACCGATTCTGAAGTGTCAAGACCTTGGACAAGCTCGAAAGGTCCACGCCAAGTGCTGGATGATTAACACCGAAGACTCGGCGATCCAGCTCAATCACCTCATTGAGAAGCGCCTCTGCGCGGGCGAGGTCCCCCTTCGTCGCAGCCATCACGGCAAGGCCCGCCATGCTCTGAATAACGAGTGGATGATCGTCCCGCATCAGGAACCGGCGGGTTTCCAGCACCTCGGCCATCATCTCCAGCGCGCCATCGACATCGCCCCCGTCCCGCAGGATACCCGCCAGATTGTTCAGCGTTTCTGCCGAGTCCAGACTGAATCGTCCTGATATCCGCTCGCGAATACGCAATGCGTTTTCAAGTGCCACTTTAGCCTGATCCAAATGTCCAGCTGCCCGGCACGGCACCCAGGTCATTCCATACGCGCGCCGTATCGATATTCTCGTCGCCTCTCAATCGACGGTGGGTCGCCAGACAAATCTCGAGCAAGTGTTCGGCCTCTTCGAATTTTCCCTGGGCGTGTAGCAGCTTGCCATGTCGTCGAATTCGCTTTCGGCCACGTCGTGATGATCCGAACCGAGGAGGACTGAACGCGATTCGTATGAAGCACGAATATGGGCTTCCGCGTTGTCCATCTGACCAAGACCAAGATACGTGCCCGATCGTACTCTGCAGGGCGGCCTGCAGAAGCGGCCTGTCCTGAACTCCGCCTCGACCCGCAACGCCGCGGCATCCACGACGTCCGCACTTTGGCATCCGAACCACATTAAAAGGGATCTGCGGCCGCCAGCATCTGCTGAAAGAAATCTGCGGTAGCTTCGGCCTGGTCTCTTGCAAGGTTTGCCGCATCGCGCTCGGCGCGAGCCACACCGGCCTGCCAGAATGCCACACCCGCCCCTCCAAGAATGAACATCGACGCACCGATGGACAAGATGACCGCCGCACGATGTCGTCGAACGAATTTGTTCAGGCGATAGCCAACGGTGTCAGGCCGGGCCAGGACTGGAAGTCCCTGAAGATGCCGACGAATGTCGGCCGCAAACTGTTCAACCGAGACATATCTCCTCTTGGGATCCTTGTGCATCGCCTTGAGAACGATGGTGTCAAGTCCCCAGAAAGTCGATGGCGCAAAGCGATTCGGCGACTCACCACGCAACGATGCGCGACACATGACGTCCTGCCCGCCCGACGAAACAGTGGAATCGACTTTCTGCCCGGTCGAATAGGTCTCGCTCGGAGGGGACGGAATCACGTTGCGTACAACGCGCTCGATTTCCGCCGCCGAACGCGACGTGAATCGCAGCGGTTGCCGTCCGCTGAGCAATTCATAGAGAATTACTCCGAGGGAATATATGTCCGCAGCGGTCGAAAGCGACTCTCCCAAGACATGCTCGGGGCTTGCATACTCCGGAGTGTATCGCCGGTCGTCCGCAATGGTGACTTCGGTCGAACCAGTGCCCACGAGGACCTTGGAAATGCCAAAATCGAGAAGCTTTGGCTCGCGGTCGTCGTCCACGAGGATATTCCCGGGTTTCAGGTCGCGATGGACAACGAGGTTCTGATGTGCGAATCCCACGGCGTCGCAGACGTTGCAGAAAATTAGCAACCGTGCATCGATGTTCAGGCGTCGTTCATCACAAAACTGGCCGATCGGATCGCCCTTAACGTACTCCATGACCAGGTAGGGCCGCCCGTCGTCCGTCGCGCCGCCGTCAAACAATCGGGCGATCCGGGGATGATTCAACGATGCGAGTGTGCGACGCTCCAAAGAAAATCGATTCAGAATCTCCTCGGAGTCCATTCCCCGCTTCACCACCTTGATGGCAACCTGCTGATCAAACTGTCCGTCCACTCGTTGTGCCAAATAGACCGTACCCATCCCTCCGGATGCGATCCGATGGTTGATGCGATAAGCGCGAGTAATTGTCCCAGTAACTCGTCGGCGTCACTGATGACTGCTGCAACTTTGACACTCCCCCCGAGGGCCGATCCGCTCAGAAATAAACCCGGAGGATCCGCGTGCTCAAGAAGGGAATTAATCTCATTGCGCAACGCAATGTCGCTTCCGCAGACGAGACGCACGGCCTCATCGCGATCCTTTGCGGGAAGATCGACGATTCTGGAAAAAATCTCCTCGATTTGGCGGAGCCGCTGAGAGTTCATTCATTTGTCTCTTTCATAAGTTCGCGATAAAGCCACGCGCGGGCGAACCGCCACTCCCTGGCGATGGTACTGGCCGAACCCCCCAGTGACAGCGCAATTTCATCCATGCTCAGCCCTCCGAAAAATCGCAGCTCGACGATCTTCGCCTTGAAGGGGTCCAATTCACCCAAGTCGGTCAACGCACTGTCAAGCGCCAGGAGATTTTCGTCTACCGTCACAACCACGGCATCGGCGTGATCCAGACTAAACCGATTCCTTCCCAATCCGCGCTTTATTCGATGCCTGGCCCTCGCGTGGTCCGTCAGAATCCGCCGAATCGCCCGCGCCGCACCAAAAAGTGTCCCCGATTCTCCCAAGTGGTTTCCTACCAGGTCCAACCAGGCGGAGGTAAACCTCGTGCACCAGCGCCGTAGGCTGCAAAGTATGAGCCGATGATTCCCCGGCCAGAGAACGCTCCGCCAACCGCCTGAGTTCCTCGTATACGACTGGGAAGAGTTCGTCGGTCGCGGCGTGATCTCCATGACCTGCACGAAAAAGCAACTGGGTGACGTTTGGCTCAGGTTTCATAAAGAGACCTGTAGAAAAAAATCGAAATTCTGACAGTTTCGCCACGCAAAGACCGCATGTCAGGTTGATTCAAAACAACTTGGCCATTTGCATGCCCCGGCACCCTCGCTCTTGCAGATCGCCTCGTCGGGACAGTTTGCCGTCCCGTAATTCAGAACAGCGTTACCTGTGCGACAACATACGATGAGTGCATAACCGCACACTAGGAGGATTCCCATGAAAAACCTATTGGGCAAAAAAATTCTGATCGCTTTAGTCGTATTAACGATTTGGCAGGCCCGTACTTTCGGCCAGCCGGCATACAGCCAGGGGTTTGATTCCAACGGATCCCAATCCCCAAACGGGCCCGCCAACCTGGTCTCCGAAGGCTGGACCTTCAGGAATCAGAGCGACAATCACCTTGCCAACGCAGGCTGGTTTGACGGCGACGCCTTTAACCAAACGCCACAGGCTGGCTCGAGTTGCCTTTACACTGCCAGTGCCCAAACGATCCCATTCCTTCAAGGTGGCGCGCTGAGTAATTGGGCAATTCTCCCGGAAATTCCAAATCAGTCGGCCGGCAGCATATTGACGTTCTTTCTGTTCGGTTCTTCTGCCGCATTAGGAGATCAGGTACTCCAAGTGCGGTTTTCACCCACCGGCGGCACGGCCACCGGCAGCAATTCAGCCTCGGTCGGCGACTTTACTCAACTCTTGGCATCATTCAACACCAGCCCCGCGTGGCTGCAAGCGACGGTCACTCTTCCCGGGCCGGGACGTATCGCTCTTCGGCAAATGGACCCGTTCGTCAGCAACTTTCCCAACGGCGGCGTGTCACTCAAGGTTGATTCGCTAACGATCGCCTCTGAGGCGACGTCGCCTTGCGGAATCTCGCTCCCACAGCCGGGCGAGACAGTCACTTGGACCCAGGCAAACAGCCCGTACGATGTGTGCAGCCAGCTGACGATTCCACGCCAGGGAACCGTCATCGTTGAGCCGGGGGTCACGATCAGCGTCCAGAGCGGTGGTCCTCAACTCGTGATAGAGGGTCGGTTGATTGCGCATGGCACTTCTGTTTCACCCATCGATTTCGTGGGGGAGAATTTCTCCATTATCGATCCCCCATTTGAGGTGAGCGGCGGGACACTCGATATGAGGTTTGCGACCGTTTCGGCGCGAATTCAGTCCAAGTATGGAGCAACCATACTGGCGGCCGACTGCGACATTCCCGCAACGGGCACGCCATCTCTGCCGACCCGCTGCAGGCACTGGATCCCAACAGGGTGAATCCACAGGCGCTGACATTCAGGATTGAGCGTTGCACATTCGAGGGCGGCGAGCTTGCGGCTGTCAGCAACGTCTACGTTGCCGACACGAGTTTTGTAGGAGGAAGCGCCCGCGTTTCTGGTTACGTGTATCTGGACAACGTCACCACCAACGGCATTCCGCTCGAATTCGAGAAGGACGCTGGAGCGCAATCTGCGCTGATTGATCACGTTTCCGTCACAAACAGCAATTCCACAGCAGGCCTCAAGCTCTCCGGTGCGAACTATCACATTGGGCCTGACACCCTGATTCAAGGCAACCTATATCCGGTAGAATTCACGGTACTCGCCGCCGGACTCACACCTGACAGCGTATTGCCTGCAACAGGAAACACCGCCAACGAGATTCTCGCCCACGCATTCGACGGGGGAAATCAAATAACCTGGCCCGACCTTGGATTGCCGTACATCGTGGATCGGAATGTTGAGTCGGCGGGGTCCCTCACTGTCCTACCCGGTGTCAATATCCACTTCGAGCAGACCGGCGGCGCGATCTTCAACGGCCTGCCAGTCCGCATGTCCGGAACATTCGCGAAGCCGATCGTCCTGGAGCCAGTGAATTCCAATCTGGGATGGGTCGGCATAGAATTTTTCCAGGTTGCGACCCAACTTGTTCAAAATGTGAGACTCAGCGGAGCTCAGTTTGGAGTCGGATCCGACGAATCATTGGTTTCTGTCATTGACAGTGTCTTCAAAGACAACAACGTCGCCGGCACCGCCAATACGTTTGGCACATGGACCGCGCGAAACTGTCAATTCTTCGACAACGCCGTCGGCCTCCAGACCGGAAATACCACGAATGCCGGGTCATTTGACGCCTCCGGCACGACCATGCCCAACAGCTTTGTCGGCAACGACGTCGGCGTTCAAGTCAACAGTCCACTAGCAAGCAATACATCAACCGCCGCTGAGTGCTGGTGGGGAGATGCCTCAGGACCGACACATCCGAACAATCCCGGAGGAACCGGAGATTACGCCGGTATTCAAATCAGCAGGGTCGTCCCTTTTCTATTTGAGGCTCCGACTTATTCGAATCCCGCGCCCATGGTCGAAATGGAACCGGGCCCTCTCTTCGCCCACGTCGGTGATCGTATAATTGTCCGATGGTCGGTCGTCGATGACGGACCGATCGTCACTCAGCGAATTGAATACTCTCAAGCCGCCGGTGGATTCCCATTCGTCACTCTGGCAGAGCTTGGACCGAATGAACGATCATGGGAGTATGAGGTTCAATCGGTTCCACCCACGCCCGTGAATTCTCGCGCCGCCGTGCGCGTCGTCACTGTCGATGATGCGGGAAACGAATCGTGGGATGTCGTCTCGTTCTGGGTCCCCTATCAAGAAGACTGGACTGTGCCGGCAATCGAAGTCCCTGCGCCCACCCAACTTAGACCGGGTGACTTTTACGATGTCACATGGTCGCCCACCGCAACCGCATCCGTGTTCCTCGATGTCGGCAGCGAGGGGACGCTGAATTTGATTCCCGCCGGAGGCCACGTTGGGTCAGGAAACAACCCCAAGAGAATGCCGTATGCAAGCACCGATCTCGCACGAATCATGGTGCAGTTTACCTACGGAGCCGGCGGCCGAGAGGAATATTATGTCTCAGACTACTTCACGCTTCGGCCGGACCCGCAGATCGCCGATGACGCACCGCCGACGGTCGAATTAATCTCCCCGACTCCGGGATCCGTGTATCCCGGTGGCGGCACGATTCCCGTGGCCTGGACCGCGTCAGACGATGACGGCCTTCGAAACTTCGACATCCAAGCATCCTACGACGGTGGCGTTACATGGTGGTCGATCGCACGAAGTATTTCTCCAACCACGACGTCATTTAATTGGCACCTCCCGCCGAGCATTGGGATTACTGACGTTCGGGTTCGCGTTATCGCGCGGGACGTCAGATTCCAGACTAGCAGCGACGGAACCACGGTAGCTTTCGGCATTGCGCCAGGCGCGGGAACAGTCCCCGGGGATATCGACGGCGACGGCGATCTTGATTTCCAAGACCTGGAGCTGTTTGCTGGCGTTCTCGTTGATGCCGACCCGATTCGGTTCACCAATTGCGCCCGACATCAACCATGATGGAAATGCAAACGGCGAAGATATCATCGAGTTCATGGCGATACTCTTGTCCCCCTGATCGCTTAAACGCCCTAACGCAACGCTCAGTTGTTCGTCACTTCAATTGTTCTGGCTTCATCAATATTGGAAGCACTTACGAAACCCGGCTGGTAATGTGGACAAAGGTCAGATCTTATATCGTTGCGGTGTCGGCCTACGCAACAGCCGCCTCAATCGGCGCTTCACCAGCATTCGGCCAAGCGAATTACACTCAGAGCTTCAATAATAACGGGGCGGTCCAGCCATGCGCGAATGGCCCGCAGAATCTCATCAGCCAGGGCTGGTTTTTTCGAGACCTGAGCTCACCCCTTGTCAGTGGAGCCTGGCATGACGGCTACACTTACTGGTTTCCACCGCAGGCGGGTGCCGGAACCCTGACGCTCGAAAGCGCGCTCACCCCATTCCTGGGCTGCGATGTGAGCCAATGGGCAATCTTACCAGCGGTCCCGAACCTCCAAGCCGGCGACACAGTAATGATCCACGCCCAGAGGGCGTGGCCTTAGGAAGCCCCCCCGTGGGGTGCGTTGACATAGGGAAGGCCCCGTTGGGGCCGGGTTCAACGTTTACTTGAGGTCCAAATCGCCTTGGCCACTTTCAAGTTTCTCCTGCTCTCGAATGGACTTGCGAATCTGCTCTTCGTTCAGCCCCACCGTGCTCACGCAGTAGCCGGTGGACCAGAAGTGCAGGCCTGTCATCCGTCGATGCTGCATCAATTCTCGATGGATTCGCACCGCACTCTTGCCTTTCAGGAATCCCAGCGTGTGCGACACGCTGTACTTCGGTGGAATGCTCAGGCACATGTGGATGTGATCCGGCTGGCGATGGCCCTCGATCAATTCCACGCCTCGCTGCCTGCACAACTCCCGAAGAATCGGCCCTAACCGTCTGCAATCCCCGTCCGACAGTGAGCCTTGGTCACAGGACAATGTGACACGCGAGTCGCCCCTCTTCTGAACCCAGCGCAATCGCCGCAATGGCTCCTTTGAATTACCATGACAAGCAGAACCGACGAGAAGTTTACGATGGAGGTTCCAGTTGTGCCCTGGTGAATTGACGCTCGATCTGTCATTGACGAGTGCCGGACATCTGGTTCTTTCTGAGTTCACCAGTGACGAGACCGGCGTGTGCGCGACACTTGACGAATCGACACAGTCATCACTGCGTACTGCGTTCGGTCGCGGCCCGGCCGAGCTGTTGCTGTGTCTTACAACTCTACCTCAGGAATCGAAACTGCCACCGGCCTTCGCGTTCTGGCGCACGCTGGGCGAGCGATATCTGACCGCACTTTGCCACATTCCCGAGCCCGCTGAGGACCTCAAACAACCCATCGCCGCACCTTTCGACAAACTCAAAGAGATGGTGGATGCGGCACCGCCGATGCGCGGTGGCGAATACTTGCGGGCTGAAACACTTGCTGGGCTGTGGAAAATGTTGGATATGGAGGTGCGGCGGGACATCTCCACTGAGCCGGGTGGAATAGGTGAGTGGCTGCGAAAGCGCAGTCCGGCCTGGCATCGCGTTGGCCGCGTGTGTTTCCATCTGGCGGAAAACAAACGCGATACCGAGTGCCCCTTCGCCTTCCTGGCGACCTATGCGCCGAAGCTGGCTGACGGCGGGCGTGTGCAATATCAGCCTCTCGGCCGCGCACTGGAGGAATACGCCGGGGCCAAGAACAGGAAGCTCCTGGTTCATCTGTTGTCCCCGGTGCAGCGAGCCGCGGAGTCGTGCGCGTGGGTGAAGGAACTGGTGGACAGCGGACGGGTGTTTCATCCGCTGCGCTGGACGCCGCCCGAAGCGCACCGGCTCCTGCGGGACGTTCCGCGGCTCGAGGAGAACGGCTTGCTTGTGCGCGTGCCCAACTGGTGGACGAAGCGTCCGCAGCGTGTTCGCGTGGGAATTTCGATTGGAAACAAGGCTGTCTCGAAGTTCAGCGCGGACGCGATGCTGGACTTCCGAGTCGATACAACGCTTGACGGTCAGCGGCTCACGCAAAAGGAATGGGAGAGCATTCTGCGGGGCGCGGATGGACTCGTGTTTCTGAAGGGCCAATGGGTCGAAGTGGATCGTGAAAAGCTTCGGGAGACTTTGCAACACTGGAAGCGCGTAAAGAAGGCTGTGGGCGAAGACGGCCTTTCGTTCCTGCAGGGCATGCGTCTTCTGGCAGGTGCGCCGATCGACGCCGAGTCGACACAATTGCTCGATGGACAAGATCCCGCGTGGGCGGAGGTGCACGCGGGAGATTGGCTGGCCCGGACCCTGCAACAGCTCCGCGAACCTCAGAATACCGAGGTGCAGGTCCCGCCGCCGGACTTACACGCGACACTCCGGCCTTATCAGGAAACGGGCGTGAAGTGGCTGTGGCTGCTGACGCGGCTGGGGCTCGGAGCATGTCTCGCGGACGATATGGGCTTGGGCAAGACCATTCAGGTGCTGTCGCTCCTGTTGATGTTGAAGCGTCAGCGTTCGTCCGAAAAGCGGCGGCCGTCGCTTCTCGTCATGCCCGCCTCGCTGCTGGCCAACTGGAAGGCGGAAATTGTCAAGTTCTCGCCATCGCTCCGCTGCCTGTTCGTCCATCCGTCGCAGGTGAGACCCGCAGACCTCAATACGGCCGGAAAGAACCCCGGGCGCGCGCTGGCAGACATGGATGTCGTTTTGACGACATACTCGACTCTCGCTCGTCAGGAATGGCTCGCGTCCGTCGCCTGGTCGCTGGTGGTGCTCGATGAGGCTCAGGCTATCAAGAACCCCACCACACGGCAGACGCGGATTGTCAAACAACTGAAAGGCGATGCCAGGATAGTCTTGACCGGCACGCCCATTGAAAACCGGCTGACGGACCTTTGGTCTATCTTCGATTTTCTCTGCCCGGGATTGCTGGGGTCGATCAAGACGTTTGGCGGATTCGTGAATCGACTCGAGCAGCGAGCCGCAGACCAGTATGGCCCTTTGCGCAAGCTGGTTGCCCCCATGCAATGAGCGAACATCCATGCCTTAAACCCGGCCGGGTTCCCCGCCCGAATATCGGGTTGTTTGGCACAACCCGAAAAGCCGCGTTTCATCTCCTTTCCTTCGAGCGTTAATCCGCATTGGGCTCCGCTCCGCAGAACTCCAACAACTCGCGGAATTCTTGCTCAGTCGGGTCCCGGTCAAAATCCTCTCGGTAGCATGCAATGATGCATGCTCGCACCTCCATCGGAATGCATCCCGTCTCCGGCCAACAGCGGTCATCGAATGCTTCGATAATGTCCGCCGGCCCGTCTCCGATGACGCCTCCACTCTGGGTGCGCCACCAACCCATGTGACTCACCTCCTTCGCTCGAATTCCAAAACCTCGCTACCACGAAAAATCCTCCTTTCGTTCACGCTCGGTTACGCACGCTTCGCGTGCCGCTGTTTTCAAAAAATAGCAGCACGGCAATTCATAGCCGTAGCGTTTCAAAAACCAAGACGGACACTGGCTACACGCCGAGTGTCCGTCGTCATTCCGCCGACAAAAGACGGCTCGACTCCCGCCGAGACCTCGTTTGTCCGCTGAACCAGTTCCCTTCCGGGAATCAAGCGAAAGGACGAGGCCACCTCGTGACCTCGTCCTTTGCCTGAACACCGTCATCAAAGGCATTAAATGCCCGTCAGCCCTTTCGTTCTCGGTTACATGCCCCGGCACCACCCGTAAGCACCCGAACGGCTCCGCCACTGCCTTGCAGCGACTCCGTGAGGCTCCCGCCTCTCCTACTTGGGCCACCCTCCCAGACTGCGGCGTTTCAATCACCTTGCTGACAATCGCAAGACACCGGCTATCAACCCGGCAACCACAGTCCTTCCCCGGTTAGAAGCAATTGTCGTCGAACACGTTCACGTCGCTTGACCAAGTCGCCATGACCAAGAGGCTCCCGCCCCTTGACACTTTCCATCCGCGTCGTCGCGGATGATTTCAGCCTACGAAAACAGAAGCTTGGCTTACCCACTGACGAAGGTCTTTCTAACGCAGTTCGGCACCGTCTCCGGTTCGACTTACCTGAAGCAGGCGTGCGCGGATGACGCCGAACTGTGCGGTCAGTTCGCATTGTTGAAGGCTGATGCGGGCGCCGGCTGCGCATGCACGGGCAGCGATCTGGAAGCGCCTCAGGCCGATGTGCTTGCACTGAGGTCGCTATTGTGATTCGGTCAATCTCACGACAACACAGTTGTCAATGATGACTGGCGCTCGTTGACCTTGCGTCCGGGGAATTGGATGAGATGTTCACGTTCGTCAGCGATCGCCGAATCAACAACTGCAACGCAACCTGTCGCTCGCGATCGCTGAGCGTTTTTTCCGTCTCGACAGAATCCGCGGCGGCGGTCAAGTCTTCGTGTTCTTCAAGCAAAGCTTCGATCTGGGGCGTAAGCTGTCGCGCGATTCGTTTGTATTCCTTGCGAGCCGCGTACCGGTCCTTTTCGGTTCGCGTATCCCATCGACGAAGTGTGTAGTCGTCCGATGCAGAGTAGATGGTCGATCCGTCGGGGGTTACTTCGATCGCATTCACTCTGTCCAGGTGTCCGCGCAAATCGGTCACCTCAGTCATCGAACGCAAATCCCAGAGTCGGATTGTCCGATCCTCGGAGCCGGAAATGAGTCGTGACTGGCCGGGCAGAATGGTAAGACATGTGACAGTTTGGGTGTGTCCGTTGAGCCGACCGAGTTCGCGTCGCGTCTCAACATCGATGATTCGGATCGCGCGATCATTTGTTGCAATTGCGACCCGCCGACCTCCTTCAAATTCAAGAGCCGCGCTCGCGGTCAATCCCATTTCGCTGGCCAGTTTCCATGGCGCCGGATCAGATCGATTGGGGCCCGCCAAATCGGTCGGCGTTGTTTTCGGCGGGCGGATGACCTGTCCATTAAGAAGATCTATCTCTGCCGTTTCGTTGCTCGCAGTTACAAGTATCAGGCTGCGACCGCTGGTTGCGAATGACATTTGATGCCAATCCGAACGAGGTGTGGGAATGGTCGTCGAAGCGATTTGTAAGCATGACCATGCCTCCCAAAGAGTCAGTTTTCCACGTTTCCCCAACGCCGCAAGAAGGGATCCGTCCGGACTCAGTAATACGTCGGTGACAAACCAGTCGTTTCGCCATACCTCGCCCGGATTCAAGTCGCTCCGCATCGCCCAGATCTTGACCCGTCGCGCGCTGGCTGTCGCCACCCGATCGCCGGATGGACTAATCGCGATCGCCAGTATGGGCTCTGAATGTCCCATCCATGCACCGCGCGGTGCACCGGTTTGCGCATCCCAGAAGCGGAGGACCTTATCCTGGCCGCCGCTGGCAATCAGCCTCCCGTCGGGGCTGTATGTCGCAGCAAGAATTGCATCGGTGTGCGCCTCAGCTTGTGACCATTGGAGTCGGACGCCATCCATCAGGTCAAAGCACTGCAGGCGCCGGTCGTTACCGGCTGTCACGACAAAACGGCCATCGGGCGAAAAAG
Organism: Planctomycetota bacterium; assembly: GCA_016712275.1. Classification (GTDB taxonomy): domain Bacteria; phylum Planctomycetota; class Phycisphaerae; order UBA1845; family UTPLA1; genus JADJRI01. The sequence continues at coordinate 148,877 of JADJRI010000013.1, forward strand.
CTCCACCTCCAATTCCTTCTGAGTGATTTGGCAATGCTAATGCGAGCTTCCGATTGTCAACGGGTGCAATGCAAACACCAGAATCATCAAAAAGCTGCCAGCGGGAACCAGGGCTTACCACAACCTGGGAAGGATATTCCGAGCGGCCAGACAGCTCGAACGATTCCGAGAGCTCTGCCAATGGGGCGTGAATGTACGCGCTCCTCAGAACAGGCGCTTGGCCGGCGCACGGCTCGCCTGAATCGATGCGATGAAAGGCAGCGTCATGAGAATTTGTGGACACATACATTTGCTCGGTTCCGACCGCTGTAAATGCATCAACCCCAGGCATATTCCAGCCAGATACAAGCGTTAACGAATTTGCATCGCGCGACTCAACGCGCAGCTCTCGACTGTAAAGGCAACTGGCAAGGCATACGCGCTTTCCGTCTTCCGAAAACCAAATTTGAGCCATCCCGCGCGAATCGTCAAACCTTCCGAGTTGTCGCGGGCCTTCTGTGATCAGCGCCGAATTGAGGCTTTCGTCGAGGCAAGCGTTCAAGTGCCGCCATTCCCAACCGCGCAGTGACTCGGGCGCCGATTCGAGATGCCGCCCGGCGGTGGCGATGTCATCCTCACGTAGTGCGGCGGAGGCGGCCGACAGGCTCGCGCGATAGGCCGCGCGGGTGCTTTCTTCGCCGGCTCGCTGGGCCGCTACCTTTGCTTGGCGCTGGCCCATCGCAAACCAGATCGTTCCGGCGAGTCCGAACAGCAGTGCAACCAGTGTCATGAATGCACCGCCGAATAAGGCTTTGTTGCGGACCGCAAACTTGCGAAACTGATAGAAAGCGCTCGGTGGATGCGCTGATATGGGCTCGCTGGCCAGGAATCGACGAAGGTCATCCGCTAGCGATGCGGCAGTAGGATATCGCCGGTCAGGATTTCTCTCGATTGCCTTGTTTACAATCGTTTCCAGATCGCCGGGCACAGCACAGGCTTTTGAAAGTCGCACGGGTTCCTCGTCACGAACGATTCGCGCTGCCTCCGCTATCGGCTTGCCTGCCAGATCATGCGGCAGTCGTCCTGACAGGGAGTGATACATGATTACGCCCAGCGCATAGACATCACATCGTGTATCAATGGCTGGCACATTGCCTTCAGCCTGTTCCGGGCTCATATAACCCAGCGTACCGACGATCTGGCCGGTGCTCGTCTGGATCGTTGTGACTTGAACATCTGAATCGGTCAGCCGCGCGATGCCGAAATCCATGATCTTTGGTTGACCGATTGCATCTATGAAACTGCCTGAACCTGAACTTGAGCCTGTGCGTGGGCTCGATTCCTTGTCTTGACACACGACCTGGATGTTGGCCGGCTTCAGATCCCGGTGGATGACTCCCTTCTGATGCGCATGCTGCACTGCGTCGCATACTCTCGCCAGCAGTTCAATGCGGTCGCTCTGTGTGAGTGATGCTGCGTGCCTGGAGAATGGCACACCTTCGATCAATTCCATCGTGAAGTAAGGCACGTCGTTGGATTCGATTCGCGTTGTGCCGGCTTCGATGATTTGAGCGATGCCCGGGTGTCGCAGTTGTCCGAGGACATATGCCTCCTGGTGAAAGCGACGCACAAGATCGGCCGAGGCGAATGCCTGCCGGATGACTTTCAAGGCCACGCGCCGCCGCGGGCTGGCCTGCTCTGCTTCATACACGATGCCCATACCGCCGCGACCGAGTTCGCGAATGATCCGATATCGGTCGATGAAGTCGGGTAGTCGCGCGCGGTTCTGGTTATCCTCCAACTCCTGGGTAACCAGTCGTGCACCGGCACCATGGTTCGATTCGGCGAGCACTGCGCGGTCGTTGCCTTCAGCCATCAACATGCGTTCGACCCGCGCGCATGGCCGAATCTCCGTCGCAGTGCTGATCGAGAGCCATCGCCCATTTGTCGGACGGCAGATCGCACACGTCGTCGAATATGGCCATCGCCCGGCGGATGTCTTCCACGTCTTTCATGAAATGCTATGCGGGTGACAATTCCGAATTGAGCCAGGCCCGTGCCTGCCGCCACAACCGCTTGACTGTTCGTGACGAAATGCCCTGCACTTCGGCGATCTCTTCAGTCGTGAGCCCGCCAAAAACCACAAGTCAACAATGCGTGACATGCGGATCGACCTCACTCAGCTTGGTGAGCGCTTCGTCCAGTTCAACCACATCGATCAGTCCCTGTCCTGATGGCGTGGTCACTTGTTCAAGATTGACCTGTCGGCCCCCCGGGGTCCGTTTGTCGGCCGCCTTGGCGCGGGCATGGTCCTTCAGAATCTGCCGCATGGCTGTCGCGGCGACCGCAAAAAAGTGGGTTCGGTTTTTGAGTTCCGATCCTTGCGCCTGCACCAGTCGAATGAATGCCTCGTGCACCAGCGCGGTTGGCTGAAGAGTATGATCTGATCTTTGCCCGCGAAAATAGCTTCCGGCAAGGGCTCTCAGATCATCGTAGACGACAGGCAAAAGCGCATCAGCCGCCGACGAATCCCCCGCGACGGCGCGTTGAAGCAGCATGGTCACGGCCGGCGCCGATGTGGCTTTTGTGGGTTGCTCCGAAGCAGATTCCATCATGGCCATTATACCCCGATTGCTCGTTTTCAGGCTGTCGCGGCTGGATCTGAGCCCGAGAACAACTTTTTGTCCCCGATAGTGGGTTTCTTACGTTTACGGGGTGTCGGGGAGGCTGGGTTTCGCCGGCATTCCCAGTCGAGAGTCTTGGACAAGAGCCAAAGTGACTAGGTCCCCCGGCCTGAAAAAAGGAGACAACCATGACAGGAAAGACGTTCGGACGGTTTTCATTATCACTTAGTTTGGGCCTGTTCGCGGCATCGATCGCCGCTGCCGAAACCCCGCTGGGCACCAGCTTTACCTATCAGGGACAGCTGAAGCTAGGCGGGAGTCCTCTGAATGACACTGCGGATTTCGAGTTTGCTCTGTGGGATGCCGACACGTTGGGCGACCCGGTCGGCTCAACGGTCGCGGTCAACAATGTGACAGTTGTTGACGGCCTGTTCACGGTGGAACTGGATTTCGGCGTGTCGGCGTTTGTTGGCCAGGCCGCTGGCTAGAGATAGCGGTGCGTAGCCCGGCCGGAGGCGGTGCATTCGCGACACTCGCCCCGCGTCAACGGCTGACTGCGGCGCCAATCGCACTGACCCTGCCGGCACTGAAGAACATCGACAGGGACGAAGCGTTTGCAGTAGGCAGTTGGAACATCGTCGGCGGGGCGCG
>JADJRI010000014.1 GCA_016712275.1 Planctomycetota bacterium
AATTGGTGGTGGCGCAGGCCGAGCCGTTGCCGCCGAAAACGCCGCCCAACGTCGTGCAGGCCGCCAAGCTGGCGACATCCTGGCACGATGTATCGGGCAGACAGCATGCGCCCGGAGCGACGCAGTCAACATTCAACTGATCGGCGCCGGAAATCGTTCCGCTGGTCGAGAAAGCTCCAACGCGAATCGTGTAGATCTGACCCTGAGTCACCGGAATTTGGAGCGAAGCTTCCAAGCCAGCCGGACACGGCGTTCCCATGTCGTTTTCAGTTGCATTGGCATGATCGTCGTTGCACTGAATCGGGGTGCTGGCCGGCGGGCACGAATCGCCGAGATAAATCGCGATTCGAGTGTCGGTCGTGGACGCGCCGCAAGTGTTGACGAACAGGTTGCCGGTGCAGGTCGCGGTATAGTGATACCAGATATCCTGATTCATGTTCTGGTTCGTTCCGCCGGACGGGAATGCACAAGATGGCTCGTTCGGGCCGTCCGTCGTTGCATTGGCGAGGTTGAACGGGGTTGTGCCGTTCGTGATCGTAATCGCGTTCGCACAGGCGTTGTTGGCCGGTGCGACCGGGCATGCCGTCGCGCAAGTCAGAGTCGACGAAAAAGAACCGGCCAGTGTGGTGCAAATTGAAGCGAGCGTATTAACGCAGCTGGCGCCGTCGTTGTAACAGCAGCGACCTACAGGACATGGTGAGGCAACACAATCCGTGATGCCCGACGTCCATGTTCCGGCCAGCGATGTACAAACGGGTTGCATAACGATGACGCAACCGACGTTGCCGCCGTCGTTATAGCAGCAACGACCGGTCGGGCACGGTGAAGCGACGCAGTCCGTGATACCCGTTGTCCAAACTCCGCTGAGCAAGGCGCAGGCTGCTTGTGTGGTGATCGCACAAGTGCCGACACCGGCATCGTTGTAGCAGCATCGGCCGGTCGGCGGGACGCAGCTTGGCGGTGTAGCACAACTCGTTCCATTATCCGTCACGCGGAAATCAAAGTTGCCGGTGCTCGCGCTCCAGCCAGAAACGCGAATGTAATAGGTTGTTCCGTTTGCTGAACACCAGGAAAACCGCGATCGGTCGCCGGTGCAATCGAAATCGGGCAGTGCGCTTGTGCCGGTGTCATTGCCGCCGACGCAAACGGGCGTGGTGCAATTGTCGCAAAAGACTTCAACCAATGTGTCGAAGGTCGTTCCGGCATAGCATGTGCTGGCGGTCAGATTGTTGCCATTGCCGACAACACTGTACCAAACGCCCTGATTGGGGGTCGAAACGCCGCACGCCGGGGGCGTTGTGTCATCTAAAAATCCAATGTTGGTGCCCAGGTTCGATGCACCAATGACGACCGCAATCGCGGTCGCACAATCGTCGTTGCCGCCCGGGCCGCGCGGCTCGCCCTCATTCGAGGGAGCGCTGTCGGCCAGGTACTGGACGATCGCCATGGCGTCGCCGTCAAATTTCACCAGAAGCTGATCGATGGTGTCGGAATCGAAATTCGCAACAAGATAATTCCATGCTTTTGCGTTTTGATCATCCAATACAACCGGTGTTTCCTTGACTTGGGGAGCGTTGACGGATGAACCCGATGCAATCGAATCCCTCCCATCAGCCACGACGTGCTGAGTTAGTGCCAATGTCATGGCACAACACAGCAAACCTGTACAATACACGAAATCCTCTTCCCTAACATGTGAAAACCTCCATTGTTCGCGTTTTTCGAAACGACAGAATTGTGAAAATATGAATTACGCCCGCCGATGACGCCATCGGCAGCGACTTTTTCAGTCGAATTGAGCGAATGCTCTTTTTGATTCAAGTAACCTTCCCCTAACACGATGAGAAAAGACGGCCGGAAATGTGCCTGCCTTCCCTCTCTTCTTCTCAAGCTCGGACGCAGAACGCGGCCGACGCGTGCAAAAACAAGGCGCTCCAAGGCAAATTAGTTAGTCAATTAACCCCGAATCAGAGCTTGTCCCCTGCTTTCAATTGTCGAGAGTACCAAAGTGGGAATCCGAAATCAAGACATTCTTAGGGAAACTGCCTAATTCGCTTATCTGGGCCGTTTTGGGGGCGAGACGTTCAGATCAATATTGATGTCGACCACAAATAGCGGCTGTCGAACCGCCAGTCGCATGACTTCGCCCAGCAGAATAAACGGCGTAAACATAGCGATAATAACGGCTTGCGTGACCGCCAACACAACATTTGCCACCAATTCAAACAGAATTCCCACGACGGCCGACATGATCTCGACAATCACAAATCCAAGTGCGGCATAGGCCGCTATGTGAAACTGGGCAAAGGCAAGAATAAGTTGTGCCCGCGCTTCGGTTTTCTCAAATTCGAGGGCCGAATCGAACACCTTAGTCTTACCGAGAGGATCTTCCGGCGGCTCTGAGTCCGAAATATTCAGACCCAATAAGTCGCGAACTTCATCTGCAAGGTCTGCGGCGACTTTTTGCAGATCGATATCGAATTCCATCGTCTGGTTCTGGTCCGATTCATCGAGGCCGGCAAAGAATACGTCCGCCCGACCCTTGATGCGACGGGACGAAACCTCGTCATAGGACATGTCCAGCGTGGAACCGTCAAAACTCGTGGCCCTTTTGACCAGTCCGTTTTCCAGCGTGGCCGTCGCCTCATTCCCGTCTGCATCCTGAAGGACCGCGCCTGTGATTTCCTGAATCAGGCCGCTGGCGAAATAACTTCCGAAGACGTAAACCGACTCGCCGCCGGGCAATCGAATCGCACCAAGGTTCGAGCTGCTCAAATCGCTGTTCACAAAAAGCCCGAGCGGGTGATCTGGATCGTATGTGCCAGTGCTCAAACTGGACGCACACCCGCTGTATCCGATGAACTGAATGCTGCAAAGAAACGTGATGACGCCGTGTCCGATGGCGGACTTGGAGCACACATGATTTGCATGGCTGAGACTCCGACGCGCGAGGGATTAGCATTATCGGCCGTACGTTTGCCGTCCGCAAGTGGAAAACGCATCATAGCGCGTGAACGGAGCCAGGGTGAACAGGATTGCCATCGCAATCAGCCCAATGAAACTGAGGATCGTGGCCGCGACAAGGCGCCGGCGCTTTCGTTTGGTTCGCCATTTCACATGGTTGGCATGGATCTCGCGAAGCAACTCTAAGCGTTCGGGCGAAGCATCACCGTTTTTGAGTATCTCGATTTGAACACCGAGCGCGGTCCATCTCGCAAAATCGGCGTCTTCATTCCAGATGGTTTCGAGCAGGTCGTCAAAAGTGTCGAAGACAACGCGATCGAATCGGCCGTCGCAAATTTCGCGATCAAGCTCGTCGGCATCCTTCGCTTCGAAAATAGCCGCCTCAGACGAAATCACCGATTGCACATGACGCACAAACGAAGCCCGATGATCGACATTGTAGGGCGACTTGGCGGCCCATCGGGAGGTTGCTGACTTTTCGGAATGCATGGAATCACCCGATCATCATCATGGTCATCATCAACAATCCCAACGCTCCGACAACGCCCGCATAAGGATAGATGCTCGCCCCGGTGAGCCATGCCGGTCCGCGATACTTCAGAATCGGCCGCGTTCCCATGATCATCAGGATGCCGCCCGCGTGCAACCCGATCGCAAGCCAGAGATTTCCCGTTTTCCAAAATGCGACGGATAGAAACAGACCGAGGATGAGATGGCCGGCGATGGTCCAATGTCGCTTTGCGCTGCGCACGTAGTGAGCGGCTGCAAAAATGAAAGCCGAGGCGGCGATGGGACCTGCCGCGCCGAGCGCATCGATCCTCATCAAATCCGCCATCACGACGCCGCGAAACAGGATCTCTTCGACTACCGAGCCGAAGATGGCGGTCAGCGGGGCCATGGCACATCTACGAATAACCCGCCGGTGGTTGATGCTCGGCGCAATGCGCATCTGCCCCGTGAGCAGCCAGATCTGATAAAGTACGCACAAAAAAAGTGTCGTCGCAGCGGCACCCGATGCCGCATCGCGAATCGCGCCATTTAGTGGGAGTAGCGCGCCGTAATATTCGAAGAGATCAATGCCGCGCAGCAGCGGGTACATGGCGGCCGACAGAATGAGCAGCGCGGGCGTCAGAATGCGTCCTGCCGTTCGAACGACGGGCGGCGCGCCCCCGGCATCAATTCGCCAGCGAATCGGCAGGGCATGTGCGCGAAGCAGTGCTGTTTTCAAGGTCGACATGACGAGTGGAATCACGAGTAGCAGCGGAAGGGCGATCATTTCAACTCTCTTCCTTTGCCCATGTATATTCTTCGTTGCCGTGAAAAACCCGCGCCCACCGATTGTCCGCCCAGAGATACCAATGCTGTGGTGTCGCTCGAACGAAACGATCGAATCCGTCGGCCCATGCCTGCATGGTCCGCCTTACCGCTTCCTGCCGGCCGCCCTCGGCGCTCGGTAGATTGCTGACGTGCAAGGGCTCCGTTGCGTAGAGAATTTGCCGCGACCCCTCGGCTCGCGAAAACAGGGGAACAAAGGGCGCATCGCAGAGCATGGCCAACGACGCCGGCCCCGTGGGCAGATAGGCGGTTCGATTCAGCAATTTGACCGGCGTGCCTTCCCCGCGCTCCTGGGCGAGATCGGGCGTGATGGCCAGAATCTTGCCGCTGCGAATGGCCTCCGCGCAGATCATCGCACTGCCGACCGGGTTGGCGGCATCGCGCGGCTCGATGATCACATCCAATCCCGCAGCCTCGCACCAGGCCCGCTTCAAATCGACTTTTTCGCTGATCTTTGGACCAGCGAAGATAAATCGAGATGGGAATCACCTCGCCCAGCCGGACCAGTGACACCAGATAATTGGTGCAGTGGGCCGGTGCGAGGATTCCGCCTCCCGCAGCGGCAATGGCCGATGCGGCCGCACGAATTGATGGATCGAGATCAACCTCACGAGCCGCGATTTCGCGAATCTTCTGGGTTGAATTGCGAAAGTGAAAGACGCGAACGCCGTTTGTCAGATGCAGCGCGGCTTGTCGAAAATAGGCACGCAGGACTCCGGATGTATAAACACCGGCGGCCGTCATGTTGCGGCGTACCAATGAAGCAAGCAGGGGTATAGCCGCCAAAGCGCCCCACCCACCACTCCGCCAGATTGATCATCGGCCCGGGCATGTATGGAGCCAATTGGCATGCCGCGCGAACGGTGCCCGAGGTGATGCGTCTGCGAATTCGTCGTAAGAGCGGTGGGGGCATCGATCAGTTCTTTGGAACGAAACGTTGGCGATACTGTATGAGGTCAACGCGCTTTGAACAATGCCGAGGTTCGGCGTTTGCGGAGATTTGCGGTTGACTCTACCCTTCGACCATTGGGAAAAAGGAAAACCGGACCCATGTTCTTCAAGCAAAGCCATGATACATGTTTGGAAAGTTAAGTCGGATTCTTCACGTCACATCATTTGCAGCCCTGTTGGCGTTTTCATTTTATGGCAAACTTGCTGTCGCCGATGAATCGCATCCGTTTACCGTGCATGACCTGTGGGTGATGGACCGGATTGGCGATCCCCAGGTTTCGCCGGACGGCCGGCTTATCATATACACATTACGAACGACGGACATGAAGGCCAACAAGGGGCTGACGGATCTTTGGCTGATTCAAATCGACGGATCGAACCCGCGGCGCCTGACATCCCATGCCGCGGCTGAATTCAATCCACGATGGTCGCCGGATGGCCGGTCAATCTACTTTCTATCGACCCGCTCGGGTATGTCGCAGGTTTGGCGCATTCCCGTCGACGGCGGCGAAGCGGAGCAGGTGACCACCGAACCGCTCGATGTGGGCAATCTGGTCGTTTCCCCTAACGGCAAACATGTCGCATACACCATGGAGGTCTTTCCGGATTCCAAATCCGCGGCTGACACAAAAGCCCGGCTCGATGAAACGGCCGCGAAGAAATCAACCGGCCGCATCTATGACAAGCTGTTTTTCCGGCACTGGGATACATGGAAGGACGGGCGGCGTTCCCATTTGTTTGTTCGATCGGTATCGGGCGGCGATGCCGTTGATGTGACACGCGGAATGGACATGGATGTTCCCGAAAAGCCATTTGGCGGCAATGAGGGCATCGCATTTACGCCCCAAGGCATGGGGCTGATTTTCAGTGGCCGCAATGCACTGAAGGACGAAGCATGGTCAACAAATATTGATTTGTATGCGGTGCCCATCGACGGTAAACAAAAGCCGACGTGCCTGACCGAAAAAAACAAAGCCGCGGATGTGCTGCCCGTTTTTTTCGCCGGATGGCCTCACGCTCGCGTATCTTGCAATGCAACGGCCGGGCTACGAGGCCGATCGCCAGCGAATTGTGCTGCGCGAATGGAAAACCGGAAAAGAACGCGTGCTGGCCGAGGAATGGGATTTCTCGGCCGGTTCGATCATTTGGGCGCCGGACGGCCAAACGATTTACGCCACCGCCGGCCATGTGGGTCAGGTGTCGCTCTTCGCCATTGACGTGGCTTCCGGCGAAGCGAAAACGGTCGTCGAGCAGGGCTATGTCGGCGCTGTTCAGACCGCCGGCAATCGCCTCGTCTTCCTGACTGATCATCTGAAGTCTCCGGCAGAGATTTTTTCGATCAACCCCGACGGTTCGAATTTGAAGCAAATCACGCATGTGAACGACAAGCACTTGGCACGCGTTCGCATGGGTGACGACGAGCAATTCTCATTCAAAGGCTGGAATGATGAAGAGGTCTATGCGTATGTGGTGAAGCCCGTTGATTTCGACGCGAAGAAAAAATACCCGGTGGCGTTTCTGATTCACGGTGGGCCGCAGGGGTCCTTCGGCAATCATTTTCATTATCGATGGAATCCGCAGACCTACACCGGCGCGGGGTATGCCGTCGTGATGGTCGATTTTCACGGCTCCACCGGCTATGGCCAGAAATTCTGCGACTCGATTCGCGGCGACTGGGGCGGCAAGCCGCTCGAGGATCTGCAGAAGGGCCTGGCCGCGGCCCTGGCAAAATACGATTGGATGGATGGTGACCGCGTGGCGGCACTGGGTGCGTCATACGGCGGCTATATGATCAATTGGATCGCGGGCAAGTGGCCCGATCGGTTCAGGTGCCTTGTCTGTCACGACGGAAATCTGTGCGAACGACTGGCCTTTTATGACACGGAGGAATTGTGGTTCCCCGAGTGGGATCACATGGGAACACCTTGGGACAAACCCGAGCATTATGAAAAGCACAATCCAATCAACTATGTGGGGAACTGGAAAACGCCGATGCTGGTTATTCACGGCGGGCTGGATTTCCGCGTGGTCGAAACGCAGGGCATGAGCACTTTTACCGCGCTCCAGCGTCGCGGCATTCCAAGCAAGTTTCTTTATTTCCCCGACGAAAATCACTGGGTGCTCAACCCGGCCAACAGCGTGCTCTGGCATGAAACGGTGCTGGACTGGCTGAACGAGTGGACCAAAAAGTAAGCAAACCCCAATGTCGCGACTTCAGCGCGGCATTTCGTAAAGGCACGCAACCGCGCCGGCCGGATCTTCAATCACGCAGAATCGGCCTTGCCCGCCAGCGCCGCGGATTTCACCGCGCGTTTTCCCGCCGCGCTTGCGAACTTCGGAAAGGCTCTCATCCAGATTCTTCACCGTGATGTAAACAAGCCAGCAGGGCGGCAGATCCGCGTTGACGCCGCGCGCGTGGCAGATGCCCGAAACCGCCGTGTCGCCCATGGGCGGCAACATGGCATAATCCGAGTATTCGCCCATCGGAACATCCTGCGACCGCCAGCCAACCACCGCCTGATAAAAATCTCGAACTTCGTTTGCATTGGCCACGCTCAGATCGGCCCATCCGATTGTGCCAAAGCGCGGGTTTCGATGATTCACTCATAAGGTCACTCTCGTTTCATTTCCTGCTATGAAAAAAGACACTACTTGACGCGCCGGTAAGTAATTTCCTGCACCAGCCGCTCCGGCACGCAATCGGCGCTGTAGATTTCAAAAGTGTGTGTATCGGCATCGACGATTTTGGCAACATAGCGAATGTACTTCTGCACTTCGCCGGTCATGGGCTCATCCATCGTGCCAAATGCACAAAAGACCCTGCCATCCGCATCCGCGCCGCCCACCGACGTAAAGAGCATCGTTGATAAATTGTCGATATAAGATCCCACATACCGCTTGCGAAAATTATCGTAGCCGAGATAACTGATGCTCTCGTGCGGCTGGCCCATGAATTCGCCTTTCGTCTCATCGACCAACCATCGGCCGCCCAGAATAATCCGCTTGACGGCGTGGCCCTTCGATTCCACCGGCTTTCCATCGGGCGAGCCGCAATTCATTATGCGCGTCATATCCCAGGTTCCCGCAAAGGCCTCCATCCGCTTGTGATGATCACCCGGCGTGCAAGCCGCCACCCATTTTGCCATTGCGTCGTTCATGTTGTTCGGATCGCTCATGATCGTTTTATCCTTTCGCGGGTGTTCCGCTTTCAATTGCCTTTTTCAACGATGCGAGCTGGTCGCCATCCTGCTTTCTCATGGCCGTGAGCAGCATTGGAGCAATCAGCTTGGCCAGTCCGCTACCTTTGACCTCGGCATGAAGATCAACCCGCGTGCCTTGGCCCTCCGGCTGAAAGGTGTACCGATAGAAGGCCACGCAGCCCATGCACCTGGCCGACGCCGAATGAACGGTGGGGCGGGTGTGTTCGGTCACTTCAATGACCGACGCATGTTCACGGCTGCCCATCTTTCGCGTCTCACGAAAAAGTGTTCCCGCAGCCATGGGGCCGGGTGTCAGTTTTTCGATGCGCGTGATCTGCGGAATCCAACCGGAGACCGTATCGAAGTTCGTCGCGAAGTCGAATGTGTCCTGCGGATTGCGGTCGATGTACTCGCTGATGCTAAACGATGCCATATTGTTCCTCGTGTAATTGAGTGGTGCGAAATCATGATCCTTTGAGCGAATTGAGAAACTGTTTCTGTCCGCTCTTCGCTCCGCCGAAGACGTGAATCATGAATTTGAATATCGGCACATGCCACGTGCCCTTGCGGATGGTGCCATGCATGGATGACGTCACTTCGCAGCCCTGCGCTGCCGGCTTAACAGTGTATTCGCAATGAACCTGCATGGGCACGACTTCATCCTTCATTTCGCGGACAAGTCGGCTCGGCGTAACGCTTTCAAGGGTTTGCACGCGAACGCGGGATGACCCGAGATTCTCGCGCCAGGCCGGAAGCCCGTTTTCATTGGGCAGGGGTTCTACCCCCCGGCACATTCGCGCGCTCATCGGATACTTCACATAATCCGTCAGCGCGCTCCAAACCGCCTCTGCCGGCCTATCGATGATTGTGGATACGGTCGCGCCGAACTTTTCCGGCAGGAAAGAACCGATCAACATGATCGACACCGGCAGGCCGACCAGAATCCCCGCGATTGAAATGATCCATGTCATCATCTGACTGATTCTCCTTACTCAAGGTACCGGTAATGAACCATCAGTGGGTAGCGCGTCGCGAATCCCCTCGCATTCCCCGATCCACGTCTCGATCGGCATGGGCCAAGAGACATCGCGCTTTCCCAAATCACGGGCGTGTTCCAGCGATAAAAGTGCTTCTTTAATTTGTCCTTTACGTTGAAGAGCGCGTCCAAGATAGCCGTGCGCCGCCGCAAGCTCCGGCTTCAATTGAATCGCCTCATTCAAAGTCGCGACTGCATCGTCGATCCGTTCAGCCTCCAATAGTGAAATGCCAAGGTCGACCAGAGTGGCCGCATGGCCCGGTTGCCGGCGGCTGGATTCCTCCAATGCGGCAATCGACTCGTCGGCCTTTCCCGTTTCCCGCAGCGCAATTCCAAGGCACCGCCAGATACCCGCGACTTCCGGTCTAATGGCAATGCAGGCGCGATAATAGGGGATGGCATCCGCATGTCTTTTTTGATTGGTGAGCGACCAGGCATAGTCGTGATTGAGCATGAGGTCCGACGGGTGAGCCATCAATGCCCGCTGATAGAGCTCATCCATCCCTTTCATATCGCCACCCATTCCAAACGTGGAGGCAAGCCACGAAAGTGTCACCGGCGACATTCTCAAACGGCACGGATTCCGCCAATTCCCGGGCCTTTGCCAGATCGACCCGGCCCGTAAAGATCATTTTCCGCAGTGCGACGCGATAGGGGTCCGGATCGGCCGCATAAAGAACATCCACGCGGCCCATCAATTGCTCCTGCGTATATCGCTTCACCCCGAATCGCCCGAGCAGGTCGGCCCCGGTTGCGATCCACAGCTCGAATCCGTAACCCAGGTTGACGGCAATGCGGCTTTCGCGGATTTGTCGCGCGATGACGTCGGCCGGTGCGCGAAGGACATCGATGCCGTAATCAAGAAATGCGGAGATTAGCTGGTCGTCCATCCATATCCAGCTTTCGGCATCCTGATGCGTCGCGCCGAAAATAACGGTCGACTCAAGCCGGTCGATCATTCGCCGATCCGCGTCGGCATCTTTGAGTTCCGCCAGAAATGCGACGGCCGTCTCGCGGGTCGCGTCATCCAGGTCCGGCGACAACAACAATGCACGGACTTGATTGCCGCCCGTGACGGCCGCCTCCCATTTGGCGTTTGCACCGACGCCGGCCGCCCGCGCTTCACCCAGTCCCTGTTGTGCCTTGCCCAGCGTATCGGCAAGGATGCGTGTCGAATTCTCCGTGCGCCTCTTATTCTGGTAATCGCTCCAGAGAAATCCCGTAGCGATGAGCATGATGGCGAACAAGACAGAGGTCGCCAGCCCGTACGAAGCCGCCGTGCACCTTGTTCCTCCTCAGCGCGAACACGCGCCGACGCCGCGGCCAGTTCCAACGTGTGTGCTTTGGCGACAAGTCCGGACTGATAAGCGTTCACTTGATGGGCAACGACGGAAGCATCGCGCGGTCTGCTCGCAGACTCTGCGGCCATGCAATTCAGCGCCAAGCCCGCCAGCTCCGCGTCCGCGCCACAGCCGTTGAGACGTGATCCCACATCACCCAGCATTCCATCGGCCGCAAGCCGGAGCACTTCGGAACGGGTACCGACATATGGCGGCTTTCCCGTCAGTATTTCGCACAGAATGGCGCCCAGCGCGAAAACATCCGTGCGCTCATCGATGGCCCGAACATTGCCACGAGCCTGTTCCGGCGACATATAGGCCGGCGTGCCCATGACGGAGCCGACAAGGGACTGTTCGCCGCTTTCGCTTCGCGATGTTTCAATAATCGAGTCAACTGCCGTTTCGTGTTCGTCGCTCTGTTCCGAGGAGCCACCGCGCGCCGCCAGCACTTTGGCCAGTCCCCAATCGAGCACCTGCACCTCTCCGAATGCGCCGACCATAATGTTCGAAGGTTTCAAGTCGCGGTGAACGACCCCGCGGGAATGGGCATAGCCATCGTTTGACAGATATGCTCGAAAATACTAAGCAGAGCGCAGATCGTCAGCCGGCGCCCGTTCGATCCTGAAGAATTGAGTGCAGCGTGCGACCCTTCACCAGTTTCATCGTGAAGAACGGCCGCTGATCCTCCTGCAGTCCGAATTCATAGATCGGCAGAATACCCGGATGCTGCAACTGTCCCGTCACTTGGGCCTCTTCCATGAATCGCTGAACCATGGCCGGGTTCGACCCATGACCGCTGAGCAGAATCTTCATGGCCACCTCGCGGCCGAGATCGACATCGCGCCCCTTCATCACAACGCCCACCCCGCCACGTGCAATTTCACCAAAAACCTGATACCGTCCGACCGTGCGACGTCGAGATGTCAGTTCCGGCGAACGCGGATTGATAACAGGATCTGGCGAATCGCCGGCATCGCGAAGCAGCAGGCGCGATCGCAGCCCGAGAGTCTCAACAATACTCTTCGGTCCCTCGGCAACGCACGAATCATCGACGAGAGTCCGCGGACCGAAAGCTGCCCGAAGCCCTGCGTCGAGTCCGTCCCGCTCGTCCAATCCATCGTGATTCAAATCGGGTGACATGGCTGTGTCCAAATATCAAGAGAGTCGCATGATTGTCACGCCGCCGCCGATGCAATCCGAACGGCTTCGCTCCCATGTGACCGGTGAGCATCGCGTCCATGAACAAGTCCGACAACGATGCCGCCGATTCCGTTGACCAGAACGGTCCAAACAACCGGAAAGGCCTGTTGCGAAGCAGGCGCATTCACCATGGCGAAAACATGCAAAGCGCAAGGCAGCGATATCAGCAATGCCACCAGGACGCCGAATCGAAGCCCTTCAATCCACGGCACACCGCCCCGATAACCCATCGGATAAATGACGGCCAGCAGAAATGCGTGAATCAGCATGGCCAGCATGTGAAACTCGAGCTTTGGCGCTTCACGCAGATTCGCATAATTAGAGGATGCCAGACTCTGTATAAACTTGGGCATCACCAGCGGAGAATTCACCACAAACGTGACCGCAAGCACGGCCAAAAAGGCTAAGAGTGTTCGTCCAATGCGCATTTCGCAAACGCCTACAACTGCGGGAACCACCCGCCTTCAATGACAGGTTCAATCCAGCCTTGATTTTCGCGCGCAACAATCCTTGATTCCAACCAGATTTCAATAATCTTGCAGATTAATCGGCGAGGAGTCCAAGCAGGGATGTTGCTTCGCGTTCCGCCTCAACGTCAGAATCGGGATGATAAAACCGCATGACCTCAAGGAGACATTGGCGGAATTCCTGCCGGGCCTTGGAGTATTCTCGATGAACATGAACCGGATCGGCCTGCCACCGCTCGGCAATGTCACGTATGGGCAATCCGTCGTGAAATCTCAGCTGCAAAAGTTCCACCCGACGAACAGCGGCCTCCCCCATTTTATCGGCGCGGTTGGCCTGCAGCTCGGCCGCTTCCCGCATGATGGCCTGCGCCCATGCCCGGTCAAATACCCGGGAGAGCCGTCTCATCCGCATTCAATTGCCCGATTTGTGATTCTCCGCCGCGCACCGAAAATCCTCACGCCCGCGCTAGCCTCAATTCGCAAGCGCGACGTTACGAACGATTCCGTAAAAATGCACGAAAGCCGCCCGGACGATGGACGTCCAGTCGATCCAGTGCCCCGTCCGGACGAAAGCACTCGAGAAACACATCCTGCACGGCATCATCGAGATCGCCGCGCGTTCGAGCTGCCGCCATCGCGCGATCAGATAAGCCCGAACCGCCGGTTCATAGCGCTGCGCAACCGGGCCTTCTCAGCGTCGCCGCCGGCGCGGCGCCGTCGATAAGTGTCCAACATGTCGAGTTGCCGGTGTCCAATGGCCCTGATTAGCGTTTATGCCAATCAGCAAGTCAAGCACGAATGCCTTACTCCGGTTCGGCCAGCCCCTCCCGGATTGCAAATTTGGCGAGTTCAACGCGGTCGTGAATATCCAGTTTGGCCATCAATCGCGTGATATGATGGTCGATCGTTTTGACGCTTCGGCCGGTGATGCTGGCGATTTCCTTTTTCCCGAGGCCTTGAGCAATGTAAGCGAGCATTTCAAGCTCTCGACGGCTGAGCTGGGACAAACGCGACGCCGCGCCCTCACCAAGTTTCGCACCCTTCGAATCGACAATAATCCTGGCCCGCACTTCTTCGGAAAAGTAAGCGCCGCCGGATGCAACATCGCGAATCGCTCGAATGACCTTGTCGACGGGTTCGCGCTTGGTCAGGTAGCCGTGGGCCCGGATCTCAAGGGCCTGCTCAATGTAGGTGTCGTTCTTGAAGGCGCTGAGAAAAATGATGCGGGAATTGGGAAGCATTTGAATCAGCCGCCGCGCCGCCTCAAAACTAAATAAACCCGGCATCGAGATGTCCATCAGGATGATTTCGGGCTTGTGTTCCGCGGCCATGACCAGAGCCGATTCAGGGTCGCCGGTCGTTCCGACCACCTTGAAATCCAGTTCCCGTTGCAATCGTTCCGCAATGGACTCTCGGACAACCGCATGGTCGTCCACGAGCATGATTCGTACTTCATTCGCCATTGTTTCCACCTTCCTGGTTACTCAGGCTGTTGAGGCAATCCTCGACCAATTCCGTCAATTCCGGCATGTCAAACGGTTTTCGCAGGAGCAGGCAATCTTCCAGTCGATGGCGCTTCAGATCGATGCTCAGGGTTCCCACGATCACAATCATGCGCATATCTGCACGCTGCTCCCGCAGCGATGTTAGTTTTGCAAAGTCTTTCGGAGTCACACTGTCGAGGTCCATGACGATCAGGTTGCTTTGCGTGGGTCTCTTGGCCGTAAAATCGATGGCTTCGTCGACCCGCGACACGGGCCGAACCTCGCAACCGACGCCGCGCAGCGTCGTGGTCATGATCGATCGAACGTGCGGATTTTTTTCAATGATGATGACATGGCCTGGACTCTTGCGGGCAGGAAGTCGCATGTCTTTCTGCATCGCGCCGGTCGGCGCCTCACAGCACGGCACAGTGATCGTCATGGTTGCTCCGGTTCCCGGTTCGGATACTACCTGAATTTTGCCGCCCATGTCAGTGACAATTCGGTGAATAATGGGTAATCCTAATCCCGTTCCTCGTCCCCGCGGTTTGGTCGTAAAAAATGGTTCAAAAATGCGCGAAAGGTGTTGCGGGGCAATTCCCGAGCCCGTATCGGAAACGACAAGCACGGCATGTCTCTTCGATTGAGAACCGGATTCGTCCATTCGATTGGTCAAGGAAATGCGCAAGCAACCACCAATGGGCATCGCGTCCTGCGCATTGACGGCGAGATTCACAAGGACTTGTTGCATGTCTGTCGGATTGCCTCGTATCCATGTCTGTTCTTGTGCAACCGACTTTGCATCGATTTCGATTCGGCTGTCCAGAACGCGATTCAGCATCTGCACGGTGTCCAACACCACCTGCGAAAGATTCAGCGTCGATTGTCGTCCACTCGATGGCCGGCTGAAATCAAGCAGCCCGTTGGTCACGACCCGCGCATGGCGCGACGTCATTTCGACTTTCTCCAAGGATCGCACGGCCTGATGAGTTGGAGGCAATGTCGTTTTCGCCATGTCGGTGTAGGCGGAGATCGCCGTCAGAAGGTTGTCAAATTGGTGTGCAATGCCACTGGCCAAAGTACCGATCGCTTCCATCTTGGCGGATTGAACCAGTTGCTCGACGAGACTTTCCTTTTCGCGCTCCGCCTTCTTTCGATCGGTGATATCGCGATTGACCGCGACGGCCCCAATTCGACGGCCATCTTCATCTTGCAATTCCACTAGGAAGGACTCGCAGACTCCCTCGGTGCCATCCTTGCGAACAAGTCGCACTTCACCAGTCCATCGACCTTCAACGGCCAATGCGGTTTGAATGGACAATGTTAGTGCTGCCGCCACTTCCGGTGGATTTAACATCTCCGGCGATTGGCCAAGCATCTCATCGCGTGAGTATCCAAAAATTCGCTCGGCGCCGGTGTTCCAGTCCATGATTCGCCCGGCCAGATCGGTCAATAGCACGCCGTCATACATGTTGTCGAATACGAGAGCCTGACGGCGCAGGCGTTCTTCCGCCTCTTTTCGCCTCGTGATGTCGGTAATCGAACCCGCCATCAGGCGAGGTCGATTTTGTTCGTCCCAGGCTGCTTGGCCGCGATCCATGAAACCATCGATATTGCCCCGACCTGGTCATGAGTCGGTATTCGACTTGATACGGAACACGCTGCTCCAGGTGATCCTGCACCGCCTTGGTGGTCCGTTGTGCATCATCTGGATGCAACCGTCGTGTCCATGAGTCGACAGTGTCCATCTCTTCGTGGTCATCGTATCCCAGAAGTTCCTTCACCCTGGGAGAGTGATAAACTTTGGTTTGGCTCGAATCCCATGGCGCTTCCCGGGAAAAAGTCATTTCCCAAATGCCGTCCGTGGCGCCGCGGGCAACAAGTGAAAATCGATCGATACTGTCGCGCAGCGCCTGTTCGACCCGCTTCTTTTCGGAGATGTCCGTCAGAATTCCATTCCAGACTATCGTGTCGTCGGCATCGGGCGGTTCCGGTCTCGATCGGCCGCTCAGCCACTTGATGCGGCCGCTCGGTGTTCGAATTCGAAACTCCTGCGACCAGGGCTGAAGCGTGGCGGCCGATACTCGGATGCTCTCGGCCATGTCCGGCTCATCTTCCTCAATGATAGGAGACCACGCGAGATTGAAATCTTCCTTCATTTGTTCAGCGGTCACCTCGAATATTTCTTCGATTCCGCGACTGATAAAATCGAACGACTGAACGCCGTCCTTGGTCCTCGAAACTTGTACACCGCCTGGGAATCGCATCCGTCATGTGATGCAGTAATTCCTCGCTCTCGCGTGCCCGCTGTTCGGCTTCCCTCAGTGATGCGGTGCGCTCCTGAACGCGCAATTCCAGTTGATCGTGTGCGTTTCGCAAGGAATCTTCAGCGCGCTTTCGAAGCGTAATGTCCGTTGCGACACCCAGGATTCCGAAGGCAATCCCTTTTTCGTCACTCAACGGAATTTTGATCGTTTCGAGATGGCGAATCTTGCCGTTCGAATCGGTGATGACTTCTTCGACCCGGTGTTCTTGACCACTGCGCATCACTTCGCGATCGATCGAACGGAAGAACGCCACCTCCTCGGTGTTTTGATTGAAATCCGCGTCGGTCTTGCCGATCAGGTTCTCAATGGTCGTTCCATAGACTTCCGCAATGGTCTCATTGACCAGCGTAAAACGTCCGTCGGCATCTTTGGCAAAAATCAGATGGGGGTTCAGATTAATCAATTGATTAAGAAACTGGCGCTGTTTCTCCAGTTCCATTTCAATTTGATGGGTCTCAGTGATGTCGAGTGCAGCGCTCAGCAGGCACATTTGGCCGTTGTGCTCGATGCACTCGGCCGCCACGCGACCGACGCGCAGCCGACGATCTTTGGTATAGAAAGATGCGTTAAATCCGGATACGCTGCCGTCTCGTCGCAATTGCTCGACGAAACGCACGCGATCCGCCATATCGGCCCATGTATTGAATTCTGCAATGGGCCTTCCGATCAACTCCTCTCGACTGAAGCCCGTCATGTGCAGATGGGCATCGTTTGCATTCAAAACAATGCCACCTTGCAACGTGCTCAGGACCATTGCAACTGGACTTCGATTGAATAGTTTTGAGAAGCGCTCCTCCGAATCGCGTAATGCGGATTCCACGCGGCGTCGCTCTTCAATTTCTTTCCGCAAGGATTCGTTCGCCGCCGACAGTTCGGCGGTTCGCGCCGCGACGGCCGATTCCAATTCGGCGCGCCTGGCCTTGTCGCCGGCCTCGGCGCGCTTTTCGGCGGTGATATCGATCATGAGCCCGCTGATGAGCTTGTCACTTGCTTCGTTCGCGGCCGAGGCAATATTGCGGACCCAGCGAATCTCGCCGTTTTCCCCATTCAATCGATGCTCGGCGATGAAATGGCCGCCGTTGGAGGCCGCGTGTTTCCAAAGCGACCGAACCGCGGGTTCGTCATCCTGTGCGATAACCCGGCTCCAGACGCCGGGACCCATCCACGCCGACATCTCGTGTCCGATGAGCTTCGACGCCTGCGGACCCACATAGCGAAATTCGCCTGAGTGCGATTCTGCTTGATAAGGAATCACGCGAATCGACTCGACCAGCGTTCGATATTTGCGTTCACTTTGCTCGATGCGCCGTCGATAGTGAATTCGCCGCCGCGCCACATAGGCTCCGGCGAACAGTGCCAGAAAGGCGCCGCCTCCGCTGCTCGCAATAAACGCGGGGGTTTGCCAGAGCGGCGCGAGGATTTCGAATTCTTTAACGGCTTCATTGCTTATCAGTCCCGCGGCGTTGCGTCCGCGGACATGCATTGTGTATCGGCCCGCACCGAGCTCGGGAAGAATGATTCGCTGCTGAGCGCTCCAGTCCGACCAGTCGTCGAAAGCCTCCGGGATGCGGTATTGAAAACTCATGCCCACTCTGTTGCGCTGTCCCATCGTCAGCATGTCGGCAACCAGACCTTGATCATTCAGCGGCATGGCCAGGCGCGTATTTGCTCCCCGGACCAGCGATTCCCCCATTCTCCATAGCTCAAGATCAATGCGCGGAGGTTGAGTGGCGCACTTCCAACGATCCGTTGCAATTCTTGTAAGGCCGCCGGTTGTCCCAACGTACAAAACGCCTTCGTTCAGACCAACAAGGCCGCGCACATCGGTGCTTGACAGCCCATCCGCCATGGTCATGCGATGGGCCCTTCGATCATGAATCTTCAAGAGTCCGTCTTCAGTGCCACACCAGGTCACGCCATCGGATTGCGGGAGAATGCAAGATGCGGCCGAGGTCGGCATAATTCTCAATAACTTCAAGCGTCGTTTTGGAAATCAACTTGAGCGATCGATTCGTCCCGACCCAGAGATCGCCCGCCGATGATTGCGCGAGGCTCAAGACCGGCGAGTCGGTCGGCAACTTGCGCCAGTGACCCTCCATGCCGACGTAAACCCCGTCGCCGGCGCCGACAATCAGAGAATTGTCGCTTTCGACTAGGATTGCATTGGCCGCCAACTCCAACGAATCAGAGAGTTCAATCTTGCGCAACCCATCGTTTCGAGCGACGAAGAGCCCATGAGCACATCCGATGAACATCTGCCCCAGCGTGTCAAATGCAATCGACTTGACTGCGTGAGGCAAGTTCAGTTTCTCGCCGGTTTCTAGGCAAAGAACGACACATTCTCCGCCCAACCAGATTCGACCTTCCCGGTCCAGCGCCGCCGCAGTGACATGATCGATGGCCTCCGAGGCCCGTCCTGTTTCCGTTTCGAAATTGAAGAAGCTGAATCCCTGCAGTGAGCCCGCCAGAATCGTGTCGTTGGCCGTCCGGCACATCACGGTCACGAATGGATTGATCAGTCCGTCCTCGGGACCGTAGGTCACGACATCCGGTGAACGCAACAGACAGACGCCGCCGCCGAATGTACCGATCCAGATTTCATCGTCGCGGTCGATCGCAATGGAATGAACATCCGTCTGGGTGAGGCCGGAGTCCTGATCGATGCAATGAAAAGCCCCGTCAGTCCACCTGAACACGCCGCGTTCGGTTCCGATCCAAATCTCACCATTGTCGCGCTCGGCAATGGAATTCACTTCGTCGTTCTTGAGACCATCCGCCTGTCCGAATTTTCGAACGCCCGATGCGTCCCAGCGATAAAGCCCGGGTTCCTTGCGAAGCCCCATCCACATGGCGCCATCCGAGGCGTAGTGAAGATGCATCGCGCGCCCGACAACCTCCTTTTCAAAGTGCTTGCGAATTTTTCCATGGGTAATTTCGAGCAACTCTTGATCGGTGCCGACCCAGAGGGTCTGGCCCGCCTGAACAAAATCTTCAACATTGAGCGATTCCGTTTCAGGAACGAGAACGGCCTTGGCGTGTTTGTCTTTCGTATGTAATTTGTATAATCCATTTCGTGTTCCGACCCAAACATCACCCTGTGGCATCACGCGAAGTCTATTAATCGTTACGCTCTTCAGATCGCTGGGCACCGGGTACGGTTCCAGTGACTCCATATTCAGCGCCAAGAGGCTGCTTCCGGTGCCGATCCAAAGTGTGTTGGATTTCGAATCCGAGGCGAGGGTCAACGCGCCGCGCCCCCAGCCGGCGGGAACCGGCGTTTGTGCGGTCGTCCCGGTCGGCGAATTCACCATTTCGAAGCCATTATTTCTCCATCGCCAGACGCCGGACTCCGTTCCCAGCCAGATCCCACCCTTAAAATCCTCATGGACGTCATAAACGATGACACCCCGCAAGCGATCAAACGTTGACAGTGGATAGGATGCCGCGTGTGCCCGCCCAGTGGCCGCATTCATAATCAGCGGCACAAAAGCCAACACCAAAACAACACTACATCGATGCGATAAGGCTGCATTCATGGCGATCAACTCAGAATGTAAGAATTTCAAGCCACAGCGGGGGAGCAACTGGATTGGTGTGACATTGAACTGTGTGCTGACCCACTGCGATGGAGCCGCCCACGGCCCCGTGTTCTGAATTCACCCGAAGTGTGCATTATACAGCAAGAAGTTTGCGAATAACAAACGGAAATGCGATTGTTCTGAAATGAACCGCATTGTTAACGAAAAAAGGGCAGCGTGATTTCACGCTGCCCTGGGAGAAACTCTTAACTCGCGATCGGCAGTTAGTCTTCGCTCTTCACATCGCCCCGCGCAAAAATACTGGCGACGTAATTCAACACGTCGGTGGCACTTTGCTCGTTGTAGCCGAAGTACTTGATCAGCCGCTGCTTCACGACGTCGATCTTCGCCTGGGTTTCGTCATCAATAACGCCGCTAACGACATTCTTCAGCTTGATGGTGTCGCGCTGATCTTCGAACAACTTCAACTCGAGCGCCTTGTGCAGCCGGGCGTTCGTGTTGTAGTCGAACTTCTTGCCATCCAGCGACAGCGCCCCGATGTAGTTCATGATCTCCTGCCGGAAATCGTCCTTGCGGCTGTCGGGAATGTCGATTTTTTCTTCGATCGACCGCATCAGCCGTTCATCCGGTTCCTCGTCGCGACCCGTGTATTTGTTTCGCACTTTTTCACGCTGCGTGTAGGCCCGGACATTTTCGATGTAATTCGCGGCCAGTCTGCGAATCGCATCTTCGTCGGCGCTGATCGCCCGCTGAACCTCGGATTTCAAAATGTCTTCGTACTCTTCTCGCACCACGTTGAGCAGTTCGCGATATTCCTTCTTCAACTCCTCATCGCTGATGAGCGAGTGATGCGACAGGCCGCCTTCCACGCTCGTTCATGACCGCGAACGGGTTGATGCCCTTTCCTTTTGATCGCCTGATCGCTGACGAGCGAATTCGAAATCTTGTCCTGAATGTAACGCGGACTGATGCCCTGCATGCCGTCGCGGGGCCTCTTCCGTCAATTCGCGAACGCTATCTTCGGTGAAACCCGGGATGCTCTTGCCGCTATACAGCTTCAGCTTCTGAAGTCGCGTCAGCCCCGCCTTCTTCGGTTCTTCCAGACGCGTCAGCACCGCCCACATGGCCGCAACTTCAATCGTGTGCGGCGCGATGTGCATGCCGCGCACGCGCTCCTTGTTGAAGTCCTTCTCATAAATCTTGATCTCGTCATCCAGCACGACGTTGTACGGCACGTCGATCTTGATCGTTCGGTCTCGAAACGCCTCCATCAATTCGTTGTTCTGCAGCTTCTTATATTCGGGCTCGTTGGTGTGCCCGATGATTACTTCGTCAATATGCGTCTGAGCGAATTTCTTCGGCTTGATCATGTGCTCCTGCGAAGCGCCGAGCAGGTCGTACAGGAACGCCACGTCGAGCTTCAATGCTTCGATGAACTCGATCAATCCGCGATTCGCGATGTTCAATTCGCCGTCGAAATTGAACGCCCGCGGATCCGAATCCGAACCATATTCCGCGATCTTGCGGAAGTTGATGTCGCCGGTCAGCTCGGTCGAGTCCTGATTTTTCTCGTCCTTTGGCTGGAAGGTGCCAATGCCCCGGCGGTCCTTCTCGCTGATGATGAACCGTTTCACGATGATATGGTCCATCACCTTCTTCCAGTTGCCGTCGTAACGCTTCAACAGATCTTCAAACGTCTTTCGGCAAAATGGATCGAGATCGCCGTTCACGCTGATGCGTTGCTCCGGCGGCAGGCTTTCATTCAACATCGCCAGCACGTCGCGCCGTGCCGACTGCGGGATCAACTTCAGCGGCTCCTCGTGCATCGGACAGGGCACAATGTCGAACTCGCCGCCTTCCCGCGGCAGCTTCCACGAGAAGGTGTACATCTTGCCCTCTTCGAGCTTCGAATAATATTCGATGCCCTTTTTCAAGAGCCGGCAAATCGTCGACTTGGCCGATCCCACCGGGCCGTGCAACAACAGAATGCGCCGCTCGGTGCCATAGCCCTGCGCGGCCGATTTGAAGAAATCGACACGATGCATCAGCGAACCCTCGAGTCCGAAGATGCCGTCGTCGCCGTGATCGATCGGGTCTGAAAAGAACTGTAGCTGAGCATACTCGCGGCGGAATTTCGATTTTCGATCGATGCCGAAGTGCAGAATCATGTCAAAGATGCGCTGAAACGAATTCCGGGCGACCTTCGGGTTGCGCGAGACGATGTCCATGTAATCGTCGAAGGTGCCTTCCCAATGCTCGTCCCGAAATCCCTGCGCGTCGAGGCGCTTGTCAACCAGCTCGTAAATTGCATTCTTGCCGGCCATGTTCATCAGCCTCCCATCGCTAAAAGATACAATCAGCGCGTCGCACGACATCCAACCGCTTCTTAAAATCGGATGATTGGCGACAGCCACCGAGTCTGAGAGCCAAAAAAAGCAGTCACACAAGATGATATGGGACGTGACCGCGAAGTCAAGAAAATGATCCCGCTAACCCGTTGGCGGACAGACAGATAAGTTGCCTTGAAGAGTTGGCACTTGTAAAGTTTGGTGAAGGCCCAGCCGCCACCGGCTGTGGCTTATCATGAATCTTTCCCTGCGGCTCCCATCATTAAGAGTCACCTTTGTTCAGATGAATTCTTTTGATTTGTAGGCCCTCCAGATCGCAGCCGGGTCTTGCCCCACCTTCCCCAAAGCCCGCCCCGGACAAATAAAAAAGCGGGATCGCCCCGTCGGACGATCCCGCTCAAATTCACGTCAAATGATGCGACCGCAAAGCCGCGCGAAACCGATCAGCGCTCGGTCGAGAACACTTCAAAGTTCGCGACATCGTCGATCGTGCCATACTTGCCGTCTTTGCCAGCGCTCAGAATGAAAAACCGATCCGACTTCACCGGCCGCGGCCAGACGATTTCCGTCGAGTTGGTGATGTCATAGGTCGTCGCCCGAATCGAGCGAATAAACTCGGCAAACTGATTCGGAAGCTGGGGGTATTGGCGTAATTGGCGACCGCCAGGCTCAGGTTCGCATCGGCGATCTTGTGGGTCGAACCGCCATAGCTGGTGAAATACCGATTGTCAGCGCCGTCATACACGCCGTCGCCAAAGGGCTGACCCGCGACCGTCTGGATAATCGGCGTGTTCTGGTTCGCCGTCGGATTCGCTCGGTAATAGAGAATCGGCCAGCCGAATTTATCTTTGAACACCTGACACTGCAGGCTGTCGATCGTCGGCTGAACCTGGTTCAGGTTCGCATATTGTCCGAGGAAATCCTCGGGCGGCTCGCTGTCCTTCGTCAGGCTGACGCCATCGACCGGAATATACGGAGCGCGCCGGTCGTTCTGCGGATCCCATCGATTGTAGGGGTTCGCGCCGCCTGCACCGATCGGTCCCATGCGCGGGTCATAGCCGAGATTGTCGCGGCCGACGAGGGCATCGACCAGAATGTGAGCGCCCTGCAAATCGCTGGTGCCGTCATCGACTTCCCATGCCGCCATTTCCGGGCCAGGCAACAGCGGGTTCGCCGCCCACAGCACCGGATTCGACGCGGGATACTTCCCCTCGTCGCCATGGAACGACTCAAGGCCGACCGACATGGCGTTGATCTGGGCTTTGATCGCCGTCTGGATGGCGCGGTTTCGAGCGCCGGTGAGCGACGGGGTCAGAATGCCGATGAGGATGACGATAATCGCCATCACCGTCAGCAATTCAATCAGGGTAAAAGCACTTCTTTTGAATCGTGCGAGCATGACTAAAGTCCTCCGCTGAAGAAAAAATAATGAAGGTGTGAATCCGTTCCGCCTTCCCCCTAGGCTTGTCACACGACAATTCTAGCCTCAGAGGTGGCGGTCAGTAAAGCCTTTTCCGCACGAACTTTCGGATCGCGGCGGCAATCCGGGGCCGTAAACACGCGGCCCGTGCGGATATTTCAGCATCCACGGCCCACAGCCGCGGATCGATTATTTTCAGCCGACGACATTATTTGGTGTCGTCCGTATAACTTCCATCCGTTCGGGTCAGGATTTCAGGCAGGATCGGGAGGCGGGGTCCGCCTTGGGGCAGCACTTCCCGGAAACAGGCGCTCCGGTCGAGCGTCACCTGACACCGATGCACATATTGACCATCGTCGTCAATGAGGGCGATGTAAACCGTAAATACATCCGATCGCGTCGTGTAGTCATTCGAAAGCCGCGACAGGAACACATCGCGACCGCGAACACCCGCGCCATCGGCCGGATCGCTGCGAATCTTATCCGGATTCAGAACCAATGCGGACGGAGGCACTTCGATCGGAACATAGTCCGTCGCATTGCGAACCGGTCGATAGCGATAGTCCGGCGAATAGGCCGATCCCTGCAACCCGAGCCGCGGATGCGTATTGGTCGAACCGCCCACCGAAGGATCGCGCTCGGGAATAATGTGGTTGTAAAGCGGAATGCCGCTGGGACCATAAACATGGAAGCGATCGATCCGGAAAGTTCATCGCGACCACCCGTCTCATTGACGTTGGTGAGCTGAGCCAGCGACGCAATGGATTCAAATGCCTCGCGCGTCGTCCCCGGTCCGCCGCCGACCGATCCGCCGCCGGGACCGGTGCCGCCGCCCGCGGCCGACTTCTGCGCCGTTGCGACAACCACAGGAACGCCCGTTGTCGGATCGGGCAGACGCAGCCACACACGCCGATTCTCCCGTTTTGCGATAATCGCCGTGGGAAAGTCGTAATAGAAATCCGGATTCGAAACGAACGACGTAATCGGATCGGCGATCGGCGTCGCATTGTAATACGATAACTGGGGCGATGTCGGCAACAGCGACATGTTCGGTCCGGCGCGCAGCACGGTGGCCGGTGCTGTGTTCAGGTTAATCCGGCCTGCGACGCGGAACGAAACATCGGCCGCCTCGGTCGGATCGGCCTCAAGATCGATGAATCCGTCACCGTCGTTGTCGATGCCGTCGTGCAACAGGCTCTGCACCGTCAAAAGATCGAACAACCGCAGCGTCCACGGACGTGTCGGCGTGCCGACACCATAGGCATTGACGAAATCAACGCGGCCGGCCGCGATGCGCGTCGAGCTGTCGCCGAACGGCGCGTTGCCCGACGGCGGCACCGTCAGCGCCTCTGCGATCAAAACCGTCGCCGGCAGATCGATGCCCGACCGCAACGTCGGCGAGAGCGTCGTGTAGTCAAACAAAACCGGTCGTGTCGGCAGAGGGGTCAGGTTCACCGGGCCGATCATCAGCATGCGCGACAAATCGGCGACCGACTCGAAGGCCGTATAAGGCTGGCCTGTCGCGAAATCGTCCTCCGCTGCGACGCCCGCCATCGAGGTCAGCGCGGGCCAGACCGACTCGGGAATCTTTGAATTCAGATCCGCGCCGGGCTCATCTGTTCGATTGTTCGGCTCGCCCAGCGACTCATCGAACGACGCCATATTCGCAATGAACGCGCCGGCCGGGGCAAAGCTGTAAAGATGCCATGCCGTCGTAAACCGCCAGCCCTGTGTGCTTCGTCGCAGCGAAAATGCCCGGAAGCCGCCCTCGGCCATTTCCGTCATCGGCGGACGCTGGGCCCATCGGAAATTGTCGGAAGTGCCGGGTGCGACGCCGCCCGTGCCGGGGAATGTGTTCTGTGCAAGCTCGCCGCCCGAATACTGCGGACCGATGACATCGACCACATGATTGGGCAGCGCGCCGGGTGCCGGAATCGCCTGGCCGCTCGGTGAATACACCAACTCAAGTCGTCCATAACCGGAGGTGTCGATCGTGAAACCGTTAAGTACGTAGGTGCGCGGGAAGATCGTCAGCTTCGCCCGAACATCGGCGGGTGCTTCGTCGAGCGCACTGGCGAATACATAGTAGTTGCCATGATCGCGATCCGTCACCGCATCGATATCCGCCGGACCGCCGTTCAACACACCGCCAAACGGAGCACCCAGGCCGGTCGCCGTCTGCTGGCGAAAGGCTGTCAGTGGAATCAAAGCCGGGTCGGCGCCGGGCGTGCGGAAATACAGGTTGGATGTGTCGATCACCCAGCCCGGCGGCACAAACAACTCAAACGCGAAGAACCATTCATCCGGAACCACCGGCGGACCGCCGGGACCGCCCGGCGAACCCGGAGGCGGATTCTGTCCGATCGGACCGGTCGACGGCGAATTGCCCGCCGTCAGAAACGCATACGCTTCCGTAAAGAACGGCTGCTTTTCGACGCCGAAAATGTGGCGCACCGGCTCGCCCGGAGCGGGCTGCCACGGCCAGTAGGTGGGTGCCGTATCGCTGTCACGGAAATCCGCGAGATTCACCGCGAACTGCCACGCCAGATACTGCCGGTTCAAAGAAGCGCCCGCCGCCTGGGATTCGAGCAGCGGAATGCCCTGATAGTTAAAGCTGCCCGCGTTTGCGCCCGACTCCAGCGCCATGTACATCGCGGCAGCCGTGTAACGAATGAAATCGTACTTGGCCGCCAACGGATCGGTTGTCGAACTCATGTTCAGATCGACCGGCTGCGCCCGGGCCCAGTCCGCGGGCATGGCCGTCGACGCCGGAAGGACATATTCATCGCTCAAGGTGCTGATGGCCGACGAGTCCGGCCGCGCGGGATTCTGCTCAATGGCCGAACCCAACTGCATCAAGACCGGCCAGTCCATGCCCAGCGACCACAACTGTCGCAACCGGGTGTCGATCGGCGATTCAATCGCGGAAGGCGGAAAAGTCTGAATGCCGATCGCCGGTGGGGGAACCACTTCCGCGCTCACGGTGGTCAGCATCGGCTTGCGCACGGCGAACAACTCATCTTCGTCCATGAGCTGCCGCCAGCCCGCGCCGCCGCCGTCGGTATAACCTTCATAGGTGGTCGTGCTGCCCGCGGGTTCATAGTCTGAATTCAGCCGCGACCACCGCGGATTACCGCTGTAGGAACCCGTCGCCGGCGAAGCGATCCCGCGCGACCAGGGCAGCGTGTTGCGGCCGCCCGATCCAGATTGCGGTAATCATTGGCGTTGGTCAGGCCGTCCTTCAACCGGTCATAGCGAACGAGCATGTTGCGATGCCGCAGCGAAGCCTCATCGCGCATTTCATACGGAAGATAAAATGTCGCCGCAAAAGGCAGGCCGCCCACCAGCGATCGCCGAATGAATTCGCGATCGTACACATCCGGGTCCACGCCGTTCGAGCGGTAATCGACCATGTTGGAAACGCGCGAACTGCCAAACCAGTCGTCGCGATGCACAACGCCATCCAGCAGAAAATCCGTCGCGCTTCGACCGCGCCGTTGAAGTCCCTGCCGCGTTTCGTCGAAGGTCAGGGAACCGTCCGTCAGCCGCATCGATGACGCCGTGTTGACATTCAACATGCCGGCATGATCGACAATGCGCACGGCCGCATACAGGCGGCGGGCCTGGTTCGAATCGTCGCGATCCGTCTCAAGCACAAGGCTCAGCGGCGAATCGGGCACGCCGTCGCCGTCCGCGTCCCACAGATCGACGACGCCGTCGGCATTGGTATCAAAATACGGAAACTGCGGAACCGCGTCCGCCGCAAGGTCGAGATAGGCGGGCTGCGCCAGTTTCGCCGCAAGCAGCGATTGATGGCCCCCGGCCGCTGCGTCATTCCAGATTTCTCGGCCGCGGCGCGGCGAAATATTCGTCGTCGATCCCGGCATCATCCGACCGGCCGCGATGGGCGCCTGAATGATCGCCACGTCGTTCAACGAACTGGCGTCATATCGAACAATGGCGGGGTCGGCCGGGTTGCAGATTTGCGGCCCACATAAATGGATTGACATTCTGCGTATCCGGCAGGCCGCCGACGATTCGCGTCACGGCCAGCGGCTGAATGATGTCCGAGCCGATGTAGGAAACATGGTCCCACGCCAGCACGTTCGCCTCCGAACCCGGCAACAGGAACGCAGGGTCGACCCGATACGGCAGGATCGATGACAACCACATGTCCGCTTCACCCGGAAAATCGTAGGGTTCGTTGTTCTCCCGAAGGCTCAGCTTGTTGCCGATCTTCCCCAACAGCGGATTGGGGTCCGAACCCGGCGCGCATCGTTCGATAGCGGCCGCTCGAACCAGGTCTCGGCCTGGGTCGGCGGATCACCCCAAATGTCGCGCCGCAAAATATCCCGAATTGTATTAATGGTGCCTTCAAGGGCCACCTTTTCGGCATTGGCCGTGGTTTCAATCGTCACGCGCTGCGCCTCGCCGTGGGTCTTGGCGATCATCGCCAATCCAACGAGGGCGAGCAGGGACAGAATGCCGAGAATGATGACCATCGCCGACGCGCGCCGGCCGAAGCGCCGCGCGTTGTCGCACGATCGTGTCATGACTCGTTCAGCATGTCCTGTGGTCTGTCTCATCGGGCGTTTCTCCCGCTTTCATCTTATACAATGCCCAACCGTCCGACTGTCTCGATCACGGAACGGGCACAACGACTGAGAACGTGCGACCCCAGCGCATCATCAGCCGGCGCTGCGAATCGTTCGGCGGAGTCTCATCCGGATCGAAATCGCCGTCCTCGTCCAGGTCGATCTCGGTGGTCTGCTTCAAGCGATTGCCCGCATCGTAAATGCGATACGTGAACCGCAGTGCCTTTGGTCGATACTGCCAGGTGTCGCCGCGCCAAATCGCCCGGTAGGCCGAGTCGCTGCCGGAAAGGTTGCCGTTTCGCGACCATTCGATTTTGTTTTGCGATCCCGCCGCGATGCCGAACGCGACCGCCGCATCCGCCCGCGTGTCCGTCGAATAATCCTGGCGGCGCACGGCGTAATTCGGAATCACCGGTGGACTGCCGCCGGCAAGGCTGTTCAACATGGCGTTGCTGACATTGACCGTCGGATCGGGACGCAGACCGAACCAGCGCGTGCGAAGATCCCCGGCGACTGAATCGATCGGACCGCCGTCGGTCCATTCGATTCTGAAATCGGCCAGACCGGGCACGAAACTCGCTCCGCCGCGCGTGTAGTAATTCAAGAGCGCCGGATTCTGCAGCGTCGCGGTACGCGGGGCGTGGCTCGGCTGCCACAGCGCCGCAATCGACGGGTTCTCGCTCAGCAGATCGCTCGCATCCAGGTTCTTTCGCATGATCAGCGCGGCAAACGTGCGCGCCGTCGCCGGATAATTGCTCCCCGGATCGCCCACGATGGCGTCCATCGAGCCGTTGATGAATTCCGCGCGAAGCGGCCCGCCGTTCAGCATGCCGCCGGCCGCTGTCACCTGTGTCATGGTGGTCGGAACCCAGGCCGGATCGGAGCTGGCATCGCGGTTGGTCATCAGCATGATCGTGCGATGCAGGAAAACCCACTCGGATGTCGTTAGTTTGACACTGTTGAAGTCGAGATCGTCCGCGAGAGGAATCGGCGCAACCGGCTCCGCGATCGTCAAGGGAATACCGGGGCCGAAATATACCAGCGCTTCGCTGCATGAGGCCGTCCGCGGCTCCTGATCGATGAAGGCGCCGTTGGGATTGGCGCGCGTCGGATCGGTAAACGATTGGAATTCATCCACATCGCCCGTCACCAGAAAAACAAGGCGATCCTGCCGCGACTGCACGAGCTGAAAACCGTCCTGCGTTTCCCGCCGTCCGGTGGTGGGGGTCGGGCTGTCGATGATCAGCAGCCCCGGTGAGATTTTGCCGACTTGATCCGTTAGCGCTTCGCGAACCGTCGCGGCTTTGGCGTTGACCTCGGAATTGGCCGAGGTTCGCGCCGCCGCATCCGACGATATCGTAAAGATCTGAATCACAGCCGCCATCACCACGATAAGCAGCACGATCGTGACCAGCACCTCGACCAGCGTAAACGCGCGCTGCAAACGCAAGGCCCGCGCCGCGGACATCTCCTTGCCAAATTGTTTGTCGCCGCGCCTCATAACCCGACCTTCCATTCCAATACCGGCGAATCGTTGCCGAAGGACACGCCGGTGACCGGTGGCGGAAAGACCCACAAATCAACATCCGAAATGATCTTCCCGATGTCCTCGCGCACCAGAACCGCGCCATTGGCCAGCGCTTCACTGACGGTGAGCACCTGGCCGGCCGGTACGGGAATCTTGGGCGACAGGGCATCCGGCACGCCGCGAACCATGATTTTGGAGCCGTTGGGTGCCAGCTGCGCCAGCGTGATCGAGCCGGCCACCGTGCTGTTGATGTAAAGCGCGTTCGTTCCGGCGATGCGTGTCGCCGTGACACGCCAGGGCACTGGAAAACGCTGCGGCTGATTCGGAATGGCCATGGGATTGACCAGCGCCCCGGCTGCGCTCAAATCCTGCAGCACAAACGCTTGATCCCGCCGCTGCTTGCAGACCGCCGCCGTGTACGCCTTCGATCCATTGCCAAGCTGGCGATAGAACCCATACCAAATCACCCGATTCGGCGTTTGATTGGCCTGCAAATCGTCGCGGGGCGTCATTCGGTCGCTGAGCAGATCATTCGCATAAATCTGATGAGTACTTTGAAACAGTCCCGGAACACTGTTGATCGCGTCCGTGTAAGACAGCATGTAATCATACGGATAGGCGGGGCTGTTTGTGTTCGCCAGGTCGAAGGACCACAGGCCGCCCGCATCGATGTTCGACAGCGGCATGGCATACCAGGGCGAATCATATCCTTCGCTCAGCAGATTCGCGTCGTACCAGAGCAAGTCCGGATTCAGCCGTTGATGCATCATGGAAACAGCCTGCGGAACCAGATTCATCGCCCGCGATTGATCCATGCTCATGCGATGCTGCGTCAGCGCGACCGGAAAGATCGCCGCCACCATGATCAGGCCGATCCCGAGGATCGCCATCCCGATGGTCGTCTCCAGAAGCGAGAACGCGCGTCGACTCGAATTGTGCCCAATGCCAGTCACTACCGTTTGTCTCCAACCAGCTCTTTCGCTGAATATCGATCCATGAGAATCGTTTCGCCCAATTGCGAAAAACGACGACCCGGCCGCATCTCGCGAAGCAGTCCGGTGATAAGTTCGATCGGCGTCGGCGATGCCCCCACGACACTCACCGCCTTGGTCCAGTCGCAAATCACGAAGCCGCGCGTCGATGTCACCGCCGTGTCGGCCTGCATCACCAGCGCTTGTGCCGGCGACATTTCGAGCAGCGAAAGGTCCGGCGTTTCGTCCGGCAGCCTGTTTCGCGAGCCGACGGCCCGCGGCGTCCCATCGCGATAATTGAACGATCGCGTTGCAATGCGCCGCGTTCGTGTCACCATGCGGCCGTTTTCATCGAAACAGAACATCGTCCACATCAGGTTGTCCAGATTGGGCTCGGTGTTGGCGGTGGGGCGATATGCCGGGTCGTCATAGTCCACCGGAAATACCGCGACGGCCGGCCGTCCGCTCGAATCCACCGGAAGGCTCGCAGCCCGGTCCAGCACCGGGGCAAACGCATAGCCGTCCGTGAACGGTGGCGAAATGCCGCCCGAAAATGGATCCCACGCGCCGCCCTGCGCCGGCGGATTCAAATGCCAGATTTCAAATCGTCCGTTGTACGGATTGATCGCCATCGTCGTTTCAATGTGATGCTCAATGGCGTAGCTGCGGGCGACGCCGGCATAGGTCAAAATGGCGTTCTTCGCCATCGCCATCTGGCCCGAATCCCGAATGCTGCGAAATGTAAAAGCCGAAAGCGCCAGCATGATTGAAATCAGGGTCACAACCACTAGCAATTCGACCAGCGTGAAGGCGCGGAATCCCGACCTGCAGCCCGATCGCGTCTCGGCCGCCCTGACTGACTCGAATTGTGTCGTTTCACTTGCAAACATCGAAACGTCGTCCTACGGACCGGTCAGTGT
The DNA here is from genome assembly GCA_016712275.1 of Planctomycetota bacterium. GTDB lineage: Bacteria > Planctomycetota > Phycisphaerae > UBA1845 > UTPLA1 > JADJRI01. The sequence goes on from JADJRI010000014.1 coordinate 31,623, forward strand.
CAGATTGTCTGCCGCCTCATTCGCGTCATTGTTGTTGGTCGCGCCGGTCAACTGCCAAACATTACCAAACTTGCCGTCGGGGCCGGCCGACTCGACCACATATCCCACCGCCTTGCGAAAACTGCCATCGGCAAGGTCGGCCGTCGGAACCGGCAAATACCCGCGATACGCATTCGAGTCTCGATAAACCCAGAAATAGCGATAGGGCAGTCCCCACGGATCGACAAGCACTTCCGCACTCTTATTCGCATTCCCTGCGATCGGCGCCGGCAATGTCGGCATGAACGTGTTGCCATCCACTTCGACAAGTCGCTTGACCACCGCCTTGGCATCGGTCTCTTCGAGATAGGGCCCGTTGCCGGTCCGCGACAACAGGGCATAGGTAAGACAAACATTCGCCGCGAGCACATCGCCCGCGACGCCGTCATTGCTGATCAGTCGATCCTTCTCGCGGAAGTTCACGATGTCTTCGATCAGGCCGCTTCCGTTGTTGTCGATACGAAGCTCAAAGTGATTATTGAACGGCGCCATCAATTGATAATTCGCCGCGTTGAAGACCCGAATCGGAAACGGATCGGGCCACGCGCGGTCCGCCACCAGCACGCTGCCGATTTCCGGCCGCTGCCAGAACGAAGCATAGCGGTCGATGCCGGCCGCGATTAACGCCAACTGCTGTTGCGCCAGCGATCGGGCACGCGAAGCAATAATCGTGCGGCTGCCGAAGACCACGATCGACAACAGAATCGAGAGAATGCCGATGACCGCAATGGTCTCGATCAGCGTGAACCCCGTTCGATGGCCGGACGCAGCCGGCATCGACCCGGAAGTCTCTCGAATTGTTCTCGTTTGCTTCCAGCACGTTGGTATCCAAATCACTCTTTTCCCAAATCCACACACATTCAAATACGCTCGATCAACCGCTGGTCAACTGATTGACGAGGGCCACCATGGGCAGGAACAACGCCACGACGATAAAGCCGACGATCATACCGAGCACGATAACCATGACCGGCTCAAGCATGCTCACGAGGCCCGCCACGAGCGTCTCGATTTCGTCGTCATAGTTGTCCGCAACCTTGATGAGCATCTTGTCCAGGTCGCCGGTCTCTTCGCCGACGTCCACCATGTTGACGACGATGGCATCGCAAACCTTGGTCGCCTTCAGCGGTGCGGCGAACGATTCACCTTCGCGAATCGAATCGTGAACCCGCTGCAGGGCGCGAACATACAATTCGTTGCCGGAAGTGTCCTTCGTAATATTGATGGCCTCAAGAATCGGAACACCGGCCGCGATCAGCGTTCCCAGCGTTCGCGTAAAGCGCGAGACCGAGGATTTTTGAAGGATGTTCCCCATGATGGGAATTTTCAGCTTAAACACGTCCAGCGCAAATCGTCCGCCCTTGAATTGACGCGTTAATTTCCATATCGCAAAAACAATGATGGGCGACGCCACAATCAATACCCAGCCGGGTATCGTCATGGGAACCTCCTCACCGTTCGGCCCGCGCGTGATGCCAATCATGAAGTCCGACATGTCGAGCAGCAAGACAGTCAGGCCCGGCAATTGCGTGTCGAAATCGCTGAAAATCGTCTTGAACTTCGGCACGACGAAATACATGATGCCCGCGACGATCAAAAACGCGAACGTCAAAACCGCCACAGGATAGATCATCGCGCCGATGACCTTGCGCTTCAGTTTTTGAGCCTTTTCCATGAAGTCCGCAAGGCGTTGCAGAATGACGTCGAGAACACCGCCCGCCTCGCCGGCCGAGATCATGTTGCAATACAGTCGGTCGAACACGCGCGGATGGCGAAACATCGCCTCCGACAGTGTCGCACCGCCCTCGACATCCTCCGCGACCGCGCGAAGCGTCACGCGAAGCACGCCGGGCTTTTGCTGTTGTTCAAGAATGCGAAGCGAGCGAAGAATCGGCAGCCCCGCGTCCATCAGCGTCGACAACTGGCGCGTGAACTGCGTGAGCTGCTTCGTCGACACGCCGCCGATGCCGCCACCACCGACGCTCTTTCTCTTGCCGCCGGGGCCGGCCGGACCGCCTGCCTTCTTCTGGCCGCCTTTTTGCTTGACCTTGGTCGGGAAGTAGCCAAGAGCACGGATCTTCGCAATCGCCTCTTCAGACGACGGCGCGTCAACCTCGTCCTTGACCTCCTGGCCCGCGGCATTCATTGCTTCATATTGAAATTTGGCCATGATCAACTCTCCGCATTAACGCGGTGAAATCCGCATGAAAAAGTGCAATTCACTTGAAAGCACACTCCCCATGACGGATGATGCAAGCTTGGCGTGCTCCCAATCCCTTACCTTTTGCATTCCGCCGCGGCAGACGGCTGTGGAGGGCGGCCCGCCAGGGCCGACATCTGCCGCAACTCATTGTCATTATTCAACCTGCCTACGTGTCCGACGAGGGCGAATGCCAAAAAATAGGTTCAACCATTGTAACCCACGAATCGCCGTATGTATATACAGGATATGCGTTTGTGATTATTGACCATTCTAATGTTCGATTACTGCCCAATCCCTTGCGGCCTCGTCCCGCCTCTGGACAATGGAGCCCATGTCCGACACCAAGCCCCAAACATGTGAGTTGCCCATTCGCGTCCGATATGCCGAAACCGACCCCATGGGATACCTGCATCACTCCAAGTATTTCGAGTATTTCGAGATGGGCCGCACCGAGTTGCTTCGTTTGGCGGGTTTTCGATATCGAGACCTTGAAGCACAAGGGGTACTATTTGCCGTGGCAAAAGTCGAGTGCAAGTTTAAGGCACCTGCTCATTATGATGATGATCTCGTACTCACGACAAAAATCGAACGCATGACCCGTGCCCGCATCGATCACAGCTACCAACTAAAGCGAGATGGCCTGGTGTTGTGCGAAGCCGCCTCGACCCTGGCTTGCATCGATCGCACGGGTTCGCTAATACCCATTCCGGACGAAATATACTTCGAAGCTGAAAAACACAAATAGCGGCAGGGCCGTTGTCCCCGTTGGAAATTCTCGAACTCGCGTGTTTTATCTTTTCATCATTCTGGGAACCCTGACGCTGGCCGGTTCGCTCGTCGGCCTGATCGGGCGCGATCAGTCGCGCGCGCGCCATCGTGCCGCTTCAGGCGCTTTCGCTGGGCCTCGTTGCGGTTGCATGGTGGTCCACTCACGAAACCAACTTGGGCCAAATATGCTTGCTCGCCGGCGCCGCGGTGCAAGTCATTGCCTGGTTCTCGGCGCGTATTCAACGCCCGCAGCCGGGTGCGGACGCTTCGAAGTCGCGCAAGACCGGAGTGAACGTCAAAGCCGAAGGTCCCGTCGATGCGTCCCCGCCCTCGACTGTAAAAACAGCCCCCACATCGCGATCACAACCCGACGAAGACGCTCTCATCGCCGATGAGTGGACCCCGGAAAAGGGCGAAATAGCCGCGGCCCGTGCAAAAGCTTCTGCCGCCGCAGCGCCCGTCACGCCGCAGCCACGCGATGACACTCCTCCAAAGGATTCACCAGGACTCGACCGCAATTTCAATGCGTTTGGTGTCGGCAAGGTCTTTGCCCAACCCCGCGATGAATCCACGCCGAATTCCGAAGATGCAGATGCCGAACGGGTGACACCCTCTCCCGTGGAACAGCCCGCCGAGGAAACGCCGGCGCTCTCGCTTCGCAGCGAAGTTTTGTTCACCCGCGCATGCACCGTCCCGCCGGCAGTCTTTGTGGCATCGTTGCGACGCAACGGCCGGCGCGACGCGTCCGCCGCCGATGATTCGCCTGATGCCGATCCGCGCGTGCGCATCGGTGATGTCATTCTTGAATACAAGATTGAGTCCGGCCCGCGCGATTCGACCGCGATCGACGAAACGCTGGCCCACTTTGAACAATCGCCCGATGTGGCCGATCGCGTCAAGAGCCATGCCTCGCGCGTGATTCTCACGTCGCGATACGGCATCGGCACGCCGCGATCTCGTCGTGCGGCTCCATCATCATGCCCATGCCGCACTGCCGGAGTTTGCCCCGGTCATAGCCGCCTTCTGGCCGGACGCCAGAATGCTGACGCCGCTCGATCAACTTCCCGGCCTCCTCGAATATGCGCGTTCACCGGCCCAGCCCATGTGGCGAACTTGCACCCACATTCGCGGATTTGCCCTCGCGGGTGAAAACGAAGGCATGTTCCTCTTCGACTCCGTCGGCCTGCACGCCTTCGGCCTGCCCGATGTGCAGGTCATCGCGCCCGCCGCCGAGGAGGCCGCCGCCCGTGCCACAATCGATTTGATAACACAGCGCATATTCAACACCGGCTGCGATCTTCCCCATGGCACCGAATTCACCGCGTCCGACAGCCGTGTTTGGCGCGTGAACTACACACGCAGCGCCTTTGTCCCCGACCGCGAAGTGGTCCAACTCGCTCTCAAGACATAATTTGCCTGGAATGAAGCCCCAAACGGAACCCCTGCCGATGGCCGCGCCGAATCCGCGGAAAATGCACTCGGCCGCTTTCCCGCCTTCACGCGGGTAAGACCGTTAATCGTCTCGTACCCGAGGTCTCTGTCGTCAGAAACTCCTGCATCACCCGATTCGACACCAGCAGTCCGGCGTGTGTCAGTCGAACGGCACTCGAATCCACATCAACCAGTCCCATTTCCTTGAATCTCCGAATCGGCTCCGCAAACAAATCAAACGCGTCAAACCCCGTTCGCCGCTCGAAAGCCCTCAAATCGATTCCGCGCGTCAGTCGCAGCATCTGCACCGCCGTCTCCCCCGCCCGCTCGCGTGCGGAAAGCGTTTCGCGCTCCGCGACGATCGACTCGGGCGAGGCCGCCATCCATTCGCAATACTTGCGAACGTCGGGAATGTTCTTTCGCCGTTCGCCATTGAGGTACCGAAACCGCTGACGGACCGACGCCCAGATACTCGCGGTTTTCCCAGTAAATGATATTCGCGCGGCACTCGCGCCCGTCCCGCGCGAAGTTGCTGATCTCGTATTGCTGATAGTCCGCATCCCTGAGTGTCTCAATGGTGACATCAAACATCTCCGCCTCGATGTCCTCATCACAGGGTGCCACCTTCCCGTCGCGCTTCAGCCGCGTCAGTGCCGTGCCGTCTTCATACATCAGCGCGTAGCATGACAGATGCTCCGCCCCAAGGTCAATCGCTCGCGCCAATGTCTCTCGCCATCGCGCCACGCTTTGGCCGGGAATGCCATAGATCAAATCAAGGTTCACGTTTTCAAAACCTGCCGACCGAGCCGCTCGCACCGATTCGCCGATATGCACCGGATCGTGAATGCGCTCCAGAACCCGCAGGTCGTCCTCATGAAAGGACTGTGCCCCAAACGAGATGCGATTCACGCCCGCCGTTTGCAGCACCGCCAGCTTCAAGTCGGTCGTACTGGACGGGTTTGCTTCGACGGTCCATTCCCCGACCGGACCTGTTCTTGCCGAGATATATCCGAGCAGATGTTGCAGCGCTTCGCCCGGTAACTCGGTCGGCGTACCGCCCCCCACGAAGATTGTTTCGACCGCGCGAAGGGGGTCGCGAAGTTCAATTTCGCGGGTGATTGCCCCAATCAGGTCGTCGATCAAATGAGGCAGTGTTGGAAGCGAGTAGAAGTCACAATAACCGCATTTTGTGCGGCAAAACGGCAGATGTACGTACCAGCCGATCGGGCCTTTGCTTTCCGCCATCTTTTCTTGCTTCGCGTGTTCCATCCCTGTTATCCTACCTTAAATCCCCTTTGGCGGCTCTGTGGATCGATGGGGTCTGCTTGAACCCGCACGATTGGACCGTTAAATTGAATAGGAAGGGGGACAAGGAGTCGCCCCTGTGTCAATCTCACCCGCGCACCGGGAACGCCTGATGACCGTCAATTTTGTCACGTTCGGTAAGACCGGCGAGCGCAAGGAATTTACGCTCGAAAAGAAGTCCACGGTCATCGGCCGCAAGACCGACGCTGATTTGCGCATTCCCATCGCGGAAATTTCCCGTGCCCACTGCGAAATCACCCGAAACGGAAGCGCCGTTACCCTGCGGGATCTGGGAAGCAGTAACGGAACCTTTGTCAACGGCGAGCGCATCGACGATGCCATTCAGTTGGCGCCCGGCGACCGGATTCGGATCGGTTCGATCACATTCATCGTGCAAATCGATGGCAAACCCTCAAACATCACCTCGGCCCATTTGGCCCCGACGGCCGCCGCGAAGCCGGCCGCGCCCGACGGAAAATCGGCTCCTGCCAAAACAGCGACGGCCGATGCCGCAACCGAACTCGGCAATGCCGCCGACAGCGCCATCGACGATCTGGATGATCTCGATATCGATGATCTCGACGTCGACGATCTCAGCGATATCGATTTTACCGAGGAAGGCAGCGGCGACCTCGACGATCTTGAAGAACTGAGTGCCGACGATCTCATTGAAGAGGACGACGACGAGCCGAAGAAAAAGTAGATCGTCGTTTCCAATGAACTTCGCTGGCCACCCCGACGTGAATCCGGATTGCGCAATCCCGGAATCCTTCGCGTTTTTTCCGATCTCATTATTCCTGTAATCCCCAAGAAATTACCGGTCGTTACGATTGCACGCTCAAGCGGCTCGTCGCAAACTTCGATGATGGCCCAATGAGCCAGCAAGAGCAACCCGGTGATACCTCCGACCCGATCTTCTCAAATATTCTCGCTGAGTGCCCGGAACTCTGGGACATCATCGAGCAATTCGCCCGCGGCCTGCCCAATCAACTGGACGAAATGCAACAGGCATTCGAGCACGATTCTTACGATCAGCTCATCGAATGGGCCCGCACGCTCGCCAAAGCCGGCCGCGGTCACGGTTATCCCGAACTCGTTGCCTATGCCGCCGCTGTCGAACGCTCAGCGCGCGATCACCTCGTCGACGCGCTCGAAGCGCAACTCACCGATCTGCGCGACATCTCCAGGCAAATCCAGGCCGGCATCGACATGAAGGACCCGGTCGACGACCAGTCCGGCAAAGAGTGATATGCGCTTATCTTTTGTTCAATCGCCAATTAGTGACTTGAAGACGAAGGAGGATCGCCAATGTCCTTCTGGGCACGCTTGTATCCTTTGAAAAGCCATTGCGGCTGCCCATGCGTCTTTTCATAGATGGCCACAACAGTGCCAAGTTGCGGAACGTCGATACTTTCCTTGAGATAGTCCGCGCTTGACTCGATGCGAACGCGCATGCCGTGAAGCGGACCGTTTTCGCATTGCGCGAACTGCTCCGGACCGAGCTTGGGCAGGTTCTGTCGAGCTTCAACGCCTTCACGCATCTGTTGAATTTGCGCGGGAGAGCATTCATTCCCTCATTTGTTCGTGGTAACCAAAAAGGGAGCCTGCATCGCGTCAGGCGTCCGGTTCCTGACAACCTCGCCGCACATTCGATGGAAAATGCGATTCAAGAGCCGCTCGTGGAACTGAATTTAGACTAGAGTATTTTTAGGGTGAAATCAAGCGGCCGATGCATGTATTTCCCGTTAGGATATTTTGGCGTTTCACGGGTTTGAGGAATGAGTATCACGTCTCGGCATCGCGAAATGGCAGCACATCTTGGTATGTGCAAATTCCTGCGGCGGAATGGCATCGGATTAAAGCCCGCGCTGTATGACGCGGGAAAATGCACCATGCACAGCCGTACCCGTTCGAACTACGGTTTTGGCGGGGGCGGCACTTCCAATTTCGTGCCGCATTTCTTGCAGGTTTGAAGGTCTTCGCGCGACAGGAATTCCTGAATGACCGGCTTAAGCTGCGTGCCCAGATTGGTGAGGTAAAAATGCGGGTCGTGAAGAATCTCGCCGCACTTTTCGCAATACCAGCGGATATGGTCGTCGTGGCCCTCCGGCCGCCGGCGTTCAATCACGAGGCCGACCGTATTGGCGGGGCGTTGTGGAGAGTGGGGCGTATTGGGCGGCAGAAGGAAAATGTCTCCCTCGTTGATGGGAATGTCGCGAACCTTGTCGCCTTCCCGGATGCGGAGCACCATGTTGCCTTCAACTTGATAGTAGAATTCTTCCGTTGGATTGATATGGAAGTCTTTTCGAATGTTGGGACCGCCGACAACCATGACCATGATGTCCGTATCTTCCCACACCATCTTGTTGCCAACCGGCGGCTTGAGGAGATGGCGGTGTTCGTCGATCCACTTTCGAAAGTTGAACGCGTTGCCGATGGCCATGATGAAGTCTCCTGTGAAATGGTTGAATCGTGAATATGTTAATGCGTTCTGCGCCGGCATGTCAAAGGAAGGTACTGATGAAGTCTGTTGTGGCACAGCCGCCCCCGGCTGTGAAGCTGCACAAAATGTGGCAGAGCCGCCTTCGGCTGTGACGCCAAGCCTGATGTCCAATCAAAAAAATGCCGGAAGTTAGACACTTCGGCGACGGCGAAGAAGAATTGGGGCGGCAATGACCAGAAGGCCCAGTGTCGTTGGCTCGGGTGTGAACGTCATGTTATCAAGTGCGCCGGAGCCGAGGAAATGCGCCGTCATTCGAACCACGGCGTCCGGGTTGAAGCCAGCCTGCTCCGATGCCGTGGCGATTCCGCCGCCTTCGCCGGGCTGCGGCGCAAGTGTATCGAGATTCAATGTTTCGTATCCGGCGGCCGAGGGCGTGTTGTTGATGTCCCTCGTCCACATCGATGGCACGGTATAAAATCGCTTCCTGCCGTCGATATCCGTAAGCTCGAAATTCACGCCCTGAGTCGGCGAGTCGATGTCGATGACATCGATCGAAAGCATGCGAAACGGCGATGGATAATCGAAGACAAAAGTGCCGCCGTCGGCATCATCATTGGGTACGTTAAAAATGCCGGGAACTGTCTGTGTGGCGGCCGTTGTGCTCTGAAGAATCAGAATCTTGCCCAACCCGACAAGCAAGTCCGGGTCTGGCCCGCCGAAATTGGGGCCGGAGGGATTGCTGTCGAAAATGGCAGGTCCGCGATGTTGATTGCCGATTGAGCTGATCGATACAAGGCGGCCGAATTCCGGTGGCGTGGAAATATCCTGGCCGTTGACAAGCGGTGTGAGAAAATCGTCTTCAGTGCTGAAATCCAGTTTGAAAATCTCCGCCGCGCGCGATGACGACTGCATCGAAAGCACCAGCGCCGAAATCCCCATCATAAGAAGGGCGATGACTCCTTCGCGGTTTTGCCGAATTCCAATTCGCATGGTCTAACTCTTTGCTGCGGCGAACGGTCGCCGGGCTGAACTCTATGTAAATGGGATTGGCTGAAGTCCCCTGCGCCATCATATTCGACACATGCGCCAAAAATCAATCGCCATCAACCATGAATATCCGGCCAAAAATGACGCGGTACGGCAATTTGCATCGTCGCGGCATTAAATCGCCGCAAGAACCGCCAAGCCGGAATTCGCATGCCCGAATCGAGCCGCAATAACCCGGCAAACGATCGAAATTCCCGCTCCGCTCAGGTCCGCGCCCTGGAATCTATCGTCTCCTAACGCAATTGTTCGATTTCCCGGTGCAGGTTGTGCAACGACTTACGCACACTCGCGACAAATCGATCGAGTTGCCTTTCGACCTTGTGAGGCGGATGGGTCCATTCCCCGAGAATATCCACAAGTTCAAGAATCAGCGCCGCCAGCCATTCCTTGTCGTGTGCTTGGACCTGCTCCAGCGCCGCGTGATAAGCAGCCTCGGCCTGTCGATACAATTCGCCATCATGCGGTGCCGTGCGCGAGACATGATGAAAATGGTGCACCGCGTGCGTCAGTGACGTGATTTCCTTCGCCACGGACCGCTCGCGTGCGATCAACTTCTGAATGGCCTCACGGTGTTCGTGAAACAGGCCCGCCTTGGACATGCGCTCGCGAATCTGGGCGAACCGTTCGTCCGGAAGCATTTGCGGATGGGCTGCGTTCACCCCGGCGAGCCGGCGCAGAATCTTCGAGGCATGATCGTGATCGCCCGCCATGGCCGCTTTCTCGGCCCGCTTCGCCAGCGTTTCGATGTGTTCGAGGAATTCCTGCCGGCGTGGTCCAAGTTTATCGAGCAATTCCCGGCAATGAGTCATGATCGATGGTCTGACCCATTGCGGATAGGCTTCCGCCAGCTCACGTAGTCGCTCGAATGTCGCCCGTGCTTCGGCCTCAAAAAATCGAGTGGCATAGTCGTCGAAGTGAATGGCCAGTCGATCGATGGCGCCGAGGATTTCCTCCTGGTGCGCGACATGGTTGTCGCGGTGCATCACGTTCGGAAGGGCCCCCGGTTGCATGCCGATCGCGTGTTCCGCCGAATGCTGCGGTTTCAATTTGGCAAGTTCGCGCACGCGCTCGGCCACAAACGCACGAATCATGCCGCCCAGCGCCGGGTCTTTTTTTCACATCGGCGTCGTCCAACGCCCGTCGTAATTCCTGCTCAAGGGTTCGATGGTCGACCGCACCGCGCACGATTTCAGCCCTCCAATGGGAAAGGGCCTGCTCCCGTCGGCGAATATCCGCGGCTTTTTCATGCGCTGGTCTGGCCATCGAATCACCTGCGCAGAATTATAACAGGGGCAAGAAGCCGCATCGACAGGTCAAATCCCGCATGAGACCAATGGGCGAAAGTCGAAGCCCCGCATGCCACCCAATAACGCGACGAAAGCCACGTCATCCCCGCATTACGTTGGTGTAAAAATGTTCGCCGATGCAATCAGAAGACGTCATTGCGTGACAAGGCCGATCAGAAACTCAGTCAGCACATTCAGCGGCACAACAACAAGCGCCGTGATGAATGCGTCGATGGCATTGTAAAGCAAATCATAAATAAAACTCATGCCGTTCTCTCTCACCAGCGAAACGGAAAACCCACTCCCGAGAAAAAATCGTCGGCCTCGTCATTGAGTCCGACGCCCACGCGCACGTCAATCTGAAAATTGTCATTCACCAGATAAGTCACGCCGCCGTTGGCATAGTGGGCGTCGGCCTGACCGCGATCATTCGGATAAAACCCGAAATATTCCACATACGTTCCCACCCGATCGGTCCAGGCCCGCGCCAGGGAAATCGACGACGCGGTCTGAAGAAACCGGCCGTTCTCGCTCGTCGCAGCCGCGAAATTGACATTGCCCGACAGCGCGAAATCCCGGCCCAGATCGTAAGCCCATAGCAGTTTAACCCCCGGATCGACATCGCCCGACGTCTTGTTGCGAGCGCCCACCGGCACCGTCGTATCCACAATCAATCCCAGGTCCGGAACCCACTCCTTCTGATCGAGAAAATGAAACTTGAATCCGACGCTCATGTCCGTCGTTCCATTTTCAAACTCGGTCAGCTTCTCCCGGCGCCCATCTTCGTTGCGCTCGCGAAACATGCGGCTCGAATGCGACCACCCCAGCCAGCCAAGTCGAAGTTCGACATCATCGACAAGGCCGACGCGCAGCAGCGACTCGGGATACGTATGATCCATGTTTCGCTCCCCGTCCCCGCTGTCATAGGTAAATGTGTAACCCGTTTCAAGCTGAAACCGCCCGCGCGGCACAGTGATGGCACTCTCCGTGAAGTCCGGCCGGTCCGTCACGATCGGCTCGGAAAGCGGCGCGGCCTCGAGCCCGAGCAGATTGTGCGTGATGGCGGGCTCGCCGGCCGGCGTGCCACCGGCGTCCGCGGGCGGCGCCGTTTCTTCCGCTGCCGCCATGTCCTTCCCCGATTGCGGCGAATCCGTCGCAACCGCCGGCATCGCATCGATACCGCCGATCGCCACCGCCGAAAGAATGCCGATGATCCTGAACAACAACCCGTTCCCCACGCGTCACACTCCCGCCATGACTAATACCATACTAAGGAATAACTACCGTACTAGTAAAGTTAGCACATGCTAATTCATGGCGGCGGTTTGTCAAGCGACCGCCGGCGGCCGCCCCGTCGCGCCAAATCCGTCATCACTCACGCAAGAAAACGCCGGCTCTTCCAATCCTGCGAAATCGGTTACAATCGCCCCATGCCGAAGCACAGGAGCATCGCTTGACCACCAAACTCGACATCGCCAAAGGGTGGCTCCCGCGCTACACCGGCATGCCCATCGACGATTTCGGCGATTACGTCCTCCTCACCAATTTCGCCTTCTACGTCCAGAAGTTCGGCGAGCAGTTCGGCTGCGAGGTGCATGGCGTCGGCCGGCCCATGCAGGCCGCCACCAACAGCGACGGCGTGTCGATCGTCAATTTCGGCATCGGCTCGCCCAATGCCGCCATCATCATGGACCTGCTCACCGCCCGCGCGCCCAAGGGCGTCCTCTTCCTTGGCAAGTGCGGCGGCCTCAAGCACACCACCGAGATCGGCCACTTCATTCTTCCCATCGCGGCCATTCGCGGCGAGGGCACCAGCGACGACTACTTCCCGCCCGAAGTGCCGGCCCTGCCGTCATTCAAGCTCCACAAATTCGTCTCCGAGCGCATCGTGCAGCGCGGCCTCGACTACCGCACCGGCGTCATCTACACGACCAATCGCCGCGTCTGGGAGCACGACGAGGATTTCAAACAGCGCCTCCACGATGTCACCGCCATCGGCATCGACATGGAGACGGCCACCATCTTCATCGTCGGCCACAAAAACGAAATCTCGCGCGGCGGCTCCTGCTCGTCTCGGACGTGCCCATCACGCCCGATGGCATCAAAACCGAAGAGAGTGACGCACGGGTGACACAAATGTGGAGCGAAATGCACCTGCAAATCGGTATCGAGGCCATGACCCACCTCGGCCATCAGGGCGAACCGATCAAGCACTTCAAGTACTAAATGATGTGTGCCTCTAGTGTGGGCCTATCAAAGAATCCGACGGTACGCCGACCCCCGCCATTCCCCCAATCTCTTTCCTGCCTTCCTGGCTTCCTTATTTGTTTCGGCGTTTCGACTTTTCGGCGTTTCGGCGTTTGGTCTCAGTCAAAATGAAACGGCGCAAAAAGCCGTTGATGTTCCTTCTGACAAAACCGGTCCGTCATCCCCGCGATATAGTCGCAAATCACCCGATGCGCTCACTGCTCCGCGATCCGCTCCGAATAACGCTTCGGCATGAGCTGCGGCTCCGCCAGATACGCCTCAAACAGCTCGCGAATCAGCCGCTTCGCCTTCGAATCCATCCGCACCACCTTGTGATGCCGATACACCGAATCCAGCATAATCGTCGTTAACTCTTCCACCCCGCGCTGCATCTCGTCCGAAAACCCCACCACATCCGCCTTCGCGTGCCGCACGTCCGACACCGACCGAATCCCCGCCGCCGCGATCCGCGCCAGCGTCGTCTGCCCGCGCATCCTCGTTGAACCGCGCCGCCAGCCGGTCGATGATCGGCCGCCGCAGCGCATGAATCGTCTTATCGGGGTGCTGCGATCGAATCGGTTCCGCCGCCTCCCGCCACAACCGGCTCGCCGAGAGATGCTCCTCTGTCAAAACCCCCTGGCCCAGCCCATCCTCAATGTCATGTAGCGTATACGCCACCATGTCGGCCACATTGGCAATCTGCCCCTCGATCGGACACCGCGGCCCAACCTCAAAGAGCGCCGCATTCGGATCGTCCTTCTTCTTGGAAGCAGTGGGGTGGTCATACTTCGTCTGGTGCTTGATCAGCGACTCGCGTACCTCGAACGAAAGGTTCAGCCCCCTAAACGCCGGATACGGGTGTTCCAGATAATCCACCACCCGCAGCGATTGCACATTGTGCTCGAAGCCGCCGTGCCCCTTCATCAGTTGGGCAAGCTGCTTTTCCCCGGCATGCCCGAAAGGGGAGTGGCCCAGGTCATGTGCCAACGCCACGGCACCCGCCAGCCGGTCGTTCACCCCCACCAGCCGCGCCAGCCGCTCGGCCTGCGCCATCACCTCCAGCGTGTGCGACATCCGCGTGCGGAAGTGATCGGTCGTCCCGGTAATGAACACCTGCGTCTTATACATCAGCCGCCGAAACGCCATGCAACTGATGATCCGATGCCGGTCCAAATCAAACGGCCGCTCATCACCCACCTCCGCGCGCGTCCACACCCGCCCGCGCGAGGCGTTGTCATGAACGGCAAACTCGGCGGATGATGTGGACATGGTGAGGCGGACAGTATCGAAAAAGCAGTAATTCAAGAACTGATCGTGTGTTATTCCTTTCTTGCACGTACATTACGCGGAATCTCTTGCCGGTTAGCTGCAACTCCGCCGCATTCGGGGCAACGGTGAGGGGTGGCATGAATATCATAACCGCAGAATTGACAAAGTCCCAAGCAGTCGCACTTTTCAATATGTTCCCGGTTGAGTTTCCGTCGCCAGCATCGGTAGCATGATCGAATGGGAAGAAACCCCGTGACCACGGCAAGAAGCCAATAAGGCACAATTACTAAGATCAGAGGTTGGAGGCCATCATCACGAAGTGACCCGAATATCAAATTTGGAAAGTGGGGACTCGCCTTCCAAAGCACACACATTGCTTCATCGCCTCTTCTGTCCCAACCATCGAAACTATCCTGATCGTGCCTAAAGGCATAGGGGCCCGCCCATCCAACAATTCGTGCGATGTGTAATGCACCATCGTCTGAATAGACTTGGAATTCACGTTTTGAAGACGCCCATGACCATCGGTCTATGATCACATAACTATTTAGCCAAAACAAAAGTGTGAGACAAACTGGAATCGTCAAGACCAATGTAACCAATTTGTGAGATTTCTGGGGATTGTAATTATGCACCATTTCGTCATACGGCTAAGGCACTGGATCGCCACCGCTATGGTGAGTTTCCTTCGTCTTCTCGCCACATGGCTGACAAGTTGAACGATCGGTCACGCCAATTTGTTTTATTGAGACTTTCTTCCTTTCAGGTGTACTTCCGGCCATACCAACCTCAATTTCCGTTGTAATGTACCGAGATTCTCCACCCAGCCATTCTAAGTTGTAACGCAGAATGATTCATGCAGCATTGTTCCGGACATGGTCATGATCGAACATGAATCCCATTTTGTTTCGGTGTCCATTGATTCGGCCGACGCCTTGCCGGAATGCGCCAGGTCTTCACGGTTTTGGGGACGTTTGCCAACACGGTGCGTTTCAGGTGACCCCAGAGCCGTTCGATCGGTTCAGGCTGGGACAATACGTCGGGAGCCAGATCGTCAGTCGATCGGTTTGTGTCTCAAAGGCTCTGACGGCGGGGTGATAGCGGGCGTTGTCCAAACCAGATGGATTTTTCGGTTGCCGTGGCCTTGAGCAACGCGGTCAGAAACGCGATGAAATTCCAGCCGCTCTTGGTGTCCGCGATGAGCGTGGTGATTTTGGCAGTGGCATAGTCCACCCGCCGACACCACCTTTTTTCGTTCTTGCCCGGCGGGTATTTCCGGGCTGCTTGCCGACGGCGCCCATGCGTCGCGCCAGGTGCCGATGGATTTCGACTTCATCCTGATAGATCAGCGCCTCGGCGGCATCATTCTTCAGGGCGTTTTTTTAGACCGATCAGCTTGCGGCGGGCCTTTTCGTAGGCGGCCTCGTCGCGTTTGCCTTTGAGGGTGTGCTTGGGACATGAAACGAGTAATTCACCTGATGCAGCAATCGACGCATCTGATCGTCGCTGAAATGGATGCCGGTTTCCCCAGCGTGGGCGCCAACCGGGTGGCCGACCAGAAAAGCCGTAGCCCAATTTCATGGGATTGGTGTCGACAACCCGCTTCATCTTCTTGAGATAGGCAGGCGTGGCGGCTCCGGCGTCCGCGGCTTGGTCGGATGCAGGCGATACCGCCCATGCGATACAGGCGTCGAATGCGAGCAACCGTGGCGGTCGCGCAGCCCAAACGACCGGCATCAAGCAATTGTGTCCCGCGAATCCGACATCAACAGAATCAGACAATTGCGAAAGACATCCCGGACGGCGTGCGGAACCGAAGACCGTCAACGCCTCCCGCTCCGCGAGAGACAACCGATTCCATATCCCCGACCTCCTGACGGCTCCGCCGTCATTAGAAAGGTCGACCGAAATGGGAAAACTATATGAATCATTCTGCGTCTTAACTTAGACTTAGGTTCTGATTCCTTGCGGATTCGAGCAGCTTTTTGCAAAAATCACTTCCAGCTCCAAAGTCGGAGTAAGGCCCATATGAATCGAAGCCAACTTTGTAAATAGGTGCGTCAAAGGGATCGTCGTTCCCATACTTTACAATTTTCTCTCGCACGTAATTGGTAACTTCATCCAAATCTTGCTTCGCATAATTTGCCATCATTCCAAACATTAGATTGCCAAGTACAGAGGAGTGAATACACTTTCCGCATAAGGTAACAGTGTTTCCACAAGTCTTGTCGGCTCCTCCTTTCGGCGGCTGTCCGCACTTTGTACTTTGGTTGAATCGATATTGATGATTTCCGCTGGGGGCAGGTGGCCCGACTGCACCTCCAACTCCAACAAAAGTACTTGGTT
This sequence comes from Planctomycetota bacterium, assembly GCA_016712275.1. GTDB lineage: Bacteria > Planctomycetota > Phycisphaerae > UBA1845 > UTPLA1 > JADJRI01. The sequence continues at coordinate 48,007 of JADJRI010000014.1, forward strand.
CCCATGTCTTGTAGTAATGGTTGTGGTAAGACCACCACGAATATTGAAAATAACCGATTCCCACGCCAGCCTGTTTTTCGTATTGCGCTTTATAAGCGTCCCAACCTTTTCTTTGGGACACCATCTCATCCTTAAACCAATCCGTAATGTCGGCCCCGCAGGTGCCTTGGCACTGGCGCTTAAAGCCAGGATTCGGCGCAACGTAAATATCAAGCCCAATTGGATCAACCAGATCAGTCGGTCGATTCGCTACAGATGCCTGTAAGTTGAAACCGCCGCGCTCTCCGATCGGATCCCGGCTAATAAACCGCCCCAATCTTGGGCTATAGTGTGCATGCGCAGCAGTCGATACGATGATGGAAGTCAAGCCAATAACGAGTAACGTGACCCTTTGCCTCAGATTCATGACTTGTTTCCTTTTCTTGAATTCCGGGTTACCTGGGTTTGTTGTCCCGGCATTGGTTTCCGTTCCATCGCAGTAGAAACAGCAACTTTAGGCCCGATTGCGTTCGGCATCAGACGGTGTGACTCCGCAAAACAAGCGACGGCCGCCGCAAATTCTTCGCGGGCATGGTGGCAACATCCCCTGTTTAGCATGAACATAGAAAGCTCTTCGGACGGTGTCAGGCCGCGAAGGAATTCGCCGGTCGCCATTTCTTCGTCGCTGATCGGTTCGGGCCATGTGCCATAGTAATCATCCGGCGGGAAATCAATGCCGCCGTTGGCCGCGCCCTCGATGTTGAGCTTTTCCGTTGTTCCTTCCCAGCGGCAATATACATGCTGTTTGGCGAGGGCAAGCTTCATCGGATAGCCCAGGCGGCGGCCGATGGCGACGTAAAGCACCGGCATGGAAGCACAGGTGCCGCCGTTGGCATCGTCGATCATGCCGAGGATGAACATGTCTTTCGGATTGGAGAAATCCACATTGCGGACGCGCTCCATGTTGTAATGAACGCCGCAATCCTCCTGAAGCGTTTGAACGATGAACTCGGCGCGAAGCCGTGCTTCGGAGTGGTTGTAATGATCGGCAAACTTTGGGTCGGTAACACGATAGAGGTGCCGTTCGGTTTCGACTTTGACCTTGGCCGCCCACTCGTCGAGCCTCTTCAACGCGGCCGGGATGTCCAATGATTCGGCACCGGGAATGCCTTTCGCGCAGAGGAGGTTCATCAAAGCGATGTCAGCCGACGCGAGTTGTTGCGGTGTGAGTTCTAACAAGTCGTGGAAGGACTTGAGTTGAGAGTTTCCCGACGGTTCTGGGACTATTGACGCAACTGATTGGGCCTGAGTTTTGGCGGGGAGCAGTTGGGGGCGGGCAGCGAAATAGAACACCGCAGATGCAATGGCAGCGCCGCCTACAAATGCTAAAGCCATTGGTGCGCGCCGGTGACCGGTGCCGGCACCTTGCGCGCGCTGCGGCGCAGGGTTTGTCACATTGGACGCCATTTTGGATTTCCGACCCTGACGAGACATACCGGTATTCTGGCGTCCCAGCGGTGTGCTTGCAAGAAAAATCGCACAGTATTCTGGAGGGAATGCAACTTGAGTAGAGCGGATAGTTTCGCAGGGTTGGTCGGCCTTTTGATCCACCACTTCGCGGAGAAAACCCCGCGAATACCGAGCCGCATCGCTTGTGACGGTACGCAGATCATCTCCTCATCATCACAAACATGCGGCGGCTCATGTCTTTGTCACCCGCAACGTGAATCCCAGCCTCATTCGCCCCTCTCAATTTGAGGCTCCTAAAAACGAATACACCCTCCGCTGCCAAGCCTTCAAACGGGTAGAAATGAATGATGAAATCAACCAGCCCGCATTCGCTTTTTCGCAGAACGGGCCGTTGTCTTTCGTTTACGCGGTTTTGAACGAGCCAAACGAGCGCGATCGAGAGCCTGGCAGTATTCGAAATACCCCTCGATGCCCCCGTGCCGATTGATGAGCGCTTCCCGCACTTTCCTGGCTGCTTTGATGATATCCTGCACCATGTCACCTCCGTCGGACGCTTTGTCTAAACCGCACTTGCGGTATCGTCTCTCTATTTCATCGAACGATCAACACAATTCACCAAAAATCCCCCGATTTCCCTAACCCCATACATTCCCCAAACTTAACAACCTTCCGCCCCCCAAAAAGCCGCTTCCTACAGAGCGCGAGCAAGCCTTATAGACAAAGGAACGCGCGCCCATGCCCCCAAACCCTCACTCGCCCCCTTGCCCCCTCGGTCCGTCAGCCCCATGGCATCGTTTTGACTTTTTGACTTTTTGGCATTTTGACGTTTCCTCCAACTCTACATTCTCCATTCTCAATTCTACATTTGCTCCGCGCCTTTGCTCCGGGCTCATTCTGCTTTCGGCGTTTCGGCGTTTGCGGATTTCGGCGTTTCGAATGCCCCTTTTCACCCCAGGAGTTTTTTTATGAAAACCACAGCTCCCCAAAACACCAAGACCCTAACCCTCGACGAACAAACACCTTGCGGCGATTTGCCGCCCGCGCCCGCCGATGAAAACGGCGATGAAAACGAGTCCCGTTTTCACTCTCGGCCCGTCAATCCGCTCTCCCCGAAGTCCACGATCCCCGCCAAGGTGCCGCCCGAAACCCTCGCCGCCATCCACGACGCCCTCATCAGTTCCGAGCGGGCCCCTACGCGACCATCTACGAAAACTTCGCCCTCCGCGAAAAGGGAATCGGCTTCACCGCCTTCTACAACTACGCCCGGCCCATTCGCCTGCTCGAAGCCTGCCAGACACAGGCCGGCCTCAGCCGCACCCTCGCCCCCGACGCCCTCACCATGCTCCCCGAGCTCATCGCCACCCGACTCCTCGCCGCCCTCGTCGATGATGCCGTCCCGCCGCGCCAAATCCAATACCTCGTCGATGCCTACCGCATGGCATCCAACCTCCACCTCGCCCATCGCCGCCTCGATGCCCAGGTCACCGAAATCCGCCGCAAAGCCAAACTCCGCGAACTCGACGACCTCACCCGCACCTTCAAGGAATACAAAACGCCACCCGCGCCGAACGCAAACAACCAAACCCGAAACCCGCGGATGTGGAAAATGAGTGAGGTTGCCTGCAAAGAGTTGATTGTGCGAGAACCCATGACATCGACGTTCGACGTCTGGGGCAAGCGGTTTCGCGCGCGACCAGTATGTCTTATATTGTTTCGCGAGACTCTACTGCGGGGCTTGGAAAGGACTAGGTATGGGGGCATGGGGAACTGCCATTTTCTCTGACGATCTTGCCCAGGATATTCGCCTGGAATTTCGCGAGTTGATCGGGGACGGCCTTTCGCCGGAAGAAGCGACCAAGAAGATGGTGCGCAAAAACAAAAGCGCTCTAAGTGAGCCGGAAGAGGCCCCGGTGTTCTGGATGGCCTTGGCCGCCACCCAATGGAAATGCGGCCGATTGATTCACTCCGTCAAGAATAAAGCACTGGCCGCGATCAAAGACCCAGCGAGCCTGATATTGTGGCGAGAGGAAGGAGAGAAACTTGTCAGGAAGCGCCAAGCAGTGATGGCCGCCTTGAAAGTTCAATTACTTTCACCGCAACCGCCGCCCAAGCGACTTTCAAAAGTCTTTCACGATCGAACCGATTGGCGGATTGGTCACGCGGTTTCGTATCGATTGCTGTCGGGCAAGTATGTGGTCCTGCGCGTGATCGGGCTTGACAGTGATGCCAAGTCGCAGACAGCGATTGTCGACGTATGTGATTGGGTGGGCGTCAAAGTTCCCAGTGCGAATTTTATCGCCAAATGCCCTCGAAAGCGATCGAAGTGGTACGACCGCAATATCAAAGAAGCGAAAGCGCTGAAAGGCGAAGAAAGAAACTGTGCGTTACGATGGGAGGAAAACGACGGCAAATTCGCGGTCTATTCTCATTCAAAGAGGGATTATCCCGAGGATCGCTTGGCCGTTGTCGCAAAAGGGCTGAAGTTCAAATCAGAGAAATTATATGGCGTGACCTATTTCGGCGGTTGGCGAAAACTAGACAAGTATTTGGAAGTCGACATGAAACTGAAATAGGAAGTCGGTACTACGATTACTGACTTGCCGCGCGCAGCAACGTGCACAACTTGTCCAGTGCCTGCGGAATCACACGCACGTCGCCGGCCACGCTCATAAAATTCGTATCGCCGCTCCAGCGCGGCACGATGTGGATGTGCAGATGCCCGGGCAACCCCGCGCCGGCGCAGCGGCCGAAGTTGATGCCGATGTTGAACCCGTCGGGTTTCAGGACCTTCGCCAGCAGCGACTTGGCGTCGCGGGTCAGGTGCCAGAGATGTGTCATCTCATCGTCCGACAGATCGACCAGGTCGGCCTTGTGGGCCAGCGGCGCGATGAGCAGGTGGCCGTTGGTGTAGGGAAAGCGGTTCATGATGATGAAAGCGCTCTCGCGGCGGGCGACGACGAGATTGGAGGCATCGTCGTTCGGTTGGGCCGCATAATCGCACAGGAAGCAGGGCGGCCGCTTGTCGTCGGCCAGCCCCTGCACATAGTCCAGTCGCCAGGGGGCCCAGAGGTTTTCGTGGAATTCGTTCATGGTGATACGGCTCCATTGCTTGTGATGGGCATTTTAGCGGGAAGGCTTGGCGTGCGAAGATCGAAATTCGAGACTTGTATGGTCAGGCATTTGTCGAGGAGATTTCGCACGGGCGAGACGCCCATGCTCCCCAAAACCATCGAGTCGCCGGTGGCACAGTAGAATGGTTTTGAACTTCATCGGTTGAAAACCGGTGCCACAGTAGGCTGGTTTTGAGATTCACCGGTTGGAAACCGGTGCCACAGTTGTTAGTTCGGGCCTTCGATGCCGGTCGAGGGCTTGCCGAGCAGCCGTCGCAGACGCTGCCGCACGTTCGCCACTTTGCGGGAACCTTCGGCGGCCTTGAATGTGCCGGAGATGCGGCAGGGGCCAAAGAGGTCGACCGGCTCGCGACCGAAGCGCGTCGGCCGGAGCGATGCCGATTCGATGCGGCCTTCCATCTCGTCGCCGTCGCGCGAGAGCTTGAAGAACACGAAGCCGGCCCCCTCGTAGCTGATCGTGTTGTCGCCGTTGACGAGGCAATAGACGATGGCGGCATTGGTCTGCGTGCTTTCGGCATAGGTCTTGCCGGGAATCGGTTTCCACAGAATTCGAATGTGCAGCAACTGCGAGGTCCAGACTAGATCCGGCGGCGCCGGCTGCGATGTTGCGTCAGAGGTGTCGTCCTCGTGCGGCGGCACCTCCAACAGGCGCGGCTCCAATTCGAGAACGATTTCGTAAGCCTTCTCGCTGTTCATTCGAAAGTATCCGGGCGGGAAATTCTCGACAAATGTCTCCGGCTTTTCGGCATTTCGAAACGACAGCACTTCGATGTGATCGGGCTTGCTGTTGCAGGCGAGCGCGGCGGCCGTGGTTGCGATTAGAAGCGTCGCGCAAAACGGACGAAGGAGCGTTCGGAATGGGTGAACCGGATTTGGAATTAAAGAACCCTGCCGCATTTCGAATCATGGCTCCGAATCGATCAATGCGGTGGAAGCGGCCGTAATGGATGCCGGCTCGATGCCGAGGACGCCGAGCGCATCGCGTTCGACGATCGAGACGAGCGATTGTCGCGGGATGGTCGGAAGATTTGTGCCGGTGACGAGATGATTCAGGCGATAGAGCGATTCGATGGCTTTTGTCGGCGTGCCGAATGGAAAGTCGCTGCCGAAAAGGAGCTTGTCGATGACGCCATATTGATAAGCGGCCAAAAGCGCGTTGTAGGCCTGCCATGGCCGTTGAATGAGCGAAGCGATATCGGCATAGACATTGGCATGTTTGCCGAGAAGAACGACGCACTCGTCGATCCAGGGGTAACCCATATGGGCGATGACAAGGCGCAGTTGCGGCAGATCGCGGGCGACTTCATCGAGAAGCGAAGGACGGGCGAATTCCATTTTCGCGGCTGCGTTGAAATGGATGCCCTGTTGGAAGAGAACGGGCTTGCGCAATCGGGCCGCCTCGCTGAAGACCTGCATCGCCCGGCTGTCGGAAGGATGAAAATCCTGCGCGGCGGGGGAGACGGCGATGGCGCGCATGCCATATTCGGCGTGGGCCTTTTCCAGTTCTTCGAGGGCTTCGTCGACGTTGGTGGGATCGATGCCGGCCACGCCGATCAGTCGATCGGGGGCTTGCCTTACATAATTGAAGATGAGCTCGTTTGGAACGGTGACGCCGAGGTATCGACTTTTGAATGCGATGACGAAAGCCTTGTCGATGGGTTCGGTGGCCTTGCGATGGTGGTCCATCGAGGCATCGGGGCGGCCGTTGCCACCCATCTCCGACGAATGGGCATGTCGGGCGGCGACGCCGATGGAGGCCGCACTCACCTGCTCGGCGGACTCCCAAATGTGTGTATGACAATCGACGATCACGGCTGGTCCTTCGTGTGCACAGAAAACCTAGCGTTTCGTTTGCAGGTCAAGGCAAAGCCATACACGTTAGAATTTCGCGGAAATCCGATTCATGGTTGCCTCAACGATTTCGAACGGTATTGAACCAGAAAAAGGGTTGCGCCGCCATTCTGCGATCTTAAGGGGTGCATTGAGCCATGGAAGGATGAAATGGTAAGGGAGTTTACTGACCTGCACGCGACGATTTTTGACCCAAGCGCTTGTTAGGTCGATGACCATGGAGCAACAAGCGAGAAATACGAATAAGAAGGTCGAAAATGATTGACATCATGCGCGGGGCTTTGTAATTTGGTTGTTATCGGAAATGACCGATCCGGTCATTTCGATGAAGTGTTGCGGGATTGTGTTTGGACGAAATTAGGGTGCGTCCAAGCGTTCCTTGAATAAGTTGTTCGGGTTCAATTCCGCACAAGCCGTTCGCAATACATGGGATAGGGTGTCGACGGTAGAAAGCCGGCGGCATTCTGGTATGCGTTTACGGTGAATGGTGGGAGAATTGGGAGCCAATCGGGCGAAGTTTTGGGAGCATCTTGATGCATCGTTCCATTCTGACGATGTGTCAAATGTTTAATCGCGCGCCGCTCGTTTCGCATTGATGTCCAATGCAGACGAGAGGTTGTTGCGTTACCCGAATCACTTCTTTGTTCGACCGCTTGCCCATTCAAATGTCGGTGTGACGCACGCTGGAATTATTTGAAATTCGGCTATGCGATGCTCTGTCATGCGTTGCATGGAGCGGCAGAGAATTTGAAGCAATGAACGGGAAAGGCAGTATTCTGCATTGAACGATGTCCCTGGATAGGGTGGGACGCAAACGGGAGTTTCGATCCATGATTATGAAGAGAAAACTTGGCGCGAATGTTGCACTGGTGAGTTGTTGTTGTGCTTTCTGGATGATCGCGAACTCACCCGCAGTGTATGGCGACTGTGTTGTTCCCGATAACGGAGGCGGCACGATTACGCTTCCTCCGGCCGGCTGCGCCTATCTCAGCCCGGACGAAGTTCACATGATTATCGATGGTCTGCCGCCGGGGACAACCATTGAATTCGCACCGATACACCGGGATTTCATTTGCGAATCCGGCGCGCAGGGATTTCCGGGTTGTCCGCCGCCCGGCATTTGTGAGGTGCCCGGTCCCGGAACCGGCAACACCGATTGTTTCATTTCTGAAGGTCGATTCCAGGTGAACGGAACCGGAACGCTGGCCGGGTTCAATCGATCGATCTCGATTCCGCTCAGTTGCCAGGTTCGTACCGCGGCCCGGGCTCCCGGTGCGCCGGTTCAATCATTCGATACGTCGATGTTTTTCTTGCAGGGACAAATCTTTGGCGACCCGGATTTTGATCAGCTTCAAATCACTGCAGGCAACGGATTTGGACTTCCGAGTCCCGGCCATACGACGCTGACCCAGCTTCCCGGCGGCAATTGGGCCGTCGACAGCTTTTTTGATATCACCTATCGCATCGACTTTGTCGGCGCTCCGGGCGGACCGCTCGGCGGCATGTCGGGGTCGACGACTGGTACGATTCGCATGGAAGCGGGGCTTCCCCCCGGTGCGGGACTTGCCTGCTGCCTGCCCAACGGCCAATGCGTGGATGTCACCACGACGGCACAGTGTGCTCAAATTGGCGGCATTGCACAACCTCCCGGTTCCAGTTGCTTTACCGTAAATTGCGGGCCGCAGATTCAGGCCTGCTGTCTGCCGACGGGCGGATGCCTTGATCTCGATCCAGTGGATTGCGATGCACACGGCGGCATTTCACAAGGCCCGGCACCACCTGCGCAAATACAAATTGCGGCGGTGTAAACTGCGGTCCGACACCGGACGGCAGCGCGTGCCAACAGGTGTCGTGCCCGCTCACCAGCCAGCAATGCCTTCCGACATGCGTCAACTACGATCCAAGCACCGGTCAGTCCACCGTGCTATCCTGCGATTGCAAGCGGGCGGCCGATTGTCGAGTTGTATTCTCAGGCCCCGGTGGCGGCGGTAATGGGGATGAAGGCGGCGGTCCGCGCGGCGGCGGAAATCCGTGCGTCGTTCCGGATAATGGTGGCGGCACCGTGCCACTACCGCCCGTCGGCTGCCCCTATCTCAGCCCGGATGAATTTCACATGATTGTGGCCGGCCTCCCGGCAGGAACCACCATCGTATTGGGCGTTTCTCACCAGGAATTCTTCTGCCGCGGCGGCGCGCCGGGACAAAATGTATGCTCCTTCCCGGTTCCCATTCCGAATGTCGATTGCGATCAGAATGGCGGATCACTGGGCGGCCAGCAGGAATGTACTGATTCCACTCTTCTGATGAACATGAACGGGACAGGTGGGCTCGCCGGGTTCAACGGGCCATCGCTATGCCCGTGACGTTTGAAACGCACACGGACCGCGAACTCCCGGCAACCCGGTCCAATCGTTTGATACGGACATGTTCCGACTGTTCGGCCAGATCACAGGCGATCCGGATTTCGACCTACTACGGGTTACGGCAGGTACGGACTTCGGCCTGCCCAGTCCGGGACACACGACACTGACGCAGCTTCCGGGCGGCAATTGGGCCGTCGACAGCTTCTTCTACATTACATACCGAATCGACTTTGTCGGCGCGCCGGGTAGCGTATTGGCCGGTATGTCCGGGTCCACCACTGGGACCATTCGCATGGGCGCCGGTACCGGACCGTCGTGCGAGGGCAATTGCCCGGCAGGCACGATCTGCAATGAGGTGCGGACCGTGAACGCGGACGGGACAATGGACATTTGCTGTGAGTGTGTGCCGATCAATCAAGCCTGCTGTCTGCCGACCGGCGCATGCGTCGATGTCGATGCATTCAGTTGCACGGTTGAATTCGGCGGGACACCGCAGGGTATTGGAACGACCTGTGCCACGGCGAACTGCAACGCGGCGGAATGCAGCCCCACGCCGAACGGTGATGCCTGTAATCCATCACCCTGTCCCGGCGAAGGTCAGATTTGTCTGCCGACCTGCATCAACTACGATCCCAACACCGGTCAATCCACGGTCGTGTCGTGTGATTGTCGCGACGAGTTGGAATGTCACGCGGTCATCCAGGATGGCGGCAACGGTGACGGAGATGGCGAAGTGACGCCGCATGGCGGCGGCAATCCTTGCGTCGTGGCGGACGCCGGCGGTACGGTGACACTGCCGCCTGCGGGTTGTGCGTATCTGAGCCCGGATGATGTTCATATGATTCTGGATGGTCTGCCGGCCGGCACGACACTCCAGCTTGCGCCGATTCACACCAACTTTATCTGCGGCGGTCCCGCGGGAACGCAGGGCGTTTGCCATACGCTCCTGCCGCCGACCGTCTGCGAAGACACGGGCGGCGTGCTGGGGGGCAACTTCGATTGTTTCGAATCGGACGCCAACTTTACGATCAATGGCACCGGCACACTGGCAGGGTTCAATCGAACCGCGCTGATTCCGTTGTCGTGCGAAGTGGTGACCGCGCCGCGAACGCCGGGCGACGCTGTACAATCGTTCGATACAGACATGTTCCGAATGTTCGGCCAAATCACCGGCGATCCCGATTTCGACTTGTTGCGGGTCACCGGCGGAACGGACTTTGGTTTACCGAGCCCCGGCCATACGACCCTGACACAACTGCCGGGCGGCAACTGGGCAGTGGATAGCTTCTTTGACATCACCTATCGCATCGACTTTGTCGGCGCTCCGGGTGGTCCGCTTGCGGGTATGTCCGGTTCGACGACGGCGACCATTCGCATGGCGACCGGCAGCGGTCCGGCCTGTCAGGGCGTTTGCCCGCCGGGCACGGTCTGCCGCGAAGTTCGGACGGTACAGGCCGATGGATCAATCACAGTTTGCTGTGTTTGCGAACCGATTTCCACCACGGAAGCATGCTGTCTGCCCAATGCCGCGTGCGTCGATGTCGATGCAGTAACCTGCGCAGACCTCGGTGGCATCGCACAGGGCCCAGGGACGACCTGCGCGACGACGACATGCAACGCATCGGATTGCAATCCGACACCCAATGGCGATGGCTGCAATCCATTCCCGTGTCCCAACGATGGCCATGCCTGCGTACCGGTCTGTGCGGTTTTTGACCCCACAACCGGTCAGACGCTGATCACGGTTTGCGAATGCAAGTTCGATGACGCCTGCCAGATTCGGTTTGCACCGGGCAGCGCTCCCGGCGGCGGCCCCGACGGTGGAGATGGCCCGCGCGGCGGCGGCAACCCTTGCGTGGTTGCTGACAATGGCGGCGGTACGGTTTCGTTGCCTCCGGCTGGCTGCGATTATCTCAGCCCCACGGATGTTCACGAGATTATCGACGGACTTCCGCCGGGCACGACGATTCAGTTGGCGCCGATACACACCAACTTTATCTGCCATGAGCAATCCGGTAATCCCGGTGTCGTTTGCACTTTCAATCCTCCTCCGGGCGTTTGCGAAGTTCCCGGCGGGACGTTCAGCGGACAACGCGATTGCTTCGATTCGGACGCGCAATTCACACTGACAGGAACCGGTGCTTTGGCCGGTTTCAATCGAACGGCGATCCTGCCGCTCCAGTGTGAAGTGCATACGGCGCCGCGCCTGCCGGGTCAGCCGGTACAATCGTTCGATACAGACATGTTCCGAATGTTCGGCCAAATCACCGGCGATCCCGATTTCGACTTGTTGCGGGTCACCGGCGGAACGGACTTTGGTTTACCGAGCCCCGGCCATACGACCCTGACACAACTGCCGGGCGGCAACTGGGCAGTGGATAGCTTCTTTGACATCACCTATCGCATCGACTTTGTCGCGGCTCCGGGTGGTCCGCTTGCGGGCATGTCCGGTTCGACGACGGCGACCATACGCATGGCGACCGGCGGCGGCGCTCCATCGTGCGAGGGTGTCTGCCCGCCGGGCACGACCTGTCGCGAAGTGCGAACGCTGTTGCCGGACGGCCGGATCAACGTCTGCTGCGTCTGTGAACCGTACTGTGCGTGCCCGGGCGATGTCTATGCCGATGGCGTGCTTAACGGCAAGGACATTCAGGCGTTTGTTGATTGCCTGCTTGGTGTTGGGGCACCGGGCGCGCTCATCAACTGTGCCTGCGTTGACTTTGATAACAATGGCCCCAGCATGAGCGATGTGCCACAGTTTGTTCAGGCCATTCTGACCAAACAGCCTTGCTCGCCGACGCCGTAAGCGAGTCGATCATTTTCAAGTTTTGTCGGGGGCGGGCATTTATTGATGTCCGCCCCCGATTTTTTTGATGCAAGATTCGGGGGATTGCGTTTTGCCGCGATGATGGGAACGGTTTCTTTCGCCGCTCCGCGGCTGAGGACAATTTGATCGTTTGTCCCGCAGCTTACGTTTTGGACATTGTTCTTTCGCTGCTCTGCGGCTGCAAAGGAAATATCTATGTATTTGCAGAAGGACTTTGGAATATACCGCAATTCGGGAAGGTGAATGAAAAGCCGTACCATCGAGTGAAAAGTTGCATGGGGCGCTGTTTCAATTCGAGGCGGTGGTTTGTGTTCAGCGATTGGCCGGTTGCGATTGCGGATGGAATGCCGGTTTGGCTGTCGATTAAAATTTCGATCGTGTAATCTGGTTCCAGCGAATCGACAATTTGTCCCCCGGCCGCGCGCAATGCGGTCATTGGATAGAATCTCTGAGTTCGGCCGGTCCAAACTCCCAGACCCAATTCCATTTCGGGCAATCTGGGGTCCGTTGGCGCCATGGTTCGTCGAAAGCCGGGCGGAAAAAAACCACGCTTCGAAAGTCTCGTCCATTCCGCGATTCGGCCCATGGCCCTGGCGAACAAGGTTGGCTTTGATCGGGCCAGCAGCATGTCACCACGCCGGGCGGCCTGTTCAGCGGTCATGTGAAGCAACGGCGCGATTTCAAGGGAGCGGCCTTCAAGCGGACCCTTGACACACTTCCCAGTGACATGGTCCCAGTATGAACCCGTTTCGGCATCGCCGAGAACAGAGAGGCCGTTGTACAGGCCGCGGTGGCCGAATTGGTGAGTTCTGCCGTCGATGATTGGAGTCATACTGACTCCCGAGTTGCAGACCACTCCAGAAGGAAACCAGCCACGGTTTCCCCGCGATGTCTCCTGCGCAACATGGTGATATGCCATTTGGGTGGTGATCAACGCGACCGGCTGAACGGGCAATTCGGTGACGAGAACGGGCGTACGTTGGCGAATGCGGCCACGTTCAACCAGACCAGTCAGTTGCTCGTACTGGAGAACCCGAAACGGCGCGAAAACATCGCGGTCGAAGAGCGCAGCGCGCGAGGGATCGAATGCGCTCGACGGTTCACTGGCGATCATCGACTCTGCCATGCAGTCACCTGCCTCCATGATACCCCATGATCGCGGCCGGTTCATCGGCGGAAAATGCGCATCGAGGCGCAGCATGCTCGTCGTCGAACCGATCATGCCCGTGGTGGGACATTGCCACCCTCAAGACAAGCCGCACCGACGAAGCGGTCGATATCAAATCAGCACGACTCAATCGAAGGTCTTGGGAACCAGCCGATGTGGGTACTGACGACATTCTTCGCAATGACCAGCCTTGTCATACTCTGGCTATGTGCGGCGTATTTCGTTGTCCTGCGCTTTGTGGGAATTGTTCGCAAGCGGCCGAGCCCCGTCGAGCCGGAGACGCTTCCGCGCCTGTCGGTTGTGGTGCCCTGTTTCAATGAAGCGCGTCTCATCGAACAGAAGCTGGAGAATCTGCTTCAGTGTGACTACCCGTCTTATCGCGTTGAGTTTATTTTTGTCGATGGGGGCAGCCACGACGGCACGCTTGAGTTACTGAAGACAAACGCGCCATCGCAGCGTCGAATCCGCATTTACGAATCGCCGGCCAAGGGCAAGATCAACCAGCTTAATCATGTACTGCCCAAACTGACCGGGGAAATTGTCGTCATCACGGATGCGGACGGCATGATGGAGCGGGACACCCTGCGAAAGTTTGCCGCTGAATTCGCGGTAGAAGATGTACCTTGGGTGGTGGGGGCTTACAGTCGGCCCTCGCAGTCAATCTGGCGGGATCGGTGCTTTTGGGATTCGCAAAATCGCGGACGGCTGATCGAGTCCGATGCACATGGAAGCTCGATCGTGATTGCGACCTGCTATGCATTTCGCCGGGAATTGCTCAGGCAGTTTCCCGAGGATGTTGTGGCCGACGACGTATTCATCGGTTTTTTGGCGCACAGCCAATCGAAGCGGGTTGTGTATTCGCGGGCGGCGCGGGTGACGGAAGTTCGCGGCCCGGGCGGCATTGCCGAATTTCTCTCGCACAAGTTTCGCAAGAACAATGCATTCCTGCGGGAATCGCTGCGGTTCATCTATCGCCTGCCCGACATGAACGGCCTCAGCAAGCTGATGATGCTGACGCGCACGGCGCAACAACTTCTATTGCCGTGGTGTGTGGGGGTATGGTCTTTGCTTGCGTTGACGCTGCTTACCCTGGGACGCATCGACATCCTCGTCATGGCCGCGGCGACGCTGCTGCTGAGTCTGCTCGTTGCCAGACAGGCATTTCAGTCGATTGACGTGCCGCCTGGCGTCAAGGAGCGGTTCGGCCTGCACAAATATGGCGTCGTGTTTCTTGAGACGATTTGCGTACTGTTTGCCGCAGCTTTGAGCTATCCCTATTTTCGCCAGAATAGTTCATACGCGCGGATTTCAAACCGAAATGTCGGGGCGGGCGAATCGCACGACCATCTTGTACGCATCGTTTCGCCGCCCGATTCGCTTCATCTGTCATCCCCCCGGCTTGTCGATCGCATGGGTCTGCCGGTTTCCATTCGTGCCGCGGCCGACGCGGTCGGCGAAGCGGTCATTATGCCCATAGGAGCCTGACGCATGCGCATTGCCTTACTGTCGCCCCCCTTTAAGAAGGACTACATGCGGAATGCCCGATGCGATTTTGTTTCGCTTTCGGCAACGCAGTGGTATCCGCTCTGGCTGGGATATGCCGGCGCATGGCTCGAGCATTGTGGCCATGAGGTGAATCTGATCGATGCGCCGTCCAGATACATGACCGAGGAGGATGTGGCCCGTGAACTTTCCAAATGGGGGCCGGACTTGCTGGTGGTTTATCCGGGACAAAAGAGCCGCGCGAACGACGTCGAAATCGCCGATCGATTGACTGACAAACTGCGCTGCATGTCGGTGTTTGTCGGTCCGTATTTTGGGGCTCGGCCGGTTGATACGCTGAAAATGTCCCGCAATGTGCAGTATGGAATTGTCAGTGAAATGGAATATCCGCTGGCCGAGCTGGCGGCGGGGCGTCGGCCCAATGAGATTCAGAATCTACTTTATCGCGACGGCGACGCGATCGTCGCCAACGAGAAAAGACCCTACCTTACATCCAAGCAACTCGACCAGATTCCGTTCGTATCGAGATTTTTTCAGAAACACGTTCAAATCCGCGACTACAAGACGATCTCCGAATTTTATCCGTTCATGGATATTCTGACGGGTCGTGGCTGCAATTGGGGGCAGTGCACCTTTTGTCTTTGGGTGCATACGCATGTCACCGGATTTACCTACAATATTCGAAGCGTCGAGAATGTTCTGGATGAATTCGATTACATCGTATCCGACATACCGGAAATACGCGGCGTGATGCTGCAGGACGATATGCTGACCGACAATCGCGCCCTGGAATTCTCGGCGCAGAAGATTCGCCGCAAGAACAAGCTGGCCTGGTCCTGCTATGCCAGAAGCAATTTGACCTATGAAACCATGCGCGTCATGAAGCAGGCCGGATGCCGGGTTGTGCATGTCGGCTATGAGTCGGCCGATCAAAAAATAAACTATGCGATCAAAAAAGGTGTGACGGTCAAGAAGATGACCGAGTTTACACGGGACGCCAAACGGGCCGGGCTTACATCCACGGCGACTTTGTCATCGGTTTTCCGGGCGAGACGCGGGCGACCGCCGAAGCGACGATCCGCTGGGCCAAGGAAATGAATCCGGATACGGCACAGTTTCAATTGGCGAATGTGCTGGAAGGTACGCCGATGCACGAAACGCTTGAGAGCAAGGGGTGGCTGAATGAAAACGGCGAACCGGATTATCCGGAATTTTCCAACAGCGAGATTCGTGCCACGGCCAAGCGGGCATACCGACGGTTTTACATTTCACCTTCTTATGCCATGAAATGCATGCGTCATCCCTACGAGCATCTTTTCGGCCGGCTCAAGACGATTTCGAGAGCCATTCCAGCCATGTTCTGGTCGCAGTGGGCATAGAATTGCGTTGCGCTAAATGGGAGTGCTGAGACTGACTATGAGGGAAACATGCGGCTTTTGCTGATTGCATCCGGGCGGCGCGACTTTACGAAGATCTGGCATGTTCAGCAGACATCGCGCGCCGAAACTTTCTTGCCGCCGTATGACCTGGCATGCATCGCCGCCGCCATTCGATCGCTGGGGCATCAAGCAAGTGTTTTGGATCTGCGGCTTCACCGCGATCAGTTGTCGACCTATCTAGACATGCTGGACGAGTGGCGGCCGGATTGCGTCATTCTGAATCTCGCGACGGCATCCTGCGAATTTGATTATATGCTGCTGGGGGCGACGCCCCGGCCGATCATGCGAGTCTGTTTTGGCACGCATGCGTTGCTGATGCGCGAGGAGGCGTTTGGTCGCGGCGTCGATGCCATTCTTCATGGTGATCCGGAAGTTGCAATTGCCCATTGGATTCGGCGCGGCGGGAACTTGGATTCATGTGCGGGTGTGATAACGCGTGAACGAAATTCCACGCCCGCCTATGCGGATATGGCGGATGACCTGCCGACTGGCGCGGCGGCGATCGAGGGAATCAAGCGGTATCGCTCAGCGATGGGTGATGGGCGTTGGTGTGCGATGCCATTGCTTGCTTCTCGCGGGTCGCCGTCATGGCAGAGGAATGCACTTTGTGATGTTTTGTTTGGCGCATCGCTGCGGATGAGATCGATTGAGTCGATCCGGGCGGAGATCGATGCGTTGCAGGGCCGATTGAAAGTGGCGGCGGTTCAGTTTATGGATCCCGCGCTGAATTGCGATGCCGATCGCATTGTTGGTTTGGCGTCCATGTTGATTGAGCGGCCGACGGGGGTGCGATGGTTGTGCAATTTGTCGACGGCGGGATTGAGTGGAGCGGAACTGAGGTTGATGAAACGGGCGGGATGTTGTCTGGCGTTTTTCGAGATGAAGGCTGCGGATTTGATTGACCAGAGCTGCGCGGAATTCGATGCAATGCAGGCGGCAGTTCGATATGCCAGAGAAGCCGGCATTCGAACAGTGCTGACTATCGGGCTTGATGATTCGAATAGAGTCGATAAGCGAGCGGTGTTGTCGCGGCTGAAGATGATTTGCCCTAACGCTGCACGGATTTCGGTTGGTATTCCTTTGCCGTCGAAGAAACTATTCGATGACGCACTGTCGCGACAGGAAGAACGGTCTTTTTGGACACGGTTTGATTCGTTCGGCCATGGGTGGCCGTATCGTTGCTCACATGAGATGATGCGGATGGCCCGGCGAATTGAGCGAGCGTATCAGCTGGAGAATCCGTTGGGGCTCATGAGGTATGCATGTGCGGCGGGGGCACGGGTCGCGTTTCGAAGCGGCTGGTCTTATTTTGCGAGTGCCGTGAAGGGAGCCAGGTTTAGTCGCGTACAAGAGTCCATCGCGCAAAGCAATCAGCGGCTTCAGGAATATGGAATCATGCAAGAGGCCGATTTGAAGGCGTCGAAGGGAACGGCGGTGCCGCAAGTTGAGCAGAGCGCGAGAGGTGGTTCGTGCGGGGAGAACTCGACGCGGCAAGCTGGTGAAGCTTCAGGTTCGAATCGATCGCAGGCAGCCGATCGCTTCGTGATTGTCGGCGCATCTGTTGTGTCGCGCGTTGGGCGATTAGGTCATGAATTGATAGGCCTGTTTGACCAGCAGCGGCATGTTGGTGTAGGTCTCTTTGCGAAGTGCGACTTTTCTGAGGAGATAAGACGGGCGGAGGAAGAATCGACGAAAAGCCTTCTTGTACATGCGAAGCACATTCTCCGCTTTTAGCCGGCCCAATTCATAATAGACGACATTTTCGTAGGGGCCGAAATAGTCAAAGTCCTTGACCAGCCAACGGCCTTCTTTTTCGATTCTGCTCCAGAGCGTGCCGAGGAAAGGTGTGGCAATGGTGAATTGGGCGCGATCGAGGGGCAGCGAGCATGCGAAGTCGATCGTGGCCTGCATTTCTTCCAAAGTTTCGTCCGCACTGCCAAATATGAAGAACGCGCCTGTTTGCAGCCCGGCGCGCTTTGATGCGGCAATTGCGTCGCGCACCTGCTGCATCGTGTTCTGCTTGAAGATAATGTCGTTTCGGATGCGGTCTGAGCCGGTTTCGGCGGCAAACCATGCATCGACCCAGCCTGCCTTTTTGCAGAGGCGCATGAAGCTCTCGGTGATGTTCTCCACGCGTGAAATGCCGTTGGGGATGGACCACCGAACCGGCATGTTCTTTTTAATCAGCAGCCGACAAATTTCCTCGGCGCGGCTGGTGATCAGGTTGAAGACATCATCCTGAAACTCGATGAACTCGATTCCGTAGGTGCAATGCAACCATTCCATTTCCTCCACGACTCGGGCGGGCGACATGGCTCTGAATTTCTTACCAAAGGCTTGGTCGGCCGCGGACGTGCAAAACGTGCATTTGAAGGGGCACCCGCGCGAAGTCATCATCGACCCGCATTTGAGACCGCGCGCGTTGATCCATGTGGGTCTTGTCGGCGTAACGCGGTCGATAGGGAAGTAGTGGTAGGCTGGAAAGGGCAATGCATCGAGATCGGGTGGGAAAATGGCCTTGCCATTAGAAATGACCGTTCCCAACGCCGAGCGCCGGCAGAGGCCGGGCAGGGCATCACGCACCGCAGGGTTGTTCAAATTTTCGATCAGATCGCACACGAGTATTTCGCCCTCGCCGAGCGCGGCGTAATCGACATGGGGCGATGCGAAGCAATCCTCCGGCCGTGCTGTGGGGTGGGGCCCGCCGAGAATGATTTTGCAGTCGGCATTGTGCTGCGTTTTGATGATTTCAGCCCAACGCTGCGATGCCTTTAGTGCGGCGGTAATTGTGTAGAAGCAGATCAATTCGGCATCGCGAATTTTGGGAATGAGCTGCGTGTCCGCCTCCAAATTGCAATCGTGCACGGCCACCGAATGTCCGCGTTTCTCGAGGGCGGCGGCCATGTAGGCCAAACCGAGATTGACGGAATGCGCCGTGTCAAACTGAATTCTGTTGGGTTTTGGATAGATCAGAACGACGCGGGCCATGAGCACCTCATCTCGGGGGTTTGACGGCAATCATACGAAGCAGCGGCGCCCAGCCTTTGGGGAACATGCGGTTTGAAAAAAGGCGATTCGTCAGCGGCGTTAGACCGAACCAATGAAAGCACGCGGTAGTGTCGAGATTCGCCCGTTTGAAATCGTCAAAGGTTTGCGACGAATCGACGCCGGATTCGCGGCACTCGGCCAGATCATAGGTCTTGCGATCGAGCCGGCTCTGGCCATCCATGTAGTGACGGTCGGCACCGCGCAGTCGTCGATACAGGGAAAGCGGTCCGCGAAATCGACGGCAGAATTTCAATTCGATGTCGTGGTCGGACCAGAACACGCCGCCCGGTCGCAG
This sequence comes from Planctomycetota bacterium, assembly GCA_016712275.1. Lineage (GTDB taxonomy): Bacteria > Planctomycetota > Phycisphaerae > UBA1845 > UTPLA1 > JADJRI01. The sequence goes on from JADJRI010000014.1 coordinate 67,080, forward strand.
AACGCGGGCGACTTCCCTAGCCAGCCGCTCGCTGTCGACCAGATGGTGCAAAACGGCGAAACACGTAATCACATCCATGGATTCGTCGCGAAACGGTAAATGATCGACATCCGCGGCGATGCGGTGTGCGCCGTTGACTCGAATGGATGCCAGCATGGACGGCGAGAGATCCAAGGCAATGCAATTCTCGAACAAATCGCCGGCAGCTCGAATGACGACGCCACTGCCTGTTCCCAAATCCAGCAGGTCGCCATTGCCGTGGCGATGCGAGAGTTGCGTTAGCGTTTTGCGAATCCAGCGGAAAAGCGATTCATCGCGCCGTCCATCGATGTTTTCGTAGCGACTGCCGATCGCGTCATAAAGACGCCGGTTGGCCGTTCGAACATCTTTTTTGAGTAACGCGGCGGCCGTCATTACGCTGCTGCCCCTTTGACATCGCTGATGAGACCTTCATTCAGGTAATAACGCCACGCCTCCTTGACGGAATCGGTGAAGCTCTTTTGAGACTTCCAACCCAGTTCGGTAGCCGCGCGAGCCGAAGCGTAGAATTTGTATGCAAAGGTGTCCGCAATGATCTGTGGCGTGAGGATGTTGCTTCGAGTCAGACATTGAATCAACCACGCAGCTCCCATCATCGGGAGTTGTGCGGCGGAAACCAACGGCACGCACCAGGGTCGTCGCCCGATTGATGTACAGATGCTGGAGATGATTTCAGCAAAGGTCAGATTGGTTCCGCCCAGAATATACCGTCGTCCGCTTTGTCCGCGTTCGGCGGCCAGGATGATCCCCTGAACGACGTCATCGATGGAGACCACGTTGGAGCCGCCGGGCGGAACTGGAATGAATCGAGCATTGGAAACCTGTCTGATGAGCGTGCCGGAATTGAGTGAATGATCTCCCGCACCATAGACCGTGGTCGGACACACGATGACGACATGCTGGCCGCGGCCGGCGGCGGAGAATGCATGCTGTTCCGCGATCTGTTTGCTTGCCAGATAGGGGTTTCGCGCCGCCCATCGGGTCTGGAACGGCTCATCCTCGTCGAGGATGACATCCGGGGCGTGCGACATGCCCACCGTACAGGCGCTGCTGACAACGATCACTCGGGGAACTCGAGCGATTCGGGCGGCTTCTAGCACACGTTCGGTGCCATCACCATTGATTCGCATTAACTCGGTTCGACGGGCCGTATCGAACGAGATGAGGGCGGCAAGATGAAATACGACATCGCAGCCCTGCATTTGCGACGCGAGCGTGGCTGCCGGGGCGCCAATGTCACCGGAAACGAGCTTTTTGGTTGTATTTGACGGGTTGGAAGGTACGACCTGGCGCGTCAGCCCTGTGCAGACATGCCCACCCTCCGTAAGCCGATCGACCAGTTTTCGACCTATAAATCCACTGCTTCCGGTGACAAATGCGTGCATTTTCAACTCGTTTCCAGCAAATAACATCGAGGGAATAGACGCACCCAACAAGCTGGCATCTAATCCGTTATCGACCTTGCAAAGAATGGGGAATTAGCCGGGATTCGGCGTGGTCGTGTCCGGACACAAGCGATGCAAGTGCGCGGATTTTGCCGTATAGACATGCGTGTTTTGCCTATCGGCCACAGGGTGCGATTGCTTTGACACTCGGAGTGTTTTCGTTAAACTACAAGTAGTTGGATTTTGGAGTGGTGGACACCCTGTCACACACCGCGGACCTTCGGGTGCGGTCGGCGAGGCCGGCATCACATGAAGAAACGCAATGTCACTTTGAAGGACGTCGCCGAGCGCGCAGGCGTATCAGCCATGACCGTTTCGCGCGCCCTTTCGGGCAACACGCGGTTGGTCACCGTCGATACGGCTGAGCGATGTCAGAATGCAGCGCGAGAGCTGGGCTATGTTCCCAATCTGATGGCCCGCAGTCTTCGCGGCCAGCAGCTTCGCACCATCGTCATGTTCGCGGAGTTTATTTCGAGCCACCATTACCTTGCCGAGCTTGTCGATCTCACCTCACGCACGATTGAAGAACGCGGCTATGGCGTCATTTGCTGTCAATCGCTGGCCGGCTTTCATCAATGTCTCCGGCAATTTCATCTGGGTGGGGCGGTCGTCATTGCCCCTCCGGAAACTTTCTATCACGACCCCTTTGGCGAAGAACTCATCGGACCGGTATCGCCGCCTTCGACGGTCCTATTGCACAGCGCGTTTCAGCAATCGGATTTCTGCGAAGTCAGCCCGGATATCGAAGGATTTTGCTATCAGGCCGCGAAGTATCTTCTCGGTCTTGGACATCGTCACCTCGGCTACATCGGCGGTCCGGAATCCGCGGAAGAGCCCAATTGGTTCGCGGTTCGTGAAGTGGGGTTCATGCGAGCGCTTCGGGAGTGCGGGCTGGGAACCGATTGCCTCGTTCGTCAGGCATGCGGCAATCCGGACAATGGGCCGGTGGCCATCAAGCAACTGCTGACGCGCGCGCCCCGAACGACGGGCGTATTCTGCATCAGCGACGAAATCGCCATTGCGGTCATGGCGGGCGCTCGGGCGGAAGGCCTGCGCGTTCCGGACGACTTGTCCGTCATCGGCTCGAACGACATTCATCTGTCCAAGTATGTGGTGCCGAGCTTGACAACCGTTTCCATCGAAGTGAAGCCGATGGTCGATCGGGCGATTAACCTTCTTCTTGAAAACGGCGATTCCGCGCCGGACGCGAAGCCGATGTGCATTCGGATTCCGTGTCGACTGATTGTCCGCGAATCTACAGGTGTACCGGGCGGTCGCAAGCGAAAGGCACAATAGGCTCGACGGTCGATTTCCGCATTTCTCACACCGAAACAGCGCGCGACGACAAAGCCTGGCCGATGGCGATACTCACCACGTCAAACACCAACTGAACTTGGGCGTTGCGGCCAATTTGATATTCAGCCGTATTGACCGCGCGCACGGCCGTTCGAAGCGAAGTCGATGTCGCGTTTCTCGCGAGTTGTTTGATCGCGGGCGAATTGTCAAGCGAGGCCGGCGACACACCCGCCAAGGTGCGCTGCACATCCCGCAGAATTGTTCCAACGACGGCCAGGACGATGAACTGGCCCAGGCGGCTGGTATTCAAATCGGCTCCGTCTTCATCGTCGGGCTCATCCTTGCCACGACTCTTGATCTTGGCGGCGAGTTTTTTGGCGTTATCGAGAAGCACGCTGGCGAGCGATAAGGGATCGTCGCTTGCCCGAGCGACGCCCTGAAGCGTGGGTTCGAGCAGGTCGTAAACGCCCAATTCAAAGAACTGAATCGCCTTTCCGGCGCTGCCCTGTGACAGCTCGGAAAGGAACCTGGCCTGCACCGTGTCGGCGCTGTGGCGTTGGATCAGCAGGTTGGCCACAAATTCCGTGGGAAGATAGCGAAACGAAACCTGATGGCAACGGGAGCGGGTCGTGTCGAGCAGAAGATCGCCGGAGGCCGACAGAAGAATGATGTAGCTTTTTTCGGGCGGCTCCTCCAGTGTCTTGAGCATGGCATTTTGCGAACTGGCATTGAGCTTGTCGCCCTCGGCAATGACAAACACCTTCGCCCGATCCCGGCTGGGCCGCAGGCCGGCCTTTTCGATGAAAAAGTGGCGAATGACATCGATACCCAGTTCGGTCGCCTTTCTTTTCTGCACATCACGATCCGGATGCACTTTGTTCAGCGTGCGATAAATTCGATGATAGTCCGGGTGATTTCCCGCCCGCATGAGGTCACAATCGACGCACGTGCCGCAGGCCTCATTCCAATGCCGAACGTTTGTCGTAACGCTTTTGGGCGGCGGGGTCTGTGAAGGCGATGAACACAGCAGGAGTGAGGCCAGCCGCACCGCGGTCATTTCCTTGCCGATTCCCTCGGGGCCGGAGAAGAGGTAGGCATGGGGCATTCGCCCCGCCGTGATGGCGCGCTGCAGGCGATCAAGGGCGGCATCCTGGTGCAAGACATCAGAGAGTCGCATGGTCCACCGCATCCAGAATACGGGCATGAACTTCTTCGACGGATCCGTCGCCGCTCACGACGACGACGGGCGCGGGATAGACGCCTGCCAGTTCGAGAAACAACTCGCGCACGCGCTCGTGGAATTCCTTCGGCCGTGATTCCATCGCATCCGTGTGTACATCGTGAAACAGCATGGTCTGGCCCTTGCCACCGACACCCTTGCGCTGGGCCGGGGACTTGCGATTCGTACGCTTAAAGGCTTCGTCGGGCTCCATGTCGAGAATGATGGTCAGATGGGGCCAGACATCGCCGATGGCAAAGCGTGCCAGTTCGACGGTGCGCTTGGGGTCGTAGCCGGCGGCGCCCTGATAGGCGCAGGTCGCGGACACATAGCGATCGCCCAGTACCGCCGTGCCCACGGAGAGTGCCGGCGTAATGACATCCCAGACCAATTGCGCGCGGGAGGCCATGAAGAGAAACGTCTCGCAGTTCACATCCATTTCGGAGAGATCGAAATCGAGGAGGACGTGGCGGATGCGATCGCCGATCGGTGTGCCGCCGGGATCGCGCGTGCGGATGTACTCGATGCTGCACGAATCGAACCCCGCCTGAAGCCGCTCGATTTGCGCGCCCTTGCCGGCACCGTCGATGCCGTCGAGCACGAGGAATTTTCCCCGCAGTTTTTCATAAATCCGCTTCGTCGACACCATCAGCCCTTTCGGCTTTGTGTTGTGAATTCTTACGTCAATCAGGACCGCCGCAGCCGATCGATCGCCTCGTAGACGTCGGCGGCATTGTAGCTCGATCGAACAAACGGTCCAGATGCAACCGCCAGAAAACCCATTGCCCGGGCCTCAGCTGCGATCTCGTCGAACTCAGCGGGAGGATAATAGCGAACCACTGGCGCATGTTTGTCGGATGGACGGAGATATTGCCCGACGGTGAGGATGTCCACATTCGCCTCACGCAGGTCGAGCATGGTTTGATGCAGTTCCTCGCGCGATTCGCCAAGACCCACCATTAATCCGCTCTTGGTAAAAACGCGAGGCAACATTTTTTCACTTTGCGAAGCACATCCAGTGTACGGTGATATCGCGCGGCCGGCCGAATCGCGGGCGAGAGCCGCGCGACCGTTTCCTGATTGTGATTGTAAATATCCGGCGCGGCATCGCAGACGGTGCTGAGGCAATCGTCGCGCGCGTGAAAATCAGCCGGGAGAATTTCGATCACACATTCCGGCGATCGATCCCGAATGGCGCGGATGCATGCTGCAAAGTGGCCGGCGCCTTCGTCGGGCAGGTCGTCGCGGGCGACGGAGGTGATGACGACATGCTTGAGACCCAGCTCCGCGACGGCCGTTGCGAGGCGATCGGGCTCGTCGGCTTCGGGCGGATTTGGTTTTGCGGTGATCACAGCGCAGAAGTGGCAACGGCGCGTACACAAATCACCAAGCACCATGAAGGTGGCATGCTTGTGCGACCAGCACTCCGAAAGGTTCGGACAATGGGCCTCTTCGCAGACAGTCGCGACGCGGCTTTTTGCCACGATCGCGCGTTTGTAGCAAGACATCGCCGGTTGGCAACGGCCTTTTCAGCCAGGGGAGGCAATCGCCGGCCGGCCGGCTGAGGAGGTTCGAGGATGTTCAGTTGCATGAGGCTTTTTCCAGGCGGATCATGTCGGGCTTTTGACGGTTGAATGCCCACGGCCATTCCGGATGGCCGATGGTTAAGCTCTCTTTTGATTCTTGATTCAAGTCATCATCGCGGGTTGATTATAGTCGGCTTTCTTTGCCATCGCGAATGCCGTAACCTATCATATGGTAACGGTTTGTCGTGACTCCAGCCGACGGGAGCACTCTAATGATCAGCCTCAATCGCATCCTGTTTCCCACCGATTTCTCCGAACTTTCACTCAATGCACTGAAATATGCCCGTTCTTTTGTCGAGACGTTCAAGGCGGAGCTGCATGTCGTCCATGTTGTTGACGAAGCGGCTTTGTATTGGACGGCGGTCGCTCCCAATTCGGTGCCCGTGGGCCCTTCGATTGATGAACTGACCACCCTTGCCGAATCAGACATGCAGCGATTTGCCCAGGCCAACCTCGACGACTTGAAGGCGCCCTTGTCGACGGAAGTACTGACCGGCAGACCCTTCATGGAGATCATCCGATATGCCCGTGAGAAGTCGATCGATCTAGTGGTTCTCGGCACGCATGGCCGAAGCGGGCTGCGCCATGTTCTACTGGGGTCGGTCGCCGAAAAAATCGTTCGCAAGGCGCCGTGTCCGGTTTTGACGATTCGACATCCGGATCACGAGTTTGTCATGCCATGATGAAACGCTTTGAGTGAATTGTTTGCCTTGACCGCCGGACATTGACGCTTCAATTTGCGACGAATGAAACACACATGCATGCAACCTTATTCACCGTGGTGGCTCGTATGGCTGGTCATTTCGGGCATCTTTGATCCCATCTATGGCGTGTATTGCAAGCTGGCCAGCGTCGTATGGGCTGCGCGCGTGCCGATGAAGTCCGACACGCCGCGACGGCGGAAGCGCGGTCTCACCATCATTCTGGGCGGAATCGAGGGGCCGAGCATTTACAACCTCAACATGGCACGCGGCATTCTCCGGTCGCGTTATCGCGGTGCGGTCACGCGAATCGATTGGAACCGGGGGATCCCTTTTCTCAGGTCACTCATCAATCTTATCCATGCAACTCATCATGAAAGACAGGCTTCAACCGTTGTCGGCCAGATCCTTGAGTATCGCCGCATGCACCCGTCGGGCGCCGATCAATCTTGTCGCGCAATCGGGCGGGTGCTGGATTGCACTTCGGACTCTGGAATCGCTTCCTGCGCAAATTCGGATAAAGACGGCGGTCTTGATTGCGCCGTCGGTTTCACCCGGCTATGACATCAGCCGGGCTGCAGAACAATGCGATGATGCGATGGTTTCGTTCGGCAGCGCCGGCGATTATTTTTTTCTGGGATTGGGTACGCTGCTATTTGGAACCTCAGACCGCGTATTTTCGCCATCATCAGGTTTGCTGGGCTGGCACCATCAACATCCGAGATTTGTCGATGCGCGCTGGCATCCGGCCTGGCTGAGGCTTGGCAACCTGGGAAATCACACCACCAGCGCGGCGACCCAATTCATGCAATATGTGGTGGGTCCGCGTCTTATCACAGGCGCGGATTCTGCGCACCCCATTTCCGACTCAAATGCCGCTTACTTGACCGTTTCAACTGCTCATCGCTAAAATCGCCCGCTGGTCTTGAGGCGCGGCGGAGCGCGGCAGGCAGACTGTCCGGCGCTTTAAGAATACGTCCGTTGCGCGCCTGAGGCCGAAGAGGGCCGGCTTCGGCGATCCGAAAGTAAAATTGAATGGATATCGACGAAATCAAGACACTGACACAATTGATGGTGGATAACGATCTCGCGGAGATCATTATTCGGGATGGGGAAAAGCGAGTCATGCTGCGTCGCCGCGGCTCGGGCGTGGAACATATGATCCATGCCGCTCCATTGCCGGCCGCAATGCCACAGCCGCCGGCCGTTCAGGCCGCTGCCGCCGCTCCCGCGCCGGCTGCGCCCGCTCCGGACGCCGGACTGCTGAAAGTGACCTCGCCGATGGTGGGCACATATTATTCGTCATCCAATCCGGAGTCACCGCCGTTTGTTCGAATCGGCGATCGCATCAATCCGGAGTCGGTTGTATGCATCATCGAAGCGATGAAGGTGTTTAACGAAATTAAGGCGGAAGTCTCCGGGGTCGTTGAGTCCATTGAGATTCAGAACGGCTCGCCGGTTGAGTTTGGCCAAATTCTGCTCCGGGTCCGGCCGTGACCATTGCCTCTCAACCGCTATGAAGAATCGCATGTTCTCACGAATATTGATTGCAAACCGGGGCGAGATTGCCCTTCGAATCATCCGCGCATGCCGCGAGCTTGGCATTGAAACGGTGGCGGTGTATTCAAAAGCAGACAAGGACGCATCCTATCTTCGCTTTGCCGACCGTGCGATTTGCATCGGCGACAACGCATCAAGCCAGAGCTACCTTCGTGCGGATCGGATCATCGCGGCCGCCGAAATCGCGGATGTCGATGCGATTCATCCGGGCTATGGATTCCTCGCTGAAAATGCCAGCTTTGCCGAACAGTGCCGGGCGGCGAAGGTCGAGTTCATCGGGCCGAGCGCCGAGTCGATTCGACTTCTGGGCGACAAGTCCGCCGCCAAGAAATTGGCGAAAAAGGCGCGGGTGTCGATCGTGCCCGGCAGCGATGGCGAAATCGAGGACATCGAAGAAGCAGTCAAGATCAGCAACGAGATAGGCTATCCGGTCATTATCAAGGCCGTGGCGGGTGGCGGCGGCAAGGGCATGCGGGTGGTTCATAATGAGGCCGCCCTGCGAACGCAAATCAAAAATGCCAAGACCGAGGCACTGGCGGCCTTCAAGGACGACCGCGTTTATATCGAAAAATTCATCATTGAGCCGCGGCACATCGAAGTGCAGATTCTTGCGGATCAACATGGCAATTGTTTTCACCTCTGGGAGCGGGACTGCTCGCTTCAGCGCCGCCATCAAAAGCTGGTGGAGGAATCGCCATCGGCGCTGCTCAGCGAAAAGACGCGCGACGCGATTTGCAAATCCGCGCTGCGGCTCGTTCAGGCGGCAAACTATTACTCGGCCGGCACGGTCGAGTTCGTCATGGACAAGGACGAGAATTTCTTCTTTCTGGAGGTCAACACCCGCATTCAGGTCGAGCATCCGGTGACAGAACTGGTGACCGGAATCGACTTGATTCAATCGATGATTGCGGTCGCGGCGGGGCAGAAACTCAATCTTCGCCAGAAGGAAATTCAGCAGGTCGGTTCTGCCATAGAGGTGCGAATCAATGCCGAAGATCCCGATCACAACTTCAGGCCCTGTCCCGGCCGGATTGAGACCTTTATTCCTCCCGGCGGTCCGGGCGTGCGATTCGATTCCCACGTCCATGCCGGTGCAGTGATTCCACCCTACTATGACTCGATGATCGCGAAATTGATCGTCCATAAACCCACGCGCGAAGAGGCCATTGCCTGCATGCGGCGATGCCTTGCCGAGTTTGAAGTTGGGCCGATCAAGACAACTATTCCGCTTCACCGGCAGATCTTTTCTCATGCGGATTTTGCGACCGGCAACATCGACACCGGCTTTATCGAGCGCACTTTCTTCAAGAAATAGACCACATGTCCGTTCAAGGTGAACGAACTGTAAGTCGGCATTGACCTTCTTGTCCGATGCCACCACACTTTCTTTCCCATACCCCAATCGATCCGTCGGATGAAAATGTCGGGCGAAATGTGCGCTTGTCCGATATGATCCCTTGTAAGATGCGGGAAATGGGGTACCCCAGGCCCACGACCGCCCTGAGGCGAAAACAGCGGTAGGAAAGATAAAATCGTATGCTGCATTGAGGCAACGAAGGTGATTGCATAACCGATGAAACAATGCCCGTGGCCGATTGGTGCATGAGCGGGCGAGGAATGGCATGGCCCTGAAGATCGAAAAAGACCATCAGCGCTTCCGACAGATTGTCAAAGGCAAGATCCGGGACGATCTGCGAAAATTCCTTACGCGCGGCGAACTGCTCGGTCGGGAAGGGCAAAAGACCATCAGCATTCCCGTTCGCGGGATTGAGCTGCCGCACTTTCGTTACGGCGACAATAATGACGGCGGCGTCGGCGCCGGCGAAGGCAAGGCCGGCGATCAGCTCGATTCGAACGAAGGCGACAAGGGTTCGGGCGGCACCGAGGCCGGGCGTCATATTTTGGAAGTGGAAGTCTCGCTGGACGAACTGGCCGACATTCTCGGCGATCAGTTGCAACTTCCGAAGATTCAGCCGAAGGGCAAACACACGATCACAAGTGAGAAGGACCGATACAGTGGCATTCGCTCGACCGGTCCCGACTCACTGCGCCACTTCAAGCGCACGTTCAAATCGGCGATGCGACGGCAGATCATGGCGGGATTGTATGATCCCGACAATCCGATCGTCGTACCCATGCGAACGGACATGCGGTTTCGCAGTTGGAAGCCGGTGAAAAAGCCGCAGTCGAACGCGGTCATCGTTTACATGATGGACGTTTCCGGCTCGATGGGCGATGAACAGAAGGAGCTGGTTCGGCTGGAGGCCTTCTGGATTGATGCGTGGCTGCGCAAGAACTATGAGGGCATCGACAGCCGTTATATTGTACACGATGTCCGGGCGGCCGAAGTCGATCGGCAGACGTTTTTTCGCATTCGCGAAGATGGCGGCACGAAGATTTCGAGCGCGTTTCACGTTTGCCGGCAGATACTGGAATCGCATTATTCGCCCACGGAGTGGAACGTTTATATTTTCCATTTTTCGGATGGCGACAATTCGAGCGAGAGCGATTCACGGGAGTGCTGCAAGATCATGCAAGAGCATCTCCTGCCGTACATCAATATGTTCGGCTACTGCCAGGTGGCCAGCGCCTATGGCAGCGGCAATTTCATCAACGTGGTCCATGAGTATCTGGACAAGAATGACAACGTCATAACCAGCCGGGTCAACACCAAGGACGATATTTACGACTCGCTGAAGACGTTCTTCGCCAAAGGGAAGTGACGGGAACGCACGATGAGCCACGCCCACAAAAGACCCGAACTCGATCGCTACGCGAAGGAAATTCAGGAGATCGCCCAAACCGCCGGGCTCGATTTTTTCGAGACGAGATTTGAGGTCGTCGATTTCGATACGATGCAGCAAATCGCCGCCTATGGCGGTTTTCCCCAGCGATACCCGCACTGGCGTTTCGGCATGGAGTATGAAAAGCTCCGCAAGCAGCACGTCTATGGTCTGGGCAAGATTTACGAACTCGTTATTAACAACGACCCATGCTACGCCTATCTCGTCGCCGACAACGAGCTGACCGACCAGAAGCTGGTCATGGCCCATGTATTTGCACACTGCGATTTCTTCAAGAACAACTACTGGTTCAGTAAGACCAACCGAAAAATGATGGACGAAATGGCGAACCATGCCACGCGCATCCGACGCCATGTCGATCGATATGGATTCGAAAGCGTCGAACGCTGGGTTGACGTTTGTTACACGCTCGACAATCTCATCGATCCGTATTCCCCGTTCATGCAACGCAAGAACAAACCCGGGGCCGAAGAAGCAAAAACGACGGATGCTCGCCGGGTTGAAAAAGACGTGGTGAAGTTTCAGGCCAAGCCCTACATGGAGCGCTGGATCAATCCGCCGGCCCAGCAACAAAAGCAGCGCAAAGACCTGCTGAGCGAACGCGAGAAGAAGCGCAATCTGTTTCCCGATTCCCCCACACGCGACGTGCTTCAGTTCCTTCTCGAATATGCGCCGCTTGAGGATTGGGAGGCGGACATTTTGTCCATCATCCGCGAGGAGGCCTACTACTTCGCGCCGCAGGGCCAGACGAAAATCATGAATGAAGGCTGGGCCACCTTCTGGCACAGCCGGCTGATGACCACCAAGATTCTGCGGGATGACGAGATCATCACCTATGCCGACCATCACAGCGGTACCGTTCATATGCCGCCGGGGCAGATCAATCCCTACAAGATCGGGGTCGAGCTGTTTCGGGATATTGAGGATCGCTGGAACAAGGGCCGGTTCGGCAAGGAATATGATGAATGCGCCGACATGGAAATTGCCCGCAAGTGGGACAAAAAGCTGGGACTCGGCCGTGAGAAGGTTTTTGAAGTCCGGCGGGTTCACAATGATGTGACGTTTATCGACGAGTTCCTCACGCCGGAATTCGTCGAGCGGTTCAAGATGTACCACTATCGGTTCGATCCATCGACGCGCCGCATGGTCGTGGTCAACCGCGATTTCAACAAGATCAAGCAGCAGCTTCTGTTCATGCTGACGAATCACATGCAGCCATATATTTATGTGGTGGATGGCAATTATGCGAATCGCGGCGAGCTGTACATGGCCCACAAGCACACCGGCGTCGACCTCGATATCAAGTATGCGGTGGAGACGTTGAAGAACGTGCAGCGCATCTGGCGCCGACCGGTTTACATGCAGGCGCTCATCAACGATGAAATGGTGTTGTTCAGCTTTGACGGCGAACAATCGCAGCAGCAGAAGGTCCATGGCGATCTTCCGAAACCAGCGCATTCATTTTAGATGGGCCGAAGGGCAGACGACCGAATAGTATCGCCGATTTTCACTGTCAGTTCCGACTTGCATTTCGACAGTGGGTTCACTCCTGTGTCATTCTTTGGAAAAGTGTGGGGGTGCGCTTTCTTCCCGCTGCGCACCTGATTACCATCCGCCTTCAACATGTCGGAAAGCCCTGTCACGCAACGCTCCGTCGCAGCCGCCCCGCGCGGCTCGCCGTTGAGTTTTATGTCATTGGCTTTGCTGCTATTCGTTGCCAGCGCGGCGACCATGGCCGTCGAAATCGCCGCCGGGCGCATGATCTCACGGCATCTTGGCGCATCCATTTACACATGGACCAGTGTCATTGGTATTGTCCTGGCGGGTCTGGCGATCGGAAACTACCTGGGCGGCCTTATTGCGGATTATAAAAACTCGCGCGGATCGCTCAGCCTGATCCTGCTTATCGCCGCGTTTGCGTGCGCATTGATCCCGATTGCGGATGCGTTTGCCGCGGGCTGGTCGGCCATCTGGATGCTCTCGTGGCCCGCGCGGACAGCCGTGCATGTGGCGATTGCGTTTATGTTGCCCGCACTTTCGCTCGGCCTCATTGCCCCGATGGTGATCAAACTCGCTCTGGATTCCGGCATGGCGCGCGGGCGGGCTGTCGGCGTTTTGTCGGCAGCCGGCGCTTTGGGTAGCCTGGCCGGCACTTTTGCGGCCGGCTTTGTGCTGATCGAGTGGATCGGCACCATGGGTGTCACAAGTGCGGCGGCCGGGTTGTTGGCGCTCATCGCCTTGTTCTCCGGTTCGGCGATGCCCCGCGTTTGGATGGGGGCCGCCATCTCCGTCGCGCCGATCGGCTATGTCTGGGCCTTCACAGGTTTCGATCCGTCGCAGGTTTCCCGGCTCGCGGTCTGGCGAAGCGCCGACGCGAGGCCCACCCGGCCGATTCTCGCAACGGAAAGCGCCTATTCTTATATCGAAGTCTATGCCATGAACGAATCGGGCCGGGTTCGCGGCATGAAGCTGGACTCACTGGTTCACAGCGAAATCAATCTCGACGCGCCGCATGATCTGCAATATGAGTATGAGCGCATCTTCGCCGCCATTACGAACCGGCTTCATCCCGACGCAAAGCAGATCGACACGCTGACCATCGGCGGGGGCGGCTATGTTTTTCCAAGATACCTGGCGGAAACGCGTCCCAACAGCAAAACCGATGTCGTCGAGATTGATCCGGCGGTTACAAAAAGCCGCGGTTGAGCACTTCAATTTGCCGACAACCATCGGAATTGACATGTTCGACGAGGACGGGCGCGTGTTCCTCGCGCGCAAGCATCGCGAGTGGATCAATCGAGATCGAACCGGCGGCGGCTACGACATTATCTATGTCGATGCGCTCAGCGGTTACCAGGTTCCCTTTCAGTTAACGACGGTCGAGTTCGTGCGCGTGTGTCGCGACCAGTTGAATGCCAATGGCGCATATCTTCTCGAGATGATCGATATTTACGCCAGCGGGCAATTCCTTGGCTCCATGGTGAAGACACTTCGCGAGGTTTTTCCCTACGTTTACGTTTTTGCTGAACCGCTTGCGTCGGCCGATTGGAAGCTTTACCGCAAGCCGTTCGTTGTCGCCGCATTTAATCAGCCGTTCATCGTCGACAATCTGGGTACTGAATACGTCGGGAGCTATCAAATTGTTGCCTTGACCAAGGAAGAGATCGACGGCCTTTTGGCGCGTCCGGATTCATTTGTACTCACGGATGAATTTGCCCCAATAGAAAACATGCTGGCGCCGGTAGTCCGGCAATCGGCCCTCGATCGAGCCATCATGGATTGGCTCGTGGAAATTAACCGGCATGTTTTTGTTGGAGACCATGCAGAGGCCGTACGTTTGTGCGACCGGGCGCTTTCAAATGACTGGCGACATTCAGATCGTGCCCAGCTATTGGGCCGCAAGGCTGATTCGCTGCTGCGGCTGAGGCGATTTGCCGAGGCGGAATCCGCCGCGCGAGAGTCACTTAAGCTCTCGGGCGATGATCCAACCGCCCTGAAGGCGCTCGCGCGATCATTGGTTGCCCTGGGCAGGGCAGCTGTGGCACCGCCTTTGTTTGAGCGCGTGTTGGAGCTTGATCCGGCAGATGGGTGTCGATTCGATCTGGTGTTGGCGTTGCAGGGCTTAAATCGGCACGAGGAGGCGGCACAGCATTGTTCAATACTGGTTTCCAATGCTCCGGATATTCCCGATGGCTATGTACGCTGGGCGATATCGCTGGAGGAATTGGGCCGAATCGATGAAGCAAGAAAAAAAGTTTCCGAAGCATTGAAGCGCGATCCGAATAATGCGGCCGCGCGGACGGTTGGCGAGCGGCTTGGGCCGTAAAAAATCGCACATCGCTTGATTGGCAAAAAAAGAACGCCGTCGCAAAGGCGACGGCGTTCATGAATTTTCAATCCATTGAAATGCGGGGGGCGTCAGGCCGTCGCGGGAGCGACGTTGGTCGCCTTGGGTCCCTTCGGTCCCTGCGTGATTTCAAACTGAACCCGCGAGCCTTGTGCCAGGGTTCGAAAACCCTCGGCCTTGATCTCCGTCTGGTGAACAAAAACATCCTGACCATCATCGGTCTGGATGAATCCGAATCCCTTGGAGTCATTAAACCACTTCACTGTACCTTCGGACATTATACGAACCTCAATGCCGAACGATGCCGATGGGTCCTGCTTGAAACGACAATGCTTCGAAAAATTAACAGGTCCCGAACGATTACAGCACCGTTCTCGAATACTGCACTATGATCGGGCGAGCGGCATGTGTCAATCTTGCCGCCAGCACGGGTCGATCAGCGGGACACGCAAGGGAACCGACCGCAAAAAAAAAGGGGGCCGCTCTGCGCGCCGACGGGCGCGACGCATCGGCTCTGGGGTAGGATTGGCGTCGCACGGGCGTGACGCGGCAGAGCGGCTAGGGAGAGTAGGCCGTTATGCCGAACCCCTCGTCCATTCCAAATCACGTGGGTATCCCGCAGTGTAAGTCAATTCGCTGCGGGACAGACCTGCACAATGGTTGGACGGAAAGCGGGCCCGACCGATATCTTCCCCATCTTATCCATCCGATACTGCCAACGTCAAGAAAAACGGACATGAACTGTTGATGCAATGAACGGGTGGAATGCCCAATCCCGCTTTTTTAGGGTCTTTCGCGAACGCGCGCGTTCACGCCTGAAATGAACGGAAAATGGGCGTTTCGGCATCGAGAAGATCTCTTTGCTTGCGGGCCAAATTGTATCGTATCGTAAATATGCGACGCTCCATCGCCGCGGCGGATCGAGTTCAGCGGGTGCGTCGGATCAAGCCTTTTCGGCATTACCACATTTGCGAGCGACGCGAGCGCACCGTCAGGCTTGATCGGCCAACAGTTATTCTTATCGAGAATCGGAGAATGTCATGGCTACGAACATGCCGCAGGATGGCGGCCCGATTTATCCGTGCAACGCGCCCATCAACAAGGGAATGTCCTTGCGCGATTGGCTGGCGGGGCAGGCCCTGGCCGGATTCACGCGGGTTCGCGATGCAGAAATGTTCAATGAGCATACAACGCGCTGGTATGCCCGGGTGGCCTATGCCCTTGCCGACGCCATGCTGGTCGAACGCGCCGAACGCGAGGAAAAGGCGACGGATGAAATGCCTCAGCACGCCACGTTCAGGGGCGACATTCCAGACATCGCCGTAACAACGCCGTGGCCGGTGGGCATGGGCGCTCACTAAAACGGCGGCTTGAGCCTGAGCGGCAACAAGCCAAGGCAATATCAGTGCGCAAAAAAGAACGGCATACCCCGTCTCCGAGGCATGCCGTTCCAATCTATGTAAACGCGACCGCGGTAAACTCACACGGTGCGCGGTTGCCGGGTCTTACATACCCATGCCGCCGTGGCCATGTCCGCCACCCTTCGACTCTTTCTTTTCCTTGATTTCGGCGACGGCTGCATCGGTCGTCAATAGCAGCGCGGCGACTGAGGCCGCGTTCTGAAGAGCAACCCGCTCGACCTTGGCCGGAACGATGACGCCCATCTTGAGCATGTCGCCGTATTCGGCCGTCAGCGCGTTGTAACCGAAGTTTGCATCCTTCGACTCGAACACCTTCTGGGCGACGATGCTGCCATCGACGCCGGCGTTCTCGGCGATGCACTTGATCGGGGCCCACAAAGCGCGGCGAACGATATCGACGCCGGTCTTCTGGTCGCCCGACAGCTTCTTCTCTTCCTTGTCGAGAACCGAGGCGAGGGCTCGCAGCGGGGCAACGCCGCCACCCGGCAGAATTCCCTCTTCGACGGCCGCACGGCAAGCATGCAGCGCGTCTTCGACGCGAGCCTTCTTTTCCTTCATTTCGACTTCGGTGGCCGCTCCGACTTTGATCATGGCCACGCCGCCGGAGAGCTTGGCGAGGCGCTCTTCGAGCTTCTCGCGATCATAATCGCTGGTGGTCTTGCTGGCCTCGTTCTTGATCTGCTCGATGCGACCTTTGATGTCGCCTGTGCTGCCGGCGCCTTCGATAATCGTTGTGTTTTCCTTGTCAACGACGACGCGCTTGGCCTGGCCGAGGTCCTTCAGTTCGAGGCCTTCGAGCGTGATGCCCATTTCCTCGAAGATGGCGCGGCCGCCGGTCATGACGGAGATGTCTTCGAGCATGGCCTTGCGTCGGTCACCGAAGCCGGGGGCCTTGACGGCCGCCACTTGAAGCGTGCCACGCAGCTTGTTCACGACAAGGGTCGCAAGGGCTTCGCCTTCGACATCTTCAGCGATGATGAGCAGGGGTCGGCCGCTCTTCGCGACCTTTTCCAGAATGGGAATAAGATCCTTGATCGACGAAATTTTCTTTTCATGGATCAGGATGTAGGGCTTTTCAAGCCGGCATTCCATCTCGACGGGGTCGTTGATGAAGTGTGGCGAGAGGTAGCCCTTGTCGAACTGCATGCCTTCCACGAGATCGACGATGGTGTCAAGCGTTTGGCCTTCTTCGACCGTGATCACGCCGTCTTTGCCGACCTTTTCCATGGCTTGGGCGATCTTGTCGCCGATGTCCGACTCATGGTTGGCGGCGCAGGTGCCGACCTGTGCGATCTGCTTGGAATCCTTCACCGGCTTGGCCATGCGCTTGTATTCGGCGACGATGGCTTCCACGCCGGCATCGATGCCGCGCTTGAGGTCCATCGGATTGGCGCCGGCGGCCACATTCTTGAGGCCTTCGTTGAAGATGGCCTCGACATAGACCGTTGCGGTGGTGGTGCCGTCACCGGCGTCGTTCGACGTCTTGGTGGCGACTTCCTTCACCATCTGGGCGCCCATGTTTTCATAGGTTTCTTCGAGTTCGATTTCCTTGGCCACGGTCACGCCATCCTTGGTGACGGTGGGTGAGCCGAAGGACTTTTCGAGGACGACGTTGCGGCCGCAGGGGCCCATGGTCACTTTCACGGCGCGAGCGAGTTGATTGACGCCGTTTCGGATACCCTCGCGGGCCTCCATGTCGAATGCGATTTTCTTAGCTGCCATAGTTGCGTTACTCCAATTTGTATCTTGTTTGCGTTTGTTCGCGTTTTATTTCAATTGTTTGCCAAATCCAACAGGACTGTTGGGAATGGTGGGCCGAGCCCACCCTACATGTTTGTGGGCCTGGCCGACCCAGCAAGCTTTTCAGCGATCCATATCGTCATCTTCCTCCTCGGCGCCTTCGAACGGCTCGTCCGTCCAGACCTTGCCTTTCGGCTTGACCTGAAGCTCGACCGTTTCAACGGCCTCGGCATCGAGGAAGATCACATCATCTACCATCTCGCTGTCCACATAATCCGACACACGAATCTCGATTCGAAAACCGCCGTCGAGTTTCGAGTAGGCCAAGGGGTGCAGGTGCATCGCATCCTCGTTGCCGGGAAACGTGAGAACAAGCCGCCCCTGGGGGCCACATTTGATCGCTTCTTCCAATGCTGCTGCGAAGAGGGATGCTCGCATGAATCGCCTTTCTGTTTTCAGAGGCGTGAACCGACGATTCACGCGCTGTCTTCTGCTTCGCAACCGCCCTGCGAAAACGAATCGATCAGTTCAACACGGCGAGAATGTCCTCTTCGCCCATGATGATGAACTCATCGCCGTTGATCTTCACTTCAGTGCCGGCATAGCTGGTGAAGAGCACTTCGTCGCCCGTCTTCACCTGCAGCTTGGCCCGCTCGCCGGTATTCAACAGCTTACCATCGCCGATGGCCTGCACGCGGCCGCGGCTGGCTTTTCCTTCGCGGAATCCGGCAGAACAATGCCGCCGGATGTGACGGCTTCCGCCTCGATCCGCTTGACCAACACCTTGTCGCCGAGGGGCGAACGCTGATTTTCGTAACTGCCATTTTCAAACTCCTTTGTTCTAAACGCTTAAAGAAAGTCTAGGGAATACGGACCAGACCATTGATCCGTTCATTCCTTGTTTTCCTAGTTCATTTTTTCAGGGTCGGGCCAATCCAGCCCATAGAGTTGCCTCACAAGTCGAAATACGACGGGCGTGAGGTAGTCGCGCTCTTCAGCGACTTTCACGACACTGAATACCTTCAGTTCGAGGGCGTCTTCCATCAATCGTCGATCCGGCTCGGGAGTGACCAAAAGCGCGGGGAGATTCAAGCCGGACCGGCGCATTCGGCGTAACGCGTCCAGACCGCCGGCACGGGGCAGGTCTTCATCGACGACCGCGAGGTGCATTTCGAGGCGACCTGCCAAACCAATCGTTGCATCGCCGTCCTCGGAATGGAAAAAGCCGACTTGGAGCGGGGCCAGCCGCCGCTCAAGGAGCTTTGGCCAAGAACCGCCACCGGCGTGTGCGATGATTAGATTGAACGGGCTTTGAAGCAATCGTACCTCTTAGGATTTCACAGGCGCATGGCGCGCGTGAAACTGGTCCCAAGCTCAATAAAGCAACTGGTATGCCAGCCGTTGATTCATTACAGGCAAATTCTTGTTTTCGCCATAAGATATGGTGCGCAATATGTTTATATGACATCAAGGATTTCTGCTCCTTGGTTAGAACGGTATTCCCAAGTTGATTTTGGCAGGAATTCGTTGCAGAGGGGCCAAACAAACTGTCATTCTGGCATAGGCGTTTTCGTAGCGAATTGGACCACCTCGATGGATCTATTTTGGATTCCCGCCGGACGCCGCAGCCGGGTAGCCGAACTCTGCGTAATGCCTGGAAGGTATTCAATTCAGGTTTTGACTTGGTTCCTGAAGGCGCCGGGCACTTAATGCTGGTCATCACTAATCCAAGACCTTGAGATTCTGATTCGTCTTGCAAGGAATCGCACTCAAATCACAGTTTGTTGTTGATTCTCATCGCGTGATTCGTATGACACGAGTACTTCGGTTCGTCGGGTAAATACCCAGGCGCCCTTTGTTTCGCGTTTTGTTCAATGGACCTGTCGGCTCTGCTGGTGATGCAAAATACAAGTCCTTTGAGTCATCAGAAACGGTACATGCCTTGCCGATAAACGTGCCGCTTGATTTCAACATTTCGCGTTGCATGCGTTGAGATGCTATGATTGGAAGAATCAGGAACGCGACACAGCCAGGCGATGGCGCAATTGAAGAATCGCTAATGGGGGTGAAAACCATGAATTTCAAGGCAGCCATCAGCACAAATACAAAGGCCGAGAATGCCGTGGCCGAACTGTGCGATTCCGTTTCCGGCGTCAAGCCCGATCTGGCCATGCTCTTTGTTTCGCCGCACTTTGAGGACGAGTGCGATGAGATTCTCGCGGGCATTCTTGAAAAAACAAACGCCCACAACCTCATCGGCTGCACCGGTGACGGCATCATTGGTCCCACGCGCGAGGTCGAACATGCACCGGCCGTCGCGCTCTGGACGGCCGAGCTGCCGGGTGTGCGCGTCATGCCATTCGTGCTCGATATCGAGGATGTCAAGCAATTTGAAACCGATGAGGACTGGACCGACCGCGTGTGTGCGACGCCGGAACAGAAGCCCAGTTTTGTCGTTCTACCGGAGCCTTTTACATTCGGCCCGGCGGTTGAATACTCGCTACAGACGATTGACCGAATTTTTTCCGGGGGGCGTGTCGTTGGCGGGCTGGCCAGCGCCGGCCAAAAACCTGGGGAGAACCGGATGTTTTTGAACGACCAGGTCATGCGTCAGGGCATGGTCGGCGTTTCGCTTTCAGGCGATGTCGCGATCGAGTCGGTGGTGTCACAAGGCTGTCGTCCCATCGGCGAACCGCTTGTGGTTACGAAGTCGGATCAAAATGTGATTCAGGAGCTGCGCGGCCGTCCGGCGATGGAAGTGCTGCAGAGCATTTTTCGCAATGCCGACGCCTACGATCAGGCATTGATGCAGGCCGGCGGCATTCACGTCGGCAGCGCGATTGCCGAAAGTGAATCGCAAATACCGCAGAATGAATTTCTCATCCGAAATCTGATGGGTGTGGTCGAGAACACGGGCATCGCCGTGGCCGCCCTGGTCAAAACCGGCCAGACGATTCAGTTTCATGTGCGCGATTCAAAAAGTGCCGATCAGGAAATGAAATCACTGGTCAAGAACCGCGTTAACGACATGAAATCTCCTCCCTCGGGCGGCCTGCTGTTTACCTGCAATGGCCGCGGTAGCCACATGTTTGGCGCGCCCAACCACGACATCGGCATCGTCAACGAAGCCGCGGAGAATTGCGAGGTCGCCGGGTTTTTCGCGGCCGGCGAAATCGGTCCGGTGGGCAATCGCACGTTTATTCACGGGTTTACCAGCAGCCTGATTCTCTTCCGAAAGCCGTGATGACTGGCGGTATCAGCGCGTGTTCCGGCAAACGTAGACTTTTTGACCGGTGTACGGCGCGCTGAGTTCTCTTGTCTTGACCAGCCAATCCCGCGTTTTCAATTCAACCTCAAAATGCCGGGGATTTGCATAAACAAGTGTGATCTCTCGCGGTGACGCGTCCAGCGATTGACGAATGTTGTCCAGCACCTTCGACAGAATTTCTCCCACAAACGAGTTGTAAATGAAAATGACGGTCACGTCATCCGGAAGTGCATAGGTATTGGCATCGGCAGCCAGCAATTCGATGTTTCTGCATTTGAGCTTCCGCCATGCCCGTCGGACATTTTCACGCGCAACCACATCCAATTGCGGCGCAATCTCCACGCCGATGACTCTCTTAAATGGATAGGTCGCGGCAACGACAACGACGCGCCCCATGCCGCTCCCGAAATCGATGAAGACATCCCTGCCGGGGTTGATTCGCAGGCTGTTCATCACGCGCTTCAGGGTCCGGTGCTCGGCCGGGGCATAAGGCTTGCATTGTTTGTTGTGAATACCCAATTCGGGCAACTGCACATAATCGGCCGATCGAATGCCGAGCCGACGTTCATACCATTCCTCGGCGAGTCGATGAACGGCATGCTTCATCGTTCGCTGCATTCCGAATTCTCGTTGAAAGGCCAGCACTTTTTTGGAAAGGGCGATCACGTCTGGGCTCCGGGGCTTATCAAGTCGAATCTGTCGGGAACTTGTTCGAATCATCCATCAAGAAAAAAGCCGCGGCTCATTTCCGATCGCCGCATGGCACTATGTAGGTTCAACGGATATATGGGTGCCCGTCCTGAAGTGCAGTTCTTGCCTTTGTCAGCTCGCGAGCCTCGCAACTTTCTTCGCGATATACTGGCCAGACCATGAAGGCGCTTGTTTACGACATTTCGCCGCCCCGTTGGATCGCCTGCAAGCTGTTGGGTTTGGCATGGCGGGACGTATTTGTGTCTCCCCTTGGCGGTCTTCGACTTGTGGAACAATCTGTGCCGAAGATTCCGGGCGCCGGTTGGGTTCGGGTCAGGACTCGCTTGGGCGGAATCTGCGGCACAGATCTGGCCGTTGTCGCCCAGCGAAACCATCCCAACACGATTCTCCAGCAATATGCCGCTTTTCCGGCCGTCATGGGCCACGAAAACGTGGGTGAAATCGTCGAACTTGGACGGGACGTTGATAAAGAATGGACTGTAGGCCGGCGCGTCTGCGTCGATCCGGCCATTGGATGCCCGGGTCGTGCAATCACTCCGCCATGCAGGTCCTGCGCCGTCGGAGTGCCAGCGCTTTGCGAATCGCCCGGGCATGACGGCTTTCCGCCGCGGGCATTGCTGGGGCTTAATCCACGAACCGGCGGAAGCTGGTCCGAGTCCTTTGTGGCACATCAATCCCAGTTACATGGCGTGCCGGACGCGATACCCGATCCGATCGCCGTTCTCGTCGACCCGATCGCGTCGGCTGCCCATGCCGTTTTGCGCCGACGTCCTCTTTCGGGTGAGTCCATCCTAGTTCATGGTTCCGGCATCGTTGCATTGGGGGTCATTGCGACACTCCGGACGCTTGGACACGACAATCGCATTACCGCCGTGGTTCGCCATTCCTTTCAGGAAGCCCTGGCACGAAAGTACGGGGCGAATCACGTTATCGTGCTTCGGCGCGACGCCAGGCGAATTGACCGGTACCGGGCCGTCGCTTCCGATACGGGCGGCACGCGGCTCGACGGCAGAATGGGAAACCAAACCCTGATTGGTGGCTATGCCCTCACCTATGAATCTTCCGGCAATGCAGCGGGCCTGGTCGATGCGCTGATGTGGACACGCGGCCGTGGAACGCTCGTCGCGGTCGCCACGACCGGCATTGCCATGCACGACTCCACACCGCTCTGGTTCGACGAATTGAACGTGGTCGGGGCGAATGGACGGCAAATCGAGCATGTCGAAGGGCGCGACATTCACACCTACGATCTTGTATTCGATTGGATTCGCAGCGGAAAACTTGACCTAAGCGAACTTCCCGTCGCGATCTATCCGTTGAAGAACTACAAGGCCGCATTTCACTCCCTGCTCAATCGCGGTCGCAAGCCGATTGTGAAAGTCGTGCTCGATCCGAGCGCACCTTGATTCCGCTGGCAAAAGCGAGCACATGTAAGCGCACCGCGTATGACATTTGTCCGTTCCATTGTTAATGCTCTATCGCTCTTGGAAATTATCTATTCGATGCGGATTGGTATGTGAAAAAGCGAAGCCACTGAATCGGAATTCAATGGCTTCGAGAATGTCAACTTTTCTTGATGCGGGACTGGCATTTCAGTGCGAGTTGCCCATCGACGCGCGCTTAGGATGCAGCGCCGACCTGGGCGCCTGCAGGCAGGGGTCGAGCGCCCTGCATGGGCGGCTGACCCGATTTTGACTGATCCGTCGGCAATGACCTTGCGGACTGCTGAACCGGCGATGGCCGGCTGGCATTTCCGCCGCCCGTTGAATTCCCGACGATGACATTTCCGATGAAAATTGCGCCATCGGCAATTTCCAGCCGGTTTGTCCGCATATCGCCTTCCATTCGGGCCGTCGACATGAGCTGCAATTTTTCGGACACCGTGAGGTTGCCCTTGCATTCGCCTTCGATCGTGACATTGGCGGCTTCGACGTTGGCCGTCACCTGCGCGCCTTCCGCGATGTGAAGCGAACCTTTCGACTTGATTTGCCCGTCGAAGGCGCCTTCGACGCGGACGCCTTTTTCGAAAGACATCTCGCCCTTGAATTTTGCGTCCGCTCCAATCACCGTTGGAAATTCGCCGTGGTCGGCCATTGCTAAAAATCCTCCCGCCGGCCGCGCAGGCCGGGCGTCTGACTTATCTCAGGATCCATCCGTTGAGCCCCTCCGTGGAGAAGCGACG
The DNA here is from genome assembly GCA_016712275.1 of Planctomycetota bacterium. Classification (GTDB taxonomy): domain Bacteria; phylum Planctomycetota; class Phycisphaerae; order UBA1845; family UTPLA1; genus JADJRI01. The sequence continues at coordinate 90,899 of JADJRI010000014.1, forward strand.
AGTATAGCGATTTCGAACCCGAATACAATCGTGCGCAGCGGCCTGAAAACCAAATCGTGGTTGCTTCATTCTTCCAGCAATTATCAAAACGCAGTCTCCAAAAAACGTGCTGTGAATTTCCATTGCGGCGTGCACTTCATGCCTATTACGACAGAAGTTACATTCGAGTTCTGTAGGAATTCACAAGTTTGAGGACTTGCTTTTGCGTTTCCGAGCTTACCGAAATTCGGATTTCGCCAAATTCGTCGATGGAAAATGTCCAGATTCTAATGCAGCGTTCGCCCCAGAAAATTCGCGATCAGAGGAAGTGTCGCAATACAGTTGCGCCCACGCGGCTGCCCAATCCATGCATGGTTCGCACCGGAAACGCAGCCCAATTCGAAACGAGCACCGCGCTCGGTGCAAACACTGGCCAGCGCTTCGGCTTGCGAATAGGGCACAACCCAGTCCATATCGCCATGCAGGATCAGAATGGGCGGAGAATCCGCTCTCACGTGGTTGATGGGCGATGCCGCCTTGTAGAGTTCTGGTACGGTAGCCGGATCGCCTCCGACAAAATTCCCGATCAGGCTTTTGCCGGCAAGGCTCGGTTTTGTGTACATGGGCTCAAGGAGGGTTGGGCCATAGATATCGATGATGCAGGAGACTCTGGATGAGACGCCCGTGTAAGGCTCCGATCCGATTAGGGTCGGATCGTTGCTAAGCCCAACCAGAAGCGCAATGTGCCCACCGGCCGATTCGCCGCCGATGGCGATTCGCTCCGGGTCGATGTTGTATTCCGACGCATTTTTTCGCAGAAAGCGGATGGCCGCCGCAGCATCCAGCACCGGGGCGGGGAATTTGCCTTGTTTCACCAATCGATATTGTGCGGTTGCGGAAACATAACCCAGCGAAGCCGTGAATTCAGAAATGGGCTTCATCAGCTCCTTTTTTCCGAAGGCCCAGCCGCCCCCGTGCAGCCAAAGTATCGCGGGGGCAGGGGCCTTCAGTCCTTTCGGCACGGCAATTTGCATGTTCAGATCAATGCCGTCAGCCGGCCTGGAATAAACAATATCTTCTGTCCATTGGAATTCGTGGGTTCCAATCGAAGTTCGCGCACAGCCAGCGCCAAGGGCCGCGACGGCGAATATGGGCAAGGCGACATTGAGCTTAATCATTTTCATGTGGCAGTTTTGGGCGAAACAAGATAAAGGTGAGAGGCAAACTAAGCCGACACGGATTGGATCGCGTCTGACAGGTTGGCGTGAAGATCAAAAAAACGGTTTAGTTTTGTGGTTTGAAGCACACCCATGACGAATGGAGAGGGCGCAGCCAGGGCCAGCTTGGAACCCTGCGTATTGGATCGCGCCGTCAGTTGAACCAGAACGCTCAAGCCCGCCGAGGTGATCATCTTTATTTTGGACAGGTCCAGAATGATGCGAGGATTCGAATCGTCCAGCATTCGACCCACGTCATCGGCCAGCGTGGTTTGATCGTCCAGTGTGCCGGACAAATCGACAATTGTGCAGCCGGCTTCTTTTCGTGTTGTAATTTCCAAGCGATTTCCCTCAGGGCCTCGTGGCCCTAATTCGTGTTGGGATCGGACTCATCACGGTTTGTATCTTTGCGCGCACGCTTTTCTTCCTGCCTGAATCTAATCTCGGCGCGACCCTCGGTCCAGCCTTGTCGATAGCCCTGGCCATATTGTTCATCCGCCATCCAAAGCCACATCCAGGCGGCACTGTCGTCAAGCATGGACCACTGTGCATCGCGCTTTCCATCTACACGGCCGCGGGCAAACTCCCCGTCGGACTTGAACATGTTTGTACTGGTCTGACGTTTGTTATTTTTTTCACCGCAAGATACGGCCGACAACCCGCACGCCAGAGCCAGCGCACACATCAAGGCAAGGGATGGTCTGGGGTGTCGATTCATGATTTGCTCTTCTTCAGGCCGTAGATTCCACGCTCGCAGGCCACGACGAAAGTTTCAGCCGTCGTTTTCAATTGTTCCCACTCGCGACGAATTTTGTCGGCTTCGTCCGTTTCGATGGCGCCGTCGTTCGATACGGCCGTGCTGACTTCATTCAAGAGTTCGCTGAAGGCCAGCACGAGGTGCTGCGTCGTGCGCGCCGCTCAGGTCCGCATCATTCGGGTCGGCCTCCTGACACCACTTGTAAATCAGCGCCGGACTGAGCTTCAACTCGCTGGCCAGCGCCTTGACCCCGACGACTTCCGCCGCCTCACGCAATACCTCATTCGATTTCATGCAGGGCTCCTCCGGCCGCGATGCTATTCGTGCCATGCCGACCACTGAACACCAACCGACGCAAAATTCATCGTTTCCGCGCGACGACCGGTTTGCCATTATAATTGCAATCCGGAATTGGAGCGTGCCCTGTTGGATGCAAATAACGCGGATTGCCGCTTTCAGACCATGACGACCATTCGCGGCCTTCTCGCCGCGACCGGCGGGTTCCCCAAGAAGCGATTCGGCCAGTGTTTCCTGATCGATCGCAATCTGATGGGCAAACTTGTCGCGTCGGCCGAGTTGCATGCCACAGACTGTGTCCTGGAAGTCGGCACCGGCACCGGCAGCCTCACCGGCCTGCTGGCGGCACAATGCGCCCGCGTGGTCACCGTTGAAGTCGATGCCGATGTGGCGGCCATCGCCCGCGAACAGCTCGCCGATTTCGATAACATCGATTTTGTGGAAACCGATGCACTGCAATCCAAATCCGTGCTCGCCCCGGAGCTTGTCGCCGCGCTGACCCGCGCAATTTCAGGCGCGGGCGGCGAAATGAAGCTGGTCGCCAATCTTCCCTACGACATCGCCACGTCGCTCGTGGTCAATATGCTCTTGAGCGACTTGCCCTTGTCGCGGTTGTGCTTCACGGTCCAGGCCGAAGTGGCCGATCGGTTTCTCGCCGCACCCGACACCAACGATTACGGCCCAGTGACGATTCTCACTTATTTGTTGGCCGAGGGACAACGGGTTTGTAAGTTGCCGCCCACCGCGTTCTGGCCCGCGCCCAAGGTCCACTCCGCCATGGTTCGACTCGATGTTCGACCGCGCGAAGCGGTGGCAGTTCAGGATTTGCCCGGCTTCTCCAAATTCATTCACACATTTTTCAACTACCGCCGAAAGACCATCGCCCACATTGCCAGGGAGACCGGCACCTACGAACGGCTCCTTTCAAAACTGGACGAATTGGGTATTTCGCCGACCAGCCGCTCCGAGAACCTGGCGCCGGAACAATGGATCGCCATGTTCCACGCGGTGTGAACTCAAACAACGTACAGCCCGCCGCCGCCGATATTGGCGACAAATGCGAAGTGCCGCGTCGAAAAACACGAAAGAATTTTGGTAATCCGCTGGCCGATCGTTGCTCGTATTACCTCGATATCAACCGATTTTCGGAATGCCAGCCTGCTGTATAATGGCCGGCGTCGAAAGAAACCGGAGCCCGTGGAACAAGGAATGCCGATGTCCTCTCACACCAGCGACGAAGCACCGCTTTCGACGCTGCATCTCGTCAAGAGCGAAGACCTCAACCACCATCAGACCCTCTACGCCGGTCGCTGCGTCGAATGGTGCGTGCAGGCGGCCTACATCGCCGCCGAGAATTGTTTTTCCGACCCGCGGCCGCTGGTGTTCATGTCGATTCGCAGCCTGTCGATGCGCTCGCCGGCCCGTGTCGGCGATATTATTCAGTACACTGGCACAATCGACTATGTCGGCGATTCGACCATCGGCGTCCGGGTCGATGCGAAAATCCTTCAGCCGAAGGACAACCAGAAGATCGTCGCCACCGGCACGTTTCTGTTTTGCACGGTGGATGAGCAGGGGCGGGCGCTGGCTCACGATCTGCCGCCGATCGAAAACGGCAACCGTGCGTCCGGCGAAAGATGGCGGCGCACGATTACCGAAGAACGTGCCCATTCATCATAAGACATGGTACTGCCTGCATAGCGCGATCCTGCAGCACGTTCCAATTGCAAAATCCCGTAGGGTGGGCTCAGCCCACCTTTCTTATCGCGCAAATGTCGAAATGTCATACGCCTCATGAACCCCGCCGACACGATCATCGCCATCAGCTCCGCTCCGGGCTCCGCCCCGCGCGGCATCATCCGCCTCTCCGGCCCCGATGCCATCCAAATCGCCAACCAATTCTTCCAACCCGAAATCGCCTCCGGCCCAATGCCCCCCATCATGGCACATCGGAACCCTCAAACCTGAAAACCATGAACTCCCCGCATCGCTCCTCTGCTTCCGCGCCCCACGCTCCTACACCGGCCAGGACACCATCGAACTCCACACCATCGGCTCTCCCGTCCTCCTCGGTATGATCGTCGAAATATTCCTCGCCGGTGGCGCCCGCCGCGCCGAGCCCGGCGAATTCACCGCCCGCGCCTTCCTCGCCGGCAAGCTCGATCTCTCACAGGTCCACGCGGTGGCCGGTCTCATCGCCGCCCGCAGCGACATGCAGCTCCGCGCCGCCCAGAGCCTGCTCCACGGGGCGCTTTCGCAGCGGGCCAACGAAGCCCGCGAGGAACTGGCCGACCTGCTGTCGCTTGTGGAGGGGGCGATGGATTTTGCCGACGAACCGATCGAGTTTATCACGGCAGATGCCCTGCGCGAACGTCTTTCAAAAACGCACGCGATGTTGTCGGCCACCATCGATGCCGGCCATCGCGCGGAGCGGTGGGGGGGCCTGCCCCGCGTGCTGCTCGTCGGCAGGCCCAATGCGGGAAAATCTAGTCTGCTCAACGCGTTGACCGGCATCCATCGTGCCATTGCCTCGCCCATTGCCGGCACCACGCGCGACGCCATCTCCGCGCCGCTGAATCTCGGCGAGACCGAGTGCCTCCTCATCGACATCGCCGGGCTGGACGATGCAACGAATGAACTCGACCGAATAGCTCAGCATCTGGCTCACCAAGCCATTCAAGACGCCGACCTCATCCTCGAAGTCATCGATCCCACCGATCCGTCCGATTTGCACACGGTCGAGTGCGCTACTTCGCCAACTGCCAAGAATTCCGTCGCCTTAGCCGTGAATGAATCCGCGGGCGAATCCGGAAGTGTGGCACCGGCTAATAGCCGGTGCCACACTTCCAGCCCTGAAGAAAATCATCCTCTCCCGCACGACTCAATCAATCAGTCTACCGAGACACCCCGAATCCAAGTCGCCAACAAATCCGATCTCCTCCCTACAATTCCGCCGCCCCAATCAGCCTCCGCAAACTCCTCGAAGGCAAACCAGCAACCCATCCCCGTCTCCGCCCTCACCGGCCACAACCTCGCCACCCTCCGCCAGCGAATCGCCGCCGCCCTCAAAGACCGCGAATAGACCGCCGCGACGACGCCATCGCCCTCATGGCCGACCATCGCGAGTCGCTCGAACAGGCCATCGACGCCATTAGGCGTGCCATCGACATGTCGCGGGAAATCGACGCCCGTCTTGCGAATGCCGACCTCGTCGCCGCCGAACTCCGCATCGCCGCCGGGGAACTGGCCCGACTGGTCGGCAAGGACCAGACTGAGGAGATGCTCGGCCGCATTTTCGCCCGCTTCTGCGTGGGGAAATAATGGAATTCGCGTGAAATTCGCGACACGGCCCTTCAATCGCCAATTCACCAGATCGCCAAATCGCCAAATAGTCGATCGTTTCGCCTCTTGATACAATCAACCTATGGAACTCGACGGCCTCTTTCTCGACATGTACGGCACCCTCACCGCCGGCGACCGCGATGCGGTGGAGTCGGTCTGCGTCGACATTGTTCGCGACACCGGTGTCGCCATGTCGGCCCACGAACTCAGCATCACCTGGGGCGAACGCTTTTTCAATTATCTGGATTTCTGCAACGGGGACGACTTCAAAACGCTGATGGATGTGGAGCGGCAAACGCTTCGGGACACGATGTCCCAGCTTGGCGTCAGCATTGACGCCGAACCATACTGTCTCAAGTTGCAAAGTTACTGGCAGAACCCGCCGCTTCAGCCCGAAGTGATGGCGTTTTTTGAAAAAGTGAAATACCCCGTGTGCATCGTCTCCAACGCCGATCACGAAGATGTGCTCACGGTCGTCAATCGCCTTGGCCTGCCGGTCGAACACATTGTGACATCGGAATCGACGCGATCTTACAAGCCGGATCGAAGAATCTTTGAGGCTGCCCTTGAACTGACCGGCTGGCGGCGCGACCGCGTCCTTCACGCCGGCGATTCTCTGCACAGCGATATCGGCTGCGCGATGATCGCGGGCATCAGGAACGTATGGGTCAACCGGGCCCATCGCATTCACGACATCGGCACTATACGCCGGATCATGAAGTGGCAGACCTTTTGGAATTGGCGGCGCTGCGTTGAATTACCTGATGGCCTGCGGCAATTACCGGCCGAGTTCGCGGTAGAACACCGTCGTACTGCAAAAAGCTCCCTTGGGCATCAGCGTAATTGGGAATGTCACCGACGCTCACCCATCCAAGCCGGTCATACAGTCGTGCGGCGTCGCCATCGGTCACGGCATCGAGCACCAGAAGCGTTTTATCGCATTCCAGCGCCGTCTTCTCGGCCGCTTGCACCAGCGCCGCACCGAGTCCCTGACGCCGAGCGCGACGATGCACCAGCATTTTGCACAGGTCCGCGCGATGCGGCTGATTCTCCGGCAGGTCGAACACCAACTGCACCGTGCCGCACACGCCGTTCGCGTCTTCGGCCACCAGCAGCGCTCGCCCGCCATTGGCAACCCCTTGCCCGACGCGATTCCAAAATGCCTCGGCCCGTTCGCGGGTCATCGGGTCCATGAAGCCGACCGATGCCCCGCCTTCGACACAGTCGAGCAACACGTCGCACAGTTGGGCGAGAAGTACTGGATCGATAGAACCAACCCGTCGCAATGTCCAATTGGGTTCGATCATGGTTCTTCATTCATGGCCAATTCGATTGACGCAGGCCACCAGGCAGGATTCGGGCGATGAATTCTCGATTACTCGCCCTTCATTCTGACGTATTATGGCACTTGCGGTCGCCGCCGCACCCCCTTGATTCATTTTGCGAATGATTTTCCCCCATTTCCCGATAATCTTGACAGGAATGTCCATTACAACCCCGTCTATCAATGGTGTGAGCGCAGCCATGGCCATCAGCGTGGAGCAGAGCGATCACGACCTTATCGCAGCGGCCAGGCAGGGCGGGCGAAACGAGCTCGATGCCTTCGTTCGCCGCCACGAAGGTTGGGTGCGCCATGTCGTCTACGCGACGCTGGGGCGGCCGACCATTGTGGATGATGTGGTCCAGCAGGTGTGGACCCATGTCGTCCGGCAGATTAGCACGCTCGAAGATGTGGATCGCTGGCGGCCGTGGCTGTTTCGAATGGCCCGCAACGCGGCGATCGATGCGGGAATGAAACGAGCCCGCGAGACAAAACGCCACACGCTGCTGGGCGACGAAACGCAGCAGGATAGAAACAGGTCCGATCCGGTTCGCTCGATGATCGCGACCGAGG
>JADJRI010000015.1 GCA_016712275.1 Planctomycetota bacterium
CGTCCGTCAAGCGTCGGTGAATCACGCAACTACAGGCGACTCTTCGGGTTAGCCCCTCTGCGGTGGTTTTTCGGCATGGCGCGCCGGGAGACTCTCCCAACGCGCATTGGGAATGCAATATACAGACTATACACATTTCAACCGGCCAATCCTAGCCCGACTTCTTCAGAATTGGGCGAACCCCCCCACATTCTACGGCAGACCATTATCGGCCGGGATGGCTCACGGCTCCGGTTTGCGACGACGCTTCTTGTGAATCGGCGCGTCGGCCGGGTATGCGTTTGGCGTCGCGGATATCGGTCCGTTGTGCCTTGTTTTCGGTGGTTTTACATTTTCGGCGGACTTTCCAACCGCCACATTGCGGCCTGCCGAGCGGGAGACGGTTTGCGCCCCGCCGGGAATCAAAACATGGGTGGACTGTTTGCGAAAGAGGTTTCGCAAGATGGTCAGAAGGGTACCGCCATAAAAATAGTGGTCCGGCAGCCGCCAATGCAGTGTTTTTCCATCCGGAATGCTCACCCGCCCTGCCGACTCGGTGAAGTAGGGTTCCAACTTCCTGATTTCACCGCTGAATCTAAAAATGAGGTCCGGCTCGCGCTTGATGATGGACTCGATGCCCACCTCGCCGGCCCGAACGCGAATTTCCGCCAACGCAAGCATGGTGCCGACCGTTTCCGGATATGGGCCGAACGCATCCTTCAAATCGCGCTCCAATTGTTCGACATCGTCCGGCGTTCGGCAGGCGACGAATCGGCGATAGCAATCCATGCGCTGACGGTCGGAGGCAACATAGGCCTTGGGAATATACGCTTCGGCGTCCAACTCCAGATGCACCGCCACGCGCTCGTCGGCCGGCTCGCCGCGCATGTGCTTCACCTGCTTTTCGAGGAGCTGGCAAAAAAGCTCATAGCCGACGGCAGCGATGTTGCCGGATTGCTCCGGCCCCAAAATGTTTCCCGCTCCGCGAATCTCAAGATCGCGCATGGCAATTCGAAAGCCGGCGCCGAGATCGCTGAACTCTTCGATGGCCTTGAGCCTTCGTGCCGCGGTGTCGGTGAGCTGGCGTTTTGCACTGAGCAGCAGGTGACAATAGGCCCGATGTTTGTAGCGACCCACCCGCCCGCGCAGTTGATGCAGATCGGCCAGGCCGAACATGTCGGCGCGGTCGATGAACATTGTGTTGGCGTTGGGAATATCCAGTCCGGCTTCGATGATGGTCGTGCAGACGAGAATGTCGGCGTCGTGGCGAATGAACCGAAGCATCACATTTTCCAACTCATCGCCGCCCATTTGGCCATGGCCAACGATGATGCGGGCATCGGGGGCGAGCGTCGCGACTTTGGCGGCGATGGCATCGATTGTGCGCACGCGGTTGTGAACAAAATAGACCTGTCCGTCGCGATTGAGCTCGCGTGCGATGGATTCGCGGATCATTTCGTCATTCCAGTGGGAGACGTGGGTGGTGATGGAGCGGCGATCCATCGGTGGCGTCGACAGGCTGCTGATATCGCGCAGGCCGACCATGGCCATGTGGAGCGTGCGCGGAATGGGCGTGGCCGACAGGGTGAGCACGTCGACCGTGGTGCGCAGTCGCTTCAGCCGCTCTTTGTGCTCCACGCCGAAGCGCTGTTCTTCATCGACCACAGCCAGACCGAGATCGGCAAAGTGAACGTCTTTTGACAGCAGCCGATGGGTTCCGATGAGAATGTCGACCTGTCCTTTTTTTGCCGCGCCGATGATGTCGCGCAGCTCTTTGGGCGAACGAAACCGGTTCAGACATTCGACGCGAAACGGGTAATCCGCCAATCGCTCTTTGAATGTGCGGTAGTGCTGCTCAGCCAAAACCGTCGTCGGAACGAGCACCGCGACCTGCTTGCCATACTCCACCGTCTTGAAGGCCGCCCGCATCGCGAGTTCGGTCTTGCCGAATCCCACGTCGCCACAGAGAAGCCGATCCATCGGGCGTTCGCGGCGTTGATCGCTTTTGATGTCTTTCAGTGCGGTCAATTGATCCGGCGTTTCGGTGTACAAGAATGCGCTTTCAAATTCCCGCTGCCAGTGTGTGTCCTCCGGATATGAAACGCCCGGCTGTGACTGGCGCTCGGCCTGAATTCGCAACAAATCAGACGCAAGGTCGTTCAGTGCCTCCTCAACTTTGGCCTTGGTCGATTTCCACCGCGAGCCGCCGAGCACGGACAGTGTCGGGCGCATACCCCGCACCGATGTATTTCTGAACGAGATCGATCTGCGAAACGGGGACATGGATGGTTGCGTCTTCGGCGAAACGAAGTGTGAGGAATTCCTCGCTCTTTTTCGAATCCGCCTTGCGAATCGTTTTCATCCCGACGAATTTCGCGATGCCGTGAACGATGTGAACGACGTAATCGCCTTCCTGCAGATCGAGAAATGACTCAATCGGACGACCGGCCGCCGTTTTGCGAATTCGTCGGACTTGGGCGTATCGGCGAAAGAGTTGATGATGGGGAATGAGGGCGACGTCGGCGCGACTTTTACCCACCGATTTATCAGCGCTCCCTCGCCAGACAAACCCCTCATGCACCAGGCCGATGGACGTTTCCACACGGTCGGCAAATTCAGGATCGACATTCGTTTCCCGAACCACCTGCTCGATCAACTCGCCAAGGCGCTCTTCCTCGCCCTTGTTGTCGCAACTCACCAGCACGCGCGCATCGCCGGCCATTTGCAACATCTGCCGCACGGCGTCCGTCGATTTCGCATCGAATTGTGGCAATGACTCGCAGACTACGCGAAATGCGTCCGCGTCCGTCACCGACGCACTTGGAAACCGAGAAAGATGCAATTGCCCGAAGGCTGCCGCTCCGCGCAGAATCGCCTCGATCGGAAAATGGCCCACCGGGTTTCCCAGCCGATCGAGAACTGTTTTCGCAACTTCAACTACATCCAGCGGTTCGTGAATGACAACGAGGCATTCGCCCGGCAAATAACTCAGGAAGCTGGTTGTTTCGTCATGGCGCGTCGTTCCGGTTGCTGATTGTTGACTTACTTGGGGCATTCCCGCTCGCGTGATGCGTGTCACCGGCAATTCGCGAATGCTCCGCTGGGTCGCCGAATCGAATTGGCGAATCGACTCGATCTCGTCGCCAAAAAAATCGAGGCGCACGGGGTCGATGTCGGCCGATGCGAAAATGTCCAGTATGCCGCCGCGCAATGCGAAATCGCCGGGCTGCTCGACTTGATCGAGGCGCGTGAACCCGCGCTCCACCAGCCATTTCGCGATCTCTTCCGGTTCGCGCCGTTGACCCTTCGTGAGTATCAGTGTGTTCGCTTCGAGATTGCCGACCGATGGCACTGGTTGCATCAATGCCTGTGACGGCGCGATGACAATTCCAGACAGTCCATGCCGCAATGCATCACAAAGCCGTGCCCGCTCAATGCCGATCTCGCCCGCCCCGCCGCCTTCTCCCGGCAGAGTTTCCCATGCAGGCAACAGCTCCACTGCACGCCCCAATAGCGCTTCCATGTCATCTTGGGCGTTGTCGGCTTGTTCGATGTGGGCGCAAAGGTAAAGCAATGGCCGATTCAGATGCTCGGCCAATGCAGCGGCCAGAATGGGCGCGGAACTTCCCCACAGCCCGTGCAAGGCAAGGGGGGTCTTTGCGGACCGCATCCTGCCAACAAGGGCCAAAAAGACGGGATCGGACGTGATCGTATCCCGCACAATCACAGCGGGGGGATTATGGGCGTCGCCCGTCGCGGGGACAACTGCACCGGATCGGTGCAATTCCAAATCAGACCCAGCAGATTTTTTTTGCCTCCAAAGGCGATTTTTTGGCGGCCGTCCGCTATCATGGGGAATAATCAATCGGGGAACACAGTATCCCCTATGGTAAATGAGGTGGCACGTCTGCACTGGCGTGCTTCATGGGAATGGGTAGGTCGCCGTGCATCACCGCCGGCGCAAATTCGGATTCGTCGTCGAGGAACTTAATCTCACCGCTCGCGACGGCGTACGCCAACAGGGAGACATCATGCAGGGTAAGAGTGGGCTTGGAAGCTGCGCTTTTTTCGTTGCAGTTATTTCATGTGCAGGATTTGCAGCCATCGCCGGTCGGGGCGTCCAATCGGCTGCTCACGTAGAGCACGAGAAAAACGTCGCCGTTGAACCAATGGCATCGAAAGCGGAACCTTCCGTTGCAACGGTCGATCTGATCGAAAGGGCCTTGCTGCCTCAGCTCCTCGATTCACTGACGCCTGATCAACAGTCGGTTCTGATCGCCCGACTGGATGACATTTTCAATACACCGCACCCGACGTCTCCTCTGGCGATGTTGTGCTTTGCGCCGGATACGCCGGAACAAGTGATTCAGGCATTCAATATCGTTGATGACTTCGGCGGCCGGTACAACCAGACCACACGATGGGGAACGACCGCATCGGGTTCGACCGGATCCCAAGGTGATCCGATCACGCTGACTTATGGTTTTCCGGCGGACGGCGTCACGATTCCGGTGATTTCCGGGGTTAGTTATCCGGCCGGGCCGAACAGTTTGAACGCATGGCTTAACGGCATCTACGGCAGTCAGACAGTCTGGAAGCCGTTGTTTGATCAGACATTTGCCCGTTGGAGTTCGCTGTCCGGAATCACGTATGTGTACGAACCCAACGATGACAGTTCGACGATGAATCAGAATTCGGGCGTGCTCGGCGTGCGCGCCGATTTGCGGATTGGTGCGAAGACACTGGACGGCAACAGCGGTGTACTCGCTTACAACAATTTTCCGCCCGATGGCGACATGGTTTTTGACGCGTTCGATACTTTTTTCAATGACACATCGAATAGCTCGCTCAAAATTCGGAACGTCATCGCCCACGAACATGGTCACGGCATGGGGCAGTTGCACGTTTGCCCGATTCAACAGACAAAACTCATGGAGCCATTCGTCAGCACGGCCTTCAATGGACCACTCCATGACGACGTTCGCAATGCTCAGCGCTTTTATGGCGACCCCTTTGAGCCGGACAACAATCCGGTGCAAGCCACCGATCTGGGCGATTTTGTCATCGGCAACAGCATCACGGTCGGCACTGCACCCGCCCCGGCTTTCGCAAATAGTTCAACCCTTAGCATCGATGCCAACGGTGAGCAGGATTACTTTTTCTTTGAGGTGAATACGCCATCATCGGTGAATGTCACGATCACGCCCATTGGTACGACCTACGACGATAGCGATCAGGCCTGCTCCGGCCAGTCCGGCTCGTGCTGCAGCGGCAACAACGTCAATTCGCTGGCCATCGCCAATTTGAATGTCGATGTCATCGGCCCCAACGGCGTCACGATCCTGGCATCCGGCAACGCGTCGCCGGCCGGCTCGAATGAGGTGCTGACGGGCGTGCCGCTTCAGGATGCGGGCGGCTACTTTTTGCGGGTGTATGAGGGCGACAGTCCATCGCAATCGCAGCTTTACAAGCTGGCCATGACGATCTCGGCACCGGTCTTCGCGCCGCTGACGATTCAACTGCCGAATGGTGCGCCGGAAATTCTCCTGGCGGGACAATCGGCGAATTTCGACGTCGAAATTAATCCTCGCGACGAATCGATTCAGGCCAACTCGGCAAATCTGTTCTATCGATACGATGGCGGTTCGTTTTTATCAGTCCCTCTGTCGCCGAACGGTGGTAACAACTTCGTCGCAACGCTTCCGCCGCCAAATTGCGATGCAAATCCTGAATTCTACGTCTCTGCATTCGGAACCGTTACCGGCCAGGTGACATTCCCGGCCGGCGGCGCTTCTTCGCCGTTGACCGCGTTTATTCCGCTGCCGCTCAGCGACAATTTTGAAGCAGATGAGGGATGGACCGTTACGAATACGCCGTCGGGTTCGGGCACATTTGACGGTGCCTGGCAGCGCGGCGCGCCGGTCAATCTCAATCGCGGCGACCCGCCCGCTGACTTCGACGGCTCCGGCCAATGCTATCTCACAGATAACGATCCGCTAAACAGCAACTCAGACGTGGACAACGGTTCGACAACGCTGACGTCGCGCGCGTTTCCGATGGAAAACGGAAACAACATCACTTATCGTTACTGGCTGAATGACTTCACCGGAGGACTGCTCCAAGGCGGTGATTCCCTGCGTGTCGAAGTGGCCACTGACTTTGCCGGATCGAATTGGGTATCACTTCGCAATTACACGACTGCATCGAATCAATGGCGTGTCGATACAATTGTGGTGGGCACCGAAATTGCCGCGTCCAACACGATGAGAATTCGATTCACGGCGAACGATATTGGAACACAAAACGTGATTGAGGCCGCAATCGACGCGTTCGTCACAAACGGTCCGCCATGTGAAGATGAAGTTCAACCACCCCCCGCACCCTCCGGCGTTGCAGCGACCGATGGCGGATCGTGCACTCAGGTGACGGTCTCCTGGAATGCGAGCACCGGCGCGGACGATTATGAAGTCTGGCGAAACACGGTCGACGATTCCGGGACGGCCGCTCAGATCGACACGAATGTTGTTTCGCTCACCTATGACGACCTGACGGCATCCAGCGGTGTCACTTATTACTACTGGATAAGAGCGTGCAACTCCGGCGGCTGTTCGACATTCAGTTCGTCCGACAGCGGGTTCGCCGACACCCTTCCTGATGCCGTCGATAATTTGACGGCTACGGTCGATTCTGTTTGCGATGCCGTGGATTTGAACTGGACAGCCGCCACCGGCGCGGACCAGTATGTCGTTCGCCGCAATACGACCAACGATTTCAATACGTCAATGGTGCTGGGCAACGTCGCAATCCTGACTTTCAGCGACACGACCGGCGACCCTTCGACAACCTACACCTATTGGGTCTCCGCAGAAAATGAATGCGGCGAAGGCAGCCCCAGCGATCCGGCGACCGGCAGTGCGGCCGATGCGCCGGGAATTGTTACCGGCCTCGATGCGACCCTTGATACGGTCTGCGGCGCGGTCGATCTTGCCTGGAATCCGACTTCGGGCGCTGTTGATTATGTCATTCGCAGAAACACCCTAACCGATTTTAACTCGGCGGATATCATTGGAACCAGCACCACGCCCGCCGCGCGGGATGGTTCGGGCGACCCTGCGCTTTCGTATTTCTATTGGGTGACCGCCAACGGCGATTGCGGTGAAGGAGAACCGGGCAGCCCGGTATCGGGAAGTGCAGCGCCGAAGGGCGATTTCAATCTGGACGGAAACATCGACGGTGCCGATATTGAGGGCTTCGTGGAAGCCTATCTCGGAGACGCCAGTCTTTTTGAATGTGCTGACCTAGTTTTTCCATTTGGCGCCCTTGACGAATCCGATGTTTCTGAGATGATCAACCTCCTAATCGGAGCATAGCTCTGATCGGCATTCGGCGGCGAAAGCGTCGTCGAATCGAGTAGTGGGAATAGGATTCAAGAGAGAATAGCGTTTTCGATCATTTGCGGCTTCCTGCCGCGACTCGGTCGAATTATGAACGGCAAAGCGGTCTTTGGTACCGTCGCCACCAGCCGATCAACACAACGTTGAAGATTCGCGCCTGATTGAACGCATTCGCTCGAATCCAATTGAAAACTAAATAAGTTTGTTCGCTTTGTGTTACCGCACCTTCGGGTGGAAGGATTGTGTTGAATTACACAATCGTACACCAAGTGTGTGATTATGCGCGCTTTTGAAGCACGGCTATCGCGCGTTTTGCCTGAATTTCGCGGCATCTTCGCGAATTTGAGAATACGAAATTTCCTTAGCTGACAGCGGGAAAATGAAGACTACAATCAGGCGAAGGTAGACAGAGCGATGGGCGTGTCAGCCCACGTTTGACCACGATCCTTCCTCTCTCCGGCCCGAACACTCGTGGTTGAACATGACACGCCTGTCGCTCTTTCTATCTTGGCGAACTAAATCGCGGCCTTTGGCCCCGATTTTTTTTGCTTCTCAAATTCTCAACTGGTCTCGATAAGCAATGCCGACTTTCGAGCAAGAGTCCACTTTTTTTATAGAGCAATTCACGATTTACCGGAGCCGCTCCGTGGTCTCGCTTCCCCGCTGGGGCCGGGTTAAACAGATCAACTCAATTTCAAATTGCTCGAATGGGCGGCACGATTGATAGTGCCATAATTTCGGCACTATTCGATCTCGGCATTTTTTCTATGCTTCGCCTGGACCGGCCGTGAGCGAGTCGAATCGCCGTTTGGCGGCGGCCAAATCCGCCACGGGATTGTCACCGGATTGCCGCGTTAAGATCAGCGGCCCCTGATAACCCGCTTCGGCGAAGCCCGCGAGCAACGCTGACGGATCGAGCTGCCCCTGCCCCACCGCCGTCTCGTGCCCCGGCGCACCGCGAGCCCCATGTTGCATCGCGCACGCGTGCCAGCCGAACGCGACCGGACAAAGTGTCCGCAATTCGATGCGGGTCTTCCCCTGTATCAGCATCGCTCCCGTATCGCAGCAGGCCGCCAAATGCGGGCAGTTCATTTCCCGCAGCAACGCCTCCAAATCCACCGTCGTCATGCCGGACGTTTCGATGGCAACGGTCACGCCGCACCGATCCGAAAAATCAGCAATCTGTGCCATGGCTTCCTTCAATCGTACGCCGTCGATTTCGCCGCCGCCCAAGGTCGTCGACACAACGGGTACGCCGATCGCGCCGGCCAGCTCAATCACGCCCCGCATCATCTCAAGTCGTCGCTCGCCGGCGGCGTTGTCACAGTAGCCGGGTCCACCGGCCGGACCCCGAAGACTGTCCAATGAAAGGCCCAGATCGCCCAGGTGTCGCACCAAGTGACGCTGCCCGCTCTTGGACAATTCGCCGCGTGAGACGGGTCCCTGAGTCGCGCTGACGTCAACATGCCGCACGCCCATGCGCCGCGCCGCATCCAACGCCGCCTTGAATTCCATGCGTAGGTCATCGACCGCAAGTGCAATTTTCACCGTGGTACCTCAAATCAAATTTCAAACCGCGCCGGCTGTGTGTATTCGCCCATCTGGAAAAGCTGCGCCGTTTGCACCATAATAGCAAGTTGAAACGGGCGGCGTTGCAAGATCTGTAAAGTTCGCTTCTCGACTCAACTTCTACACCGAAAGGAATCCAGCTTATGTCTCGAAACGCAGTGAAGGCGTTCTTTGGTGTCCTCGGGCTTTCCACCATTCTGACCATCGGCTTGATGGCCAACGCGGAGCCCAAGTCTGATGCGAAACGCCCGGATTTCAAGCCCGTTATGGACGTGCACCAGCAGATGGAATGCCAGGGCGGTCTTTTTAAGCAGGTGAAAGAGGGACTGCTCGACAAGAAGTGGCGGCCTGCAGCCGATGCCGCGTGGATGCTGACGGAACTTGGGAACATCAACCAATACCAACATGAAGATGCCCAATACATCAAATTCGCCAAGGCCATGTCTGACGATTGCGCCACGCTGGCGAAGGCCCTGAAGAAAAAAGACGAAGCGGCCGCAAAAGAAGCGCTGAAACTGGTCGGCCAGCGCTGCGGCGATTGTCACGATCAATTCAAGAAGTGATCGGGGCGTTTGGACAAAGCTAAAATACTAGTAGCAAGCTTAGCCCGCGACGCCCTGTCGCGGGCTTTTCATTAGGCCGGGTTGCGATGTGCATACACAAACAGCCTGTGCGGCCTCGCACAGCAAATATGCGAGAACTGCTTTCAAGTCTCGAAGAGAAGTGGCGTTCTGAGCGATGAAATCACGAATTGGATTTTCCACGCGATGGCATAACGCTGGCATGACTATTGCATGTCGTGAGGCAGCCTGCGCCGCGGGCGGCGGGTGCGAAAACGATGCCATTCAACGGGCAAACTGAAATAGAAACGGAGTCGATCGATGAAACGAATGAGAAAAATACCGACGGTACTGGCGGGAGCGGCTCTCTTGATCCTCGGCGCCTGCACGGCCGAACAGCTCGATCAGTTGCAGCAGATTCTCGACGACCTGAGCATCAACATCGTGATCAATGGCAATGGCAATGGCAATGGCAATGCCAACGCTAACGATAATGCCAACACCAACGGCAACTCCAATTCCAACACAAATGACAATTCAAATGACAATGTCGGCGGCAACGGCAACTCGAACGACAACGCCAACGACAATAACGACGACAACGGCAATGACGACAATCTCAACGATAATGACAATGACAACAACAACAGCAATGACAATGACGATGATGACAACAACAATAACTCATGATGCCGATACCGCCAGCGCTTTTTTGAAGTAGTCCACCGTTCTGCGAATCCCGTCCTCAAGGCTCACGCGCGGCTCATAGCCCAGGAGCGTTCGCGCCTTGGTCAAATCCGGCTGGCGCTGCTTCGGATCGTCCTGAGGCAGCGGCTTATTCGTGACGGCCAGTTTCCGGCCGACGGCCTTTTCAATGGCGTTCACCAATTCCAGCATGGTCAGTTCGCGGTCGTTGCCCAGATTGATCGGCCCGGTCTCGTTGCTGTTCATCAGGCGCACGAAGCCGTCGACCAAATCCGACACATAGCAAAAGCTTCGGGTCTGTGAGCCGTCGCCATAGACGGTCAGCGGTTCGCCCCGCAGCGCCTGACAGATAAAATTGCTCATTACCCGTCCATCATTCACCGCCATGTTGGGGCCATAGGTATTGAATATGCGTGCCACGCGAATTTCCAGCTTGTGCTGGCGGTGGTAGTCGAACATCAGCGTCTCGGCGACGCGTTTGCCTTCGTCATAACAACTGCGAATGCCGATCGGATTCACGTTGCCCCAATAGTCCTCCGGCTGGGGATGCACCGCCGGATCACCATAGACCTCGCTGGTGCTGGCCTGAAACATGCGCCCGAACGCGCGCTTCGCCAGGCCGAGCATGTTGTAAGTACCGATCACATTGGTCTTGATCGTTTTGACCGGGTTGTGCTGGTAGTGGACGGGGCTGGCCGGACAGGCGAGATGATAAATCTGGTCAACCTCGATCTTGATGGGATCGACCACATCGTGCCGCACGAATTCGAACCGGCCGCTCAGCACCATCTCGCGGTATCGTTCGCCGAGATTGTCGATCGAGCCGGTGAAGCAGTTGTCGAGGCAGATCACCCGGTGGCCCTCATCAAAGAGCCGCAGGCACAGATGCGACCCGATGAAGCCTGCTCCGCCGGTGACGAGAATGGTCTTCCGTGACATATGGCAATTCCTCCCACCTCAAAAACAGTTCGATAGCACCCGCTGATCGAGCCCGACGTCATCCGATCTTATTTGGCCGATGCCACCGCGATCAGATCGGCACTCGGTGCGGGAAAGGCTACGACGGGTAATTGGAGCAGTCAATCAAGATCATACGATCAGGCGATGATCGCATTACGCGATGGCACCGACACGCGGACTATGCTCGCGCCCGGCCCAATGACTGCAGACTTTGATCAGTTCTCGACGGTCAATCGGCTTGGTTATGTAATCATCGCACCGTGCTTGAAGACACTTTTCGCGGTCGTCGCTCATCGCGTGCGCTGTCAGTGCGATGACCGGCACGCGGCAACCCATTTTGCGAAGTTGTTTGGTCGCGGAATAACCGTCGAGCACAGGCATCTGCATGTCCATGATGATCAAGTCAAATGAGGCGGGAATGCGTAAGAGCGACGCCGAGGCAACCCCGACTTTGAGTGCGTCAACGGCGAGCTCACCGTTTTCAACAACAGATACCACCGCGCCCGCTTTTTGAAGGTGATGGGAAATGAGCCGCCGATTGTCCTCGCCGTCTTCCACCAGGAGCACGCGCACGCCCAAAAGCGAAACCGTTTCGGATTCGCTTTTTAGAGTTGATGAACCGCCTTCGATTCTCGAAGTCACGTCCATTCGCTCAAGTTCCGGTTTCCAAAACGCTGACTCGTCCGTGACCGGCACTGCCAATGTCACAATAAACGTGGATCCCTTGCCGAGTTCGCTCGTTACGCTAATGCTTCCTCTCAGCATTTCCGTCAATTGTTTGGAAATGGTGAGGCCGAGACCCGTTCCGCCGAATCGTCGCGCCATCGTGCTATCGGCCTGGGAGAACGGACGACAAAGCCGGCTGACTTGTTCGGGCGTCATGCCGATTCCCGTGTCTTCCACGGCAATTTGAAGAGCACAACCACCGACCTTTTTACTTTCATGACGTACACGAATTGAGACCGTGCCAGAATCGGTGAATTTGATCGCGTTGCCGACCAAATTGACCAGAATCTGCTTAAATCGCACCGGATCGCTCGGAATGGAGCGGGGGACGCGCGATTCATAGATGCGCTCCAGTGTGATTCCCTTGGAGGCAGCGCGTTCGCGCATCATCGCAACGACATCTTCCACAACTTCAGAAGGATCGACGGGCATGCTTTCTATTGTCATGTGTCCGGCCTCGATTTTTGAAAGATCGAGGATGTCATTGATAATTGTCAGCAAGTGTTCGCCGTTGCGCCGAACTGTAGAAATGACTTCCGCACGATATTCGGGCGTTGCACCGCTGTCGCATGCATCACCAATGAGCTCGGTATAACCTAGTATGGCCGTCATGGGTGTGCGTATTTCATGACTCATATTGGCAAGAAACTCTCCTTTGGCGCGATTTGCGCTTTCGGCGGCGGCCCGTGCGACATGAAGTTCCGTGTTTGTTTTCTGAAGTTGAATGGCGTGAGCGCGGGTTTCTTCGGTTCGGACGCGCACTTCCTGTTCCAGTTCCTCCGGCGACTTCAATTGCAGTGCCTTTGGAACGATGGGCAACAATGCGAATACCGTACACCACGAGACGAAAGCCGTGACGGCCTTAAGCAATCCGGCAAATCGATAGATCGGTTCCCAGAAAATGATGGCTTCCACCAAATGGGTAAGGCCGCACAAAATAATGAATGAAGCAAAGAGCCAGAAAATGGGCTGGAACGGCAGGTCGCGCCTGCGCTTCAAACAGAAATAGAGCAGTGCGGCCGGAATGGCGGAATAGGCCAGCCAAATGCCCAAGTCTGAAAACACATGCAGCCACCCGAGCGCATCAGACCAGTTGCCGCAGAACCAGCGCGGTGGAAAATTGGCGGTATTAAATGGGTCGGACACGATTTCCCAAACACCGCCGTTGGCTTGCGAAATCGGATCGCAACAAGACGGATGTCCAGCCGCATGGGTCTGTAGTAACGAACAAGGCAAAATAAGCAAAGCGCGGAACATACAGGACCTATTAAGTCAGATTCCGTTTCTCAATCGCGTAACAAACGACAACAGTCGCGACAATTCTCAGGGGACCAAGATCTAGCGTTATGATTCTTCCTGCCTTGGTGAAAAATCCACATTGCCAAGTGCAAGAATCCGCAATCCCCCTTCTCATTTCGGTTTTCACGCGGTTTGAATTCGGATGTGCAATAACTGGGCCGACATCGGGCGAATCGTTATTGGACAAATCCAATAACAAGTCGGATAACAGTATGGTGCGCGCCTTCATTTCGCGACACTGAAGATAATCGGCGAATCAGGACACGAAATGCCGACGTTTCGGCACTCGAAATCGCACAAGAGACGACGATCGCCCCATGCGGAATTCGACCATTTCGCGCGGACCAAGTTCAGTCAGGTCCGCGATATCGGCATGGACGTGCATTTCGGCGAGCATAGAGTCACGGAGTCGGCACTGACTGTGCAGCGCTCCGTTTTAGTCCGCGGTCGGGCCGTGGGCGACCGGGTTTTTCCACTTGGCGTGCGGCGCGGGGAGCACCGACCGGTTCAGGGCCATCATTCGTGCATGCGTGAACTGGGCCCCGAAATAGAGAATCAGCGCCGAGTAATAGACCCAGATCAGAAAAACAATGACCGTACCGGCAGCGCCATAAGCATGGCTGATGTCCCATTTTCCGAGGTACGAACCAAAGACATATTTACCGAGCGAAAAAAGAGCCCCGGCGCCCAGCGCGCTCCAGAACACAACGCCCCAACGAAGCCGCACATCGGGCAGGAATTTATAAAGGGCCGCGAAGAGCAGGCCGCTGGTGAGGCAGGAGAGGCCCTGATTCATCGCCGCCCATGGCAGCAGGTCCCCCACCCACCCCCGGTCAGGAATGCCTGTGCTGCCGTGAAGGCGGCACTGGCCAGGAAGCGAGCAGATCAGCACGAGGCCGAGGATGCCCATCATCAGCGTGGAGATGATTCGGCGGCGGAGAAAGGAGAAGCGGCGGCCTTTTCGGGCCTCCACCTTCCAGATGAAGTTCATCGCATCGTGCAACGAGAGAAAAACGGCCGAAGCGCCGAAGACCAGTGTGGCCAGGCTGGTGAGGCCGAGAGTCAGGGTCTTGTCGCTCTGACCGGCGCTCGACAGGATGGTTTTGAGAACGTCGACGCCGGCGGCGCCCATGAAACGATTCATTTCTTCGAGCATGGCATCGGAAGCGGCCGCCCGATCCCACCAGATTCCGGCAATCACCAGGGCGACCAGCGTCAATGGCGCGAGTGAGAGCAGGGTATAGTAGGAGAGCGCCGCAGCGATCTGGAAGCCGTTGTTGGCGAAGAAGCCGTTCAGGGTCTGCCACAGCATCCGGATGATGTGCTTGATGGACATGGGCTTGTTGTTTGATTCCGGCCGGATGGCCTCGACTCGTTTCATGGTTTTCGAGCGAGAATGCCGTATGGATGGCTCCCCGCCAATTCGACAGCGCGGGTCGCTGAATCCGGGCAAGATTCGTTAGAGGCCGAGTTCGTCCAAAGCCGTCTGGGTTTCGATGCGCAGGATTTCCTGGAACTCCGCGTTCAGAATCGGATCGTGATTCAGAACGCCGTCGAGCCAGCCGTTGACGGTTTCGCGGTAGAGCACCGGATCGAGGAAGACCTGCAGGGCGTGTTCGCCCTCGGTGACGAAGATGTGCTTCGGATAGGGCGCCGCCTTGTAGACCTCCCACATGGTGGCGAAGGGGGTGACGTTGTCCTCGGCCGAGTGGATGAAGAGCTTGGGCTCCTCGACGAGCGCGGCCCAGCGCTTGGTGTCCCAGTCGTCCGAGCTGCCGCCGATGGCGATGAGGTCGATCAGGCCGGTGAGTGGCGAATCAGTGACTCCGGGCAGGCCGCCCAAGAAATGTTTGGCGATGCCGGAACCCTCGGCCCAGAGATCGAGAATGCTCTCGAACATGACCGCGTCGAAATCACGCTCGGCGGCGACGCGCATAAGCACCGGCGCTCCCATGCTGATGCCATAGCCGACAACCACATCGGACGACTCGAAGCAGTAGTCGGCCACGACAAACGTGCTGTGGATCAGGCCATCCAGAGATTTCTGGCCGGTGCTTTCGCCGAAACCGGGATAATCCATGAGCACCATGTCCCATCCGAAATCGGCGAAGAGCGGCAGGCCCGCGGTGTAACGCCCCTTGTTGGCGTCGTTGCCGGGGACAACCAGCAGGATGCCCTTGCGCTCGGGTGAGGTCGTCTTGCAATGCCAGATGCTGATTTGCGTGCCGTCGTCCATGGGGAGTGCCAGCTTTTCGGCATCGTAGCCGAAGTCGGATGGGGACGAGCGGATGTTGTCCGACGGGCGAAGGATCAGTTGTTCGAGGGTGTCGCAGCCGCAGGCCGAAAGCGAGACTGCGATGAGGATCGTGGCGGCAATTTGCGGGCGGGTCATGGTGTCCTCCGAATGGGGGGTTTGTGGTTCATGTTGGGTCGGGAGTTTAACGCTGAATGGATCCAAGCCGGTAGTGCAGCACCGGCCGGGCCCAACGATGGCGAGGGGCTAGGTCAGTTCGATGGCCACGAGGGTGATGTCGTCGTTCTGCGGATGGCTTCGCGTGAATTGCTTGATCGACCGTCGAATGCGCGTGACCAGTTCGTCGGACGGCTGTTTCAGGTTTGCCTCCAGGGTGGGGCCGACGCGTGATTCGGTGAATTGGACGCCCTGCTCGTCTTCGGCCTCGGTAACGCCGTCGGTGAAGGCGACCAGCATGGATGGGGAGGCGGGCAAGTCCAATATGGCGGCCTTGTATTCGAAATTGGCGTCGATGCCGAGCGGCAGGGCCGGCTCTATTTCGATTCGGCGCACCGACTGCCGCCGTTCGATGACATACGGCGGAAGGTGACCGGCGTTGCAATAGACCAGTTGCCGGGCCTTGGCGTCCAACAGACCGAATATGCCCGTGATGAACCGCGAGTCGCCGATGTTGTGACAGATGAATTTGTTGAGTTGCCGCGTTAGCTTGGTCACGTCGGTTTCGCTGTCCATGATGAGCCGCACGGCCGACTGCAGATTCGCCATGAGCAGCGCAGCCGGCAGGCCTTTTCCGGCAACATCGGCGATGATAACGCCGATCAGCCCGTCTTCCCGCACGAAGTAATCGTAATAGTCGCCCGACACGCGCTGGCCGGGATCGTTCAGAGCGTCGATGCGAACGCCTTCGAGTCGCAGAGGACCCGGGGGAAACAAGTTGGCCTGAATCTCGCGGGCGGTGCGAAGCTGTGCTTCGACCTGCTGGCGGCTCTTGATTTCCTCGACCAACTGCACGTTGGCAAGGCCCAGCGCGCCGAGACGGCCGAGCGCGCCGAAGAAATCGATGTCTTCCTTGGTGTAGCCGCCGCTGGAAGTGATGCGGTCGCCGTAGATGACGCCGTGAACCTCCTGCAGGTAATCCATGGGCACGCACATGGCACTTCGGATGTTGTTTGAAATCATGCTTTGCGTGGGGTCGACATCGCCGGAACCGGTGTCGTTGATGAGGATGCGTTCGGCAAGGTGGGTCGCCCGATCGACGACACTGCGGCTGATTCGAAATTCGCCGTACTGGTCCGAACCGACGTTGATGAGCTTGATCCACTGAAGGTGTTTGGTCCGGGCCTCCCATAGGGCGATCCCGGCGCGCTCGAAGCGCAGTTGCTCAATGCAAACGCTTAAGAGTTCGCGAAGCAGGTCGTCGCGGTCGAATCGGCCTGCCAACCGCTCATTCAATTCGTAGAGCGACTTGAGCCGTCGTTGGGAAAGTTCGGCATGAGGGTCGGCCTTCCATGCCGAGGTGGCGCCGACCAGGGTGTCCGTCGCCGCGTCCTGAAGGACGACGACGGGCTGGTCTTCGGTCAGCAGCGTGATAACGCAGTTGCCGATGCCGATGCGATCTCCGTGATTCAGGGCGACACCGGCGACGTTTTGTTCGTTTACCGTAATGCCATTCTTACTGTTGAGATCCTGAATCCAAATCGACTTGTCGGCCCGTTGGGAGACCTTGGCATGAAAGCGTGACGTAATGGCGTCCTCTAAGGACAAGTCGCACGAAGCGTCGCGCCCGATGACGACTTCGGGTTTGGACAGGTCGTGGCGGCATCGATTGCCATTGGAGTATCGCACAATCAAATGCGCCATGGTTTGCCCTTGAACGGTCTGGTCAGGTGAGAGGATCGAGCTTTGTCAATGAACGGGAATAGAGGAACGCCTCGAATTCCACCCGCTTTTCATGTTCGGACTTCAGCTTCCCAGTGTCAACGGTCATCTGCGGATCATCTCGAAGACGGGAGCCGTTGATTCGAAGCGGCGGTTGTCCCTGGCACAGTGCGTTTTGATCGCAAAATCAACCGAAGATTTTGCGTGAAATGGGGGTAACAATCGGGGTATGCTACAGTTATGGGACGCCCTAAGTCGATGTAAACGGTGTGGGCGTCGTTCTGCGCGGTGTGCGGATACGCTGAGGCTGACCGGCATGACGCCAGACCGTTATAGAAACTCATCAAACCATGGAGGGTTTGAAACCAGTGGCGAATTCGCTGCTTTGCGAACGTTGCGGCCGTGGGTTGGAGACCGATGACGCGGTCTCGATCATTGAGGGCGTTTGCCTCTCGTGCCGGTCGACCCTGCGCGGGTTGATCCAACCGCTGCGGGCCGATCAATTGATCTCCGGCAAAACCCTGCTGGACGATGACGATGATTTCCTTGCGCCGATCAAACCGCGCTTCAAGGCCCCCGAAATTGCTCCTCCCCTTGTAGCCGCGTCAGACAATGCGCAGGAATTGCGCGGACTGGAGCCTTCATCGACGAAGAATGGCGGCAACGAAGCATCCAAGACGACGCAAGCCGCCTCCAAACCAAGAATCGAAACAGCCACCGACAAGAAACACGATTTACCTAAACCCGACGTCAAGAGTACCCCCACTACCGCATTCCAATCGCAATCGTCCACAAACCAGCCAACCATTCCAATCAAACCGCCGATCGCATCGGAGATTAGCGAGGAATCGAAATCGCTGCTTGGCCCGAGTATCCCCGCGCCCAAAACGCCGAAGTCCATGACGGCCACACCGGTAACGACGCGGGCGCCTTTGAAAGGACCGTCGATGCCCGCCAAGCCACCTGCCGCCAAAACCGTTGCACCCGCGAAGTCGGCTGAGGAGCGCGAAGATCGCTTTGCGGCGGCCGCGCTCGCGGCAATGACCAAGGCGCAAGGCACGACCGGGAGCGCCCACAATAAAACTGAGATCGCGGATGTGGTTGAGGCACTTGAATCGGCGCCTGTTCAACCTCCGAAGCGGAGTTTCCAGCCGCCGACGCCGCCGTTTGTGGTCGAGCCTGCACCCCGGAATCGCCGACGAAGGGTCGATCTGCTGATCGGCACAACCGTAGGCCTCATGCTGACACTGGGCGTGGCGTATTACTTCCTGAATTACTACAAAACGGATGAGCAGCTTCCCCTCGTGCAGCGACGCGTTGAGACGACGCAGTTGTCGCTCACGGTGACGCCGCCCTTCGCCAGCGTGAAACTTGACGGGCAGGAAATCGGCCCGGCGGATTCTTTCGGCCGCATTGCCATGACCCTGCCGGCCGGCGATCTGGACACGCAGATGATCGAAATTTCGGCTGAGGGGCACCATGGGATGAAGCAGCCGGTTTCGGCTTTTCTCGGTGCGCCTGATGCCCGCGTTGCGCTGATGCGCATGCCTTATGAATTGACCGTCGCGACGAATCCGCCCGATGCACAGGTGCTGATCGATGGCGAGCTTCGCGGTGTCAGCCCCCTGTCCATCATGATGGATCCATCCAAGCAGCAGAGCTTAACGGTGCGGCACGCCGGCTTTGCCGACGTGACCCAGGATATTGAAGCGCCCAATCAGAACGATTCGCTCGCGCTGAGCATCGACATGACGCCGGCCGGGCAAATGCTCGCCGTGACGACGGATCCGCCGAGCGCGACGATTCGCATCGATGGGCGGGCGTGCGGCACATCGCCGTTGGAAATTGAATTGGATCCGTCTCAGCTCGGGAAAACCATCGAGATCGCGGCGACGTTGGACGGCCATGACAATGCCCGCATTCATGTGAAAGTGCCGGAGCAAGGCGGCGGCGAGGCCATGCAGGCTTCGCTTGCGCTGGCGACCACGCTGGCCCGGGTCAATGTCTATACCGATCCGCCGGACGGGCGCGTCATCATCGCGGGCAAGGACTTTGGCGCATCGCCCGTGCTTGCGGAATTCGATCCCACGGAAACCGGCAAGTCGATCGTCGTCGAAGCGTCGATGGGCGGCACACACTTCGGGCGGCAGGAATTGATGATTCCACCGGCCGGCGAACCGAAATTGCTCATGGTTCCAATGAGCTTCGGCGCGCAGCGGGTGGTCTTTGCGCTGGCCTCGCCCATGGGCGGCGGCGGCGATCATTTCGCCCTGATCGATCAGCTTGTTCAGCAGATACAGTCGCTCGGCGCCACGCAGCGGTTTGCCATCGTCGCGGCGACAGACAACGGCATCGAGACGTGGCCCGGCGGGCTGACCATGGAGGCGGCCACGAGCGAACAGAAGGTGCGTGCCTATGACATGGCACGATCCAGCCGGCCGACGCGCGAGGCGATGACGGACGCGCTGTTGCGATCGACGCTGGCCTTTCAGCCGACCACGGTGTGGTTGTTCATCGAGGGCGATTTGAACCGGGCGACGCTGGAGCGATTCAGCGAATCGCTGGGCTCGCAGCAGGTGAGCATCAATCTCATTCGGGCGACAGCGCCGGCGGATGAAAGCTGGTTCGAACAGTGGACCGCGGCCCATCGGGGGACGTTCACGCTACTGGGGCGGGACAATGTGCCGACACTGGCGGTGAAGGACGATTCGGACGAAGAATGATCCCGCGTTAAGAAGTAAAAGAGATTTGCACCCGATTTGCTCTTACGAGCTTTGCCCCGAACCCCGCGGGGGGATTTGGCCATAAGTGGCCTCACCCGCTTCAACTACTCCAGCCCCGTCGCCTTTCGGCGAAAGGGTTTGTCCCGGTCGCCCGGCTTCACCACCGGGCCACGCAGAATCATGGGATAGAACTATGGGATTACTCCGAATAATCGGGATTACTCCACAGAGCCTCCCTCGAACCGGACAAGCCACTCTCGTGGCATCCGGCTCTACGGGCCTTCTTCAAATGCGGTTGATAAGACCGCACTCTTAGCTTGGTGGTGAGCCAAGTTTACCGAGTGAAGAAGGCCTTTGATGAGGTGTCAGGCGGTTCGCGTTTGCGAATCCTAACGACCGCGAAGCGGTGTGCTTCGCGGGGCGAACATAGCACATCCAGGCACTTTTATGCGTCCGCAAATGGATAGGGTGAATACCTGTTCGGTGAGGGGGACGACCCGCCCACCCGCCCAGACCGCGATTGCTTTGCGGTCTCAGAAAAGCGTACAATACGGCCACGGCTTGGGCCGGGGCTCTCTCCTGGGAAAGGAACCGCTGCCGGCTCTCGAACCAAGGTGCCAAGACGTGGCGACGCCCGTCTGAAAGTGGCCGCTTTTCGGGTATGGCCCTCGTGCAGTTGAAGGGCCCACAACCCACGGCCTATCGACCAGCCGGCAACAAAATACGAGCGTATCAATAAGGGTGCAACGCACATGGCATCAAATTCCTTCTTACTAAGACCACTGCTATTGCCATGTCTCTTGCCTCCGTCGCGGGTCCCTCTCTCGCTTCCATCTTCGGATTAGGTAAAGAATCCTCCGCTGACGCCGCCGCTCTCAAATCTATGAGCCTCTATCCTCAGTCCACTGCTCTCGCTAACGACCCCATGTATTGGCAGGCGGCGGCGGTGAAAGCCACCACCAGTGCAGGTCCAAGATTCGCTTCGTGCGTTGCGGTTGCTCCAACTTTAGTAATTGGCGCAGGGCACTTTACACCTGCTCCAGGCGCGCTCGCTGTACTAAATGAAGTCGTCTTTGGAGCGAATCATAATGATCCAAATGCTTTAAGAATTCCCATTGTCTCTTGGGAGCGGTTTCCTACTTATGTATATGGGAACCCCAATACGGTGGATCTCGGCTTTTATTGGCTGGCGGAACCGATTCCGGGGTTTACTGAGCCGGTCAAATTTAATAGCACCTCGATAGGGCAGGTTCTTACCATGGTTGATCGAGGTAACTTTGGGGACCCTTCTACAGGTGAGCAGCTTAGTGTTGGCGATGCTATGGCGGGGTATGCACCGAGGATTCCTTGGAACGTATCAACAAGTTATCCAGATAGTTTATATGATTATATGGATTTTAATGGAGGTAATTCTCTCGGTATTGCGTTGAACGTACAGGGTTTAAATTTCTCGTCTGGAGCGCCATGGTATAATGCCACAGGAGAATTAACGCATCTTTTAATTGCAAAAACTAATGGCATAGGCATAGGGCAGTCAGTCTGTTTGGAATTAAATAATCCAGTAGTTCAAGCTGAGCTTGCTCCAAGAATTCAAGCCTCATGGGAAGAATTCTGTCAACCCGGGGACGTGAATCATGACGGCGAGGTCAACGGAGCCGACATTCAGCCATTTACCGACTGCATGCTCGGTGAAGGCAACCTTTGCGGATGTGCAGAGATGGACGGGCTTCCCGGCCTGACCCCCGAAGACATGACCGCGTTCATTTCGCAGCTACTCACCAACGATTAGCAACTCTATCCGTAACGGCAACTCATCCTCCATTCGCTTCACCCCGTCGTGACCGCTCCGGTGCTTGCTCGTAAGGTTTGCCCTCAACGCGGCCGACCGCTTCGCTCTATCGGCCGAACTTATTTTGGAACCCCCTCACGCCGCCGGTTCCAAGCCTCCCCCGCCCTTTTTTTTCACATTTGACCGGCAAACCGCTCAAACAAATACCGGGAATCATGCGGGCCGGGGGCGGATTCGGGGTGATACTGCACTGCGAACAAACGCTTATCACGGTGCTCGAACCCCTCCAGGCTTCGGTCATACAAATTGATGTGCGTGGGCCGGCCGCCGATCTTTTCGAGGCTCTTCTCGTCGACCGCGAAACCGTGGTTCTGGCTGGTGATCTCCACGCGGCCGGTTTCGTTGTTCAAGACCGCATGATATGCGCCGTGGTGGCCGAACTTGAGCTTGTAGGTTTCGGCCCCGAGCGCCAGGGCGAGCAGTTGATGGCCGAGGCAGATGCCGAAGATCGGCACGCGGCCGATCAACTCTCGAAGCATGGCGATCACGCCGGTGACGGCCGCCGGGTCGCCCGGACCGTTGCCGATGAGAATGCCATGGGGCTGGCGCTCGAGTATGGCCCCGGCCGATGTGTTTGGCGGCATGACCGTGACCGCGGCGCCGGACTCGGCAAGCATTCGAAGGATGTTGTGCTTGATGCCGCAATCGACGGCGATCACGCGCCTGGTGAGGCCGCGGCCCTCGTTCCAGACGCGGTCGCGCTGCGGGGCGACTTCGGCGACGAGATTGCGGCCGGACATCGCATCGGACTTCCTGGCCAGTGCAACCAGTACACCGGGATCGGAGTGTTCCGTCGACAAGACGCCGCGCATCGCACCGGCGACGCGCAGCCGCCGGGTGAGAGCGCGGGTGTCGATGTGGCTGATGCCGACCACGCCGGCCGACTAGGTAAGAGCCGAGGTCGCCGCTGGAACGGTGGTTGCTGACGCGGCGGGCGGGCTCCTTGACGACGAAGCCGGAGAGATAAGTCTTGTTGGACTCGATGTCCTCGACATTCACGCCATAGTTGCCGATGAGCGGCGCGGTCATGGTGACGATCTGGCCGCAGTATGAAGGATCCGTGAGGATTTCCTGATATCCTGTGAGAGCTGTGTTGAAGACGACCTCGCCGGCGGAGGTGCCCTCAGCGCCGAAGGATTGACCGGCGAAGAGGGAGCCGTCTTCCAGCGCGAGATGGCATGGCTTATTTTTGGAAGATTCCGACACAGTTCAATTCCTCAGACTCAAACGACACCGACCGCATAATCCTGCAATGCCCGAACCGCCAGCGTTCCCGAACCGCCGGACTGCGCCCGCAGCGCCTTGATCGCCTCCACGGCCGCTCGCGCGCCGGCCAGTGTTGTAATCAGGGGAATTCGTTTGGCGGTCGCCGCGGCGCGCCAGCGCCCCTCCTCCCAGGCCGGGCCATAGTGCACCGGCGTATTGATGAGCAGATCGAGCACGCCGTGGTTGATGAGATCGAGCAGGAACGACTCCCGCGCCGGCTGGGCGGCCAGCGGCGTCTGCGCGCTGCCGGCCTGTTTCGAAACGACGACCGAATCGATGCCGGCCGCCTTTAGCGCGACGTGCGTGCCGATCGTCGAAAAGAGCTTGAACCCGAGAGCGCGCAGTTCGCGGGCAATGGGAATGACGCGGGGCTTGTCCGGATCGTTGACGCTGACCAGGGCGTTGCCGAACATGGGCAGTGACAGCCCGGTGGCAATCGCGGCTTTTGCGAAGGCCAGGCCGAAGGTGGCGTCCGCCCCCATGACTTCGCCGGTGCTGCGCATCTCGGGACCGAGCACCACGTCCACGCCGGGAAACTTGCTGAAGGGAAAGACCGGGCGCCTTGATCGCCTGCATGAGCGGGCGCGGCGAACGGCCGACGCCCATTTCCCACAGCACATCCCGAAGATTGCGGCCGAGCATCACCTGCGTCGCGACCTTCGCCCAGGGCACGCCCGTCGCCTTGCTGACAAAGGGCGCCGTTCGCGAGGCACGCGGATTGACCTCCAGCACATAAACCGTTTCGCCGGCAATGGCGAACTGCACATTCATCAAACCGCAAACGCCGAGCCGCCGGGCCATGAGCCGTGTTTGTCGCTCGACTTCCGCGAGCAGAGCGGCCGACAGGCTGTGCGGGGGCAAAGCGCAAGTGCTGTCGCCGCTGTGGATGCCGGCCTCCTCGATGTGTTCCATCACGCCGCAAACGACGCACTCCCCGCGGATCGTCCTGCCTGCGAAAATCGGCGACGGCATCGACATCGATTTCCATGGCATCGAGAATGAACTTGTCCACCTGCACGCTTTGACGGCCCTCGACATTCGAAAGGCGGTCGCTGGCTTCGAAGGCCGCGGCGGCATAGCGCACGAGATCGCCATCGTTGTTGCACATTTCCATCGCGCGGCCGCCGAGCACATAGCTGGGCCGAATGAGAACGGGATAGCCCAATTCGCCGGCAATTTTCCGGGCCTCGTCAACTGTCGCGGCGATGGCACTGGGCGGCTGCTTCAATCCCAATTCGCCGAGAATGCGGCTGAACGCCCGGCGATCCTCGGCAAGGTCGATCGACTCCGGCGGCGTGCCGAGTATCGGCACGCCCGCGGCCTGCAGATGCTCGCCGAGATTGAGGGGCGTCTGGCCGCCGAATTGAATAATGACGCCGCGCAGCGTCGTGCGCGACTGGACCGCGCGAATGACGCGCAGGACATCCTCGGCCGTGAGCGGCTCGAAAAACAACACGTCGCTCGTGTCATAGTCGGTGCTGACTGTTTCGGGATTGGAGTTGATCATCACCGTTTTGAAGCCGAGGGCTCGTGCCGCATCCGAGGCATGCACGCAGCAATAATCGAATTCGATGCCTTGGCCGATGCGGTTGGGCCCGCCGCCAATAACGATGACGTGAGGCTCGGTGTCGATGCGCAGCTCGTCCTCCACCGCGGAAGTTAGTTTCCCGTCGACCACACAGGAAAAGGGTGTTTCGTTGGTCGAGTAGTAATACGGCGTTGCCGCTTCGAATTCCGCTGCACAGGTGTCGACCAGCTTGAAACACGTGTTAACATCCCGCCCCTCCTGCTGCCGAAGCAGGGTCGCCGGAATCTGCAGGGCATGCACGAGCTGGGCATCGCTGTAGCCGAGCAGCTTCGCGCGATGCACGAGTGTCATACTTCCGGCATCGCCCGCATCAAATGCGGCGCGAATTTTCGGCGCGCCGGACAGCAGTTCTTTTTCGAATTCGACCAGCTCTTTCATTTGATCGAGAAACCACGGATCGATGCCGGTCAATTCCTGCACCTGTTCGACCGTCCAGCCCAGCTTGAATGCGTAGCGAATGTAATAAGGCCTGCCCTGCGATGGCCGCTCGAGCTTCGAGCGCAGCACGCCATCGGCAATCGGCCAGTGCGTCGCGCTCGATTCCTCGGTGTCGGGCGGAGCCTCGCCTTGGCGGCTGCCAAGCAGCAAACCTGGGGCCTGCGATTTCTGGCTTGGTGCGTCAACGGCGTCGTATGCAGTCGTATCGCCATTGGCGTGACGCTGGTGGGCCGCCGCCAGCCATCGGTCGTTCTTGTCGAGTCCATAGCCCGCGCGCTGGATTTCCATGCTGCGAATGCACTTTTGGAATGCTTCCTTGAATGTGCGACCAATGGCCATGGCCTCGCCGACGCTTTTCATGTGGGTCGTCAGCGTCTCGTCGGCGTCGGGGAATTTTTCGAACGTCCAGCGCGGCATTTTTACCACGCAATAGTCGATCACCGGTTCAAAGCTGGCCGGCGTGTCGCGGGTGATGTCGTTCGGGATTTCGTCGAGTGTGTAGCCGACCGCCAGTTTTGCGGCGACCTTCGCAATCGGATAGCCAGTCGCTTTACTGGCCAGGGCACTGGAGCGGGAGACGCGCGGGTTCATTTCAATGACGACCTGCCGCCCTGTTTGCGGATTCACCGCGAACTGCACGTTGCTTCCGCCGGTGTCGACGCCGATCTCGCGCATAATGGCCTTGGCGGAATCGCGCATCTGCTGGTATTCGCGGTCGGTCAGCGTTTGCGCCGGCGCGACGGTGATGGAATCGCCGGTGTGAATGCCCATCGGGTCGATATTCTCGATGGAGCAAATGATGATGACATTGTCGTTGCAGTCGCGAATGACCTCCAGCTCATATTCCTTCCAGCCGTAGAGGCTTTCCTCGACAAGAATCTCGCTGATGCGAGAACGCTTGAGGCCGCGCGCGGCGATGGTCTCGAATTCCTCCATCGTGCGACAGAAGCCGCCACCTTCCCCACCGAGGGTGTAGGCCGGACGAATGCAGCACGGCAGCCCGACCTTGTCGAGCAAGGATCGAGCTTCTTCCATCGAGTGCGCGGTGCCGCTGACGGGCATGTCGAGGCCGATTTTGATCATCGCATCGCGAAACTGGGACCGGTCTTCAGCTTTGGCGATGGCTTGGCAGGACGCGCCGATGAGTTTGACGCCGTGTTTTTCAAGAATGCCGCGCTCGGCCGATTCCATCGCGCAGTTTAATGCCGTCTGCCCGCCCATGGTGGGAAGAAGCGCGTCGATCGGCGTGCCGCGTGCTTCTTCAAGTTCGAGGATTTTTTCGATGAACTCCGGCGTGATCGGCTCGATGTACGTGCGATCGGCGAATTCCGGATCGGTCATGATCGTCGCGGGGTTTGAGTTGAGCAGGACGACGCGGTAACCCTCGCTGCGCAGGGCCTTGCATGCCTGCGTTCCGCTGTAGTCGAATTCGCAACCCTGGCCAATGACGATGGGTCCGGAACCGATGAGAAGAATCGTATGAATGTCGGTACGCTTGGGCATAAGATCGATGTTGGCGCGCACGATATCCGTTCGCGCGGGTAATCAAGGATGCATCAAACCGATTCGCAACGATTCTAATCGCGAAGTTTGCTTTGGTGAATACGCAGAAGATGCCCGGTTTGCTTATCCGCCACGATCGCAGGGCGCGCGTTCGCTCCCCGGATTTTCCACAGGCTGCCAAGTGTTTTTTGACAGGCACCCCTGTGAATATTTGTGTTTCCCAAAATGCGCATGTATGATATGGATGTGATGCTTCTCATTCGAATCATCGTCGTTGTCAATTTGCTGGTGACACCAGCCATCAGTCTCGGATGCCGGTCCTGTGTCGGCTGCGGCGATGAGAGTACTACGAGCAAGCGTTGCCCTTGCTGCAATTCCAAGCCCTCCCAGAATACAAATTCGAAATCAGCCCATTCGTCCCGGTCTTGCTGTTCGGCAACTTCGAAACGCGAGGCGCCACCCGGGAGATCTGCCTGTCAACTTATGGAAGCCTGCGCCTGCTGCAGGGCACCCATGTCCCAGCAGCCTTTCGAACAACCAACCCGGTCGCGGTTGGTCACGAATTTCTCGACACTTTTTCTTGCCACCGTGTCGGCCTTTGCACTTTCCACTTTATTAGACCCGCCGTTGGCAGCGTTTCCTGAATCACCGGCTGTGGCGCTCGATGATGCCACGCGGCGTCCCATTCTCTGCATCTGGCTCAATTGACGCATGGCCGCGCGGCTTTCGCGCGCCATCGCCGCGATTCCCTGTCCACTTTCTTAAACTTGCTTTGTTCATATTTCGATTCACTGTCGTCGCGGCAACCGCATTTTCATGCAGAAGCCGGGATTGGCTGTGAATGAATAGAAGTTTCACATCTGGGTAAGACCCGATCATTGATGAAAGGAAAATCGCCATGAAGCGATTACTTGCAGCTTTGTTGATTGTCGGCGGATTGGCCGTGACTGGTTATGCCGTCGTTCCCTCCAACCATTCGAATATGACGGCGGACTGCTGCTGCGGCGCCAACTGTGCTGCAGTGTGCGGCGATGTTTGCAATTGCCGCGACTGCGGCTCGAAGTGCGACGACTGCCCCAACTGCTGCGACAAAGGCTGTAGCTGCTGCTGTGCCGATCGCATGAAGAGCGCGGATGCGAATTCAGACACAATTGCGTCCGATGCCAAGGGCAAGAGCTGCTGCGTCAAGAAGGCTAGCTGACCCAAAGCAACAACGCTGATAATTTTGCGGGGCCGTTCACAAGGTGGGCGGCCCCGTTTATTCTTGTCCATGTCTTTCAAAAGGCGACTCCCAATCAACGTTTCAAGTGAAGAGCCGATGCTGTAAATACCTGATTAACGTTCCCATAACACTCAATCCATTTACCAAACACAACCCGTACTAATAGACCGGAAAGGCCGGGAGCATCGAGGCGTCAGGCGTTTTGGCGCGGCTTTTGCACCAATTGTTTCCGGAATTCTCTGGCCAAATTACACCCACCTCCTCTAAAATAGTGCATGACACTTCGTGTTCGCCAGCGCACGGGAGGACCCTGTCATGTCACTTGTCCGACACGTCTTGGAAACCAAAGGCACTTCGGTTTGGACAGTTCACAAAGATCAGTCGGCCCTCGAGGCCGCCAAGCTGATGCACGAGAAACACATCGGCTCCGTGGTGGTGATGAGCGCCGACGTGGTCGTGGGCATTTTTACGGAGCGCGACCTGATGAACCGCGTTGTGGCCGAACAGCGCGATGCGAGTAAGACGAAAGTGATCGACGTGATGACCGGCCGCATCGCGATATGCACGCGCGATACAACGCTGGAATCCTGCCGCTCGGCCATGACGAAAAACAAAATGCGACACCTGCCCGTTGTCGAGGACGGTAAGCTGCTCGGAATCATCTCCAGCGGCGATATTCTGGCCCGCGAGCTACAGGACCAGGAAGAGACGCTGCGCTACTTGCATGAATACATGGTCGGGCCAAATTAGCCCGGTTGCGGCGACGCCACATCCGGAGTGTCGCGGTCCGATTTTCGGTTCAATCGAAAAGAAGTACCATCGATCCCAATTTCCGCACGTTTCGGACGTGTAAGAATATCGCAAAAGATCATCGGACGCTATGGTGTTATTCAAGCCTAAGGAGTGTTCCGCATTGACTTTAAGTCCCCATAACCGCTACAGTCATGTCAAAGGTGGGCTCATTGCCATCGTGGCACCGGGTTCCGCGTTTGCCGATCGGATATGTACAAACCTGTATCCGCGCCGGCGCTTCGCATAGGCGATCTTTGGCTCAAGGTCGCCGAATTCCATCCGAATGTAAGCCGATTGCAAACAGTCCGGTCCCATGGGATGGCCGCGACACCCGAGTTTTCGATCGAGAGTACTGGCCGTTATTTAAGGAGTGGGACGTTGATTCGAATCAACCCGTCGTACCGTCGTTTCATTTTATCAACACTGTCCGCCCTCTTGCTCGCCACATTGGCGAATACGCAAACTTTCGCCCAACTGGCTCCGGTGCAAGCAACCGACAGCGACGACGTCGGGAACGAATCCTCGGCGCTGGCGTCGCAAGTGAATGCTGCATTCGGCCTGAGCGCATCTTCGCTGATTTCGCTTGACCTTCCCGATACGCCCGAGAATGGCATCGAGCTGGCACTGCCGATTGACGGTGAGGTGGTCACCGTGCTGGCCGAGCCCGAGTCGATTCTTTCGCCTTCCTACAAACTTTATATCCAAGTGGAATCGGGCGAACTCATCGAAGAACAGCCCGCGCCCTCGCGAACGCTTCGCGGGTTCGTGCTCGAATATCCTGACAGCATCGTGGCCGGTTCGCTGTTGGAGACCGGCTTTGCCGGTACGCTGTCGCTTTCTGACGGACGACAGTTTTGGATCGAGCCAGTTGCCTCGAAAATTGCGGTGGTTGATCCCTCGATCCACGTGGTCTATCGCAACGACAACATTATCCCTTCGAACGGAACCTGCTCAACAAACGGTGTGGCGTCCAATTTGAATTTGGGAGGCGGCGACGGGCTGCCGCGCGGTTCAGCCTGTGGGACCGGGCTGTGCTTTGCCGAACTGGCGCTCGACGCCGATTTTGAGTTTTACACTTTCTGGGGCTCGTCAACGACGTCGGTTCAGAATCGAACCCAACTGGTCATTAACACGATGAACGTGGAATATGAACGCGATGTGGATATCACCCACGTTGTGACGGCGCTGGTGATTCGAACTTCCGATGCCGCGGACCCCTACACCAGCACCGACCCCGGCACGCTGGTCAGCCAGGTGCGCAACCACTGGAATTCGGTGCTTCCACAGATCCCCCGCGATATCACGCAGCTTTTTTCCGACAAGGAAATCGATGGTTCCGTCATTGGCACGGCGTTTAACATCGGCGTCGTCTGCACAAATCAGGCTTATAGCTACGCGCAATCCGATTGTTGTGGTTCGCTGGGATGTGCGACCGATCTTCATGCTCACGAAAACGGACACTTGTGGGGCGGAACGCACTGCGACCCTTGTACAACGACGATGCGATCGTCCATTACCTGCACCAATGTTTTCAGCTCGTCGTCGATCAATCAGATTACTTCACACCGGGACTCGCGGACGTGCCTGGCAACTTCCGGAACATATACGCCGCCCTTCTTCGACGATTTCCCGACGACAACAATCGACACGACAAAATGGGGCATCGTCAGCGGTGCCCAGATCAACACATTGGGCAATAACGAGCCGAGCGCGCCCAACTCTTTGAATATCGATCAGAGCGATTCGATCACGACCGTTCCGATCAATCTGACAGTCTCCAACAATGCGACCATCTCTTACTATTGGCAGAGAACGGGCAGCGCCGATTCTCCCGAGAACGGCGAAGACCTGTTCGTCGAGTATTTGAATAACGTCAACGCGTGGACACTGCTGGCCCAGCATCCCGGCGCCGGCGCCGACACCGATCCATTCCAGCTTGCTTCGTTCCCATTGCCGGAAGATGCCAAGCACCCGTTCTTCCGTCTGAGATTTCGCGGAATTTCAACCAGCACGACGGGCCAGGACGATTTCTTCATCGACAACGTCTTCATCGATCCGGGTGACATCACGCCGCCCTCGCCCAATCCCGCGAGCTTCCTGGTCGTGCCGACTCCGAATCCTTCAAATCCGCAGGCCGAACTCTACATGGAAGCGACAATTTCCACGGACCCGGCCGGTCCGGTGCAGTATTTCTTCCAGCGAACCAACGGCACGCCGACCGACAGCGGCTGGATCAACACAAACGTCTGGATCGGTCCGGGACCGGTGCCCAATTCGCCGTGGACTTTCCGCGTCAAGACGCGCGACAACACGCCGACGCCCAATGAGACGACTTACTCGGTTCCGTCCGCAGCCTACACCGCCATTGAATCGCCCGGCGGTGTAACATCCGGCAATCTGGCCGGCGATCGATTCGACGCGACAGCCCAGGGTACCTTTACCGCGCTCAACAGCCTTCAATCGGGCTTGTTCTTTGAAGTAAAGAACGGCCAGGGCGATCCGGTCGGTACCGGTTCCAACGAATGGACCTCCAACACCACCAGCACGACGCGCACTATTACGGGACTGCAACCGGCAACGCAATACACTTTGCGGGTCAAGGCCCGCAACCGGGCCGGCGTCGAAACCGCCTTCACATCGTCGATCAACGTCACGACTACTGATTTGATTGTTCCCGGTGCGCCGATCCTCAGCAATGCAACCGATGTGTCGATGGTGCTGACCTTGAACACCAACAACAATCTGCCGGCCACGGAATATGCGATTCAATGCAGCAGTTCGTCGCCAAGTGATTCCAATTGGATCAATCAATATGTCAATCATGGCACTGGCCTGCCGGGTCCGGTGGAGCACTGGCAGACCGCCGGTGCATCGATCACGATCAACAATCTGTTGCCTGGAACGCAATACACCTTCCACGTGAAGGCGAGAAATCCCTCGCTGCAGGAGACGCCATTTGGCGGAACCTCCAGCCTGACCACCGGAATTATCAATGCGCCGGGCGCGTCGGTGCTTTCGAATCCGGCGGTCGATTCAATGCAACTTACGATTTCCTCCAACGGCAACTCCGCGGCGGTGCAATATGCGATTCAATGCACCGGCACGCAGCCGACCGATCTCACATGGCAAAACAAGTTCGTGATTCATGCCACCGGCGCGCAATCGGCCGCGGAAGACTGGCAGATCGCCGGCGCTCCGATCACGGTCACGCTGCTCAGCCCCAACGTGCGATACACCTTTGCCGTCAAAGCGCGCAACGCATCGGCAACCTTTATCACACCGCTCGGTCCGGATGCCTCGCTGGCGACACTCGCGTTGCCGCCGGGACAACCGCTGGTCGGCTTCTATCCGCTGACAACGGCCGTCTTGGATGTCACGCCCGGCAACATGCCGCCGCTCTTCAACGCGGGTGATACCGAATTCGCGATTCGGTGCAGCTCGACCAATCCGCCGGACGCGTCTTGGACGAACCAGTACGTCGGGTCAACCGGCAATGCCGGCGCATCCGAGGTATGGCGATCCGACAGCACCTGGGGCAATGCCGTTTTGCTGGACCTCGACCTCGAGACCGAATATGTCTTCGAAGTAAAGGCCCGAAACCGCGACGGCATCGAGACGGTCTTCGGCCCCTCGATCGCCTTCACCACCGGAAGCGACTGCAACGTCAACAACATTTCCGATTTGCGGGAGGCGGCGGAATGCACCGGGTCTCCGTCGTGCAGCGATTGCAATGAGAACGGCCTGCTCGATATATGCGAAATCGGATTCGATGCGGACCAGTGGGCCGCATCGGTGATCGATTTCAGCAGTCAGTACGAAGAATTGCCGCCGAGTTACCTTGCAACGCAGGCCGTTGGCGCGCCGAACGTCACGGATTATGGTGACAGTCCTCTGGCATGGTCTCCCGCCGATTCAGACACAGGCCTGGAGCATGTCACCGTCGGCTTCACGGCGCACGTTTTTGCAAGCGGCGCAGTTGTTAGAGAATCTCACCAATGGCTTTGTCGTACGGCTGGATGCGGTAAAGATCGATGACTCACTGGTAGAAGTCTGGCCGCTGGCCACAGGCGAAACCGACACCTCGCCCACGGGCGTGTTGGCCGACTTCACGGTTAGCTGGCCGGAAACAAGTTACCTGGTCAAAGGGCTTCGAGTCACGATAGACACATCCCTGGTGATCGGCGAATACGAGGAAATCGACGCGATCAAACTTCTGGGGCGCGTGCCGGCCACGACGTCCGATGCCAACTCGAACGGCATTCCAGATTCCTGCGAAGCGGTAGAAACGCCGGCAGCGCCTATTCTGACGGCTGCCACGCAGACCGGCATGGATGTTGCCGTCGATGTCGACGGAAACCCGGGAACGACTGAATATGCAATCCGCTGTGTGGCCACAAACCCGATTGACGCCAATTGGGAGGGCCAGTACGTGACAGCCGCGGGAACGCCGGATTCCCTTGAAGCGTGGCAAACGCAGGCGACATGGGGTGTGACGACGCTGAGCGGCATGCACCCAGACGTGGAATACACTTTCGCGATAAAAGCCCGTATCGGCGTCGGCATCGAATCGGGATTCGGGCCGACAGCGAGTCTGTCCACCCTGGCGATCGTAACGGGCGGCTGCTGCCTTGATACGGGCGTTTGCGACATCACGACTGAAACAGCATGTAATGCGAGCGAAGGCAATTATCTTGGAGACGACACGGAATGTTCACCGAATCCGTGTCCGCAGCCTTGCATTCTTGTCGGCGATGTCAATGTCGACGGCGTTTTGGATGCACTGGACATCGCCGGCTATACGCGTGCGAAGCTGGGCGCGTCGCCGGAAGCGGGCGAGAATCCGGCCTGTGCGGACTTCGGCAATGGCGACCTCGAATTGGACAATGCCGATTTTGTCACAGCGTTGATTGGAACCTGATGCCGTTTTGCACGGCGATGGAGAATGATGCGAGTCGATCGCTTAGGGTTTTCGCGGGTCCTGCGTATCGGATGGCAGAATTCCGATCAGGTGTATGAACGGAATATGCCGCCCTGCTTCAATCGCATAGCGGGAAATGCGTGAACGCTCGTCCGAACTA
Source organism: Planctomycetota bacterium (assembly GCA_016712275.1). Lineage (GTDB taxonomy): Bacteria > Planctomycetota > Phycisphaerae > UBA1845 > UTPLA1 > JADJRI01. Next base: position 33,784 of record JADJRI010000015.1, read on the forward strand.
AAGACGAGATTCGTCCGCAACGCCGCAAGTAACAAGAGGCATGTGCCGCCGGCCAGAATCCACGGACGTGTGACCAACAGCAGCGATGCGACAAGCACGACGATCATTCCCCGGTCGACGGCGACACCTTCGGCCCGCACTAGCAACGTGCAGACCATTGTTGCAATCAGCATGGCGACGGCCGCGCACCACGCAGCCCCGTGCAGGCCCAGTGCATCTGAAAACGAAGGCACAATCACAAGGCTTAACCACCGTTCCGCCGATTGCCACGCATCCGACTGCGTCACCGGCCGTCCTCTGGCTCCTGTCAGCCAATAGGCCAGAAGAACATTGGAGCCGATGCCCACGGCCCAGGCCCAGAAGGCATGCCGCGTTTTTTCCCGCAGATTCAAGTAACCCGGTAGAAACGCCAGATAGCCGGCCAGCAGACTGAAAAGCAATTGTAATGGGAGCGATTCCGCCCCGGCCGCGTAATCTCCCCGGAATGCCATCATCACGACGTTGCGAAACAACGCGAGCATTGCGCAAACGAAAAAGAGCGCAATTCCCGTTCCGCGAAATGCGAGCGAGAGCTGCCTTTCAGCGGCGATGCGCCCCAACGACTCCCATGTTTTTGTCACCGTGGTCATCGCGACGGTCGACACGGCGACAGCGCCGATGAGCACAAGCTGTGCCAGCTTCTGCACCGTGCCAAAAACGGCAACCGATTCGGCTCCATGGGTCTTGTTCAGGTACCATGTCGAATAATACTGGAGTGCCTGCCAAGCGACACCTGCCAGCATCGTCCAAAGGCTGTAGCGAAGAAGCCTGAATTCCCATGCGGCCTCCTGCATCGGTGCAGACTGCCCCGGCCATCCCCGAAGAATGCCCGTGAGCTTTCCGCCGTAATACAAAACTGGAAGGAATATTGAAATAATGAAATTCACCGCGATCGCGTACGCGGTGAGGTGATTGGTCAAGATCATCGCGATCGCTCCAACAAGGAAAAAAACAGCGTGGGAAATTTCCAGCCTCGACAGCGCGCCGAACATGCGAAGACCGCGAAAAACCGCAAGCAGATAGAAGTAAAAGATGGACAAGCCGATGGCCATGGCCGACAGCGCCATGAGTGAACCCGCATCATCGATGGCCTCGGAGTCGGTGGTCCATTCCATGAACAGCAGGCGGCCCAGCGGTCGGGCAAACAGAAGCATCAACAGGAACGATCCACATCCGATTCCGGCGACAAGCAGGAACGAACGACGAACGAAGGCGGCCAGCGTTCCCCGCTGTTCGTGGTGCGGCACAAATCGGAGAATGGCATCGTTCAATCCAAAGCTCATCAGGAATAAAAACACTGACCGTGAGAAGCATGTTGAGCAGGCCCATCTGCCCGCGTGTCATCCCCAGGTCAACAGGAGAATGCGCCCGAAATTCAGCAATCGAAAAGCGATTGTCGCGGGCAGATACGTGCCCATCGATTGTTCAAGGCCCGTCGATCGGAACGCACGCGAATGCCGTATTTGCGAACTTCGGGATTTGTCGGGGGGCATGGCGTCGGAAGACATGTTTATCTTTTCGGCGACGTTCGACATCGGGCTGCCGATTTTTACGCCGGCATCGATTCTTGCGTTCATTTCCCGGCAAAATGAGTCCGGTATTTGAAGCCGCTATGCCATTTTGTAGAGCAACTCGGGGATCGGGTCATTGCGTTGGTTCAGCACGAGGCCGAGGCTCCGCACCCGTGCGAGATCGAGCCTTTTCTTCGCATCGGCCACCGTCTCGCGCGGCGTACTGCCGCCGCTGACAACAAGCAAGGCGCCATCGACAATCGTTCCGATGACTTGCGCATCGGGATAGGCGTCGGACGAGGCGACATCGATAATCGAATGATCGAATTGTTCGCGAATGCTGGCAACGAGCGCCTGCATTTGCCGGCTCTTGATCAGACTCAACGGATGTGCGGCCGCGCGGCCCGCGACTATCACATTCAATGAGCAGCCGCCGGAAAGCTGAATGGTCTGCAGGGCTTGTTCAAGCGTGGCGCGGCCATCGAGAATGTCTGTCATGCCGGGTTCGTTGCGAAGGCCGAGCACCGAGGCCACGTCTGGACTGCGCAGATTTAGATCGACGAGGACAATGCGCAAATCGGGATTTGCTTCAGCGCCGATCATGGCGAGCGAACTGGCAATCTGAGTCGCGCCGTCGCCGCGCCGCGACGCGGTGACAATAACCGACCGGGGGGCCGCGCGCTCGCCGGAGAAGAACACGTTATTCCACAGTTGAGCGATTTCGCCCTCGGCAGCTTCATTCACTCGACGAAAAGACCTTGGTCCCCGCTGTGCTGTGTCCCCTTCGCGCGATTTGAGCGGCGGGCCTTTGGTGGGCTTGAAGATGACTGGGGCGGTGCCGGCGACAATGTGCCCGACATTTGCCTGAGGCGAAGGGACGGCCAGCACCTCAAATTCGTCGTCGATTTCGTCATCCAACTCCGATTCGGTTTCGACCTGATCAGCTTCACCTGTGTCGTCGAGATGGCGAATCTCGTTGATTGCCTCTTCGATCTTGTCAGTCTCATCTTCCCAGGCAAGCTCTGGATCGCCACTGAACGAAACCTCGCTCTTGCGAATCTGGGGATTTGGTACCTTTGCGGCCGGATCGGGAGGCGGCCAGATTTGCTCCGGCTCAGGGGGCGCAGCAAATTCGTCTTCGTCGTGATCGAAGGCTCCATGTTGCGGGCTGTCAGGCACGACGGGAACTCTGGCCGAAATTGCAACGAACGGTCGGCATGCCATAGATTATCGGCATTTGGCATGCCGTGGATTGTGAGTGAACCGGGCCAAAAAGGAAAGCCCGGCGATTTTTGCTGCTTTTTTCGAAGATAGAAGTCGCTACGCAGCGACCAAACCATCGCGCTGCTTCTTAATGGACCCCAAAACCGGCAGACCGATGTAGCGTTCCGCGTCCCGTGCGGACCGGAATGTATGGTCGAATCGATCGAGAAAGAAGGCAATTAATAATCCCAAAAGGACAGTTGCGGCAAACGCGATTCGAGGCAAAAACCAAATCCGGGGACTGACCGGATGATCGCGGTTCGGCGTTGAGGCCTCACTCAGTTTCCGAATGGTGACGGCCTCGCGGGCCTGAAGCGTATTGGAAATCGCGTCTCGGTGTTCCCGCCGAAGCTCGGCCAGGTGGCTTTCGGCGACCTGGTAGTCGTTTTTCAAGCGCGAGTAACTGACCAGTTTTCGATGAATCTCATTTTGTTCCTGCTCGGTCTTCTTGAGTAACTCGCGATTCATCGCGAGTTGATGTTCTCTTGCCTCAAGGGTCGCGCGAAGACTTCGTGTGCGACCCACAATCTGCTCCAAAACCTGCCGCATCGAGCGTTCAATTTCGGCGGTCACATTCCGCATCTCGCGACTCTGGGGTGTAAACTGGGTTTCTAGTTTGGCTTTTTGTGCGGTCAGCTTTGCCAGTTGCTTTTGGATTTCGACGGAGCTTGCATCATTCTGGAGAAACTCCGCCGGGGTGTCGGCAATGGCCGTTTTGACCTCCACCGCTGAAAGTAATTCGACCCCGTTCGGCTCCAGCGCCTTGGCCGGAAGCACCTTCACGAGCACTTCATAAATAGCCTTGTCGCGGGCGTGATCCATGCTGAGCGATGCATCGTTTTCGCGCACCTTGGACAGCAGGTTTTGATCATTCCGATCGTCGGAACCCTTCATAAGCTGTTCAAGCATCCCGATGTCGCCGGGATTGGCCTTGACGAAATCCTCGTATTCGCCGGCTTTTTCCTTCACATACTTCTCGTAATCAGCGATGACGCCTTCCAACACCCGCACGGCCGGCTCGCTTAGCTCCAGCTGCAATTCCTGGAAGCGAACAATGTACATGTCCGCCAGGACCTGGGCGGCATGTTTCGCATTCTTGTAGGATTCGGCTTCGCCTTTCACGGCCGGCCGATCGACGATCAAAGTAAATGTTTCTGCAGCAGTGGCATTGTCCCCGCCCGGCATTTGCATTTGAACATGATTTCGAAAATCATCGAATTGTGCGGGGTCTTCGGTGAGGAGTTTCCTGACGCGCTCCTCGACCGGTCCCTTCAGGAAGGCATCTACCTTGGTGTTTCGCCGGTCAACGGCTTCCTTGCTTTCAATGCTGAGTTTGGGCTCACTCATCGCCAACCAAGCATCTCGAAGCTTGTTGTCTTCAGCGATGACTTTGGCGTGCAAGAACCAAATCGGACATGACGATCTGTTGTTGGGCGCGAATTTGAAACGCAAGATTATGTTCAGTTTTCGCCCTTTCCGAGTCTTTATTCGCAGTTGCCGGTTTGCTAATGATCAGGCTGATTTTGCTGCGGTATTGCTGCGGAAGCCAGAATCGACAGAACGCCCATGTGCCGGCCGTGCCGACGCCAACGATCAGGACAAGGAGCATCCATCGTTGAAATAGAACTCTGGTGAAATCGCGCAAGGTTCGACCCGTCGTGTTTTCTTTCATGCATCCATCCGCCTGTTGTGTTCATTGTAATCAATCGGCGGAATTCGCGGGGAAAGTTGTGCCGATTGCCATTGAAACACGCTTCAGGCTGGAATGTATCGCAACGAAAACGCCCGGACCAGACGTCCGGGCATGGTTTCCGCTACAATTTTATGAATGACAGATGGTTACAAGCTTACCTGTGAATTGAAATCGGGGCCTGGCGAATCTGGTAACCAAAATCGAGGCCGATTTCCGCGCTGTAGGGCATGACGGCTCGAATACCCCGCGTGAAGACCTGATCGATCCAATCGTTGCTTTTGGCAAGTTCGGTTGGGGGCACGTAAATGATATCACCATCCTCCAGAAAGATATCCTGTCGGAATTTGGCGCCCGCCCTTTTCGATGGAGTCAGCACCGATTCAAGGTCAAACAAAATCGCTTCCGGAATCGGTTGATATTTCCTTCGCACCAGCAAGATGTTACGCGCATCGGCCCGGGAATTTGTGCCGCCAAGCTGAAACAGGGCTTGAACCAGCGTGACCGGGGCCGGTGCGGAGATCATTCCGGGCGAATTGACTTCACCGCCCACAAAAATGTGCTTGGGTGCGAATTCCAGCGATTGAACGGTGACCGCGACCTCCGGCAGATCGACTTCCATGTATTTCTTGTCGAGAAACTCCTTTGATTCCTGCACCGTCTTGCCGGCGATAAAGCACTCGCCAACATAGGGCAGATCAATCGTGCCATCCGGCTTGATGGGCACGAGCCGCGATTGACCGCGCGGGGCCGTTGTGATGGCTTTCTTCAATTCGTCGATTTTCACATTTGCGGCACCGACCAAAACCGTCAGTTCCGGTTCCTTCAGGTGAGCCTTGTATCGCTCCTTAAGCTGCAGTTCGAGATCCGAAGCGGTGTAGCCCGCGGCTCGGATTCCGCCAATCAGCAAACAGCGAATGTTGCCGTCACCCCCCACCGTAACCTCCTGATCGAATTGTTTCTGATAGGGAAAGACCAAACGAACCCGGTCTTCGATTTTCAGTTGATAGGGTTCGTCGGAGATTTCGTTTCTAACCGAGTAGATAATCTCCACGACATCGCCGGGGCTGAGACGAAATGCGCGGTACTCGACAAGCTGTTCGGGAATGGCCGTTTGCAGGGAGGCCGGCTGATAGAATTCTGACGGTTGGGCCGGCGGACTATCCGGGATCCAATGATCCGTTCGTGAGCAGCCGCCTGCACATACGAGCAAGACCCATGAAATGACTGAGAATTGCATCAAACTTCGAAGCATGGCCATCCTTGGCTCTCCTGTCGCACAGCTCCAAAAAACAACATGGTGCTGACTCGTATTTCGGATTCTCGATTGCAAACCACCGCACCGGCGGCAGCTGTGCTTATGTCAACGCTACGGCACAATATGCGCGCCCGGTGCACTTCGCTGCACGCGCGGCAATGCGTCACGCGCCTGGGCATATGTGGTAAAACTGCCTGCATACACTGTATAAAGCACTTCACCGCTTCGGGACTTCGGTTCGACCCACGGCTTCAGTCCGTCCGTTTTCAGCTTACTCTCAAGTGTGCCGGCGGATTTTTCTCACGAAACGCGCCGCACTGGATGGCAAAAGAGTCGTGCGGCCAATCCTGCATGCGCTTCGCAAGTGAGGCGATATCGCTGCCGGGGAATTTAGTGCAGACAGCAATATACTGAGTCCGCGATTCGCTCCAGCGGCCTTCGCGTTGAAGACAAGTGGCATATCTGAATCTCAGCAGATCGGCCGGTGGTTTGTCCGGCAGAACCGCGAGTGCCGCCGAAAAGTGCTCGATTGCGTTGGAATCGCGGTTGGCCTCGAAGCAGAGTGTCGCAATCGTGGCATGTGCATTTGCGGCAAGCTGCTTGTCCTTGGCCAGCTTGATGCACTGTCGCGCATCCGCCTCGGCCATTACCTTGTTGGACCGCCGCGCGCCGCAAAGCGAGCGAAGATAATATGCCTCGGCTGACTCCGGCGCATTCGGATACTGCTTGATGAAGCGGTTTAGCTTGGCTTCTGCATCCTGAAAGTTCTGTCTGCGATAGTCCTGCTCCGCAAGGGAGACCTGCTTGATCGCATCGGGCGTCGGGGTCGCGCAGCCCGCCACCAAAGGCACACTGGCGATGACGGCGGATACCATGATGAGCTTTGACAACTGATTCATGAGCAAACTAACCTCCCGTGCGGAAAGGCTCCTTTTGCCGCGCGGACCGGAAATCCCACAAACGATCTTCCACCAGCAACTGCCTTATCGGAGCGGACCGCTAACGCATTAACTCAAAACCCAAGGCTAATGTGCAGGTGCATATCCCGGCAAATCCTGCGCGAATCTCTCATTTCCAAGTTAATTAGCTTTCAAGCGCACGCAAGAGTAGGGCATGTCAGACCCACGATGGGGTCGCATGATTGAAGCTCGACAAGACATAAGTGCTTACTTTGAAATATCTTACTGCCATTTCAACCGGCAGGCCTGCAAACTGACAGCAGAACGAAAACTCGTATTTGGATCACACAGTCATCACGGTTCCACCCGGAAGCCACCTAACAGCCAATTGCAATCAAATTCTGCTACTGAATTGCAGGGAGCGCCGAACGGCATTCCCGCTGATTGTAATAAGCCATCTGTTTCACCTGAGCTAGACAACCGGTCACTCTCAACTGGAAGCATCGAGACATCCCGTCCGTTCGCCTTTTCCAGAGTGTCAACAGAAGGCTAACACGCGTAAACGGAAAACAGGAGAGATTGATGAACCTTCAACTATTGACATCTCGCAAGCTCGTCGCCGTGCTTCATGGGTTGATCATTCTCGCGTCGGTCCTACCATCGGCCATCGCAAGAGCCGACGATCGAACCGGTGTAAAGATTCGCATGCCGAAGGAAACGACTGTCGCGGCGAAGTCAGGCGAGAAATACTCGGGCACGCTCGAAATCACCGCGTCTGACGTCGGCGAAATTGATTCCATTGACTTGAGGGGTGACGGCTGGGCACCGACTTCAGTAAAACTGCCGCCGAACACAAAGCTGGATCAGGGCGGGCAATTGAACGTTCCGTTCCAAGTTGAGTGCATCGATTCCAGCAAATCTCTTGAGATTCGAGTTGCATTCGACGGTCGCGTTCGAACCAAGCGGTTGAATCTCAGTCCTGAGCGTTTCGCCCGTCGAGGCAAGGCACGGCCAACGATCGTCATTCCGTCCAATGAACTGCCTTATCCGCAGCCGATGCCGGTTGGAGGCATTGATGATGGCGCGCCGCGTGGCTCATGCGAGGACCAACTCATTCACTTTCGCGGGCGGTTTGCATACTACCGCCCGGGCGTGGACAACAATGGCGACGGCGACTTCGACGATCCCGGGGCCGACAACAATGGAGACGGGGACTACGACGATCCGGGCGTGGATGCCAACGGCGACGGGGACACGAATGACCCCGGAGATATTGCGCCCGATGTGGCGCCGGACGTCGCGCCGGCACTGGTGGGCGCCGATCGAATCGAATTCTCGATCATGGATGACGACATCATCGATGAAGAGATATTCCGCGGGCTGACAAACGAGGACGGCTCATTTGACGTAACGGTCTGCTGGGATGATTGCGACATTTCGGGCTGCGACGATCCGGACATCTACCTCTACATCGAGTGCGATACAGACATCGTCAATGTGCAGGATGGGGAGGACATTCTCGAAGAAGATTACAACTGGAGTACGGAGAGTTCGCAGTATTATCCCGACTACACCGGGCATGACATTGACTTTGGCACTGTTCTTCCGGCCGACCCCGCCGAGTATCCCGCAATTCATATTCACAACACAATCACACGGGCGCATCGATTCGTGCAGGAGAACGACGGATCCTACATCGATCACGTTGACGTCCAATGGCCTGAAAGTGATACGGAGTACATTCGCTTCTTCGAAGAGATATACATCCAGCCGAGCGAACAATGGAACGAAGCGACGCAGACTCACGAATGGGGCCACCACCTCCTCTATGAGTGGGACGCCAATGGCTCGGGTGACTACTGCAACGGATACTGCGACGACGACAACAGCTCGACTTGCGGCGGAGAATCGTGCGACAACGACGGCCATTGCGTATGGTGCCAGGAGAATGCAGGCGATGCGTGGAACGAGGATTTCCTGACTGGCTTGGCTCAGTCATGGTGCGAAGTTGGCGGGCGCGTTATGGCATTGTGCCCTGGACACAAATGGAGGGAATGAACCGGGACACACGTTACATTCTGGAGTCAGCCCAGAATTGCTGCGATGGCACTTCCCATGCCCCTTTCGCCTGGATCACTGAGGGGTTTGTCGGAATGATGTTGCGGGACATCGAAGACCCCGCGCCGGAACTTCCGGCCGGCCCGCCCTATGCCTGTCCGCAAGATGCGCTCGACATGTTGCCCGGCGATATCTTCGCGGTGGTTCGCGAATCACACCCGACGGTGATGATGAGCTTTCTGCAGGCATTCTGGACCCGGTTTCCACAAAAGGCACACGATATCAAAGCCACGGCCACTGCTGTTGCTCCCGTTTACGGCAGTATTCTGCCGACGCCGCCCATCGAAATCTACGGCACCAGCTCTTGTGATGTTGCGAAGGTCGGGCAGCCGCTCAGTCTGCACGTGGATACGAACGGTTCGCCGTGGTCGCTGAAGATGCAATGGCACCGCAACGGAATTCCCCTTCTCGAATCGGCGACGCGCACAGGCTGCTTCACGGACACGTTAAATATCAGCGCGGCCGCGCTCACTGATGCAGGGACTTATACACTGAAGATTTCGCTGTGCGACGGCACGCAGGTGCAGTGGTCGCCGGCGATGCCGGTGTATGTCTTCGGCGGGACCGGTGGCGGTCATCACCTCATGGGCTGGGGACGTAACACATTCGGCGCGCTGGGGCGCGGGACGACGCAGCCGGACACCGACGCAAACCCGGCGGAAGTGGCGAACCTAGACAATGTCGTGGATGTGTCGGCTGGCTATTGGAATTCGCTTGCGTTGCTTGCGGACGGCACGGTTCGAAGCTGGGGTGCGGCCTACCTTGGCGACGGCACAGCCAATCAAAGTGCCACACCTGTGACGGTCAACGGGCTATCGAACATTGTCGCGATTTCGGCAGGCGGCTATGAGACATCGATGGCGCTGGATGCCGATGGCAAAGTGTGGACATGGGGAGGCAACTACTACGGCCAAATTGGTGACCCAATGAGCCCGGGCCGGCTCGAACCGGCTCAAGTTCCGGGGCTTTCCTGCGTGGTCGCGATTTCCATGGGCGGGTACAGCGCCGCCGCCGTGACCGCAGATGGCCGGTTATGGACTTGGGGATACAACGGTTATGGTGAGTTGGGTCTGGGTGTAACAGGAAGCTGGTACACGTCACCCCAACTGGTGCCGGGATTGACAGATGTCGTCGAAGTGGAGTGTGGGTGGTCGCACATTATTGCCCGGCGTTCAGACGGCACTGTCTGGTGCTGCGGTAACAACGCCTCTGGCCAGCTTGGCGATGGGACATTCAACAATCGCAACACCTTCGGGCAGGTGCCCGGCCTCACAGACGTCATCAGCGTCAAGGCCGGCGCGTTGCATAGCCTCGCCCTCCAATCGGATCGAACGCCGTGGACATGGGGTTACGACGGCTTCGGGCAACTTGGACGCACAACTCTTCCGGGCAACAGCGCGGTTCCCGTGCGACCGGCAAATCCGCAACGTGCGCGGTCGCTTGATGGTGGCTACTACAACAGCTTGTTCGTGGATATGGATGGAGTCATCTGGACATGCGGCTACTGGGGCTATGGAGCGCTTGGGCGGCCGGGCCTTAGTTTTGCACCGGAGCCGGTCGCGTTCAACGTTGGGGCCGCAGTCAAGGCGAGTGCGGGCATCGATGTCATGTTTACGACTGCGCCAGTGGCGCGAATCATCTCGCAGCCGGTTGATCAGATCGTCGCGGGTTGCGGCACTTCAAAACTGCACGTGGCCGCCATTGGCGAACCGTTGCTCGAGTACCAGTGGCAACGGTTCAATGGATCGAACTGGGACGTGCTGTACGACGGAGGTCGCTATAGCGGAACGACCAGCGACACATTGACGATAAATTCAACGAATGTGATCGACTCGGGAACCTACCGCGTGACGGTTACGAATCCGACCAACGACGTCTTCAGCAACGAAGTGACGTTGCAGGCGCCACCAGTATTGGACACGTTTGATAGCGGGCCGAATCCGCGCTGGTTGGGCGAGCGGGGATCGTGGACCATCGCCGGCGGCGGCTACTCGGCTGGCGCGCCGAATCTGAATCCGGCCACGTACAGCTCATTCATGCTGCCGATGACGGATTTCTCCGTGGAGTTTGATGTGGTGCGGGCAACATACGTCGGCTTCACCGGCAACACTGGCGTCTGGCTGCGCTCGGCGCTGACGGGATTCCAGCCGAGCGGAGTGCTCCTGAGTCTGGGTGATCTGCCGCCATACAACACGGGCGACGTCTTCTGGACACGATGGAATGGCAACGGCTACAGCGCGCCCGAGGGAGTTGTACAAGGGCTCTACAATGAGGGCGATACCGTTCACATGCGTGTCGATGTGCGCGGAAACACCTACACCGCGTATATCAACGACGCCACGACGCCGACGACGACGCTGGTCACGCCAGATTACCCCGCCGGCAAGATCGCCCTTTTTGACAACGCATCGACCGACACGCTTTTCGACAACCTGTTCATTCAGTCGCTGCCGAGCTGCGAGCCGGGGTCCGGCATGATTCCGCCACGCGTTGTCACGCGGCCACAGTCGCAGTCCGTCGCGAACGGGGCCCAGGTTTATTTGAACATCACTGTCGAGGGCGATGGTCCACTCACATTCCAATGGAACCGCAACGGCGTCTGTATCCCCGGTGCCGACTTCACGGGGTATCTCTTTACGGCCTCAGTCGCCACCGCAGGTCGCTATGACTGCGCCGTCACCAGCCCCTGCGGTTCAGTGAGCAGTTTTCCCGCCATCGTAACCCTGTCCGGCGCGCTGCCCGCGGGAGACATCGACGGCGACGGAGACCTAGATATGAACGACGTCAATCAGTTTGCGGCTGTGCTGCTTGGGCAGGATGTCGTTCCCGAACATATGCTTCGAGCAGATATCAATCAGGATGGCTTCCTTGATGCGCGCGACGCGCAGCCTTTCGTGGAAGCGTTCTTGAACTAAGAGAAAAAAGGCGACATTCGCCTGCAGGCAAGAATAAGAAAATCACGAGGCAGCGCCCGGCGGATGGGACCTGATTGAGTTCCCATCAGCCGGAAGCTGCCATTTTCCGCCAGCAACCCTGAATACGTCTGATGAAGGTTACACCGCAGTATTTGCCGGTTTTCCTAACACAGTTCATGCCTGTTTTGACACACTTATACACCCACATATAATCGCCACCCATCAATCGGCCCGGTTCGGCGACTTTGTTCGGATCGCAAGAGGCCATTCGATTTATCAGGGAGAAACTTGAGCGGATGCGAAGGATTGTACCGTGCATCTTGGCGATCGGCCTGGCATTCATCGCCAGCCCCGCATTCGCACAACCGGCCGAATCCACAACGCCCGCGGACGCCCCGCCCATCGAACCGCTCCTGCCGCCCGGCATTGGAGATTTCAACCTCGAGCTCTACGGTAAATTTGCTTATCTGGGCAAGGGCGAGAACGGCGGACAAATCATCGAGGTGCTGGGCAGCTTTAACGGACGACTAGGCCCGCACAAGTTGCAAAGTCGCGATGCGGTGATTTGGTTTCAATACAAGAATTGGAATGACCGCCGTTATCTCGATGCCGAGATTTTTCTGTGGCAGGACGCCGAAGTGACCCAGCCCACCGGAACGGTCGAAACCGGGCACGCGCTGCTCATTACTCTTCGCACTTTCGGCAACTTGCTTTTGAATATCGACAGTCAAAGCCCGCGCAGAAATGATTCGAGTGATTTGTATGGCGAAGCCGCTATCGCCCGCAAAATGCTGGATGCGGTTCCCGCGGAATCGCCTGAGCGTTCCGATACGCCGGTGCTCGTCTCGCCATCGATCGAACAACTGCTCCTTGCACAGCCCAAACCCCGCAAGAAGGTTTCCTATCGCGCCGAGCAGCTCTTCCATGAGCAGCACAATGGTCAATCTGTTGTCGTCACCTACGGAAATGTTTATTTGTCGCAGGGATCGCCTGCTCAAAGCGGCGATTATCTCGAATTAAGGGCGGATTCAGCCGTTGTGTATGTTCAAGGGGAGAACGTGGGCGCTGCGATTCCCGGCCTTGTCGATGACAGCCGCGATAAATCGAAGAAAAAGAAGGACCCCAATGTGGAGTCGACCACGCAAATGGTTGATCCCCAGGATGAACCCAAACTCAATGACGACGGCAAGAGTGAACAGCAGGCCGTCGAGGAGTGGGTTCAGGCGGTGTACCTGGAGGGGGACGTGGTGCTGACGCGCGGCGATCGGATGATTCGCGCCGATCGACTATTTTACGATTTCTCCCATGACCGCGCTTTGATTCTGGATGTCGTGACCCGCGCGCTGGAGCCTTCCCGCGGTTTGCCGATCTACATTCGTGCCGAGCAGGTACGCCAACTCAATACGACAACCTACCAGGCCGAAAATGCCAACGTCTCCATGAGCGAGTTTCACACGCCGCATGTCGCGATTGGCGCGCGGGAAATCGTATTCGAAGACATCACACCGCGCAACGAACGCGGAGACATTGTCGGAGTCATGGCGGGGAAATACGTCGCACGTGATACGACGCTCAACCTGGAAGGCACTCCGGTTGCGTACTGGCCTTATTCAGCCGGGAGTTTTTCGGCAGATCGCCAGTCGTTTCGCCGGGCCACATTCGGTTACAACAGCGATTTTGGCGGACGTTTTGAAACGCAGTGGTTCCTGTTCAACCTGCTTGGCATTCAGCCGCCGGAGGGTTATGACGCCACGCTGAAGATGGACTATTTCACCCAACGCGGACCGGCGACGGGCATCGATGTCGATTACGAACGGGACGACTATTACGGACTGTTTCGAAGCTATTTCATTCACGACCACGGCACGGACGATCTAGGACCCACGCGCGGCGGCGAGCCGGACCACGAAAATCGCGGCCGCGCACTCATGCGGCACCGGCAGTTTCTCCCCAACGGCTGGGAATTGACGGCTGAAGGTTCTTACATCAGCGACGACCAGTTTCTTGAGGCGTTCGAGGCGCAACGAGTACGAAAACGCAAAGGATCAGGAATCGCTTCTGAGACTTCTGAAGAGACAGGACAACTGGCAATATTCGGCATTTGTAAATTGGCGCGCCAACGAATTCGACACACAAACCGAGCATCTGCCTGAAAACAGATTCACCATCATCGGTGAACCGCTCGGAAATTTTGCCACGCTTTACAGCGACAACCGTCTTGGGGTGGTGCGATACCGGCGCGACGAACGAGAAATCTTCAATACACAGGACCGTTTTGATAACCTCGGCCATACCGGCAGCGTGCTTCGCGGCGATACGCGACAGGAAGCGCAAATGCTCCTGCCCGATCTGGGACCTATCAAGATCACCCCGTTTATTTCAGGGCGGGCAACCGGCTGGGACGATTCGCCCCGCTCTCAGGGCAATGGCGCCGAGGGCCGCGGCATGGTGGACTATGGCGTCCATGCCAACGTGGTCGCCAGCAAGGTCTACGAGAATGTACGGTCTCAGCTTCTCGATCTCAACAAGCTCAAGCATATCGTCAAGAGCGACATGACCGCCTTCAACGGTCACGCCAACAAGGATCCGATGGAGCTGACGCCCTTCGATTCCGGCGTGGAGGACGTGGCCGACTTTGGCGGTGTTGTGATGGGGCTGCGTCAGCGGCTCCAGACCAAGCGCGGCGGCCCGGGCAAGTGGCGTTCCGTCGATTGGATCGTTTTCGACCTGGAGGCCGGCTTCTTTCACAATCCGGAGAAGGACGAAAACACCCACGGCGACTTCATCATGGCGCGGCCGGAAGACAGCATTTCTTCAAATTTCATCGCCGCGAATTTTCAGTATCGTCTCAGCGATTCGACCATGCTTGTCTATGACGGCGTGTACGACCCGAACCGCAATAACATGGGGACAAGTGCCATATCCGTGGCAGTAGAACGGGAGCCCCGTCTCGCCTATTTTGCCGGGTGGCGATATATTCACGACACTGACAACAGCCTTGTCGTCTTCGGCGCGAATTACAAGCTGAACGAGAAACACACGCTTGGCTTCCGCGAAACCTACGATGTCGACCTGGGACGCAATCACTCGACGCAAATCATCTATATTCGCAAGTGGCCGCGATTCTACACGGCTGTCGCGTTCGACGTGGATCGAACGCTTGAGGACACGGGCATCAACTTCAGCATCTGGCCCGAAGGCGCGCCGCAATTCGGTCTGGGTTCCAAGCGATACACCGGTCTTTCCGATTCTGTCGGCGTCAACCTGCGATAATTCGATCTAGAGATCGCGCACAGATCTGAGAATTTGGAACGGCATTTCCATAGACAAAATCGGGGGCGTCGCTCTTGGCGACGGCCCGGTTGCTTTTGGGTCGGTCGGTCTCGACCCCTCGGCGGGAAGGAGAAGAAAGTGGAGAGTCGGCAAAAAGGCCGGCTTCCACAGGAGAAGACGGGCGACTTGTAAAATCGGCTATCGCTTTTTTCACAAGGATTCTTCGGCCCGAAGCCACTTGAGGCGCGCATTGAAGGCAAATGCCGCCCGTGTTACCCTACCCATCAATCGGTCGTCGTTAATGGCTTTGCACGCGGAACTTAGGGGATACACTTCTGCGCTGGTAATCGTACCGTGGTGCAGCCGCTTACGGAGAACCAATCCGTTGGAACCGGACCGCGATAAACTACTTCTTGCACGTTTGGGCGAAGGCGATCAATCCGCCGTTCCGGAAATCCGCGCACGCTACGAGCGCGAGCTTAATCTCTTTTGCCGTCGAATGGTCTACGATGAAGTCCTGGCAGAAGACATCGTCCAGGAAGTCATGATGAAATGTTTCAGCCCCGGCGTCGCACCGCCGACCGGCAGCCTTCGCGGGTGGCTCTACAAGGTGGCTCGAAATCGATCCATCGATGAAATTCGCAAGATGCGGCCGGAAGTTCGGATGTCCGCCATGAAGTCCGCCAGTCATATCTGGGATGGCGGGGCCATTCCCATCGACCCCGGCACAACCCCCGCCGGCAAAGCCATCAAGCAGGACCGTGCCCGCCGCGTTCAAATGGCGATCGATTCGATGGAAGAGGACCTGCGCGAAGTGGTCATCCTTTACTTTTTTCAGGGCCTTCCCCGTTTGGAAGTGGCGGAGGCGATCGGACTATCGCTGGCCGGTGCAAAGGCCCGCCTCGCCCGTGCGACCAAACTCCTTCGTGAGCAGTTGCACGCGCTGGATGATTCATCCATATGAACTGCGAGACAGTCGAGGAATGCCTGCTCGACTATGTCGAAGGCCAACTGGACGCCGACGCCTCGCGCGACATGAAGATCCACATCGACGAATGCCCTTCCTGCAGAATGGCCCATCGCGATACGAAGGAACTGATCGGCGCGATTCATGTCGCCAAGGAGTCGCAGGAGCGCGCGATCAGCAGAATGTCCTCGACGACCGCCGCGCGATCAATGGGCATCGAGCAGCCTGGTGCATGGTCGGCCGGTTCGCGTCTGGGCGATTTCGAAATCATTGCATTAATCGGTCGCGGCGGTATGGGCGCGGTTTACCGTGCCAGACAAGTGTCGCTCAATCGCATCGTCGCGCTCAAAATCCTGCCGGCCGGTCTTTCTCAATCCAAGGACGCCCTGACGCGTTTTCGTCGCGAGGCGCAGGCCGCCGCGAAGCTGCACCACACCAACATCGTGCCGGTTTACGCGCAGGGCGAGCAGGCCGAGCACTTTTACTATGCAATGGAAATCATCGACGGCGTCGATCTGGGCCGCGTCCTGAAAACCGATCCATCCCGGCTCTATCATTCGCAGGCGAGCCCCCCCACGCGCGACACGACGGAAACCGGCGCCGATCCGCGCGAGGCATCGACCTCTTCTCAAATAAGCATAACTCGTCCGCGGTCCGACTATCGACGGCTGGCCCGCCTCATGGCACAGGTGGCCGACGCGCTTTCGCATGCCCATCGACACAGCGTGCTGCATCGTGACATCAAACCGCAGAATCTCCTTCTTGGCACAGATGGGCAACTGCACATTACCGATTTCGGTCTTGCCCGCCTGTTGGATGAACCCAGCCTGACAGTCACGGGCGAGATGCTCGGCACGCCGGCCTACATGTCGCCTGAGCAAATCGACGCCGACCGAGACCGGATCGATCAGCGAACCGATATCTACTCGCTTGGCGTAACGATGTACGAACTACTTACCGGCATGCGACCGTTCGACGGACCGACGCGCGAGCAGACCATCGCCCGAATTCGCATGCGCGAGCCGAAACCGCCGCGAAAGCTCAATTCCAATGTTCCCATCGACCTGGAGACGATTTGCCTTCGCGCGATGGAAAAGGAGCCGAAGCGCCGTTATCAAAATGCGGCCGACATGGCGGCGGACCTGCTGCGCTACGCAAGCGACAAGCCGATTCTCAGCCGCCGTGTGGGACCGATTGAAAAAACAATCAAATGGGTGCGACGGCACCCGGCCATGACAACGATCATTTCGCTTTCCCTTGTGCTGTGCGTGGTTGCGACGCTCTGGAGAGTGCAGACTGCGCGGGCCAATCGCGACAAGGCGGACGATCTGGTGCGGCAGGCTTTTGAAGCCCTCGCTTTCGAAGATTATCGCGAACCGAGGCCGGCGCTGGTCAAACTCGCCGAGGCTGAATCACTGGGCGCCGATCCCACACAATTCGACATCGCCGATGGAATGGGCAAACTTCTCGATGACACGCCAAAGGCCATCCGCCGCTTCGAGAGCGCTCTCGCACGTGAACCGAAGAATGTGCGAATCATGTACCTGCTTGCATGGGCCTGCCGAATGGATCAACGCATCGCAGATTATGAGGCATGGGTGAAAAAGGCGGACGCACTCGGCGGCGCCAAGACTGATGCGGCGGCGCATTTTTTCCGCGGGCAGGCGCTCGTTCGAAACGAGCCGAATGAAGCGATCGAGAGCTTCAAGGTCGCCGACAGTTTGCGCGATTCCTATCAAATCATGCTGCATCTCGGGCGCGCGCTGAATCACAAGATGTACCACGAACGGACGCTGGATAATTTCAAACGCATCAAAGATCGACTCGGCGCGGCCTGCGAACTTCGCCAAAGGAAGGCCTACCCGCGCTACCTCTTGTCACTTGCTCACCGCATTGCCGGCGAAATTCATCGCGATAAAGGTCAACACGATTTGGCCAAGACAGATTTTGAAGAAGCACTGGCTCTTGCGAAGCAAGCCATTGATGTCGAGCCGGATAGCCCGCGCGGCTATGTATGCGAAGCCGAATACTGGGAATCGATGGGTGACTATTCCAAGGCACTGGATGCCCGCGATCGGGGCGAGAAATACTGCAAGACAACGGCTGAGCAGATCGAATTGTTCGAGTATCGCTGGCGCCTTTGCTATTGGCTCGGCCGATACGACCGTGCCGCGACGGACCTCGACGCGCTGGCAAGGCTGTGTCCGCCGACCGATCCCAAGTACATCTGGCATCTCTACTTTTTTCCGGCCTTGATTGCCCTTGAAACCGGAAAGCCCGAACGCGCGGTTGAACTGGCTGAAAGGATGGCAGCCGACCGGCCGGATGATTCTCGTGCTATTTCATCGGCCATCGGTCTGCTTCAAATCCTGGGGCGCTTAAAAGTAGCCAGTCAGCTTACGGAAAACCGAAAGGCTTCCCTTGGCACTGCCAAACTTGGGGAACCGGCTGAACTCTTTAGCAGCGGTTGCCTTGCTCTGGCCCGGTCGGACCGCCCGGCTGCGCTCGCCGCATTTGCCGCCTGCGAGCAGACTTATGACTTTGACGATTATTGCTACCTCGCCAAGGTCATCACCCGACGCATGGCCACTGATCAGAATTGGCCAGAATGGCCGTCCAATAGAAGGCCCGACGGTCAATAAATGCGGATAACCCCAATCTTTTTTCTTCCGAAGGCAAAAAAAGTACAAATTTGATAGCCTGCGGGACCATTGTTCGTCTTCCACAGGGGTGTTTTGTTATGATGGGAGAAGTTCTGACGGGATTGGGAATAGCGTGGCTCTTCATGCGCTGGATGCATTAGACAAACGGACAAAACTGGGTATGAGAAAACGGATATCAATGTTCGTGATTAACTTGAAACGAACTGTTGTTCGATTCGCGCCGGTTGCCGGCTTGTTGGTGGGCTTTTCGGCGCAATGGGCCGATGCGCAGCCGCCGCATGCACTGGTTCCCATTCGCACACCACTATTTTCAATTGACCTCGCCTCTCCCACCGCAATGTCGCCGAATCTCACGGCCAGCGATGTGCTTACCAAACCGGGACCATCGCCCATTTTTCCTCATGTCGGCCTCGGTCTTAACAGCCCACTCGACGATCTTGACGGCCTTTCGGGCGATCGTAGCGAAGCACTTTTGGCCGGCGGCACGACGCCGACATTCGCCATTCTTTTCAGTATCGATCGTTTGTCGGTCGGACTTGCCCCACCGGATCCCACGCTGGTGGCAATCAATCGGCCATTTAACGCTCTTGAACAGGCTGCCAAGAATCAGGCGCCGGCCGATCTCTTCATGTCGACTTTGCTGTTCGACATGAGCGGGCCGCTCCTGCCGCCCATGCGCGGTCCCGGCGGTGGCGGCAACAATACATCGACAAAAATCAGGGCGATACGGGTGGCGTCGACTACGACCTGAAACCCGAAAAAGCGCCGGAAGTTTCCGTCGATCCCACTGAGGCCAAGGATAGCACCGATGCCCTTGCCTATATCGATGAGGGCGGTGGCCCGATGCGCGGCGTCGAAGCAAATGGAATCTTTTTTTCCCTGACGCGGCAAAGCCCTTCGCTTGCCGAGTTACCAGGCAACGGAAGCGCGCGAATATCTACTTTGATCCCGGGCCGACGGCGCCCAACAATGAAATCCTTTATGCCAGCGCCCAGCAACTTGGTTTGCAACCTGGACCCAACGGTGATGATATTCGCAGTCTCGTGGTTTTTGACAACGGGGATCGCGTGCTCAATCCCACGAATGACAGAATCTTTTTTACTTTATCCCGCAACTCACCCTCGATTAATGGATTTAGCGCAGCCGACATTTTGGTATCAAACGGCTCCGGCAGTTTCACGCGATATGCCGCCGCGGAAGATCTGGGGCTCGCTCCGTCAGACGCCATCGACGGACTTGAAATCCATGTGACCGACGACATCGATCAGTCCATTGTCAACCACGCGCTCTTGCTCGTCATTCCCGGCGACCATGACAACGACGGCGACCTCGATCAGGACGATTGTGAAGAATTCCAGAATTGCTACAGCGGCACCGCACCACTCGACACCAATGGTCAGGCAAACTACACAGTGGGTGTCGGACCGGCCAATCAATTCAATCCGGCAAACCTTACGATAGAAACGGGTGACCGCGTCACCTGGGTCTGGTCCGGCGGATTGCATAGTGTGGTCAGCGGAACCAACGGCATCTATGACGGCGCGTTTCATTCCGGCGTGCCGACATCGGTCACCGGAACGACATTTCAAGTTGTTTTTTCTCATGCGTTTGTCGATTTGTATCCGCGTTCCGAAGGCATCTACAACTACTTCAGCCAGACAGTTCCGCCCCCCGGTATGCGCGGCGCTGTGGAGGTCTTGCCGCATCCCTGTGCCACATACGACCTCGATCACGACCGGGACGTTGACTGCGAAGATTGGCGAATATTGACTACGGTCTATTTGGAATTCAATGCGACGCTTTGCGTGCCGCTTACCATTCCTGAGTTTGTCGCGGTGCTGCTCGATCAGCCGATGCACCCCGCACATGTTTGTCTCGCCGATATGAACGCCGATGGCGTCGCCAATGGCCGGGATGTGCGTCCATACGTCAACGCATATCTAGCCATGCCTTAGACCCGATTCAAGCTCACGAAACAACATAAACATCGCAAAAACAAGCATTTAAGAATAATTCACATCTCTTTTGCGTTGACGGCATCACCCGCCGATTATTACAATATGCGCGGATGAGCGACTTCGCGTCATGCTCGCCCATAGGATTCTCATGACCACGTTGAACGAACAACTCGCCTCCGCGCTGACACGATGCGGTCAACACCGCGCACGTTTGTGGTTCGGCGTGGTTGAGCGGACGCACACCATCGGCCTCGCCGATTTCATGTCCAAAATCTTCAACGAATAATCGAACGAGTTTTGTCGCATTTCCAGATGTTGACCCGTCCGCGCGCCATTGGCGGCCAGGTCGCCCGAAAGTTCATTGTTCGTTTTCATGCAAAGATCCATGGCGACCGCTGCGTCGCCACTTAGAATTCCTTGAGGAACAGACATGCTTGCCAAGACACCCAAGTCAATCAAAATTGATCCGACCGATGTTCTGACCGAATTGAAGAAACACATACTTGTCGATGGATTCGAAATCGTGATCGATCTCGAACGCAGTCAGGGATGCTACCTCTATGACGCGCATTCCGATCGCACCCTGATCGACCTGTATGCCTTTTATGCCTCCATGCCCGTCGGCTTCAATCATCCGCACTTTCAACGACAAGACGTTCAGGATGATCTGCTCGCCGCCGCCAGCGTCAAAGTGGCGAACTCCGACGTCTATAGCGTGCCCATGGCGCGGTTTGTCAAAACGCTTGTGCGCGTCTTCGGCGTGCCCGAATTGCCGAAGCTGTTTTTTGTCGAAGGCGGCGCGCTGGCGGTCGAAAACGCGCTGAAAGCGGCCATGGACTGGAAAGTCCAGAAGAACATTGCCGCGGGACATGGCGAAATCGGTACTGACGTTTTGCATTTCAGAAACTGCTTCCATGGTCGCACCGGCTATACCATGTCGCTGACCAACACTGATCCCAACAAAGTGGCATTGTTCGCCAAATTCGACTGGCCGCGTGTCTCGTCGCCGGCGATCGACCATTCGCTCAGCGAGCCGCAACGCACCGAAAAGGTCGTCACGGACGAGAAACAGGCCGAGGCGGAAATCATGCAGGCGATTCAGACCCGCCCGAACCGCATTTGCGCGATCATCATCGAACCGATACAGGGCGAAGGCGGAGATCGCCATTTCCGTAAGGAGTGGTTCCAGACGCTACGCCGAATCGCAAACGAGCACGACATGTTGCTCATTTTTGACGAGGTGCAGTCCGGCATGGGCGTCAGCGGCCGGAAATGGTGCTTTCAGCATTTCGATGTCACACCGGACCTGCTCTGCTTTGGCAAGAAGGCCCAAGTTTGCGGCGTCATGGCGGGGTCGCGCATCGACGAAGTGAAGGACAACGTTTGGCGGAAACCGAGCCGAATTAATTCGACCTGGGGCGGAAACTTTACCGACATGGTCCGCTCAACGCACTACATGCAGATTGTCGAGCAGGAAGACCTCGTCGAAAACGCACGCGAAATGGGAGAGCGGTTTCTCGATGCCCTGAAACAACTGGCCGCCGAAAACCCGATCATAAAATCGGTGCGCGGCCGCGGGCTGCTTCTTGCCTTTGACCTGGCCGATACCGAGAGCCGCAATAAATTCTGGCGAAATTGCTTTTCGAGCGGGCTGCTCGTGCTTCGCAGCGGCGAACGATCCATTCGTCTTCGCCCGGTTCTCGACATACGTCCGGAAATCATCGACGAATCGATCAAGCTGATGCGTGATGCCCTGCAGAAATAGGCGGGCGGAGCAAGGCGGCGAAGTGAGCCGCCGGGGTTCGGCCGAGCGTGTTTCGCTGTATACCCGGTAATACACTACGCACGAAATGCCGGCATCATGGCATTGACCTACCGGATCCCCGCCTCGTTCAGGTCGTCGATTTCGACATTGAATCCGTACATCAACTGATTCACCTTCACGCCCAGAAAGGTGTCCACCCCCTCCGCATACACAAGGTGCAAATAGGGCGGCACCGCCAGCGGACGGTAGAATCCTTCGTGAAATTCGCCATACAGGAATGCCACGCGCCCGCGCTGACGGACCGTGTTGATCAGCGCCGGCCATCGATCCGCCCGGGTTTCGCCGACCCGAGCGGTCAGTCCGACGACCACGCCGCGCGAAAAATCCGGACAAGCCGTTTCCGTGTCGAGATTGGTCGCCTTCAACATTTGCGACCACTGGGCCGGCGTCGTGACTATCACAAAGTCGAATCGATCCGACAGGGAATAAACGCTTCCCGCGGGCAGCCCGCGCGGTTGCAGAATTCTCGCAAACCACTGCCCGCCGGTCTCGGTCCGATCAAAACGGTATCGGCTCACATGTTCGAAATCCGCCGCCTGATTCCACACCTGCAGGGATCGCTCCGTGGAAGCGCAACCGGCTGCTCCCCAAACCAATGCACCAAAAGCGATTAGAACTGCTCTTTTTGCGATTGAACCGATCGGCCGAAGACTGCTCCGATGCCATCCGCGCCCGTTGCGGCTGATACCATGTTGGCATAGCATTTCCGCGCGTGCTTCGGTCGTCCGAGGCAGCGATTCGGCGGCATCAAGCCGGCTGACAGCCTCTGCTCGGATCATGAATCCGGGTATCGGTGTTTCTTCTTGTTTCATCGGAGTCCCCCACCATGATCGTTGGCGTTGTCAAAGAGATCAAGCCACATGAATACCGGGTTGGAATGATTCCATCCGGAGCCGCCGCTCTAACCCTTGCCGGCCACAAAGTCATCGTTGAAAAAGATGCCGGCGCCGGTTCCGGCTTTCTCGATTCGGACTATGTCAAGGCCGGTGCGAAGATCGTCGATCGCACCGCTGATGTCTGGGCGCAAGCCGAGATGGTCATCAAAGTAAAGGAGCCTCAACCCGCGGAAATCAAGATGCTCCGCCGCGATCAGGTCCTATTTACCTACTTTCACTTCGCCGCGGACCGCAGCCTCACTGAGGGCGTCATCAAGAGTGGCAGTGTCGCCATCGCTTATGAGACCGTTCGCGACAAAAGGGGCACACTCCCGCTGCTCACGCCCATGAGCGAAGTCGCCGGAAAAATGAGCGTGCAGGAAGGCGCCAAGTACCTCGAGCGGCCCATGATGGGACGCGGAATTCTTCTCGGCGGCGTGCCCGGTGTTGAGCCGGCCACCGTACTCATTCTCGGTGGTGGTGTTGTCGGCACCAACGCGGCAAAGGTCGCTGCCGGCCTTGGCGCGCATGTGATTCTGATGGACGTGAGTCTTGACCGGCTGCGATACCTGTCGGACGTCATGCCGGCCAATGTGACGCCGCTCTTTAGCGACCCGTCGCTGATCGACTATCACATTCGCGAGGCCGATCTCGTCATCGGCGCGGTGCTCATCCCCGGTGCCCGCTGCCCGGTTCTCATTACCCGCGACCACCTCAAAATCATGAAACCCGGCTCCGTCATCGTCGATGTCGGCGTCGATCAGGGCGGCTGCTGCGAAACCATCAAGCCGACGACCCACGACAACCCCACCTCATCGTCGATGATGTTGTCCATTACGGCGTCGCCAACATGCCGGGCGCTGTCGGCCGCACCAGTACTTTCGCCCTGACCAACGCGACCATGCCTTACGCACTTCGACTCGCCAATATGGGCTACCAAGCGGCTTGCAAGGCCGATCCGGGGCTTGCAGCCGGCGTCGATGTTCATAAAGGTGTGCTGACAAATAAGGATGTGGCTGAAACGTTTGGTTTGGAATATCGAAGTTGGGAACCCTAATATGTCAACGAGGACAGTGGACCAGGAGGCTATCGGTCGGTTGAAAGCTATTGTCCGCTACAGTTAATTCACTTCGGGAGACTCATGAGCCGCGGAACCATTATTTTCATTTCGATTCTTGTGCTCGCGATAGGCGGATTTATTTTTATCAGCCAGTCCTCCCTGCTCAGCGGCCTATCGCTCAACTTTCTTGACGGCCAGAAGGACAAGGCTATTCGCGGGGATCTCGTCATCCCCGTTACCTCCACGGGTGTCGTCGAATCGGCACAGATCATTCAAGTTAAGTCAAAAGCCGGCGGCATTGTCAATCAAATTCCGGTTCTCGAAGGCCAGATGGTCAAGAAAGGCGATATTCTCGTCGTACTCGATCCTGTCGATGAAAAGCGTGCCGTCGAGGCAAGGCAGTCCGACGCCGATCGCGCCAAATCCGCATGGGAAAAAGCCAAGATCGCACTCGAAAAGGCAAAGATCGATCTGCCCAATCAGACGCTCACGGCTGAGGCAAGGCTCGCCGATGCCAAGGCCCGACTTAGCACCGCAAAATATCAATACGACAAGCTCATGAAACTCGCCAAGGAACAGCCCGACGGCGGCGTTTACAGTGAGCAGGAAGTCATCACGGTCACAGCCAATCGCGACAGCGCCAAAGCGGCCGTCGACATGGCCGAAATCGACGTCATCACCTCAAAAAACAACGAGATAGTGCTTTTGAAGAGCGCCGAGGAAGATGTCGTACAGGCACAGGCTACGTGGGAAACGACCGTCAAGAACCTTGAGGATGCCAACCAGCGGCTCGCCGAAACAACCGTCCGCGCACCGGCCGATGCCATGGTCTACAGCATTCAGACGCGCGTCGGCGAGGCAATTCAAAGCGGCACCCAATCCCTCACCGGCGGCACGCCTCTCCTAATCCTGGCCGATGTGAGCGCCATGTTTGTCATTGCCCAGATCGACGAGGCTGACATCGGCGAAATTCGCGAAATCGCTCCCGACTATGCCCGCCCCGGCAAGACCCAGCGGCTGGAAGAATCAGAGTATATTCGCAAGGCCCGCGAAATCATCGAAAAGTCGAAAGCCAGCAGCCAGCCGCTTAGCAATGACGAAAAAGCAATGATCCTGAGCGAGGCCGAGAAGCAGGCGATCGAAAAGGAAGGCGTCGAGGTCCAGGCCCGGCCCGTTGTCGTCACGGTCGATGCCTATCGCACTGAAACCTACAAAGGCGTGATCGAACGAATTCTCCCGGCCCCGGAACGACTCACCAATGCTGTTACCTTCAAGGTTAGAATCCGTCTTATTGGGGAAGACCTTCAGAAGCTCAACGGCCTCCAAGCCGACCTGGAATTTGAAACCGAAACCAAACACAACGTGGTCCTCGTGAAGAACGAAGCCCTCACCAGTGAAGTCCTCCAATGCTACGTTTTTGTGCCCCATCGCGACAATCCCGGCGATCGCCTCGGCGAAAAGAAAATTCCCGTTAAAATCGGGGCAACCGACGGCACCCACACCGAAGTCGTCGCCGGCCTGAAGGAAGGCGAGGAAGTCTGGACCAAACGCCCGCAACTGACTGACAAGGAAAAGCGGGAAAGCGGAGGCTAAAGCGATTCTCGAATGATTGTGGCGCCGCCGTCCCGGCGGTGCATTCTCAAGCGAGACGCCTGAGCCACAGCGCCGGACTCACTCAATCGTCAAATGCAATAGTACGTGGCGGTCCGTATCGTCATTCTCGCGACTCTGCCCGCGAAAACCGATACCCTTTGTTATGCCGATTCCCAACGGAGACGGGTGGCGGATCGAAACGTGATAAATGCTCCAGGACGGCATTTCCCAGCCGGGTCGCATCGCCCGGCTCTGATTTTTTAGGCGTTTTCGTTTACCATGTCGGCCAATGCCGTTAAGTACTGGGTAGAGTGGGACACAAACACGCGCAAAACGAGACGCACTTGCAATCGCCGCTGATTCAAATCCGAAATCTCTCCAAGCATTATGTCATGGGCAGCACCGTCGTTCGCGCACTCGACGGTGTCGATCTCAACATCAATGCCGGCGAAATGGTCTCCATCACCGGCCAGTCCGGCAGCGGCAAGAGCACCATGATGCATCTGCTCGGTTGCCTCGACCGCCCCGGCACCGGTGAATACCACATCGACGGCGAACTCGTCAGCGCCATGAGCGATCGCCAACTCGCCATTGTTCGCAACCAGAAAATCGGCTTTGTCTTTCAGACTTTTAATCTCATTCAGCGCACCAGCGCCATCGACAATGTGGCCGTGCCCTTGTTCTATGCCCGGAAACTGTCCGTTCGCGATGCTTCGCTCAGAGCTCTTGAAAAGGTCGGCCTCGGCAAGCGCGGCACCCACACGCCCAGCGAGCTTTCCGGCGGCGAGCGTCAGCGCGTCGCCATTGCCCGCGCCATCGTCAACGAACCGAAAATCCTGCTCGCGGACGAGCCGACCGGAAATCTCGACAGCCGCACCGGCGAGCAGATCATGGATATTTTTCACGAGTTGCACCGTTCCGGCGTGACCATTGTTATCGTCACGCATGAAATGGATGTCGCCGTTCAGGCCGAGCGGGTCATTCGCATGCGTGATGGGAAAATCATCGAAGACCGAAAAGTGGACGACGCGCTGCGCGAGGAGCTTGGCGTCAACGTAGCACCCAAACCACCGACGCGCTCGCCGCCCCCGATGGCAAGGCCTGCGGGCGTTTGAGCATGCGCTGTGTCATTGCGTGTTAAGTACGATGTCGAGTCAGACATTATCTCATACTGTCGATTGAATTCGGATACCTATGTTTTTCTTTCGTGTCTGCATCATGGCCCTGCGTAGTCTATGGATTCATCCATTGCGCAGCATCCTCGCCACCCTCGGCGTCATCATCGGCGTCGCCGCTGTCGTCGCTGCCATGGCCATTCTCGAAGGCATGAGCGCCCGCATGGCCACCGGCTTCGAGTCGATGGGCTCCAACAAAATCTACATCATGCCCGAAGTCGAGCGGCGCGGACGCCGCGCCGTCGGCAGCTTCGATGCCCTCGAACTGGATGACGCTTACGCGATCGACCGCGGCTGCAAAAGCACCATCAATCGCGTCATGCCGCAGATCAATAACAGCGTCACCGTGAAGTTTCTCTCCAAATCCACCAATGCCTCCATTCTCGGCGCGACCGAGGTTTATCCGCTCATCAACAGCCACAACGTCGCCGAAGGAGAGTTTTTCAGCCGCTCAAACGTGCAGGGCAAGGCGAGCGTTGTTGTCATCGGCGCCAAAGTGAAACAGGAGCTGTTCGGCGGCCGCCCCGCCATCGAGGAGAAAATCAAAATCTCCGGCCTCGGGCGCCTCGGCACCCGCACCCAACCGTCGTCGGCGTCATGGAGGAAAAGGGCAACGTCGGCTTCACCGATGTGGACCGGCAAGTCATTATTCCAATCACCACCGCCATGGAAAAGGTCTACGGCGTAAAATTCATCCAGACCATCGTTGCCGAAGCCCGTACCGCCGCCGACAAGGACATTGAAGCGGCAAAAAACGACGTCAAAAAATTGCTCCGCATGCGCCACCGCATTCGCGCCGGCCAGCAGGACGATTTCCAGGTGCAGGCACAGAAGGAATTTGTCCAGCAATTCGGCCAGTTTCAGGCGATCATCACCGTCGTCCTTGGTTCCATTGCCGGTATCAGCCTCGTCGTCGGCGGCATCGGCATTATGAATATCATGCTCGTGGCCGTGACCGAGCGCACGCGCGAAATCGGCGTGCGCATGGCCATGGGCGCGCAGCGGTTCGACGTCTTGCAGCAGTTTCTCGTCGAAGCCAGTTTCGTTTCGTTCCTTGGCGGCGCGGTCGGGGTGCTCATGGGTTGGGGGCTCGCCAACACGATCGAAAAACTGACACGTGTTTTCGAAACGCTCACTACGCCCTGGTCCATCGCCGCCGCGCTGGCCATGGCCACCGGCACCGGCATCGTCAGCGGCATTTACCCGGCATGGAAAGCCTCAAGACTCGATCCTGTCGAGGCGCTGCGGTACGAATAAGGGCCGAAAATCGACTGCCCGACGGTGAATTCCGAGTTTGGACTTCTGTTTTCCAACCCCATTCGTTATTCTGAGTTCGCCATTGAAAGTGTTGCCATGCCCAACAGCCGCCAGCGCATCGCCGTCTTTCCCGGAACATTTGACCCGCCGACGCTGGGTCATCTCGGTATTATTGAACG
Organism: Planctomycetota bacterium; assembly: GCA_016712275.1. Lineage (GTDB taxonomy): Bacteria > Planctomycetota > Phycisphaerae > UBA1845 > UTPLA1 > JADJRI01. The sequence continues at coordinate 62,302 of JADJRI010000015.1, forward strand.
CGCTCGTCGCCTGTTCGACCGCACCATCGTCGCAGTCGGCGTCAACCCCGAAAAGTCGCCGCTCTTTACCGCGCGAGAGCGCGTCGAAATGCTCCGCGAGGAGCTCGGTGACGCCCCCGACGTCGAAATCGAGGCCTACACCGGCCTGACCATGGACTATGTAAAGAACAAAGGTGCAGACGTCCTCGTCAAGGGAATTCGCGACAGCGACGATCTTCGAAATGAATTGCGCCAGGCAAACGTCAACATGATTGCCGGCGATGTGGAAACGGTTTTCCTTTTTACCGACGACCAGACGGCTCTCATCAGCGGCTCGCTCATTCGCCAGATCGCTGAAATGGGCGGCCTCTCCAGCGGCAAACTCGAACGGCTCATTCCTCTCAGCGTGGTGAATCGCCTGCGCAAAAAGCTGGAGTCATGATTGCCGATGCACGCTCATTGAGGGATACTCGAAAGGACGGTGATTTCCTTGGGGCTTGACTTCCTGTTCGACAGCCTGGCGTTTTATTTTTCGCTTTTCCTCTATGTGCCATTTGCGACGTTTGCGCCGCTGGCCGCCTTCTTTGCTGCACTGCTTAACGGCGCCTCCGCCGGCATGTGAACGTCATCGTGTCATACTGTCGGCACACACAAAGCGGCCGGTCTCACTTCATCACCGGCACCGTCTGGCCTGTGCTGTGCCGGTAGGCCGGTGAAAGCACCGCCTCAACCATCGCAGCAATGTCATCCGCATCGAGAGCCTTTTCGCTTGGAAACGTGGGAAATGCCCCGCGAAGCATGCCCGTCTCGACCGCCCCGGGCGCGACGCCGTGGACGCGAATGCCAAAGGGCTGGCCCTCCCGTGCCAGGCTTTTCGTATAGGCGACGACAAATGCCTTGGCCGCGCCATATGCGGTGAACCCCGGAAACGGGTCGAACGCCGCCAGCGATGCGATGTTCACGATGGCGCCGCCGCCCTGCTCCCGCATAATCGGCCACACCGCCCGCGTGCAGAGATAAACCGTTCGCACATTCGTCGAGAGAATGTGGTCGAACATCTCCGGCTCCATCTCCTCGATCATCGCAAGCGGCGCGACACCCGCATTATTCACAAGGACATCGACGCGCTCGAAAATCGCATGGGAATCCTCAATCAGCTTCTCGACATCTCCGGCATTCGAAACATCCGCCGTCTGTGCAAAAACGCGGCCCCCGCCGCCGCCGCGCTCGATCAGCCGCTTCGTCTCGTCGAGCTGGTCGGCCGTCCGCGACGTGATGATGACATTGGCCCCATGCACCGCAAATCGCCTGGCAATGGCCCGGCCGATGCCGCGTCCGGCGCCGGTGACGATGGCCGTCTTGCCGAATAGAAAATGTTTGGCTTCATGCACTGTTTCACCTCATCGATTCAGCGGAGGCATCCGAAGAGGATTTGTCGGAATTCCGTGATCCAAGTTGCACAAGTTCGCGCTTGCGGCCAAGGCGGTCCGACGCCGCCTTTGCCGCATCGTCGCATCGGCACCCGCCACCGCAGCCTCCCGTCGCACTCGACCGCGAGGCGAGCACAATGCACCGGATCAGATAGGCCGCTGCAGCGACAATAACGACTGTGACAATAACGGTCTGCCAATCCATGTTGGGATTGTAGTCCTTCGGAACTGAATCGCGAATCGATTACAATTACACTTTATTGACGACGCGCGGAATTTGACATTTAGCGAAGGTCGGTTGGCTCTCAATGGATGTGAAAATGGCCGGCATTTGCTTGCTCATAAAGCTACTTGACACACGTGCAGCCTTGTCCGACAACAAAACGTGACTCAGCAGTTCACGCGATAATAGAGGGAAAATCACCATGAAACTCATCGATCATCTCATCGATCGCCTGCAAACCAGCCGCAAGTGGACCAACAATCTTCTCGAAGACATCGAACCCAATCGCTGGTTTGAAATGCCGGGCGGCGGCACGGGCCATGTCGCCTGGCAAGTGGGCCATGTGGCCGCCTCGCAAATCGTCCTCATCCACAACCGCTGCTTTGCAACGCCGATGGATTCCTGCATGCCCGAGGCACAGCGTCTTGCATTCGGCCGCGGTTCGACGCCGGTGGGCGATCCATCAAAATACCCGCCCATCAGTGAAATACGTGCAACTTTCGACCGCATCCAGAACGAGGCCATTGAGTTGATTCGCAACGCGGGCGAAGCCGATCTCGATGCCCCTGCCGGTGATCCCCATCCCATGTTCACTACCAAGGCCGGTGCGATCGGCATGGCCGCCACGCACGAGTCGTTTCACGCCGGCCAGATCGCCATGATCCGGCGGGTCTTCGGCAAAGCCCCGCTGAGATGACTTGATCGGGCACAATCCCCGCTAATTCCGCTGATTTCGACGATAATCACCCCTTGCCGGGCCAGCCTTGTGACGTTAAATTACTTGGCTCGCTCGTGCCAAATTGCACTAGCAACGAATACCCGGCTGATACTTAAAGGTCGGTCGGCAAAATCCCGGTTGTGCTCGACCACGAGCCGTGAATCGTGGCAGACCCATTGGGTCATTACGAAAGGAGTTGCGGTATGGCCGCTGACGAAGCCGCCAATCCCGAGCCATCCACTGGCGAAGGTACATCCACCAAGACCAAAAAGTTTGATCCGACCAAGGACGCAGGCGCCGAGGGCAAGCGCAAGCCCCGTGCTCCCAAGGCCGATGCCGCACCCGCCGGTGAAGCCGGCGAAAAGGCGGAAGGCGCGCCAAAAAAGGTAAGATCAAATACGGACAATACCGGCGGTCGCAAGAAGCGCGGTCGGCCGATGCGCGGCAAGAGCAAGCGGCTCACCGCAATGGCCGAAAAGGTCGACATCAACAAGGCCTATCCCATTGATGAAGGCGTCAAGCTGTTGAAGGCCGTCACCGGCGGGACCAAATTCGACCAGACGATCAACATCGTGCTGTTTCTCGGAATCGACCCGAAGCACGCAGATCAGATGATTCGCGGTTCCGTATCGCTCCCGCGCGGCATCGGCAAGACCAAGAAGGTCATCGCTTTTGTTGATGGCAACGAAGCCGATGAAGCCAAGGCTGCCGGCGCGATTGAAGTCGGCGTCGATGATCTCGTGAAAAAGGTGAACGACGGCTGGTTCGATTTCGATGTGGCCATCGCCCACCCGCGAACCATGGGCAAGGTGGGTCGACTCGGTCGCGTCCTCGGTCCCCTGGGTAAAATGCCCAGCCCGAAGAACGGCACGGTCACAGCCGATGTCGGTCAGGCAGTGAAGGATTTCGCCGCGGGAAAAATCGAATTCCGCAATGACACCGGTGGCAATGTCCATGCAATCGTCGGCAGGGCAAGTTTTTCGGAGTCCGATCTGAAGGAAAACATCAATTCCTTCATCGATCATATCCGCCGCCTCAAGCCGGCCACCAGCAAGGGCCATTACATCAAGAAAATCAGCGTCAATGGAACCATGTCCCCGGGCATCATGCTCGAGGTTATCCAGTAAGAAGCGGGGTGCATCATGAGTCGCGTCGTTAAGGAAATGATCGAAAGTGACATTCGCGAGCGCTATGGCAAGATGGACAGCGCGCTCGTCATCAATGTGCTCCCGCTGACCGGCGTTCAGGCCAATATGTTTCGCGGCGAGCTGTTGAAGAAGGGCATCGAAGTCCACGTCGTGAAGAATTCGGCCGCAAGGCGAGCACTGACCGGCACGGCCCTGGCGCCGCTGGCGGAGAAGCTCACCGGGCCGTGTGCATTCGTGACCGGCCCCAGCATGGTCGAAGCCGCGAAGGAGATCATCCATCTCGCCAAGGATTATCCCACGGTCGAAATGAAATTCGGCCTTACCGACGGCGAGACGGACGTGCTGACCATCGAGGATATGGCCAAGCGCCGCAGCTTGAAGGAGCTTCAGGGCGAAGTGGTCATGATCTTCATGTCGCCCGCGCGGCGCATTGCCGGCCAGCTCAAAGTCGGTTCGAAGGTCGCCGGCTGCGTAAAGGCCGTCGCGGACAAACTGGAAAAAGGCGAAACCATTACCAAGGTTGCTTAACGATACAAACAGAGACGAGGTCCGATCGTCCCCATTGGCAGGTATCGCACGCGGTGCGGGCCGGGGTTAAACGGGATCAATGGGATCCCGGCAGTCGGATGAAATAGCGGTGGGAATCTCCCACGCGGTACACGGTTCTCCGATCCGTGCCGAATGAAAAGAAAGAGAGCAGTACGAACATGGCATCAGCACCAGCAGCGGAAGTCAGCCCGGCCGTCAAAGAACTGGGCGACAAGATTGTGTCACTCACGGTGAAGGACGCTCAGTCCCTGGCCGATTACCTTAAGGATACCTACGGCATCGAGCCGGCCGGCGGCGGCGCGGTCATGATGGCGCCGGGCGGCGGTGGCGGTGCGGCAGCCGAAGCCGAGGACGCACCCACGATGTTCGACGTCATCGTCACCGATGGCGGCGCCAGCAAGATCAACGTCATCAAGGTCGTGCGGGCCGCGACGGGTCTCGGCTTGAAGGAAGCCAAGGACCTGGTCGATTCCGTGCCGAAGCCGGTCAAGACCGACATCAGCAAGGAAGACGCCGACAAGCTCAAGAAGGAGCTGGAAGAGGCCGGCGCGAAGGTCGAACTCAAGGGCAAGTAATTCAATTGCCCATGTGCCGCGCGGATTTTCGCGATGCGGCATGCGTGTTGTAACAATCAAAGGCCGCCGGAAGCAGATGCTGCCGGCGGCCTTTCTCATTCTGTACTGATTCTATTGTGCCGCGAGTATGTCGCTATAAACGTACGCCGCGTCCACGCCAACCACCATCCTGCGAATCCACGTTCCCCCTGCTTCGTGTCCCGGTTTGGTCACTTGGAACCACACTTCGAGGGCGGCCGCGCTGCGCTCATATCGCGTGAGATGAACGAGCATGCGGTAGTAGCCGCCGTCGTCATCGAGCAGGAATTCGTCGATCAGCTTGCAGATCGCCTCGAGAAACGCGGCCCGGGGGCGCAGGCCGTAGGCCCGCTCGTCCTCGCCAGCAGTGGCGACGAGGTCTTCGGCCTGTTCCGCGGTCACGCATTCCAGCGCCTTAATGGCGGCATCAATGTCGTCGCGGTAAACGGCGGTCGAGCCCTCCATCGAGAAGATGATACGGTCGGGATGGAAGGTCTCGGTGGCCAATGGCGTCGCGATCAGTTCGCACGGCGGGAAGTCTGCCTGGCGCGGGTGGCCTCTTCAAGATGCGCTTTTCCGATTTGCTCAGGCTCTGGATGCCCTTTGCCGAACCTTGTCGAGAATGGCATCAACGGTCTGCTCAAGCGCGCAAGCGCCTCGCGCCGTTTCGATTCCCACTGACGCTGGTTGCGGCCGTCGCGCCAGCCGTCCAGCAGCCTGAACCACCTTTCGCCGCGATAGCCGAAGTAAACGCCGAAGGCCAGACCGGCCAGATGGCAGGCGTCACCGCCGGCATTCGCCCCGCGCTGCGCGAGATTGAACGTATAAAGTGCGACGAAAATCACGCATGCCAACCGAATCGGCACCGGAAAGAAAACAAGGATGATGTTGACCGATGGAAACAAAACGGCGCAAGCGCCGAGCAGGGCCAGCACACCGCCGGAAGCCCCTACTAGGCTGATCGCATGCCCTGCAAAGCTGGAAGGGAACCAGCCGACAACCGTCAAAAAGGTATACAAAAAGACGCCGAGGAGGCCTCCCGCCGTATAGAACAGAAAAAACTTGAGAGCCCCCCACCGTCGCTCCAGCATCACCCCGAGGAAATACAGGCCGATCATGTTGAATATCAGATGAAACAGATCGCGCTGATCGTGCAGATAGCTGAACGTAAAAAATCGCCAGATTTGGAATCGTCGAACGACATCTTCCACATACATCGCCAGCGACTGGAAGATGACACCTTCCTCGCCGCCGGTCAGTTTGCAAAGAATAAACATCGCGACATTGGCGATCAGCAGATATTTGACGGCCTTTCCCGGCGGCGGAAGGCCGCCCAGCCACGATCGCGCTTCGCCGCCGGCTCCGCGCCCCATGCCTCTCGGGACATTGGCCGAATAATCGTCATCGTGGTTGTAGGGTCTGTCCTGCCAGCTCATCGACTCGTCCTTTGTTTCCAATCCCAGCGCAGCAGCGTGATGATCGATTTCGCATCGAGCAGTCGGCCATCGTAGGCCATTCTCACGGCTTCGTCTCGCGCGACGGTTTCGACATGAATCATTTCGAGCGGTTCAAGCCGTTGCTCGGTTTTCGTCAAGTCCGTCGCGACATAGGCATGAATCAGTTCGTTCAAGAAGCCCGGCGACGGATAGAATTCGCCGAGCGGATCTATCCGACCCGCGCGATAGCCGGTCTCCTCTTCAAGCTCTCGGGCCGCCGCGTCGATGGGCGATTCGCCCGGTTCGTCGAGCGTGCCTGCCGGCAATTCCCACAATTCCCGATCCAAAGTGTGGCGGAAATTCCGAATCATGAGCACTTCATCGGCCGACAGCAGCGGCAGAACGACAACTGCACCGGGGTGACGGACCACATCGATATCGCGAGTCGAACCGTCCGATGCGCGAACCTGTTTTCGGACAACGGTGAATTTTCGAGTTTTGAGCAGCTCCTGCACACCATACCTCCCTGGGCAATGGTCGATTATACGAGTGAAAATCGGATTTGGCTGATGGAATGTTAGTCTTTATTTTACAATGCGTTACGTTCGCGTTCCATGTGCCCAAGTCTTGGAATCGTACTAGGTCTCGTTAGTTTTCGCTGTGAACTTTGTACCGCCATGAGCGAGACCCGTCCAAATTGTGGTACTGTTACAGTTTGAAGCATATGGGGAACGAATTCTCTGGAAATTCGCACGGGCCAGAGGCCCATGCTCCCCAAACTGTACCAGCACCCAAATTGTCGCCCGACTTGAGAGCCTGGAGAAATCGTATTAGAATGCGTTGCTCGCGATTGAAAGGGCGGATGCCGCTCACCAGCGCGAAGATAGAGGCAAAACAATGAAAGCAGACATCCATCCAGAGTATTTTGAAGACGCGGAAGTGACCTGCGGTTGCGGCAATAAATTCCACACCGGCAGCACGCAGGCGAAAATCTCCGTGGAAATCTGCTCGGCCTGCCACCCGTTCTTTACCGGCGCGCAAAAGTTCGTCGATACGGCCGGCCGCGTTGAAAAGTTCCAGAAGAAATTCGGCGGCAACTATTTCAAGACGGACAAGAAGGCCCCCGCAAAGGCCTAGCTCGATTGGTCACCCTCATCACGCCGTTGGCGAAGTGTCGTTTACTTGACACTTCGGCAACGGCGTGATTGCTTTATACAAATGCACTCGATTTGCGCATGGGATGCATCATCGGCAGGGAACGCAGGCTCCGTAAGAACAGGCCCCGGAACGGCAGGGTCCGGCTCGCGAAATGACAGATTTTCATGCACATCCGAAATTCCTGGCGAAGCTCGACGAGAAGTCGATGCGATATGACGCCATCACCGAGGAAATGGGCACGTCGCAAGTGGCGTCGAATCCCACGCTGCTCGTGAAGTTGTCGAAGGAACATGCCGGGCTGAGGCGGATGGTCGAAGCCTATCGCGCGTTTCGCACGATGCTGCGGCAAATCGAGGAGGCAAAAGCGATTCGCGACGACGCCGCCACCGATCGCGACATGCGCGAACTGGCCGAGGCGGAGTTGCCGGATCTGGAATCCAGAGCCGGGGCAATCATGGACGGCCTTATCGACGACGTCATCGCGGGCGACGAGGCGACGGTCGATTCGATCATCATCGAAGTTCGCGCGGGCACCGGCGGCGACGAAGCGGCTATTTTCGCGGGCGATTTGCTGGAAATGTACACCCGGTTCGCGGGTCTTCACAGCTTCAAGGTTGAGGTGCTCGATTCGTCGGAAGGCGAGAAAGGCGGTTTTCGCGAAGTTGTTTTCAATATCAAGGGCCCCGGCGTTTACACATTTTTCGGTTATGAGGCGGGCGGACACCGCGTGCAGCGCGTGCCCGAGACCGAAACGCAGGGCCGCATCCACACCAGTGCCGCAACGGTGGCAGTCCTTCCTGAAATCGAAGAGACCGACATCAACATCAACTGGGAAAAAGATGTCCTGGAACACGTCAGCCGCGCCGGCGGGCCGGGCGGGCAGAACGTGAACAAGGTATCCAGCGCGATCAAGCTCGATCACATTCCCACGGGCATCACGGTCTCGATGCGCGATGAAAAGAGCCAGCACAAAAATCGCGCCAAGGCGCGGCGAATTCTCGCGAGCCGCGTGAAGCAGCATTTCGACAGCATCGAGCGGGCCAAGCGCGACAGCGCCCGTAAAACGATGATCGGCTCGGGCGACCGCAGCGAGCGCATTCGCACCTACAATTTTCCACAGAACCGCTGTACGGATCATCGCGTCAACGAAAGCTATTCGCTTGAGAAAATCGTGCGCGGCGAAATGGACGAAATCATCAACGATCTGCGCCGTCACGATCGCCAACTCGCGTTGACGGCCTCGTAAATCGTTTTTCCTAGTCATCGAACGCTCGATAACTCTTTCAGGCAACCGATCGATTCGCGATCTGTTGGGCCAATCCTCCGATTTCGTTAGAATCGAACTCGTTGCCATTGGGCGACTGTTTTTCGATTTTAATACCCAAACGCACTCCGCTCCCCTGTGGGGCGAGGCCGTAACGAGGAGAATGCCTGTGGCTCAAACCGCGAACACCTCCCACGACATGGGCTTTTGCACCGTCGAGCAGCACATTCTCTCCAAGCAGGGAGAGCATCCACTTTCAACCGGAGCTTTCACTTCAGTATTGGTGGGCATCACGCTGGCCGGCCGCATCATCTCGGCAAAGGTCCGCCGGGCGGGCATTCTGGAAGTGTTGGGCGAAGCGGGCGACGTGAACGTACATGGCGAGCAGCAGCAAAAGCTCGACCTGCTGGCCAACAAGGCGCTGGAAGGGTGCCTTTGCTATCGCGAAAGCGTCGGCATCATCGCCTCGGAGGAATTGGACGAGCCGCGCATCGTGCGCGAAACGAGCGGCAAATACGTCATCATCTTCGATCCACTGGATGGTTCGAGCAACATCGATGTCAACGTGTCGGTCGGCACGATATTCTCAATCTTCGAACGCGACTGCGAACATCCCAAAGGGCACGACCATTTGAACGATGTGCTTCAGCCGGGGCACAAGCAGGTTGCGGCCGGTTACATAGTTTACGGTTCGAGTACGGTCATGTGCTATACGACGGGCGAAGGCGTTCACATGTTCACGCTCGATCCGTCGGTCGGTTCGTTCGTATTGGCCCAGGAGAACGTGCGCATGCCGCTGAAGGGCAAGTACTTCAGCGTGAACGAGGGGAATTACAACTCCTTCCCGAAGGGCGTTCGGGAATACCTGAACTGGTGCAAGAGCGAAGAGGCTGGCCCTTATAGCGCTCGCTATATCGGTTCGCTGGTGGCGGATTTTCATCGCACGCTACTGCGGGGCGGCATTTTTCTATACCCCCCCACCGCCAAGTCGCCCAAGGGCAAGCTGCGACTGATGTACGAGGCCAACCCGATCGCCTTTCTCGCGGAACAGGCCGGCGGCCGCGCAACCGACGGCAAGCGCAACATTCTCGAAATTGTGCCGGGCTCGTTGCACGAGCGCACGCCGCTGTTCGTCGGGAGCGAAACGGAAATCGAGCGGGTCGAACGATTCATGCAGGAGCATGGGGCGTAGAACGATTCGGCTATACTGCAAAGAAATATCGCGTGAGATGAAAAAAAAGCGGTGCCGCAAAGCTCAACGAATCAAGCCGATCCATTACGCCACTCTCCAGCCAAATACGACTCGCTCTAATCCAACTCGACCCCAATAAAGACTTGGCTCGCAGTTTAGAAGCAACTCACGCCATTTGCAGGTCACTCCGAAACCAAACCCACGATTAGAGCATTTTTCAATGGAGTGTAGCGGTATTTGTGGCATCGGCGTCCCGCCGGTGCTCACCGCCGAGACGGCAGTGCCACAGCGCAACGATACGCTCGAATGAAATACGCTCTAGCCGAAAATCCGCCTCATCCGTCCTCTTACCGGAGGCCGGCGGCGGACCGGGTGGTCCGCAAGGGTAGTCGCCGCTCCCAAAAAGGAAATTCGATCTGTCCGGGCCTCGCCGGGCGGCATCGACCAGAGAGGACGCAAAATGAACCAGTCAATGCACCGAAACGAAGCTCTCATGCAATCCGTCACAAAGCGAAACCGCAGAGCCTGCCTGTTCACGGCGGCTTTCCTACTCGGCGCTGGTTCACACGTGCACCAGACCATGGCTTCTGTGCCGCCGTTTGAATCAATGAGTATTAACATTCTGCCGCCCATGCCTGGCGGGACGTCAACCCGCGTTAGCGACATCATCGAGATCGGCCGCAGCCAGAGCGGTTTCGATGTCTGGGAACACGCCGTCAGCGGCAGCGCCTGCGATGCGGTGGGCCGATGGATGCCGGCGCTTTGGCTCTGCAATAATGAGGTCATTGAGGGCCCAATACTCCTCAATGTCAACGGCGGGCAGGGTCAGGCGAACGGGCTGGCGGTCGATCCGAACAATCCCAACGTGGTGTACATCGGCGGGACGGCCTTCAACGGCAGTTCCGAGCAGCGTGCGGCATTATGGACCGTCAATTTGGCCTCGCTTGCAACCGACACAAATGGCCAAGCGACCCAAGGCGTAAAGTTCCAGCCGTTCCAACAGACGTTCAGCGGCGGCGTGCGGGTGGCTGCCGGCGACCTCAATGGGGACGGCCTCACTGATATTATCGTGGGCGGCACGACCTCATCACTTCTGGTTCCCGCGGTTCAGAAGGTTCGCGTTTGGACACATTTGGGCGGCTCAAGCGGGTTTTCGCACGTCGATTTGCCTGGCGGCAATACAGGTGGCGATTGCGGCATCCATTCAATGGTTCTTGAATTCCAGAGTGTCCTGATCTCGGGTTTCTCACAAACGCCGAATGGCCATGAACAGGCGACGATCTGGCGGATGCGCGCGGTTGAGTTTGACCTCGACAGCAACGAAACGATTTGGAACGTCGAGCGGAGCATGCTTCCCGGCGGCCGACCATCTTCGGCGCGAACTGAAACAGTCGAAAACAACGAATCCATTACCGTTGGTGGATCAAACACGCCCAGCATCGGCAAAACGCTGCCGGCAGTCTGGTCTGCCAATTCGTCCTCACTGGGCTGGCAACTCCGAAATCTGCCGCTTCCAGAGGGCGCCAACGGCGGACGCGTTAACGGCATTATTGCAATTCTTACGGGCCTTCTGGTGCCCGGCGATGTAAGCGGGCCTGACGGCTCGAGCGCTGCCATGTGGATGGTCGATGCAAACGGCGAGGCCATCGGAATCAATCTCAATTCGTTTCCAAGCAACCACCCCGAGTTTTATCTCAATTCAGTCAGTTGCATCTTGCCTTACATGGAACAGTACCCTGTCTACAAGATGATCGGAAGTGCCACCGGGCCGCGGGGAATGAAGCTCGGCTTCGTTGGAACGCTCATCGGATCGCCTGAGTATTTCGGCCAATAACCGCATCGCCGCAGATCCAATTTGGACTATCACTCAACACCGGGTGTGGCATCGGCAGCCCAGCCAATGCCGCACCCGGTTCGGTTTTGGGGTGCATCTTGCGATAATTCCCACTGCCGGAATTTGCATGACTCGCCGCTTCTCATTCGATAAAATAGGAGGATCGAGCAGGTAAATAAGGGCTGATGATTTGATCAGGCGGGACGATCATGTCGGACTCAAACAGCGCGGTGGCCGAGCCACCCGTTGAGCAAAAACAAGAGCAACTAAAGCCGCAGCGGAAAGAGAAGCCCGCTTCGGACAACGCCAAGCCGAAACAGTTGCCGCCCTACCGCGTGCTCCTTCACAACGACGAAGTCAGTGACATGGTTTTCGTGGTGCGGACCATCTGCAAACTCACCCGCTCTCGCCCAATCAGGCCATCATGAAAATGCTTGAGGCACATTTTCGCGGCGTGACGCTTCTTTTGGTCACACACAAAGAGCGCGCGGAACTTTACGCCGAACAGTTTGCAACTTTCAAACTGAAAGTAACCATCGAACCGGCCGACTGACGCGGGTAAGTTGTTACTTCGGTTCGATGCGCTCCAGGCCGTTCATATAGCTGCGGAGCACCTTCGGCACCGTGATCGTGCCATCCGCGTTTTGATAAAGTTCAAGCAGCGGAATCAAAATGCGCGGGCTGGCGATGACGGTGTTATTCAGCGTGTGACAAAACACGTTCGCCTTGGCCTTTGAATCCTTGTAGCGCAGGTTGAGCCGGCGCGCCTGAAAGTCTCCGAAGCGGCTGGCGCTGTGCGTTTCGCCATAGCTCTTGCGTGAAGGCATCCATGTTTCGATGTCGTACATTTCCACTTTGCCCTGCCCCATGTCAGCCGTGCAAACCGCCAATAGACGATACGGCAGCTCCAGGGCCTGCAGCACGGCCTCCGCGTTTGCGATGATGTCATGGTGGTGTCGCTCGCTCTCCGCGTCATCGGCCCGGCAAATGACCACCTGCTCCACTTTATCAAACAGGTGAATCCGATAGATGCCATGCGTATCCTTGCCGGCCGCGCCGGCTTCGCGGCGAAAACAGGTCGAGACTGCGGCGAATTTCATCGGCAACTGGGACTCATCGAGGATTTCGTCGCCATACATGGCCGTCAGCGGCACCTCGGCCGTTCCGACAAGGCTTTTGCCGTCGCGTTCGCAGCGATAGGCCTGCTCCTCTCCGCCGGGAAAGTAGCCCGTGCCGTACATCATTTCGTCGCGCACCAACACCGGCACCGTTACCGGCTCGAAGCCGCGGGCAATAATGGTGTCCATCGCCAATCGAAGGACCGCCTGATGCAAAAGGCTCCCTGCTCCGCGCAACAGGTAATTTCGCGTTCCGGAAATTTTGACGCCGCGTTCGACATCGATGATGCCCAGCCGTTTGCCCAACTCGACGTGATCGAGCGGCTCGAAGTCGAACTTCCGCGGCTCGCCCTTGCGCCGCACTTCCTTGTTGTCGGCATCGCTCCTTCCCACCGGCGTCTTGGACGAAGGCACTTGCGGCACTGTCAGCATCAGCGACTTGAATTCCTCACCCACCGCAGCACTTTCGGATTCCAGGTCCTTGAGCTTTTGTTTAAACGTCGCGGACTCGGCCGCCAGTGCATCGCCCTCCGCCTTCAGCTCGTCGGCACCGCGGCCTTTTGCCAGCATTTCCTGATAGAGCTTGCTCTTGGGATTTTTGTAGTGAGCGATCTGGCCGGAAAGTTCGTTGCACTTGTTGCGGATGTTGTCCGATTCCTGCTGAATTTCGCGTCTCCGCTGGTCGACGGCCAACAGGCGGTCCAAATCGCAGTGAATTCTCTTGAGTTCAATGGCCCGGCGGATGATGTCCGGGTTTTCGCGAATGAGCTTGATGTCGAGCATATCTGAGTTCCGAGTTTCCAGTTTCGAGTTTCAAGACAGAAAGCACATGATACGCTATTTTGCAATTGCGAAAAGCGCGGCGGCGCACTACGGAATTGGTGGTATATTCATGTTTTGATTAATTCCTCGCCTTATGAGAACCGGATAATGCGATTTACAAGTCGTTTTCGCGTAGTGGCTGCTCGAACCACCCTGATGGTCGGATGTCTATTTGTGACCGCAGCGACCCAATGCCCGAACGTCGACAACCCCGGCACCGGCTTTCCGCGCACGGCCGCCTGGATGCAGACCACGGTTAACAATATGGCGGGCGTCGGCCCCAGCGCGATCGCGGCCGGCGATTTCGATGGCGACGAATTAATCGACTTTGCCGTCGGCTATCAGGGCTTTGAGGACGCTCCGCCGCGCGTGGTCATTCACTTTCGGCAGGACGACGACACCTTTTCGCCGGCCACCCTCATCGAAGGAGACAACATCTTCGGCGTGACGGCTTTGGCGATCGCCGACATGGATGGCGATGAGCGCCTCGATCTCGTCGCCTCCGCAACAGACAGAATCGTTTACTTTCATGCTCCGGCCGATCCGCGAAACGCCGCCGCATGGACGGCATTTGAAATTGCTCAATCCAACGAGGACGGCATAGGCCAGTGGAACGACGTGGCTGTCGGCGATATCGATGGAGCGAACGGGCCGGACATCATCGCCTGCGGGCAGGATGTCGGGCGGCTCTCCTGGTTTCGCAGCCCGGCCGCCGACATCGTGAACGGTACCGGCTGGCAGCGCATCGACATTGATGCCACCACGCGTGAAGGGGCATCGTCGCTGTCGATCGGCGACGTGAATGGCGATGGTCGTATTGATATCTATTCCGCTGCTCCGGGCGAAGAAGAAGCGCGCATCGCGAGGTACCAGAACCCGACCAACCCGGTGACACAGGCATGGACCAAGTTTTTGATCGGAAACCTGCCAGCGGTCTCACGGTTGGCGGTCGGCGACTTGAATGCGGATTCGACGCCCGATGTCATCGCCATCAACCCGCCCGGGGGTCAAATCGCGTGGTATGTTCGTCCGCAGAATCTGACGGCGGCATGGACCGGGTTCCTGATTTCTCAGTTCGACGTCGCATTCGGCGTGGATGTGGGCATAACAGATGTCGACGGCAACAACCAGCCTGATGTGGTGGTCTCCTCGCGCGTGCCCGGCGCGCTACGCTGGTTCACTCCGGTGGGAACCATCACCAACGAATGGACGGAAAACAATCTGGTCGATCTGGCCGAAACTCATGATGCGGGGCGATTTGTTCTGACGGATTTCGACGGCGACGGCCGCGACGATGTGGTGGGGTGTATCATTGGGCAGACCGCGGACGAAGATTCGATCGCGCGGTGGGAGAATCCGGAGTGAGTTGAATCCTCTGGCCGATCCGGCTGCTCAGGGAACATCCGGCGAAAACATGTTCCTGGCATTCCTCGCGATGAATTTTTCAGGATATGGCAAATGCGGCTTGCTGACCTGATGCAGCCGTTCCATCTGCTCCTCTGATAGCGACAGGTCACTGGCCGCGAGATTCTCCTTCAACTGCGCGACGCTCTTCGAACCAATGATAATGCTCGACACCATCGGTCGGCGGAGGAGCCACTGCAATGCCACAGCCGATGAGTTCGTCCGCAGCGAATCGGCAATTTCTTCACCGTCGAGGCGATTTGCAGGTTTCGGTCATTCAGAAACGCCTTGCGCCAGTCGTTGTTGACATCGGCAATGGCTCCGAATCGCGTTGTCGCTTCAGCCGCGCCGGTTCCCTTGTACTTCCCGGTCAGCACGCCGCCGCCCAGCGGGCTCCACGGCAGCAGCCCCATGCCATACCGCTGACATACCGGGACGACGCCGCGTTCGATGTCCCGGTTGGCCAGGCTGTATTGCATCTGCGCTGTGATGAACGGCTCCCAGTTAAACCGAATACAAAGCTGCCGCGCTTCAACAATCTGCCAGGCATCAAAATTGGACAGGCCGACATATCTCACCTTGCCGCTTTTCACGAGCTGGTCGAGCGTGGCCAGCGTTTCGTGAATCGGCGTGTGTTCGTCCCAGCAATGCACCTGATACAGATCGATGTAGTCGGTCTCCAGCCGCCGCAGGCTTGCCTCCAACGCCAATGTCAGGTGCCGCCGCGATGAGCCGGCCGCATTGGCGTGATCTGGCGGGTCCCCGAATTTGGCCACCACCGGAAAATGCCCTTTCGTCGCCAGAACAATCTTGTCGCGGCGACCCTTTAGCGCCTTCGAGCAGATTCGTTCACTATTGCCGGCGCTATAGACATCGGCGGTGTCAAGAAAATTCCCGCCGGCATCCAAGTAGGCATCGATGACCTCCAGGCTGGCGCGTTCATCGATGCCCCACTCCGCCATGCCGAAGTTCATGGTGCCCAGACAGAGATCGGAAACGAGCAGGCCCGTGTTGCCAAGTTTGCGGACTTTCATTGGTATCAGCTCCTGTAGCCCTTAAATAAAGTTTCGCCTGATTCTTTATATTAGCGGTACCGAATATAAGGAACCCTATCTAACTGAGATAGCTGCTTACGCAACAAAAACGGCCCCGATGAATATTCACCGGGGCCGCTTATCTTAACTGAGTGAGTTTGAATTCTTCGTTTTAGACTTACGTCGCTTCCGCCCCGGCACCCGCCAGTTCGGGCTTCGCATCGGAAACGTCGACTGCTTCGAGTTGCAGCTTTCTCTTGCTGCCGTCCTCGGTCTCGGGGCCCGCCGACACAATGATCCGGTTCTTGCCGGCGAAATGCCGTCGCAGGAGCCCTTCGCTGATCGGGTCTTCGAGCATTTGCTCGATCGCACGGCGAAGCGGGCGTGCGCCGAATTTTTCGTCGGTGCCCCGTTCGAGCAGCAATTCTTTCGCGGAATCCTGAACTTCGAGCGAGTAACCCTTTTCTTTCAACCGCTTGGCAACCTTGTTCAATTCCAACTCGACAATTGAAACAAGCTGCTCGTGTGCCAGTTTGCGGAACACAACGATTTCATCAACACGGTTGAGGAACTCGGGACGGAAATAACCTTCCAGCTCCTGCTTGAGCATGTCGACCATGCGCTCGTAGCTCGTGTCCTCGTTTCGTTTTTCGAAACCGAACGTCGTCTGATGCGTGATTTTGTCCGCACCGATGTTGCTGGTCATGATCAGGATCGTGTTGCGGAAGTCCACATGCCGACCGAACGAGTCGGTCAGGCGGCCTTCTTCCATGATCTGCAGCAACATGTTGAAGCAGTCCGGATGCGCCTTCTCGATTTCGTCGAGCAGCACAACCGCGTAAGGTCGACGACGGATCCGTTCCGTCAACTGGCCACCTTCTTCATACCCCACATAGCCCGGCGGCGCGCCGACGAGTCGGCTGACATTGTGCTTCTCCATGTATTCCGACATGTCGAGCACGACGAGGGCATCGTCCGTGCCGAACAAAAAGCTCGCGAGACTCTTGGCCAGCAGCGTCTTTCCGACGCCCGACGGTCCGATGAAGATGAAACTTCCCATCGGCCGATTCGGATCTTTCAGACCGCTGCGCGATCGGCGCACGCTTCGCGAAACGGCGCTGATCGCTTCATCCTGACTGATGACGCGCTTGTGCAGCTCGGTTTCGAGTTCGAGCAACCGCTCGGCCTCTTCCTTTTCGAGCCGCGTCAAAGGCACGCCGGTCATCAGACTGACGACTTCGGCAATGATTTCCTCGTCCACCACGCCGTCGATTTCGCCACGGCGATTCTGCCATTCCTTTTCGAGCGCGTCCTTTTGCTCCTTGATCGACTGCGATTTGTCGCGAAGATCCGCCGCCCGTTCGTAATCGGCGCCGCGAACGGACTCGTCCTTCTCGACGTTCAGCCGTTTGATCTCTTCCTCAAGGTCCATGAGTTTCGTCGGTTTGGTCATCGCGCGAAGCCTTACGCGGGCGCCGGCCTCATCGATTACGTCGATGGCTTTGTCCGGCAGGACGCGCGACGGGATATAGCGCATCGACAACTCGACGGCCGCCGCCAATGCGCCATCCGTAATTTGAACGCGATGGTGCGCCTCGTAGCGATCGCGCAGACCCTTGAGAATTTCCGCCGTCTGCGTCGCATTCGGCGGCTCAACGATGATTTGCTGGAATCGGCGCTCGAGCGCGCCGTCTTTCTCGATGTACTTGCGATATTCGTCCAAGGTCGTCGCGCCGATGCACTGAATCTCGCCGCGGGAAAGTGCCGGTTTCAGCACATTGGATGCGTCGATCGCACCTTCAGCGCCACCGGCGCCAACCAATGTGTGAAGCTTATCGATGAACAAAATGATGTTGCGCGCACGGCAGACTTCATTCATCACCACCTTGATCCGCTCTTCAAACTGGCCGCGATATTTCGTTCCCGCCACCATCATGGCAAGATCTAGCACGACAATACGCTTGTCCGCGAGAATCTCGGGTACATCATTCCCGACAATGCGCTGCGCCAGACCTTCAACGATCGCGGTCTTGCCGACTCCCGCTTCGCCAAGAAGCACCGGATTGTTTTTGTAACGGCGGCAGAGCACGACGAGCAAACGTTCGATCTCGTCCTTGCGGCCGATGACCGGATCAAGTTTGTCCTGTTTTGCCATTTCAGTCAGATCGCGTCCGAATGAATCGAGAGCGGGGGTACGGGATTTGCCGCCTTTGCGGTTTCCTTCCGGTGCCGAGGGCTGGGCCTGACCTTCTTCATTTTCAACACCCGCGCCGAGAAGATTCAGCACTTCTTCTCGGACTTCCTCCAGCTTGATGCCGAGGTTCATGAGCACTTGCGCTGCGACGCCATCCTGCTCGCGCAGGAGACCAAGCAACAAGTGTTCCGTGCCGACGTAGTTGTGATTCAGGTTTCGCGCTTCTTCAATCGCGTATTCGATGACTTTCTTTGCGCGAGGCGTCTGTGGAAGCTTGCCCATCGTGACCATGTCCGGGCCGCTTTTGACCAGCTTTTCGACTTCAAGTCGAACCTTGCGCAGGTCCACTTCGAGGTTCTTCAGCACGTTCGCCCCGACGCCACTGCCTTCCTTGACCAGGCCAAGGAGAATGTGCTCGGTCCCGATGTACTCGTGATTGAATCGTTGGGCTTCCTGGTTTGCCAGAGCCATGACTTTCCGAGCGCGGTCTGTGAATCGTTCGAACATGTAAACGCCTTTCCGTGACAGCGTGCCGAGGGTCGCCTTCCCGGCGGGCGGGCGATTCGGCACTTTTTGCGCTTTTCACCACGCTTTATCGCGTGGCATCCTCTCTACCGTGCATCCATCTCCCAAGATTATCGGTGTTACGAGCAGAAGGGCAATCGTACATGAAAAAATCAGTCCCCTCTGACCGCGATCCGATTCATCCGCCGGATTCTAGGTTCGGTCGCCTGCACGTTCAACGCAGCGAGATTCTCGGCCCGCCATCGTCGAACGGCCCTGCATCGAAACTATCGGTTGACCGTGTCGGCCAGTCGAGACAAGAAAAGGAGAGATTCAGGGCCGATTGCGCTTCGCCGTGCCGCCACTAGGGACCAGAGACCCAAAATGGTGCAACCGAATTATTCAGGCGTGTGCGATATTCACGAGCGTTCTAAGCTCGGACTTATCGCAATCCAACATGGCGGCCGAATCCAATGCTCGCTTTGCGGCCTCAGCGTCGCCACGCTCAGTCGCCGCCTTGGCTTCTGCCAGCAGTTCGGCCAGGCGCCGCCGCATTTCAAGCCAGTGACGTGATTGCCGGCGACACGCAAATTGCGAAAACAGCCAAACGATGACGGTCAAACAAGCCGCCACTGTCGTCAGCCATGTCGGTATGGCTTCAGGCGCGATGAGTGCCCCGGCGATGGCGATGTTCCCGCATATTGAAAACAAAAGGGCCACGGACAGGCCAAACCACTCTTTGCGAAGCAAAATGAGCCCCGATCCGGGAAGGATAAGATTGAAAATCCGTGCCATGAGATCGAAAACGTATGCTGGAGCCTTTCATTTCTCGCCGCAAACCCGCCCCAATTCAGATGGAAAAACTCTGCCATCAGCTGGTTATGATCGGATCGGAAAGTTGCTTCCACGCAAAGAGAAGCACAATGGACATGGCAATCGAAATCGCCCCGGTCATCAATCCAACCCAGGACAAGCCCTGTTTGCTATTTCGCTTCTGTCCAAGGCTGTTGAATCCCATGATTCCGCCCGTCGCACCGACCAAAACGCAAATCGCCGTCGTCCCCATAACGAGTAGGGATCGATATTTTCCGATGCCTTCATTACCGTTGTAATAAATTGCCATCTGCTTTGAATCGAACCCGCGAAAAACCAAGTAGATCATCGATATCGCGGCCAACAAACTCAGTAGGCCCAATACGAGAGAGAACTTCGCCTGGGTGTCATAAAGCCTGAGATTCGGTAACTTCATTTTTTTGCCTGCCTACGATCAAACATAATTCAGCACCCAACCCAATGACCCAGCATTCTACCACCGATTGCCATTCGCCGCGAGATAAGCCCACGGGCCAATGGAGTAACGCTGCGGAAAAATGACATTTCAGGTAGTGATAACGGCCAGCCACAGAGTTGCTACGATCGGATTGCCTGAATGAACGGCAACCCAAAGCATGAAAACACCTTCGAGACCCCACTATGAATCCCTCAACAAAAGAAACCCCAAAACGCCGCGACCCCGCAATCCGGGTGATGATGATGCCGCGGGACACGAATGCCCACGGCACCATTTTCGGGGGCGTCATCCTCAGTTATCTCGACCAGGCAGGTGCCTTGGAGGCCCGTAAGCTGGGCTGCTCGCGCGTGGTCACGGTTGCGATGGACCGGGTTGAATTCAAGCAGCCGGTCTATGTCGGCGACCTGCTCAGCTTCTACTGCGAGGTCATTCAAAAAGGCCGAACGTCGGTCCGCATCCGAGTTTACGTGGATGCCGAGCGTTTCGAACCCCCCTGTCAAACGGAGCATGTGACCAGCGCAGAGCTTGTTTATGTCGCGATCGACGACCAGCGCAAACCGACACCCTTTGATGAATGCTCTGTGCGCGAAAATCCTTAATGATGAACTGGGCATTCGTACGCAAGTCTTCTGCCAGTTTAACTTTACGAATGCGACGTCTAAATGGCTTGATTCGATGAATCGCCCTGATTCACGTCGAACCGCACGATTGTCGCTCATGACCTATGACAACCGACACGTGTCTTAGTGATCAGTTTCCAACGACTTGCAAAAAACAGCCGTTTGCACGATACTTGCTTGGCTCCCGACTCGGACGAAGCCGCCGATGTCGGTCAGATGGTAACGGCACGGCATCGACGTCGAAGATTTGAGGAGTATCCCCCGCCATGTATGCAATTGTCGAAGACGGCGGCAAGCAGTTCCGCGTTGAAAAGGGCGACACGATTTACATCGAAAAGCGGGACCTCGCGCCCGGCACCACCGACGTCGAGTTCGACCGCGTTCTAATGGTCGGAAACGGCGTTGACAGCAAAATCGGTCAGCCGCTGGTGAGTGGAGCAAAAGTTGTTGCCAAGCTGCATGCCGCAATCAAAGGCCCCAAGATCGATATCGTGAAATTCAAGCGCCGTAAAGGCTATCGACTCAAGAAGGGTCATCGTCAGAATTACCTGAAAGTCACGGTCGAAGAGATATCGGCTTGACGCTCGCTCGCGTCTGGTTGAGACTCGCGAGATGATTCCGCGCGCCAAGATTTCGGCGTTGATTGGAATCAATCCGCGAATAATGTGAACCAGTGCCAGAAATGAGTCAAGCGCTTCAAAGAAAACTCGTTCTCCTATTTCTTCTTGCCCCCTTGCCTCTGGCGGCACGATGCCAAAATCCGAATGGCACGGAATCGGTCAGCGATTCCAAATTCCCTGCATCACAGCCTTCCGCCCAAGCACCGGACGCGGACAATCAAACCAAACCGGCCGTTCAGACTCCCGCGCCCGATACCTCTGCAACTGCGGCGACGCTGGAAGGTCCGGCCTACACTTTCAAATTCAGTATCCCGGCTGACAAGACGCTCTACTTTGTTGTGGAAAACAACTTCACGGATCGCGGCGGCGTGCCGCCACTTCTCAGTTTTACGACCTTTGCCGATGATAAGCGCACTCTCATTCAAACCCGCGCACCGCTCGGCAGCGGCGGCACGCGTCCATCGCAACCCGGCGAAGTGACCATGCTGTGGCAGTGCGACCGGTTCGAAGTCCGCGAACGCGGCCTCAAAGAGGAAGTGAAGTTTGATTCGCTCCGCGATTCCTACCCGCGCGCCGAGCGTTGCGCGAACTGGGTTCGGTTCGGTTCCAAGGTCATTTTCGACCTGAATATGCGAACCGGCGATGCCCGCAACCGACGCATTGACCACAACAAGTTCATCGGCCCGCCCACACGGCGCCGCCTGTCTCGCACGACAATGCGCTGCGCCGTTAACGAGGAAAACTTGGCCAAACTCATGGACGACCTTGGCCGCTCTACTTCCCCGGAAAACCTGTGCGAGTCGGCGAAACGTGGACAGCAACGCGAAGCGAAGCCATCAAAAGCTTCGGACAAACGCATCTCGATTACGCATTTCAACTGACTCGGGTAAAGGACGTTGAAGGCCGCAAAATTGGCGTGATATCTGTTTCGGGAAACACACGATTGATTCCCGAACCGCAACAAGAGAAGCCACCACCGCGACCGCGCCCCGGCGCCGCTTCGCAGCCTGCTACAACTCAAAAGACCAATGAGAAGCCCCGCGAATTCAAAATCGACAAAGCCGTCTGTCGCGGCATGATCGAATTCGACTTCACAAGGGGTGAGCTTCTTTCGATGGATCTCACGCGCGAGCTCGATCTCTCCGCGACCATGGAATCCGAAGAAATGCCGGGGTTGCGCCTTGAAACAGGGGCGGCTCATCGACTGCGTGTCCAGGTTTCTCAATCGCCACCGCCGAAACCGATTATCGCAGGTGGACCCAGGCCGCCGGCGGACGATCCGCCTGAACCGGTGACGCCGGCCATGCGGAAAAACGCATCGAGACGCTTTCAGCAGAATCCAAGGCCCGCGACACAGCCGGCGCGGCCAATACCGTCTCGAAACAGTAGGCCGACGATCGGCCGAAACGGCACCTCGCCCACCAATCATCGAACAACATCACAGCCTGCGCGAACGAATAATCTTGCACCGAATCGTTTGGTCGGTCCGCCCTATGTTTCGCCGACCTCCCGACCCTCCTCACCGCCAATGCAAAGAAGAAGGCAATTCCCGGCAACCAGCCAACCCGTTGGCGGCGCCCGGAGCGGCCCGATCCCATCCACGCAGCCGGCCGGTGATTCTTCGAAACCGTCGCCTGCTCCAACCTCGCGGCCGGCTTCGGGCGTTTGAGCCCCCTATCTTTCCTCCAATTCTTCCACCGTGCGAGGCCACTCGTCCCGCAGCAATCGCGACAGCGATCGGTCCGCAAGTATTTTGCCATCGGTCTGGCACTTCGGACAATAGTTGGTTTCGTTGTCTGCATAGCGAATTCGCTGAATGTCGACGCCACAGCGCGAACAGGGCTGCTTGAATTTGCCATGAGCCGCGAATTCCTTCCGGAATGCGGTCACGTCACCGGGACCGGGGAATCGATCGACGAATTCGCGCGTCAGCAAGCCGACCCACCGGCTGAGTGTCTCAATTGTGGCACTTCGCAATCGGGTGATTTCATCGTCTTTCAATTTGGCCGTCAACCGCACCGGAGAGAGCCCGGCGGCGTGCAGAATCTCATCCGAATACGCATTGCCAATGCCTGAGAACAATCGCGGATCCGTCAGCGATCGCTTTAACGTGTGGTTTTCACATCGCAGCTTCGCCGCAAATTGGTCAAAACCGGCCGTAAGCGGTTCGATGCCGCCGCGATCGAACCGATCGAGTTCCGCCTCATCGCCAACGAGGTGCAGAGAGGCGCGCCGCTTGGTGCCGGCCTCGGTCAATTGCAATGTCCCGGACAGAAAATCAAACGCGGCAAGTCCGATCCTGCCGGGAGGTTTCGCGCCGGCCTTGGACCAACGAAAGCGACCGGCGATCATTAAATGGATCACTGCGAAATAACGCCCGGCCGTTTCGATCACGATTCGTTTTCCAATTCGTCGCAGCCCGGTCACTTCGTTTGACAGCAGGGCATCGATCGGCGGCTCGACGGTGCGAAGAACAAACGGGCTTAGAATCCTGATATGCTGTATTCTCTGTCCCACGATGCGTGGGCGAAGCGCAGCCATGTATGCCTCGATGTCGGGAAGTTCGGGCATGGCGGAGAATATTACCCGGGATTCCGCTGATGGAGGGATTGGAGAATTGAAATGGCAGATCGATCCAGGACATTGCTAAACATGCAGAAAACCTCGCGGCTTCGCAGAAACAACTTCATCGCTTCATTCCTGGCGGTCACATTGATCTGCTGCGGAGCCATGACCGGTTGCCCCGATGAGGTGCCCGATGGTCACGCAAAGGACAGCTTGCTTTACGTGCTGCAGCCGGATGCAGTATCCATCGATACGCTCAAATCAGCCGCCTTTATCTACCTGATTCTAGAACCCAGTCGCGACGGAACCGCGGCGGCGGAGTTTACCGCGGACGAAATCGGCCAGATTAAGCATGGCGCCCGCTGCAAAAAGACGATCCTCGCCTACCTCAGTATTGGCGAGGCTGAGCAGGTTCGGGATTATTGGAATGATGCGTGGGTCGATGCCCAAGGCACGCCGGTTAATGGCGGCGCCCCGCCCTGGCTGGGACCTCGAAATCCTGACTTTCAAGACAATTTCAAAGTTCGTTACTGGGATCCCGCATGGCAAGCGCTGCTTTTCGGTCAATCGAGCGGACCCGGCATAACGCCACTCGATCGAATCATTGATGCAGGATTCGACGGAGTTTACCTCGATATCATCGATGCCTACGAGTTTTGGAGCGAAGAGATCCAGCCGCCGGAATTGTCGCGTATGGAAGCGCGAAGCCGGATGATCGACTTGATTGCCTCAATCGCAACCTACGCGAGAGTCACACGCGGCGCGGCAGACTTTCTTGTTTTTCCCCAAAACGCCTCGGAGATCATTTTAGATTCCGGTGGGATACTTGACTCGGAAACCGACCGTTATTTTTCGAGTGTGAACGGAATTGGGCAGGAAGATCTTTTCTATGACGAGTTGTCGCGGCAGGATGAAACATTTACGACCGCGGTCATTTCTAACCTGAATGAATTCATATTACGCGACAAGATTGTTCTCGTGACGGACTACATTGTATCGACGAGCAATGGTGAGGCGTCGGCGAATGATCCCCGCGCTTTCGACTTTGTTCAGCGCTCGCGAGCGGCGGGCTACATCCCCTACGCCGCCGTTCAAGACCGCGAATTGAGCATCGTCCAGAAAATGAAAATGGACGACGGTTGGAGTTTTGACCAGCCGACCGCCTGTGAATAGGAACGAAAATGGAAATATTCAAGAGTGTCGTACCAATTCACATACAGATCGCCGATGAGAATTTCTCTTGGTTCGTTTCCGTGGAAGGTGTTCAAAGGTGCAGTTGACTTGATTCGCCTGACGTGCAGATTTTCCTCTCGTTGCCCCCAACACATTTCTAATTTGCGCTCAATTCTGAGGTGATTTCCCGATAGAAGTTCAATC
>JADJRI010000016.1 GCA_016712275.1 Planctomycetota bacterium
AAAAGTGGAACCGGATGGCCGTGCCCGAGGGTGCGGTGTACAAATGGGATGAAAACAGCACCTATATTCAGGAACCGCCGTTTTTTGTCGGCCTCAGTCGCGAAGCGAAACCCATTCAGCCGATTGAAGACGCGCGCGTGCTGGTCATGGTGGGCGACTCCGTGACGACGGACCACATCTCGCCGGCCGGCAACATCGCCACCGCCGGGCCGGCCGGGAAATTTCTCATCGACAGCGGCGTCGAGCCGAAGGACTTCAACAGTTATGGCGCGCGGCGCGGCAATGACAGAGTGATGACACGCGGCACATTCGCGAACGTCCGCTTGCGCAACCTGCTCGCCCCGGGAACCGAGGGCGGCGTGACGAAGTACCTGCCGACCGGCGAGGTCATAAGCATTTACGAAGCCTCGGAAAAATACAAAACAACGAACACGCCGCTGGTCGTACTGGCGGGCGAGGAATATGGCACGGGTTCGTCGCGCGACTGGGCGGCAAAGGGGCCGTTCCTGCTCGGCATCAAGGTCGCCATCGCGACGAGCTATGAACGCATCCACCGCAGCAATCTGGTGTTCATGGGCGTGCTGCCGCTGCAATACATGGAAGGCCAGAATCGCGAGTCGCTGGGGCTGACGGGCGAGGAAGTGTTCACGGTCAAGGGCTGGATGATTCGCTCAAGCCGCGTCAGAAGTTGACGGTGGTGGCCAAGACTCTTGGAGGGTCAAAAGGCGATGTGACGTTTCAGGCGATTGTCCGCATCGATTCGCCGGTCGAAATCGAGTACTACCGCAACGGAGGCATCCTTCAGACCGTGCTTCGGAAGATGATGAAATAGCCCGAACTCAGTTTGGCCGTTCTTACGGCTGACATTTGACGGCAAAGGGTGTGTCGTGCCTGCGAAAGCAAGGCGTCACATTTTTTCTTGGGGGGCGGTTTCAATCCCCTGTGGCACAGACGTCTCGCCTGTGAATCCGCCGGCGGCACGTCGCTGATGCACTGGACTATGTAACAGCTTATTAAGTCGGTCAGCTTTTCTTCCCGGCAACGCCGTTTTTCAACATGCCATCCATTGCTTCGACAAATAAGTCCAATTCGCGAAGCGTCGTGTAGGTATTTGGTGTCACGCGAATGCCTCTGAAATCCTCGTGCTCGATCGGCGTGGTGAGGATGTTGTGTTTCGCCCACAGGTGCCCCACCATGTCCACCGGTTTGATGCCGTCGATCTCGACCGTCGCAATGGCGCAGGAATGGCCGGGGGCGAGATTGGTATGAATTCGAACGCGATCGTGATCTTTCAGCTTGTCGACCCAGTAATTCCGCAGATAACGCAATCGCTCTTCTTTTCGCCGGGCCGATGCCCTCATAAAGTAAGTGCCTCCCGCAATGGCCATCCGCGGCGCTGACGGATGCGTGCCGATTTCCTCAAATTTTCGAATGTCGCCCGACCTGGGTTCGGCCGGAGCGGTGAGCGGCCAGAGGTCCTTAATCCGTCCTTTCGCATGCAGAAAGCCCGTGCCGATGGGGGCACTGAGCCACTTGTGAAGGCTGCATGCATAGAAGTCGGCGCCGAGGGACCCGCCGTCAAAGACAAAATGGGCGAAGGCGTGGGCCCCGTCGATAATGGTCAGGATGCCCCGCTTGCGGGCGATTTCGCAGATTCGCTTTACCGGAAGAATTTCGCCCGTGATGTTGACAATATGGCACATCAGAATCGCGCGCGTTTTGGGTGTGATCGCACTCTCAAATAGTGCCACAACATTGTCATCTGATTCAACCGGCACCGGCAGCTTGATCTGCTTCATGACGATCTTATCGCGCTGCTCGCGCTGCTTGATCGTATTGAGCATGCGCGCATAGTCCTGCGTGGTCGTCAGGATTTCGTCGCCGGGTTCGAGATCGATGCCGTTCAGGCAGATTTGCAGGCTTTCGCTCGCATTCCGGGTAATGGCCATTTCCTCGGGGTCGCAGCCGAAGGCTTTGGCGAGGCGAACGCGAACCAATTCGATCTGCGGATCCTGCAACGTCCACAGTTGCCGCGGCGGGCAGTTGTTGGTGATGGCCAACTGTCGCACCATCGCGTCGTGAACCATTCTCGGCGATGGCGCGACGCCGCCGTTGTTGAGATTGATCATCGAGCGATCGACCTCGTAGGCCTGCTGCACCTGAAACCAGAACGGCTTGTCGCCGGACATCTCCTCGGGCGAGCGGTCGAGTGCCATTGAATTGGCATTCGAGATGAATTCGCCCCAGTTGTCCTTCAATGCGATGAAAGCGTAAGCGGCCCCTGCGCCTGCAGTTGTCCTCAGAAACGCGCGTCTGCCATTGTCCATTCGGCCCATCCTTTCGTGCCTGAACAAATGTTAACCGCGAACGCGCCCGCACAAAAGCAAAGCGGGCAGGCCGCCCTCGCAGCCTGCCCGCTCAAAATTCACAAGTTTCGTCGTTTCAGCCGATTTCGATCACGGAGGCGGCAGTACGGCATAAGCCACGCCGACGGCCGAGAAGGTCACATCCGGATCGATGGGGTAATTCCACGCCACAAGATTGTTGCTGCAATGCGCGCCCGAGGCCCGAAGGACCTTGAGATCAACCTCGTCGATATCCGCGATGTCGACGCACGGCCGGAAGTCGCCGCCATCTTCGCTCAGGAAAAGCCTCTCCTGCTCGCTGACATCGACAATCGTCTCGCCGGAAACAAACACCCATTTGGCATCGGGCGAAATGTCCACAATCGAGCCGAAGCCGAATCGGCCATCGGTCGCGTCTTCGCCGTTCACGAACGTGCCGGCCGGATCGATCAGGTTGCTCAGGGCGCTCGGGCTGCCGGCCAGGCATCGGTTGAGTACGCTGATGCTGCTGCCATCGTCGTCAGTCTCCATCGAGAAAAACGCAAAGCGGTCCTCCTCGAATGAGACGCCCCGATTCGATCGGGCCGGGTTGCGATTCGGCTGCGAGAACTGTCCATTGGTGAGATTCAACACGGTGAAGTTCTCATCATCGTCGAAGAAAACGACGAAGTCGCCCTGAATCTGAATGTCGGCGCTGCCGGTTCCGCCCTGAAGCACGCCACGCTGAAATTCCTCGGGCGCCGTATCGGGATCATTAATATCGTAGAGATAGAAGGTGTCATCGGTTCGCACAATGACGCGGTTGTTCTCGGCGTCAATGTCGATGCCGCTGGGGTTGCCCGTGCCCGGATCGACTGTGAACGGCGTAATCACATACGCATTGATGTTGGAAATATCGACAATCTTGATCCGCAGGCCGTCGCCATCTGTCGTCGTAACGGTCGAGTTCACCGTCGCAATCAGGTTGCCATCCACCTCCCAAAGATTCGATCCGATCGAGCCGCCCATGTTGATCGACGAACTCGAAATCGGCTCGACATCCTCCGTTGCGGTATCGAAAACATAGAGGCTTCCGCTGCCACGGTCGCGAACGACCAGTTTCTTGCCGCTGAATTCGAAGGCTTCGGAATCGTTGTCCATACCCGACGGAGCGGGCACCTCTTGCGGTTGAGTTTCGCCCGCGCGAATCCAGGCCAAAATCGCGTTGCCAGCCGCATTAAAGGCAATGACGCCGTCGCCGACCGCTGGTCCGCGCTGCGTGGTCGTCTCGGTCGACAAGAAAACGACGTTCAGCCCGACGCGAATGTTCGTATTATTATTGCTGTTATTATTATTATTATTGTTGTTCCCGTTGTTGTTGTTCGGACACTCGGCGCCGACGCAACAGAACAACCCCATCGCGGCAACCATTCCTATCTGTCGCTTCATACGTTCATTACTCCTTTGATATGGTTTCTCATACGATGAAGAAGTCGGCACAATCGCCTACTTCCAAGCACAGGGTACTGGTGCTCGAGTCGAAGCTTACCCGCAATACCTGCGAGTTTCCAGCGCGGTCTGCCAAAGTGTTAATGCCTGAAGTAAAGCGGCCCGCAATAATTGGAGCACCGGCAATTCCTATTCGAATCGCGCTGCAATCGGCATTCGTCTTCCCACGCCGAATGCGCGGCTCGTCACCTTCAATCCGATCGCCATTTGCTGGCGCTTGTATTCGTTGCGATCCACCTTTTTGATCACATCACGCACCACCGGCTCGGCGAAGCCCATCGCGATAATCTCCGTCGCCGATTTTTCGCGCTCGATGTACTCATGCAATATCGCATCCAGCACATCGTACGGCGGCAATGAATCCTGATCGAGCTGGTTCGGCCGAAGCTCTGCCGACGGCGGTTTGGTGATCGTCGAGCGCGGCACCACCTCACGGCCGGCCTTTTTGTTCGCGTGCTCCGCGAGCTGATACACCATCGTCTTCGGCACGTCGCTGATCACCGCCAGCCCGCCGCACATGTCGCCGTACAGCGTGCAATAGCCGACCGCCAGTTCGCTCTTGTTGCCGGTCGTCAGCAGCAGCCAGCCGAACTTGTTGGAAAGTGCCATGAGTATGCCACCCCGGGCGCGGGCCTGCACGTTTTCCTCGGTCGAATCCGCCGCTCGCTTTTCGAATGCACGAACGAGCTGCTCCTCATACATCTCGTGAATCCGTTTGATCGGCATGATGCGATAGTCAATGCCGAGATTCGCCGCCAGCGCCTCCGCATCCGCCATGCTGTGTTCGCTGCTGTATCGCGACGGCATCGCCACGCCGTGCACGCGCTCGCTGCCCAGCGCCTCCGTCGCGATGGCCGCGACCACGGCCGAGTCGATCCCGCCCGACAGCCCCAGCACAACCTCCTTGAAGCCGCACTTGCGAACATACTCGCGCGTGCCCATCACCAGCGCATCCCACACCGACGCAATCGGCTCCGGATACGTCTCAATGCGGTTGTCGCCCGGCCGGTCGAAATCGACAACGAGCAAATCCTCCTCGAACGCCTTCGCGCGGGCGATCAAACGGCCGCTCGCATCAAACGCCATGCTTGCGCCGTCAAACAACAGCTCATCATTTCCGCCGACCTGCGCGGCCATCAACAGCGGAACGGCTTTCGCTCGGGCATGGCCGCCCATCAGCTTTTCGCGAAATGCCTGCTTGCCCATCACAAAGGGCGAGGCCGACGCATTGATGACGAGCTTCGCACCGCTTGCGGCTACTTCGTCGATCGGCTTGCGGCGATAGAGGGCGCGGGCAAAGCAATCCTCGCCGGTCCATAGATCCTCGCAAATCGTCATGCCAGCCATGATGGTCTTTGAGCCCGTGCCCAGCTCGGCGACTTGGGCGCTGTCGGCCGGCTCGAAGTAGCGATGCTCGTCGAAAACGTCGTAGGTCGGCAGCAGCGACTTGTGGAACCGCCCCACCACCGCCCCGCCGCGCAGCAGCGCCAGCGCGTTGTGAATCGGGCGGCCTTGCGGCGAGTCATGCCGCTCGACATAGCCGACCAGCACATCCGGGCCATCGCCCAGTTGGACAGCCAGATCGCGCACGGCCGCGATGTTGGCATCGACAAAACTCTCCTTCAGTAGCAAGTCCTTCGGCGGATAGCCGCAGACGGCCAGTTCGGGAAAGACGACAACGTCCGCGCCGCCATCACGTGCCCGCTGGGCGAATTCGATGATTTTCCGGCAGTTGCCGCTGATGTCGCCGACGAGTGGATTGACCTGCGCAAGTGCAAATTTCATGTGCGGGATTATAGTGTCTCCTGCCCGTTACCCGTAGCGACCGGCCCGCGTTCCGGCCGTTCCGGCTCCAAATCAATCAACCGATCAATCGCGCGGCGCGCCGGCGTGCATCCGCGGCCCCGGCGGTTGCGATTCGAGAATGCGGGCCTCGGCATCCAGAAACTCGTCCCACCGCTTGTCGACGGCCTTGTTGTTGCGGATCAGCTTGCGAGCCAAATCGATAAACGTCAGATAGTGGCCGTTCTCGGATGCCCACAAGTCGGCATACAGCCGCTTCAACTCTTTGTCCTCGCAGTTCCGCGCGAGGGTCTCAAACCGCTCGCACGACCGCGCCTCGATCAGCCGCCGAAACCATCAGCCGGTCCATGAGTTCCTGCGGCGTGCCGCCGCGCACGAGTTTCCGCAATTCGGCCGCATAGGGGTTGCGGTGGAACTTCGACATCGCCCCGCCCCGACGACCCAGCAGCCGAGTGACGACGAGCAGATGATCGGTCTCGTCGCGGGCGATGGCCGCCATTTTTTCGACCCAATAGTCCGGCGGCGTCGGATCGGGCCAGCGGTCGATCAGTTCCAGCGCGTTGCCGGCCGCCTTCTTTTCAAGATGGGCGTGATCGTTCAACAGTGCCACCGGCTCGCGCAGCGCGGCCACCGCCCAGGAATCCGGCGTTTGCGAGCGAAGCGGTAGTTTGGCACGCGAGGTGGTCATCTGTCTGAAAATTAGAGGGGCATGGCCCCATCGTCAACGATTCAGCTCACTCCTTGACAAACTCCATGACCGCAACCGGCGTCCAAACGTATCTGACAACCAAAGCTCGCGGCGGGACGGACGGATCATCGTGGTTGATCATCACTCCGATTTCCGGCACGCCGGCCACCAAACGAATCTGAGCAGTTTCGTTGTAATTGGATATTATGTTGGCAAACACTCCCTCGGAAGGGCTGATTTGGGACGGCCTGATAGAACTGGAGCTAAGCGAAAACCGGGCCAGCATTTCCTGGCGTTCCTCGGAGTAGAAAATCCGTTCAAAAACAAAAGTAGTCCCCACCGATTGGTAATTCACATTTGAGGCGACCGTGCCATCGGGCGATTTTGTCCGCGAGCCTTCCATCGGCAAATTTGAACTGGATTTCAGGTTAAATGTGCCGGACAATTGCACACTGCGATCAATCCGCGCCACCACATTCACATCACCGATCTTGTGCAGCTTGGCTTCCAATTCGAGATTGGTGGCTGCCGATTTCTGTAGCGACGTGGAGTCGAATTCGATGGATTGATTTTCCGGCAGTTGCACCTCAAAGGCAGACACCTCAATTCTGGCAATCGTCAATTTCGTCGTTGCAGGTGCAGATTTCGGTGGTATTGAACGCGTTCGAATGTCCCTGTACGTATCATCGGAAGGCGTCAAAACGTTTGGCGCCACATTGCCAGGCTGTGTCGCAACAGCTTGCGTGGTGGTCGTTGTGGTCGTGGTGGGAGCGGCTTGATCCGGTACTCGCCCATTGCGATTGCCAACAACCAGGAGCAGACTGGATAACGCAATGAGGCTTTTCGACGACAAGAACATGGCACTTTCCTTTCAGATTGTTCCGGTTGTCTCGCTTGGGGTGCAAGGGGCTACGGCCTCTGCGCATTCGACGTGAGTGTGTCCCAAACAAAGCCGGACCCGCCTGTTCGTACAGAGTGCAATTAAGTTGGTTGCAGGCGAAAGAAAAAAAGTGCGGTGAGACGCGCGAAACGCAATTAAGAGATGAATGACTTTTAATACGGCTGGTGTCGAATCATCCCGCTCGATCGATCAATTCCGAAGCACCCAAGTTGTTCGGTGTCATACAGCAAGACACTGCGGGCCGGCAGTCAATAAACCACCGGCCCGCAGGTTCAACATCGAATCAACTTCCTCAGCGTAGCGGTGTGGCACCGGCGGAGGGATATAAGGTGTCAGGAGGGATATAAGGTGTCAGGATGAATTTTCTAGCATTGTAATTTCTTCCTGACACCATGTCTGTTCCCGACAACATTGTAACTGTTGTTCTCTCGTTCAGTTTGGAGAAGACCGGCTGGCGTATCATCTTGCTGAATGTCACCACTGAGGATCGTGAGCGAGGGGTCCAAGTTCTGTTCATCCGGTGTGAGCGAGGCGCTGCCTTCGTATCCGCCTCGGATGATAACGCCTTGAACGAGCACAAAGGAATCCACTCGATTGTCCGTGTTGGGGTCGGCACAACTTTCATCCGGATAAAATATACCTTGTGAGACTCGAATGACATCATTCTCCTGTGCCACAGCAAAAGCATCTTGAAGGTAGCGGAATGCGGATTCCCAACATTCTCCGTCTTGATCCACGCAATCCGCGGTTTGGTTGTAATCGACGAACAACACACCAGGCTCGCAGGGAGCCGCCTTGACCGGCAGAGTGCAAATTACGGTTGCACCGAAGATTACGGCAAAAATCGCCTGTCTCATAACAAACGTCCTTTCTTGTTTTTGTCAGGATTATCAGCGTACAATGGAACAAATGTTTGCAGGTTGAAAAACGCTAAGAACTCAATGGTGAACAGCAATGTCGTTTTGGCTCAGAGGCCCTTCATTTTCGCTCCTCCTTTCCGCCACGTTGGCTTCGCCGGCTGTGGCATCGTTTCAAGTCCTTTCTTGGAACTTACTTACAGGTGTCCAAGATTTCTCAGGAGGAAACATAATTCAGAACATAGACAGACACACGATTGTTCAAAACCCATTTTCCATTGTTTCCGTCAGCCAAGTGGGATTGAATATCTCTCACGCGGATTACAACTATTCTTGGCTCGTTTCTGAAACCGCGGCCACATTTGATACTTCGCTGAGCCAATCATTTCGTTCGCGGGAAATCCGAGCCGTGTGCACGGCCGTGATTCGGTTTCAGACCACCGAAGAAGCGGCCTTCAACATCGATTCCTCGATTTTCTATGCGCACACGCCGGGCGACGAATTCACCGTCGACTGGAATGTGCGCCTCTTCAACTTGACCACGTCTAACACCCTGTTCAACCGCTTCTTCGACGGCGGCTTCGGCCAATCCGAGCCCGCCTCGGGCACTTTTCATTTGAACGAAACGCATGTGCTTCCCGCCAACTCCCTGTTCCAGTTTTCCTACACCCTCGATTCGACCAACATCGGCGACTTCCTCCCGACTGGAATCATGGACGTCGGCGGCCATGTCAATTGGAACGTCGTTCCCGAACCTGCCACGCTTCTCCTATTCGCCGCCGCGCTGCCACTCCTTCGCCGCTTACACCGCTAGGTTTAATCACTGCCTGCGCGCATCGTCTCCGCCGCATTCCATCGATGCCTTTCGAAAGTCCAAGTTCCAACCGGCCATCAGCCGGTTAGGGTGCCACAATCAAGACAGCCGCGCTCCCGGTTTCCGCATCCCAATACTCATCGCGAAATCCCGCCCGAGACTCCGGCCCCCGATGCAATCATCCTTCGCACCCGCCATCTGTCCGGTTCGACGGATCGCGGGATCAACTCATTTATTCTTCTTCAATTCCAGGGGAATATAAGGTGTCGGGGAATATAAGGTGTCAGGATGAATTTTCTAGCATTGTAATTTCTTCCTGACACCTTTTCGTCGCCACCTTTTCGTCGCTCAACCCAATCGCACGTTCCTCAACAACCACCGGCGGACGCACAAATCGACGGCCTCGCCACGGATGCCGGTCGCCAACCAGTACAACATCGCGCATCCCCATAGACTAAAAAGACGGAATTGGCCCGCGCGCTCAAACAAAATCCAGATTCTTGAAAATTAATGGTAAAATCTTTTGAAGCGTCGACCCCGCGCTTCTCCCCGGTCCTCGCCCTCGCCCCCGCCTTCGCCTGTGAATTCCAGTCGATGGCGCGGCCACCTTGCAACATCCATACCAAACATTTACCAAATCTAACTTGCCCGCCGCCCAATCCGGTGTATATTGAAAAAGGCCCGCCCCGCGCGCCCCCGGAGACCGCCCATGCAGCCCTTCCTCCACTTGACCCCTCGACCCCTCGACCCCTCGGCCCCTTGCTTTTCCCCTGTTCAGGGAATTTCAGCAATTTTCAGCCCTGGAGTTTTTTTTTTGAAGGAAATGGCCCGGCTCACAACAGCCGCAGTACCGAACTTCTGCCAAACCAACAACTTGCAAATTCGGAGCGGGCTGGTTTTCCGAAGAAAACGCCGGCGAATCACCCGATGAAAACGCGACCGGCTTTCACCGCCCCCCTGGCCGATGCCCGATTCCATTCTCGATTCCGCACGAGCGCGCAAAAGCTCCGACGGAGCCTTCATGGTCGGCCCTGATATGCTGCCCGTATCGATGCTTGGGCGTTCTAAGTTTGCGAAGTGTTACTCAATCGATCGAAACGTTCACCATCGCTCGGAAACTTCCATCAAGTGGGAGGGATTACTTGAGGACATCCATCCCCTGCTCGAAGACCACATCCACCGGTATGCCCGCTTTCGACAGCCGGTCGAGGTCGGACTGGAGTGACGGGCCGATGGCGCCCATTTCGTCCATGAGCGTTTTCACTCCCGCATAGTCGCCGTCGCCCTGGAGGGTGAGGATTTTCGTGGAGAGCTTGTTCATGGCGGTTTGCATCTTGTCGAAGTTCACGCGGTATCGGCCGGTCGTGTCGTCGCGCGAGAAGGCGCCCTCCTTCTCGAAGAAATTGAAGCGCAGCATATTGGCCCGGCCGTGGGCGCTGGCGGCGCCGAAGCGGACGGAGCGAAAAATGCCGGCGAGAAAGGTGACGTAGTTATCCATGAGCGTACCTTCGGTGATTTCCTTTTGCTCGAAGAGGCGCGTGACCATGTACAGCCCCAGGATGTCGGCCTTGCCCTCTTCGAGCGCGCTGCCGAGTTCCTTCAGTGCATCGCGCACGGTGCCCTTGCCATTCACGGTGTTTTTGATGCCAAGGCCGTGGGCGACTTCGTGGAACATCACGTTGCCGAAGAAGGCGTCGAAGGTGATGTTCTTCAACTGG
Organism: Planctomycetota bacterium; assembly: GCA_016712275.1. GTDB lineage: Bacteria > Planctomycetota > Phycisphaerae > UBA1845 > UTPLA1 > JADJRI01. Next base: position 10,615 of record JADJRI010000016.1, read on the forward strand.
TCCTTGGCGATCAGTTCATTGGCGATGGGGACGAGAATTTTGTCGAACTTGGCCCGCATGGCGTTCTTGAGCTGCACGCGGCGGGTGCCTTTTTCGAGCTGGACTGTTTCATCGTTGGGCAGGTTGATGGCGATGGTCTTCGAGCCGGCGTTGCAATCGCCGGCGTAGTAAACGACATCATAGGCGTTGAGGTCGCTGTCGGTGCCGGGCATTTCCTTTTTGTATTTGTCATCGACGGGTAGGCCGCGCTGGAGATCGGGTAGCAGCTTCGCATACTTCGCGAGTCGGGCGGACCACGCCTTGTCCTTCACCAGGACGTAGGCTTCGAAAGCGGCCTTGTAGTTGAAGAGCGCGTCTTCGTAGACTTCGATCGGGCCGATGACGACATCGATCGTGTTGTCCTTCATGTCGAGCCATGCCATGTCGCTGGCACGGTACTCGCTGGACAGCATTGCAACGGCGCGGGCGAGGAGGTATTCGCGCAGGCCGGTGTCGTCGGCCAGGGCGGCGGCTTCCTTGAGCTTGAGCGCGGCGGCGCGAATCTGCTTCGCATAAAACTGGTCATAGCCGACGGCCGTCAGCTTGCCGTCCTGGTCGCGCTGGATGACGGTGTATTCACTTTTGAAGGTTGCGGCATCATCGGGATGGTCCGCGAGGAATTTTTCGAATTCCTCCTTGGTCATGTCCTTGGGATAGAAGGTCGCGCCGAGCGGCTTGGCACCCACGCCGTCGATGAAGGGCTTGTTGCCGTCGAGCCGATCCCACGGGCCGTAGTTGATCTCGGCGAAGCGGCGGAGGTCGGGCGATTTGATCGACGCGAGCAGGGCCTGCTTGTCGCCATAGGCTTGGAGCCAGAAGGCGTCGTCCATTTGCTTGGCCGCGTCGATGAGCAGCGGGATCATCTTTCGTTCTTTGTCCGTCAGCACCGACATGTCCGTCGTCAGGCGAACCGTGGCATACTTATTTGCGACCATTCCGGCTGGCTCCTTTCCATGAGAACCTTCGGACAGCTTGCCATTATCGACACAAGCCGTGGACCCTGCTGCAAACAGGATTGCAGTCGTGAGGACCGACATTCGCGATTGAAGATGTTGACATGACGCATGGTGCATTCCTCCAAGAATTGATGGCTTACCCGGACATTATGCGGGCAGACGGATTTGCGTGCCATTGCCGCGGGAACCATGTGCTCGTGTCACAAATCTCGAACCATCAAGATCCAGTTCTGACCGGCGTGTTCCCACTTGTCCTTCACGATCGGCCGGCATGCATATTCGGCAAAGCCGTTTTTCTCGTACATCCGCCGCGCGCCGGCATTGGCATCGGACATGATTAAACTCATTTGACTGTGGCCGGAGTCGCGGGCCATCGATTCGGCGAATTGAAGCAGCTCGGTCGCATAGCCTTTGCCTCGGTGATCCGGAAACGTCGCCAGCACATTGAGATACCATGTTGAGGTCACAAAATTGCTTAATTCCATCAGCGGCACGAGGGGGCCCGGCAGCGCCAGACCGGAAGGCGGCGGAGGGGAATCCGAATTCGGGTAGCCGATCAGGCAGGCGGCTACTTTGCCAACGACCTCACGTACGACCGTGTTCTTGTATGCAAAGCCGCCCAAGCCGAGTCGGGCGCGCTCGCGGCCGACATCCCAGGCGGACTGTTCCGGCCGGGCAAAGGTCGCCCAGAGGTAGAGCGGAAGGCCGTCGCCGGCGATGTTGACCAGTTCGGCCATGCTCGACGCGTCGTCGCTTGTTGCGCGGCGAAATGGTGGTTTCAGTTGAATCAACGTTTACTCCCAAGCGCATCCATAATTGAGAGTTCATACCCGAATTCGGGGTCTCCCACGACTTGAGAGGACAGAATCGCCGGAATCTGGCATTTCCCAACGCCAAATGACACATTTCCGAATTGATTAGTCCTTGGGCGTCTGCGATGCAAATCCTTGACAGGCCGATAGCTATCGGTTTTGATACGGGGCTTGCCTGAGGGCAAGCGGAATACGCGTGTCTCACGACGTGAGGTCTCCGGCGCATGTCACGACGGCCCTTTATCGCGGGCAATTGGAAGATGAATCTCGATCTGGCGTCGGCGCGGGCGCTGATCGCGGACATTCGCGCGCGAATCGCGGGGCAGCCGCCGATCGACATCGCCGTTTGCCCCCCATCGATTTACTTCTTTCCGACGGCCAAGGCGCTGGCGGACTCGCCGATTGCGATGGGCGCGCAGAATTGTCATCACGAAAAAGCGGCGTTCACCGGCGAGGTGTCGCCGGCCATGGTCAGGAGACGGGCTGCAAGTATGTCATCATTGGCCATAGAGCGGCGGCACACGATCGGTCCGAAGGATGCAGCCGGCCATGTGCATGGCGAGTCGGATGAGATGGTCGCACTGAAAGTTCGTGCGGTTCTGGATGCGGGGCTTGTTCCCATCGTATGCGTGGGCGAAACGCTTGACGAACGCGATGCCAACAAAACGGAAGCGGTGCTGACGCGGCAGATTCACGGCAGTCTTGCCGGACTTGACTCGGCGGCGGCCGCCCAGCTTGTCGTGGCCTATGAACCGGTTTGGGCGATCGGCACCGGTCGCAACGCCACGCCGCAACAGGCTCAGGACGCACACGCACATATTCGCAATGTTTTGGCCGAAAAGTTCGGCCGCAGCATTGCGGACGGTATTCGCATTCAATATGGCGGCAGCGTGAAGCCGGACAACGCTCTGACCTTGCTCTCTTGTCCGGATGTAGATGGCGCGCTGGTCGGCGGCGCGAGCTTGAAGGCGGGCGATTTTGTCGCCATTATCGAGGCAGGAATAAAGGCAAAGTCATAGGTATCGGTTCGAACGCCACTCTGATGGCGATTCGTCATTGTCATGGCGGCCGGCAATGGTCGTGCGGCAAGAGCATGAGGTAAGTTCAATGTTGGCATTCGGCGTGATGGGCATGTTGTTGAGTCTTTCGATCATCGGCATTTCGCTCTTGTTGATCGGATTGATTCTGTTGCAGAAAAACCGCGGTTCCGGTCTTTCGGGTGCGTTCGGCGGCGTCGGCGGCCACTCCGCATTCGGCACAAAAACCGGCGACTTCCTAACCTGGGTGACGGTCGGTCTGGTGGCCGTCTTCCTGCTGTTGAATATCGCGGGAACGTTTGTATTTGTTCCTGAGAAGATCAAGAACAAGCCCGCGGCTGTGCTGCTTCCCGAGGACACAGAAACTTCATCGGGCGCAGATAGCGCAGCGCCGGCCAACACCGGAGCGACGACACCGCAGCCGATTCCGGCCAATCCGCAGCCGATCAGCGCGCCGCCGGTGACGCCCACGGGCACCACGCCGTCGTCGTCCGGCGGATCGACGCCGCCCGCATCGAACTGACGCGCCAGATTTCTCGAGGCCCCTGAATGATTCTGAGCATGACCGGTTACGGCGACGCGCGATCGGCCGTCGATGGCGTGAGCTATCGCGTCGAGATTCGGTGCGTCAACAATCGCTATTTCAAAGCAGCCATGAAACTTCCGGAGCAGTTTCAACGCTTTGAGGGCGACATCGACCGGCTGCTTCGTTCGCGGTTGAACCGCGGCAGCATCACCTATGCGCTGCGCATGGCGGATGAATCGCCCTCGGCCGCCTGTCGAATCAATCAAAATGTGCTGGACGAATATGCCCGGCAGTTCAGCGATGTGGCCAAGCGTTATCCGCTGGTACGAATTGATTTTGCCCGGCTGCTTGATGCACCGGGCGTTGTGCAACTGGCCGACATCGATGATGAACGCCTTGCGGCGCAGTTTAAGATTGTGGAGACACTCTCGGGCAAGGCCATGGATGGTGTCATCGCGATGCGCAAGGCCGAGGGTGAGGCCCTTCTTCGCGATCTGCGCGTGCGATGTGCGGAAATCCGCGGCCTATTGGAAAACGTGCGAAAGCGCTCGCCGGGCGTGGTGGGCGAATATCAGCGGCGTTTGCAGACGCGCGTGCAACAGTTGCTCGACGGACTCGAGGGCGTCAACATCCAGATGCACGAAGACGCGCTGGCCCGCGAAATTGCGATATTTGCCGAGCGATGCGATGTGAACGAGGAAATCTCGCGGCTCGCCAGCCACCTTGACCAGTTTGAGCGCCGGCATGCGTTGCTCCGGAGGAGTCGGGTCGAAAGCTCGATTTCATCGCCCAGGAACTGCTGCGCGAGGCGAACACGATCGGCAGCAAGTCGAACGACAGTGAGATCGCCCGGCATGTGGTCGACATGAAAGCGGCGATCGATCGAATCAAAGAACAGGTGCAGAACGTGGAATAGGCAGGAGGCCTGCGAACCGACATGGCATCCGGGGATACGGAGCGAACGGGAAATGTGATCGTGATCAGCGGTCCGAGCGGCGTGGGAAAATCCACGATCTGCCACCGGCTGTGCGACGGTCTGCCCGCGGAGTTCAGCGTGTCGGTGACAACGCGAAAAGCCCGTCCGAACGAACAGCACGATCGGGACTATCGCTATGTCACTCCGGAGCAGTTTGGTCAGTTGAAGGACGGCGGCGATTTGCTGGAGTGGGCGGAAGTGTATGGGCACTTTTACGGCACGCCGCTGCGGGCCGTGAAAGAAGCGGTCGGCGAAGGACGGGCGATCATTCTGGAGATCGACATCAAAGGCTGCATGCAGGTGCGCCAGAAGATGCCCGAAGCCATCGCGTTCTTCATTTTGCCGCCGAACTCCGAGGAACAGGCCCGGCGCATTTTGAGCCGCAATACGGATGCAAAGGACGTGATCGAACAGCGGCTGGCCAAGGCGGATGGCGAGATTCGCTTTGCCAACGAATCCGGCTGCTATGATTACTTTGTGGTTAACGACGACATCGACGACACCGTCGAACAGATAAAGAAACTGATCGCGGCCAAGAATTAAGAGCTATGAGACGCTTACAGAACGAGGATACACAGCATGATTGAAGAATTGAAGAATGACGACCTGATCAATCGAATCGGCGGACGATTCAAATTCACGGCGATGATCCAAAAGCGATGGCGCGAGCTGATGTTCGGCGCACGGCCGATGATCGAGCCGGGCCGTCTCTCGCCATTGGAGATCGCGATCAAGGAAATCGCCGAAGGCAAAATTCATGCAGAAGCGATTCACAAGGGCGACGAATAGAATGCCAACGTCCGGCGCGACTGGCGATGAGCGACCCGACCCGATGGAATTGTCGGGATACGAAGTCGTTGTCGCCGTTTGCGGCGGAATTGCGGCCTACAAAACGGCGACACTGGTCTCGGCACTGGTGCAGCGTGGCTGCGGCGTCACGGTCGCAATGACCGACGCGGCGCAGAAGTTCATCACGCCGCTCACTTTTCAATCTCTGACGGCGCGCCAGGTTTTTACGAGCACCTGGGATGCCGCCAACTACCACGACCCACAGCACCTGCGACTGACGGAGGCGGCCGACCTGTTCATCATCGCGCCGGCCACGGCCAATGTCATCGGGAAAATCGCCGGGGGCATTGCCGACGACCTTGTTTCGACGATGGTCATGTCGACGGACTGCCCGGTACTGTTGGCGCCGGCGATGAACACGCGGATGTGGGAAAATCCGATAGTTCAACGAAACATGAATGTGCTTCGCGAGTTGAACTATCGCGAAGTTCCGCCGGGAGCGGGCTGGCTGGCATGCCGGACGATCGGCGCGGGGCATGGCCGAGCCCTTGGAAATTCTTGAACACGCTCGAAAACTGCTGGCCGAAAAAACGCCGCGATCCGCGCGGAAGTAAGCGCGTCGTACGAAGTCACAATGCCAAAAAAACGACACTCAAAGCTGCACATTCTTATTACCGCAGGACCGACGCGCGAATATCTCGACTCGGTCCGGTTCATTTCGAATCCCTCGTCTGGAAAAATGGGATACGCACTTGCAATGGCGGCCGCACTGCGCGGCCATCGCGTGACCCTGGTCAGCGGACCGGTTTTTCTCGCGCCGCCGCGTGGAGTGGATTTGGTTGCCGTTGAAACCGGCGAAGACATGTCTGCCGCGGCCAAGCGGGCATTCAAAACGGCCGATGGCGCCATTTTTTGTGCGGCGGTCTGCGACTACCGACCGCGAAAGCGGGCCGGCCGGAAATTGCCGAAATCGAAGGCGGGATTGAAACTGGATTTGGTCCCCACTGAGGACATCGCCGCTTCGCTCGGACGAATCAAGGGGCGGCGGGCCACGATCTGCTTCGCGTTAGAGGACCATCATGGGCGGCGAAAAGCCGAGGCGAAACTGGCGGCCAAACATGCCGATGCGATCGTACTCAATGGGCCGGAAAACGTGGGTGCCGCCAAGGCCGCCGTACAGTTGCTCCAAAAGGGCGGGAATGGACGAATTGGTCGGTTGCATCGAAAACCGTTGTGGCAACTCGAATTATGCGCAGGCTGGAGGCGATTCTGGAGAACCGTGGCTTCTGAGTAAGCGCGGGAATTCCCTCAATTCGAGCCGTCTCGAGCCGACCGTTAGTCATTTGTAAATCACAGTTTAGAAAAAAATGTATGGGCGGAATTCTTGTAATTCCGGATGGGCTTCATTAGTATGGATGTCTGGAGGCGAAAGAGAGCGCATTCTGCACTCCCTTTCCCAGGATCAAAATGTGAAACTGATTCTAATCGCGCGGTCATCTGCGCGGACATGGCCTTTGAGCCGTGGTAATGGGTTCGGCACATTCCGTGCTGACAAGGAATCGGGGAGCAAACGAGGCAAAAAGGAGCGAGAAGATGAAGAAGCATGCAGTATCACTGGCAGTTGCGATCACGGCATTGTGCATCAGTTCCGTGACAACGCAGGCGACCATTTTGGTAAATGAGAATTTCAACCGTGAAGACGGCAACTTGGTTGGAACCAACCCTACGCCGGGTCCCGGCGGTACTTGGGCTACCCACAGCGGCGCAACCGGCCCGGTTCAAATCGTCGACAATACGATCTATCTCTCGCAGAATGCTTCAACAATTGCGGCGGAAGATGTAAACGTTTCGACGGGTGGCGCCATGGAAGCCGGTGATCGATTGTATGCCGGGTTTGACGTTATTGTTGAGCAGCCTGGTTCGAGTATTTCCAACGTGTATTTCGCACATTTCCTCCAAGGTTCAACCAATTTCACCTCGCGCCTATGGGTGACCGCGCCAACGGCCAGCGGCTTTCGATTGGCATTGAGCAACGACAATAGCATCACGGATGCCGATGGCGAAGTTTTCACGGGTGATCTTGCGTTGGGCACAACCTATCGCGTCGTCATTTCGTATGATTTCACGGGGCAAAATGGAAGCCTTTGGATCGACCAGGCCCTTGAGTCGGGCAGTTCCATAACAGCGGCTGATCCCGGATTCAGCAATGCAGTCTCCGCATTTGCATTTCGTCAGGGCAGCCCCAGCGGATCGCTCACGACGACCCAAACGATTGACAACCTCTGCGTCGGCACCAACTATGGCGAAGCCTACACATGCGTTCCTGAGCCGGCCACGCTTTCCTGCTGGCCTTCGGCGCGATTGCTTTGATCCGACGCCGACGCTGATTCAGTCATCCTTGCTTGACGAATTCAATGTGTCCCCAACAGGGTCACGCGAATTGTCGAAAACACGGGCCGTGAGTACGATGAGTATTCACGGCCTGTTTGTTTTTTACGGCAGAGGCCAATGAAAGGACCGCGACGGCCCCTCACCTGCCGTCGCATCATCAATCGAGGTGGAATCGGAATGAAGCCTGACTTTGCTTTGAGTCGTTTGGCGACTGCGCGACTTTGGCTTTTTGCCACCTTGTCGTGCCTATTGTTCTCCACAAAACCGGCTTATTCACAGACCTCCAAGCCCTCGGAAATGACGCACGAGCAGTTGGTGGCGCAAGCCAAAAAGGATGCGATTTACCGCGCGCCGATTTTGAACAAGGCCGGCAAGCCGGTCGACGAAAAGGAAGCCGAAATGATTGCGACCAGCGATCAGCACATGGCCGATGCGGAAGCCGCCCGCCTCCGGGGAGATTTTGAGACCGCCGCTCGATTGGCCGATCAGGCGTTGCAAGTCCGGCTCAAGATTCTTGACGGTAAGAACCATCGAATTGTCACGGCCAACGGATTGAAGACAACCGCGGAATCCCGCACGACGCTTTCGAAGGAAAAGCGAGAGGCGGTCCACCAGGCCGATCTCAAAATGGCGGACGCAAAGCGATTTTATGATGGCGGCCAATATGAAGAATCGCGCGTCGCCGCCACCGAAGCGTTGACGATCTACGAACAAAATCTCAAGGAAGGCGATATCGACATTGCAGCGGCGCTTTTCGGCATCGGCACGGCGGATGTCGATCTGGGCCTGTTCGATGAGGCCGATTTGAATCTCACCCGTTCGCTCTCGATTTACCAGACGGCCTATGGCAACGCGCATCCGATTCTCGGCAAGGTCGAGGACCGGCTTGGGTGGATGTGCGTTTTGCAGGCGGTCGGTGAGAATTTTCAGGGGGATAAGGCGCGGAACGCGCTGCAACACTTCAACAATGCGATTCGCGTGATCGCCCGATCGTCCGGCGAAAACCAGGAGTTGGCCGAATCGCTGGACAATCGCGGCACGATTCAATACTACCTCGGCAACACGGATGAGGCATTGCGCGACAAGATTCGCGCCCTTGTCATTCGTGAGACCATACTGGGGCCGGATGCTCGTGACACAGGCGTGTCATACAGCAATCTGGGGTGGCTCTATTCGCAATTGGGCCGGCGCGAACTGGTGATCCCGTTTCGCACGAAGGCACTCGACATTCTGAAGAAGAATCTCGATGCGGACCATCCGTTTTGCCTCATGGAGACCAGCAATCTGGCGCGACCATGCACGCCAGGGCAAGCTGGACGAGGCCATCAAGCTCTATGAAGAAATGCGGGCCATCGACCTCAAAAAAGACGACGCCTCGGATCTGGCGGCGACCGATCGATGCGTCGAATTGGGCACTTTTTATCTGCAGGCCGGCCGTATCGATGAGGGGCGCAAACTGTTCGCGGAAACCGGCGAACGGGCAAAGCGGATTCGAGAGGCCGGCAAGAAGCAGGACGCACTGAACATCATGAATCGCATGTTGCGCTCCTGCAGTAACTACCGGCTCTATGAAGATGGTTTGAAATACTACGATCAGGTCGTGTCGTGGGACGACGCCGATCGTGGTCGGAAGGATGCGATGGAGTATATCGTTCGCGCCGCGGGAAGGGCCGCCCTGCTGATTCAAAATGACAAGGCCGAGGAGGCTGCCAGGTCGCTGACAGCCGTCTTGAGCCGCCTGAGAAAACTGGTGGACAAGAACAGCCTTGAATTGGCGCCGCCGATGCTGAATCTCGCCAGGGCCTACAGCATGACCGGCCGTCTGGACGAAGCCGAGAAAATCTGCGAACAGGTGGTGAGCCTGAGCGAAGAGCAGACCGGTTCGCAGTCGCTGGGCACGGGCTATGCGATGATGTGGCTTGGGCGCACCAACGCCCTGCAGGGCAAGTACACCAACGCCGAATTCAACTTTTCCGAATCATTGAGAATTATGACGCAATATGAAGAAAAGGACCCGCTCGGCATGATTCGCCTTTTGCAGGAACAAGCGGCATGCCACTCGAAACAGGGAGACAAGGCCAAGGCAATCGAAGTACTTCGCGATGCGCTGACCCGTTGTCGCGCCTGGGCGAAAAATGAGTCCGGGCCCTTCGCCAAATCAAGCATTCTCGAAATCCTGAAGGCGCTCCTTGAAAACGCCGATGCCGGCGATGCGGCACTGAAGGCAGATCGCGAGGCCTGGGTGTCGGAGGCCAATCTGCTTTATGACCAGCTTGCAAAAGACAAAGCGCTTAACGCCGAGGAAAAGAACTGGAAGGAAATGTTGAAGTGAGCCTATGGATTTCCGGCTTGACCGGCCAGTTTTGAATGTGCCGCTTGAAATGCATCGAGAATGGCATCGCTGAACAAGACAAATGTCACTTTCGTGATTCGCCGCTCGATAGCGATGGCGTTCGACACAGACAGCACTGCAACCTGCGCGGCCATTGAGACTGGATAGCCGTACACGCCACAACTAATCGCGGGAAAAGCGATGGAATGCAAGTTGTATTCAATGGCCAATTTCAACGAGGATTCGTAACAAGAACGGAGAAGTTCCGGCTCGCCCTGCTTCCCGTCGTGATATATTGGCCCCACCGTGTGAATGACGAATTGCGCGGGCAAACGATAGGCTCGCGTGATCTTTGCCGATCCGGTTTTGCATCCGCCCAGGGTTCGACATTCGTCTAGCAACTCCGGCCCCGCCGCCCGATGTATTGCACCATCCACGCCGCCACCACCCAGCAGCGATGAATTGGCGGCATTCACGATTGCATCGCAGGGGAATTGTGTAATGTCGTCCAAGACGAGGTGAATGCGACTGAATGGGTCTTGTATCATGGAACGAGAAACGCATCCTCGGTCTGGGATGGACGTTCCTTGCCGGTGTAGTGACTGATGCCGTTGACGCGATAAATGTCGTCATTGTTCACGCCGCAATTCGGCGAGGTGTGAAATCGAACACTGATGTTGGCCCGCAGAACGTTTTGCCCGGAGCCGCCGCCATGACTCCACGGAATTGGGTGGCGCGTTTTCAGATGAAACGAGCCGTCGGTTTTCGTCGACCAGCGGCGTCATGCAGCCGACCAGGGGCATATTGCCCGCAAAAACATTGCGCTCCCATGGTCGCGTCACCAGATTGGATGCATAGCTGATATTGCGGGGGTCGGCAAACCCGGCAAATTGTTCCTGCGACTCCGCCGACATGGCGTAATCGCCCGGCGCGCCGGGGCATACAAACGCCTCCGCCGGAACCAGGTTTCCCTGAACCAGCCGATAAAGGTGCCGCGAATTTGGCACTGTTCGGTCCTGCTCGCTCGTCATCGCGGTCGCCCATTTTGAATTTGACGACCCCATTCCGAAAAACGGCATGAAGTTGTCGGACATTTCGGCATAACTCGCGATGCCCGTGCCGACTTGCTTGAGGTTGTGTGCGCAGGCCACCTTCTGGGCCGTTTGTCGCGCCGTGTAATAACCGGGAATGAGGATCCCCGCGAACATGGCGATTGCGGCGGCGATTCCCATCAGCTCGCGCATTGAAAAGAGCGAGCCGCCACCGGTGACAATCGGTTGACCCGACGCCGGCGCCAATGAACCCTTTTTGAAGGGCAAAATCGACTGGGAATTGTCAATGCCGGCGAGAACTCGATCGACAAAACCACCGCTCGGCCCTGGCAATGGATCGGCATCCAGCGGCGAGAGGATCGATTCGAGCGAGCGACATGCGGCTTGAAGCCGAACGGGATCGCCAAACCCCGCCTCAAATTGCCGGCGCTCCACATCATCCATCAGCCCGAGGTGATACCCGAGCAAATCGGATTGAAAATCAGGATCGCGATTCAAATCTTTCATGGACCCACACGCCCCATCGTTATTGCCTTCACCCTCACCCATTCACACCTTGACTTGGCGGCTTTCAATGTCGATCGCGATTGTGCTTTTCAACCTCGCGCTTGTATGCGGCCGCAAAATGGGTCACGGCGGCATGCAACCTGCTTTTTACCGTTCCAAGCGGAATGCCAAGCACCTCGGCGATATCCTTGTAGGATGGCGTTTGTAATATCCAAGGACCAGAACCTCACGCAGATGATCGGGCATTCGCGAAATCACGCCTTCGACAACAACCCGCAATTCATCGGCCTCCATTCGTTCGTGCGGCGATTCGACCGAATCGGCCGTAAAGTCCAGCACACTCATTGTGTCGCCATCGTCGGCTGAGCCGCCTCCCGTCGTCAGGGAAATTTCACGCTTTCGCGATCGGCTACGCAGGCTGTCCCTTGCTTTGTTGGCGGCAATGGTAAACAACCAGGGCCGAAACTTACGGTTGGGATCAAAACCGCGGGCCGACTGATGAACTTGAATAAAGGTCTCCTGAACGACATCCTCCGCCAATGCGCCATTTCGAACGAAGCGACCGACGAATTGGTACAAATCCTCCGCGTATCGACCGACGAGGGTCTTGAATGCGGACTCATCGCCCGCGATAAACGCCGCGAGCAGCCGCTCGTCGGGTGACAGATCCTCGGAGCCGGGTCGCTTTTCCACCTGTAACCTGCTTGCTATACGCAACATGCAACGGGGTTGTTCGGCTGAATCCGAATATTTCTTGTACCCCGTCTTTTTGGTGCCGGTAAAGTCTGATGAAATTCCACAGCCGTGGCGGCTGCGCCACCTCAGGCATTTCCAGTCCATTTCTTTGTGGTGGGGCAATTTACCCTTGACACCCCAACCGGTCAAAAATATTGTTGAATAAAAGGGTTAGCGTTTGCTGAACCTGGTATGATTTACATTCTCGAACCGCCAAGGGCCGTTTTCGGACGCACAATTGGGGAACGGTCCCCATCTGCGTCGAATCCGACCAGGCCGGCAGGACCACTGTGCCCGATATCTCAACCTACCGCGGAATCACGCCCAGAACGGCCACCGCCCTGATGGAAGCAACGGCCGCGATCAACGCATCACTGAACGTGAGCGAAGTATTGCAGGCCATCGCCCGCACGTCATCGGCCGTGCTTCGTTCTGAGGCATCCAGCGTGCTCATGCTGGACAAGCGACGAAACAAGCTCGTCTTTATGGCGGCCGTCGGCGATCGCGGGCCTTCGCTGATTGGCGAGGAATTCGATGCCAACCTCGGCATCGCGGGCCGGGTCACCGCCTCCGGCAAGGCCGTCATCGTACCCGATGTTCACGACAGCAACGATTTTTTCCGCGGCATCGACGCCAAAAGCAGCTTTCAGACGCGCGGATTGATCGCCGCCCCGCTTATTTTCAAGGGCGAAGTGATCGGGGTCGTTGAAGTGCTGAACAAAATCGGCGGCGGTTCCTATGATGACGACGACCTGACACTGCTGCAAATCTTCGCCAACCTTGCCGCCTCCGGCGCGCACAATGCCGTTCAGCACGATACAGTGGTGCGCGAGAATCGCGGCCTGCGGGAGACGCTGCGGGTTCGTTCGCCGATTATCGGCAATTCGCCGGCCCTGCGGCAGGTCATGGACATGGTCAGCCGGGTGGCGGGAAGCAACGCCACCGTGCTGCTGCTCGGCGAAACCGGAACGGGCAAGGAAGTCACCGCCCGCGCCACGCACAGCGCCAGCCCGCGCGCCGAAAAGGCCTTCATCGCCATCAACTGCGCCGCCCTGCCGGAAGCGCTTCTGGAAAGCGAACTCTTCGGCCACGAAAAAGGAGCCTTTACCGGCGCGGTGGCCGAAAAGATGGGCCGGTTTGAAATGGCCGACGGGGGCACGCTGTTCCTCGATGAGATTGGCGACATTTCGCAGAGCACGCAGGTGAAGCTCTTGCGCGTATTGCAGGAGAAGGAATTCGTGCGCGTCGGCGGCATCCGCACCATCGCGACGGATGTGCGCATCATCGCCGCGACCAACCGCGATCTGCGGTCGGCCATGGAAAAAGGTGAATTTCGCGAGGACCTGTACTACCGGCTCAACGTTTTTCCGATTCCGCTGCCGCCGCTGCGACAACGGCGCGAGGATATTCCGGCGCTGGTCGAGCATTTCATGAACATCTCGTCCACGGAGCTGGGCTGCCGCAAGCCGGTCATTAGTGACGAAGCAATGGCACACCTGGCCGCTTACAACTGGCCGGGCAATATTCGCGAACTTCAGAACATCATCGAACGCTCGGTGCTTTTGGCCGATGGCGGCACCCTGACCGTCGGACATCTGCCGCGCGAAATCGCGGGAGACGAACATCCGAAAGACGTAAAAAACGAGTCTTCGCTATTGGGATATGAAAAGGCGCTGATCATCAAGGCGCTTCGGGAAAATGAATGGAACCAAACCAAGGCGGCCCGCTCGCTTGGCATCAGCCGGGACAACCTGCGCTATCGGGTGAAGAAATACGACATTGAAAAAAGCAATTGATTGGTTCGGAAGATATCGACAAGTAAGTCTAGAATTCCTGTCGTTCGAAGCTGCGCACGCCGATCGTCATCGAAACGACGAATGCCAGGAAATTCATGAGCAGGATGCCGCCCAGCGCCAGTAACGTCGATTGCGAAACGAGCGTGAGCCGTTCTTCAATGGCCATTTGCCAGCACATGTAGCCGAACAGCGCGACGCTCGCGGCAACGAGGCCGACGGATGCAATCAAGTTGACGGTGCCGCCCAGTCCCGATGAAATGCGCGCCGTGCTCGATTCGTCAAAGCTGGGCAACTTCGCGCCCAGGCCGATCGCCAATCCGCACAACCCCGCGCACGTTGCAAAGGTGCAGGTGAGCTGAATCATGGCCAGCGTGGGCGGCAATTTGAGCGATGAAATTGACAGCATTGTGACCGGCAGCGCCGTGCCCGCCGTAACCATCATGGCGAAATTGAATTTCGCCCAGACGACACTGGCCCTCGGCAATGGCCAGAGCGCGACCAGCCAGATCTGCTGTCCTCGAGAGAGATCATCGGAAACACGAATCGGCTGGTAAATGTCGAGAGAATGAGCGTGATGGCGCCGAAATTCAGAAAGCAAATCAGCGCCTGCCACGGGACGGTAAAACCATCCGGCCTGCTTCGCGGCAAATAGAAAAGGTACATCGACAGGAGGCCAAAGAGAATCAGCAATTGCGACCACTGAATCGGATCGCGCAGAAAATTTCGCATGTCCTTGAGAATGAGCTCGCGCATCTTCGACGGCAGATAAAAAAACAACACTTGCGTCAGCCATGCGGAGGCCCGCGCCGTGTGGGGCCGCGGCTTGTTCGGCGCGGAATGGGCACGGCCGAATGCCGGCAGGAGCTTCGCGGCGACAATGACATGGCCCCACCAACTGAGGAATGCAGCCGTGGAAAGTGTGACCAGCAGGTAAAATGCAGCATCCCAAGGTCTATTTTCGATAGACAAACCGATCGCCCGTGCAACCCAACTGGAAGGCAGGAGCGCATTCTTCAGGTGGCCCAATTCCGCGAGCAGGCTGTCGAGAAATTGCCGCGAGACGTTGGTCGATGAGAGCGACCACAATCGACCCCACCAGATAATCAGCGCCACAATGGCGACACCAGTTGCAATAATGGCGACGCGCTTCGCGATTCTCGGCAGGATCAGCGCGACACCCAAGGCGGCCAGCATGCCGATCGCCCCCGGAATCGGCACGAAACCGAGAAACGCAATGAGAAAAATCGGGTAGAAATGCCAGGGCAATCCCTGCACCTGCCCGATCGCCACCATCAAAGGCAAACCCAGCAGCACGAGCGACCAACTCGAGAAAAACAGAGACTCCAAATAGAGAATCGCGACGATGTTTCGCGGCGGGTTTGGCGTCGCCAGGAGAAAGGCCGGTTCTTCGCGGCCGAATAATGCGCCATACATCAGAATGGCCGTCGAAAACGCCAGGAGAATGGTCATTGAGAAAAAAAAGAGATGAAACACATACGGCAATGCGATGATCGCTTCTTCCTCGAATTTCCTGATGTAAATAAGAACGTGATCGAAGATCAGATACAATCCGGCCCAAATCGTTCCGATGAAGATAATGATCAGCAAGAGTTGCAGCGGACTTTGATCGGCCAATTGGCGCAGCCGATTGCGCAAAAGCGTCAGCTTCATGCGAATGAGTACGCCGATGGCCGCTGGGGTCGCCGGGCGCTCCACTGTCGTGGTGGATACAGGAAACGCTGTCACGCGACCGCCACCTCCTGTCGTTCGGGCGGCTCCTGCGGATTCGTCAAATCGAGGAAAATGTCCTCCAAGCGATGTTCGCGCGCCGCTTTTGCTTTCAGCTCCGCGAGCGTGCCACATGCGACGATTCGTCCGTGATGAATAATGCCGATTCGATCGGCAATCGCCTCGGCCACATCGAGCGTGTGGGTCGACATGAATACGGTCCGGCCGTCATTGGCCCACATGCGGAACATGTCTTTCACCGATCGTGCCGTTCGCGGGTCCAGACCGACCATGGGTTCGTCGACGACCAGAACCTCCGGCTCGTGCAGCAGGGCCGCGGCCAGCACCACGCGCTGTTTCATTGCCATGCGAAAATCCCTCGGCCAACTGATCTGCAAACGATGTGACCGAGAGCCGCTCCATGTATTGTTCGACCCGCGAAGCCAGAATCTTTCGATCGATGGCATACATCTGTCCGACGAATGACATGAATTCACGGGCCGTGAGTTTGCCATACAGGAACGGCTGATCCGGCACATAGGCGAGCTTTGACTTGGCGTGTTGCGGTTCGGTCGACATGGGGTGGCCACACACCGTGACGGAACCCGAATCGGGCGAGAGCAGCCCGGTGATCATTTTGATCGACGTCGTCTTGCCAGCGCCGTTTGGACCGAGAAAGGCAAATACTTCGCCGCGTTTCACGCTGAACGAGACGCCATCGACCGCGCGAAGGCGGCCATAGCATTTGGTCACGTTGTCGATCACAATCGACATTCGATCGGGTCTCCCATCGCTTCTAGTCCCCGCCGCCCGAAACGATTCCCACGCGGGACTCGCGAAGCGTCATCATGGATTTCTTCGCCTTGAGCCGCTTGGCATCGTCGAACGGCTCGTCGGTGATCACCCAGCGACCGAGGAGCGGCACCTGCACCTCCTGCCGAAGCACCTGCCCCGCATCATTGGACCATGCGACCGCGCCGTCTGTTTCAATTCGAAAGCAATCCACCTTTTCGCCGCCATGCTCAATCGTCTCGCGTGCCACGACCTTGACGAGCCGGGTGGTGAATTCGACCGACGAGCCGCGCAACAGCGCGATCGGATCGATTAATCGCAGCCGCCAGGTCTGGCCGATGCGAAGGCCCTTCAAATGCGTGAAGGGTCGAAGGGAATCACCCAGATACCGCGACACTTCGCCATCCAGCGCCATGGTCTGGGTCATATCGCCGACCTGGGCAATGCAGGCAAACTCCGTGTCATAGCGGGTGCCTGTCACGCGCGCCGACAATCCGGCGATTTCCAATTTGAAATTGAAACTCTCCAGTTGGGCCTTCGAATCGTAATTCATTTCCGAATCAAGAAACATTCTCGCCGGCCAGTGGCAGCAGACTGGACACTTCCCTTAGCTCAAGCTGGGTCGTGCTGTACACCGTCACATGTTCGGACATTCGAATTGTGCGTATCCATGTCGTGCCGACACGCCGCCCCGCCGAATTGGTGACGCCGACCTGGAATGATCCGTCCGGAATCTGCTGCTCCGGCGGATCCTGTGCCTGCCAGTACGGCACAACATCCCGTTGCAGGAGCGCCGCCATGCAAACGAGCCACAGAATCGTGATGAAGATTCCAAATGTGCGGCCCATGAATACAACTCCGGATGATCGACAACTCGATTCTCAATTTCGAACCTGAACGCTCCACGGTTCATCCGATCTTATGATCCGGAACTCACGGAGGTCAATCGCGCCGGCGGGATCATAGCAGAATTACCATGGACGCCTATGCGCCACGGACGACAAGACAACATTTTCGCTTTCAACGTCGCAAAAAAGATTGCGTTCGAAAAGGCCCCGAGAGTTCTCCGTTATTCCCCATGCGAACCCGCCTCCCCGTCGGCCGCCGCCGGCATGGCGATCACCTTGCATCCACGCCGATTTCACCGCAGTATCTGCGGATTGGGAGGATATCCGCGCGTGTCGATTGCTACGCTAAGAGCCATGCCGGCAGACAAGCCCGTCAAACTACAGGTGCGCCGAAAGCGCGTTCTCCTGCTGGCTGTCGCCTTCTTCCTGTTGAGCGCGTTGTGGTTTGGTTACAGCCTGCTTCGCACACCGAGTTGGTATCGTCCGCCCGTTGTTCCCGTCGAGAATCAGCAGAAAGTGCGCAACAACCTTGTGGCCGCGGAGCAGGCGTTCACGCAATCCCTGCTCGCAGGAAGCACGTTTCGATACCACATTTATCAGGATGACATCAATAAGTGGCTGGCGATGCGCAAGGAGATTTATCCGCGCGTCGATGAATTGGCGCCCTCGACGCTTCGCGACCCGTTTGTGCTGATTAAGCCCGGCAAGATCACCCTCGCCGGACTAATCGAAAACTCCACCTTAAGCGGCGTCGTGTCACTTGATTTCGACATCAGCTATGCCGACGACGCGATTCAGGTTGTCGCATCCGCTTTCCGATGCGGGAGTATTCGCCTCCCGATGAAACTCGATCGCTTGCAGCTCGACCGCCCCATCAAGATGTATGAGAACGATGCATGGCCCGGCAGTCCGCCGATCGAAGGGAGCCTGATGTCCGGTTTGCGAATCGAACGAGACGGCTGGTGGAAGAACGGCGGCGTTGATTATCGCGTTGTCGATTTGGTCGCGTTGGATGGACAAATCGACCTTGTGATCGAGCCGCGCGGCCGTCACTCGCGAAATAAGTGAAGCGACCAATTCTCGCCCGTTCCATCGTTGCCTCTCAATTCAAACCGGCCCCGCAGTTTGTTGCCGATGAATTGCCCACTCCAAAGCCGGTCGTTGCATTCTTCGAGAGAACAATCTCCCTGATCGTGGCGTGTTACTTGTCCGCGGTCGCCGGAAATCGGTCCTTCGTATTCCAGGTATATGCGCCGGTGCTCGGCAATTCGAAGGCAGGCCACTTCGGTCCCCACGGCGGTTTCCGGAGCCTGAGGCAACTTCCAGGTCGCCAGCGTTTCTTCGTTCTCAATCATCAGATCGAAATGGTTGCCCGCCTCCTGTTCGTGAAATAGCACGACAAAGCGAACCATCCTGCTGCCGGGCTGCTTGTGATTTGTTGACAGCGACATGTGATTTCCCAGCCCGGTCGAACCCTGACGATTGCTTTCGACTTGTGAACATCCGCAACGAGCAGTAGCATTCTAACGCACTGGAACCGCTTCGCCCGATGGAACCGTTTTTTGACGGCCGACGCATGACACGATCTCCAATTCACGCCACCGTATTTACCTCACTTACACTCGGCGTTCTTGCGCTTTCCGGCTGCGGCGAGCCCACATTTGATCAAATGATCCGCGAGGGCGAACGTGAACGGCAGGCCGGCAACCATGCCGATGCCATCGGCATGTTTCGCATGGCGGCCGAAAGGGACGGCGAGCGACCGGAGCCTTCCTACCTCACCGGCCGCTGCTACATGGCCATGGCGGACAAGCAGTTTCGCGAAGACGATCTGATCGGCGCGATTCGATATTGCGATCGGGCCATCGCATCATTTGATGCCGCAATTTCCGCATTTCCGGGATACAGCAAGGCCGTGCAGGGCAAGGCCGATGCGCTGAAGCTGCGTGGGAAACACCAGGCTGCGTTTGAAATTGCGAAGTGGGCGGCCGCTCAGTCGGGTTACGAATCCAAGAAGCTCATACTCGAGGCCCAGCAATATGCCTCCAGCGGCGATTTGGACAACGCTCAGCTCGCGCTTCAAAAGGCGGTTTCGGTTGATGAAAATAGCGCCATTGCCCATGCCGAATTCGGACGCTTTTATTTGAGAATGGGGAACCGCGAAAAGGCCATTCAAGGCCTGCGCCGGGCGTATGAGCTCAATCCCGGTATTCCCGGTGTCTTCGAGGCGCTGCTTGATCTCGGAGCTGTAACGCCCGACATGCAGAAGCCCTAGGAATCCCGAAGCTCATCATGGATGAAATCGACGAACAAACGGGGAGACAGCTTTTGGGGCTGGCTCGCCGTACGATTACGTCGTTGGTGAGCGGCACCTCAATCCAGACTGATGCAGAATTACTTCCCAGCCTTCCGGGGGCCGGCGTTTTTGTCACACTTCGAAAACAAGGCGCCCTTCGCGGCTGCATCGGCACTTTTTATCCAACTGGAGACTTGACCGCGACCATTCAGGAAATCGCCGTCGCCGCCACACGCGATCCGCGATTCAGACACCTGCCGATCGCGTCGAGCGAACTGAGCGAGATTCGCATTGAGCTTTCGGTTCTCAGCGAATTGACGTGTATCGAAGATCCACTGGATTTCGAGTTGGGGCATCACGGCATTCATCTCTTGCATGGAAATCATACCGGATGTTTCCTGCCCGATGTGGCAACCGAGGCGGGTTGGGGGTAAGGAGAGATTCCTGTCTGAGTTGTGCCGTCAGAAGGCCGGGCTTTCGCCGGACGCATGGCGCGAATCGGCCGTCAAAGTGAGCGTGTTTACGGTGCAAAAATTCAGTGATTAGAGCTGATTAATAGACTCGTATTCACAGCTTACTGGACGATGCGGCACGGGTTATGGAAACGGCCACTTTGTGCGTTTCGTGATTGAATGAAGCCGCTCCGCGTTCTCCCTGCCCCGTTGGGGCTGGGCTAAACAAATCGACTCAATTGTGAAATGCTCTAATCGCTCTCGGGTTGTGTGGTTGCATCGTCGGATTCGGAAGACGGCTGCGTGGTCGGCGGAGCGGCGCCGGCTTCGATGCGGCCGATATCGGCGGATCGAACCAGCGTCAGCTTGACCTCTTTCGTCTGCCAGCGCCGTTTCACCTTCAACGAAATCGCTTCGCCAGCGGCGCGATCACTGAGACGACGCTGCAATTCCTGCAAGTCGCCGGTCGGCTGGCCGTCGATGGCGAGAATCTTGTCGCCCGCCTTCAGTTTTGCCTTCGAAGCCGGCGAGCCTTTCGCGACCTGTTTGATTTTCACGCCCTTGGATTGCGGCATAAACTTATCCAGCATGGGCAGGAGGCTCGGCTCGTCCTCTTCCAGCACGACGCCGATCTTGCCGGGTTCGATCGACTCCCCCGCCGCCAGTCGATCGCGAACCAGTTCAATCTTGTCGAAATACACGGCGAAACCGATACCGCTGTCATACCACTCCGCGCCGGCCAGAGAGCCGCCCAGGCCAGCCATCGGGACCAAGAGGCCCATGACACGGCCGTCGATGTCGAGCAGCGGTCCGCCATAATTGACGGGCGACACCTTGGCATCGGTCTGAATCGCGTTGCCATTGCGTCGGGCCAGGGCACTGATAATTCCCAGAGAAATGGATGGCTGCTCGCCGCCCAATGCGCGCCCGCATGCGATCGCATATTGGCCGATGCGCATCTCGGCGCGCGGAGACCATTCGGCCGGGACGAGATCGTCGGCCTCGACTTTCAACAATGCGAGCCTTCGAATGTGATCGCGGCCCAGCAGCGTGGCCACCAGGCGTCGGTCATCATGCAATGTGACGGTGATGATGGAGGGTTCCCGTGCAAAGTTGAAACTGCTCGTGACGATATAGCCGTCGGCCGACAACACCAGACCCGTCGAGGGTCCGTCTGCCAATCGAAAGCCCGCTTCCACAGGCCCGCGCTCGCCCCGCTCCTGAATGGGCTGTGCGCCGCCGATGGTTTCAATGGTTACGATCGAGTGCGCCGCCTTCGCGACGGCGGCGCGAACCACGGCGGCGCGGGCCCGCTCGAACTCATAGGGATCAGGCCCCTCCCAGACTGGACCGACGGGAAGCAACCATGCCGCCAACCAAAAAAAGACAGGTGTCATTTTCTGACCCCCACCATGACATCGGCGCGAAGCACCTGAGAGCCTCGCTTGATGACGAATTGCACAAGCTGTCCCGGCGACAATTCACTCACCGCCTGGTCGTAAGCATCCACATCGGCGATGCGCTTGCCGTTGATCGCGATGATGAGATCCTCCTTGCGTATGCCCGCCTCGGCCGCCGGCGAGCCGATCGCCACGCGCTCGACATAGGCTGACACGTGACGAAAACCCAGCTTGGACACTTTGATGCCCAAATAGGGCTTGCCCTCGGCCTTCGGAACATCGGCCGGTCGACTGGTTGAATTCGCCGTTTCGCCGCCCAAGAATGCGATGATTTCCTCGGACGGCAGCGCATAGTTGAGCCGCGTATTCGTTGCAGCGGCCTCGGCGACGACTCCGACGATGCCGATGCACTCTCCGTCAATATTCAGGAGCGGGCCGCCCGGCGCGCCGGGGTTCGCCGTGATCGCGTCGTAAATCAGCACCGGGCCGCGGTATTCGACATTCTGTGTCAGTCGCTTGGCATCCAGCAGGGTCTTCAGGCTCAGGATGCCGCGATTGACCGAGACGGGCTCCTCGCCTTCGGCCACCTTGAACCAGTTGCCCATGGCGATGACTGTTTCACCGGGTTGTAACGATTCGGTTTTTACCGGTGTTAAATGGGGCAGATCGGTCGCGTCGATTTTCAGTTCGGCCAGCTTTCGCACATCGTCCACGGCGTCACCGATGCGTCGTACTGACGGCCATTGGCGAGCACCGCCCGCACATTTCGACCGGCCACGAGCAAAGATTGGGTGGTGATGATCCGGCCGTCGGGCGACACGAGAAATCCGGTGCCATAACCATGCTCACGGCCGATCGAACCCCCGTAGAGCTTGACGACAGCGCCGGAAGCGGCGGCGATGGCGCGCGATGTTGTGTTTGGTGCAACCGTAGGGCTGTCGCCGCGAGCAGTTGCAGTCAGCAAGACGACGATTAGAGCGCAGGGAATTATCCTTGCGCGTCTCGCTGCGATGGTAGTGCCGTAGCATCGACATGCGTCGAGAATCCTGTTGGGTATGCTCAAAATCCGCATGAATTCGCCTACAAAGTAAATACCGCCATCAACCCGTCAGCCGGCACCAACGCGAACGCCTTGGAACTCCTCGACCGATCGCAAAATCCCATCCAAATAGGTGGATCGAAGAAACGGCCATCGGATTCGGCCGGTGCGTCGAATTTCGCCATATTCATAGCGCACTTTCTTGCCTGTGAAGGAGTCCTTGAATTCGATGCGCAATAGATCGCCTGTGTCGTCGTCAAACGACACGCGATACTTGACGCCATCGCCGCATTTTTCCTCGATGACAACGGCAATCTTGGAATCAATCTCGTCTGCGCCAACGACACGCCGCTTCCGTTTTGAGTCCATTAGCAGACCCCAACGAATGGATCGTTCCATGTCGACCGGGGTCAGTTTTCCTGAGGGTTCTTCAATGGAGGATCTTTTCTCGGTCAAACTCATGCGCGCGGGAGGGTCATTCCGGCGTTCGGCGACGACGCGCTGTCCTGAATACTCAATTTCCTGAATGCCCAGCGCCGCGTCCTTGCCGCCCATCGTCTTGCGATATCGCGTTAGAGCCCGTTCCACCGCCATGGCATTGGCACGGTCGGTCACGGCGTGCTTTCCGAGCGGATTCGGCCCACCAAACATCCCGCCTTCGCCTTCCGGCGCTTTCGGCAGCGGCAGGTCTTCCAGCTTGAATCGAACCGGGCGTGTCTCACCTTTTCTGCGAAGAACCGCCTCAACCGGCCAGCCCGCCGGAAAAACACCCAGGTGCGACCCGAATTGATTCGCGCTGACCACCGGACGATTGGCAAAACTGACAACTTCGTCGCCGAGCCTCACCCCTGCAATGTATGCGGGCGAATCTTCCATGATCTTGTCGACCACGACCTTTCGGCCCCGATCCATGACGGTAAAACCGGCTGTCGCATGTTTTGTCGTAAGACCCGCACGCCACATCGGAATAAAACGCTTGATTTGATTGATTGAGATCGCATAACCAACGCCGACATTGACCCTGCCGCGTTCCTCGATCGAAACGCGGCCGTTGATGCCGACCAGCGCGCCGGAAAGATCGAACAAAGGCCCGCCGGAGTTTCCGGGGTTGATGGACGTATCGACCTGGATGCAATCGGTGTATCGAAGGGCGCGTCCTTGATCGCCCGCGCCGGCCTGATAGCGGCGCAAGCCTGACACGATGCCGAGCGTCACGGTAGGGGTGTAGTCTTCCGCGAGCAGAAACGGATTGCCCATGGCCAGCGTGAAATCGCCGAGGCGAAGCGCATCCGAGTCGCCCAAAGTCACGGTCGGAAATGCGTCCATGCCTGAGGCCTTGAACATGGCCACGTCGCCGGTGAGGTCCAGACCCAACACCTCGATTTCATATATGTGTCCGTCGGCCAATCCGGCGTCACCGGCGCGGTCTTCCAGCATGCCGGCGACAACGTGAAAGTTCGTCAGCCCGTAACCTTCGGAATCAATGATGACACCGGAACCGCCGCCCGCACGGTTGCCCCGGTTGAACAGGCAGGTCACGGCCGGTCGCACGCGCTCGATGACATCGATACGGGCGCGCTCATAGGCGCGCACACGAGCCAGCGCCGCTGCATCGACGGCTTCCGGCGGTTCGGCCGAGGCGGCGCGGGGCAGTGGATTGGCCACCACCAACAAGCCGGTCATGATCATGAGTTTGGAAGTCATGACACCGCGCGATGCCTGGAATGCCGTCATTTCTTCGCGCCTTTACGTCGTATCAAAACCGCATTCGCCCAATCCGCATGATCCGAGAGATCGAGTTCATCGGCCGTGTCGCATTCAAGGGTCAGTCGATCGAGTCCGGCAAGGTCCACGACCACGCTTTCAGGCGCATCGCCGCCGCGCATTACGCGCGACTCGAACAGCGCCTTGCCGTCGCCCAGGACACGAAAGACCACACTGCCCGAGCCGCCGACCGAATCATCCACGCCGATCACCGCGGAGAATCGTTCGAATTCACCCTTGAGCTCATAGGTCAGCGACGAATAGCCATGCACCCCCACCCCTGACAAACGCCCTGCCGCCGAGGCGAAGCGGACCGCCCGTGACATTGCTATCCATCCGTGCCGGCCACATGGCGCCGGGCAGCGACCTCTGCTCGGACTGAGCCGGCTTCAAGTCGGATAGGTAAACAACGCGGGCACTTTGAAATTCCGCCTTGCGAACGATGTTCCACGGTACTTCAAGCGCCCCGCCAAATTGGGTTTCAATTGTCAACGCGTCGCGATCGGCCCGAATAAGACTTCCGCCGAATCGATTGCCGTCAATGAAATGCAGCATGGTCTCGCTGGGCGGAAATGGTGTGGCCGGCGCGCCGAAAACGAATGCATAGACTTTCGAGAGGTCGCCCGATCTCGTCTTGTCGCCAAACGTGAACTCCCAGCCTGTTGCCGAAAGTTTCTCAAGCGAGCCCTGAAGAATGATTGGTTTGCCGTCCTTCACCAGTATCATCGTATCGCGACCTGACTGATGCTCCGCAAGTCGCTCTTGAAGGCTCTTCTCGACATCGGGCACCTCGATCGCTGAAATTCGAAGTCCCATCAAGGCGGAAAATCGCATCTCGACCGGCTGTCCAATGCCGATTTGGGCCAAGACCGCGGTTTTCTTGCTCGCAGCGCCGGGCAGAAGTTCTCCCATCACAAACCCGCCATCGGGAAGGAAAAAGGCATGATGGCCGGCGGGTGACTTTGCCACGACACCCTCCCCCGTGTTCGGGGTCATTTTCAGCACGTCCTCCACGGGAATTTCAACGTGTTCGCCATCGCGACGGCCCTTCATCCGCCCGCCGGACAGTTCATCTAAAATAATGTCCGGAGTGCTCCCGTCGACAAGCTGCAAGCCAAATCGCCCTTCCGCCACGCGCCGTCGATCGTGCGGCCGCCGGCCTTTGTCGCATCCGCATGGGTGAATGGCACGCCGGATATCGACAACAAAGCGACCAGAATTAATTGGTTGATACGGGACATGGGCATTCCAAAGTCAAATCAGCAGCACTGCATCGTTCAAATTCAGAAACGTTGCGCTAACGGGCATCCTTGGACAGTTGTTTGTAATATTGCTCCAGCAATTCGCGGTACTGACTCGGAAATTGCTTTTGCAGTGTCTGCAAAACCTGCTCGCGTTCGCGCGGCGGCATTTTGCCCCACATTTCACCGGGCTTGGCGACTGAGCTGCGAAGATTGGCCTTGCCGGCTCCACCCGTCGGCAGCGTGGACTCTGTCGCACCGCCTCCCGGTTTTTGACCCTGCGACCGGCCGCGGCCCCTGCCGCCACCCTCGCCGTCACCCTGCCCCTTGTTTTGTTCCTGCTGCTCGGCTTCCTCAATCAATGATTGGAGCAACGCAACGGCCTCATCCTGCCGATTGAGCACGCCATCGTCCGTGTATCCCTGTTTTGATTTTGCGCCGGGCATAGGTCAAGAGATCGCGCACATCGCCAATCTGCCCCGGCGCCCGACGGGACAATTCTGTCAGGATTTGCGCGGCCGTTGTGCGCAATCGCTCCGGGGCATTGGGATGATTCTTAAGAAAGTCCTCAAAGGTGCCGTAGGCCATTTCATATTCCAAGTTATGGACCTGGCAATAACCGAGCATGAACCGGAAGTGATCGGACGCAGCCGTGTAGTTTTCGATGGGCTTGTGTTTCTCCAGCACGCCCGTGAGCATCGCCTGACACCGATCGACCAGGTCAAGATCGATGAGCGCGGTCGCGCCGAGATTGGCGGAGGCAACGGCGAGATAGGGATCATCCGATTGAGCGAGCAATTCAAAAGCGGCGGCCGCCTCCTGCACCTTGTCCGCATCAAGCAAATCGAGCCCGTCCTTGAAATCCGTGGACAGTACCGAGTAAGCAAGCGTAATAAACTCATCCAACTGATCGTCGGGGACTTTGGGGCGCTGTGCCTCGACAAACGCTCTTGCCTCCGCGGTGTAGCCGGTTCGCCCGGCCAGCGAATCCATAAACGCCGCAACCACCTTGTCCGCAGCAACCGGCGGCGGCGCGGGCTCGCCTTTTCGTTTGGGCGGCGCCATCCAATCGTATCCAGGCACCGGCGTGATGGGCTTCTTGGGAGGCAGCGCCGGCAACGAATATGCGATCGTGAGTGCTATCAGTGTCGTCATCGCAGACTCCCTCGCGCAGGCTACTGTGCTTTGCGCAACGATTCGTGCATGTCCTTGGCCATTTCGGCGACGCCGTCCTGTCGCTCGGCCAGTTTCTTCAATCGCTTGCCGATTTCTTCCGCGGATGCGTCCGGCTTCGCACGGTCGGTTTGCAACTGTTGCGTCATTTTGTTCACGCGCAACTGACAGGCGCGAAGCAACTTGAGTTCCGCGGAACCTGGCAAGAGCGGCCGATTTTGATCGCCGCTATCCTGATCGCCGCTTTCCTCCTCGTTTTCCATCTCCTCCTGTTTCCGTTCGATGGCCTCGATGATGTCGCGAAGCACGGCCTCCAAATCGGCCTGTGTCACGCGAACGGCATCCCCCGCATCGGCCGCGGCAAGGCGATCCGCCACTTCGCGACCGTCGTCGCGAATCTGCTCGATGAGAGTCGGAAGAATGACCGTCGACCCTTCCTCGGTTAGCAGAAAAAGGGCTTCATTGGCCTGATCCCCCACCCACCGTTGCTTCTGGGAGAGATCGGCGAGTTCGAGCTGATCCGATCGCTTCCAATTGGCCGGGCCGACATCCGCCAGCCGATTCGTGACTTTGTTGCACTCGATTTGGCGGCTGAGCATCGCGCGAAACCGCGATTCGAGGGCGGAGAGCAGTTCCTCCTGCTGTTCCTTTCGCAACTGATCGAGGCGATCTTCCAGATCCTCCTGGGCTTTCTTCAAGTTTTCGACGGCCTTTTCCTGCTTCTCGATGGCCTTATCGACATTTTCCTTCTTCAATTCTTCAGCAGCATCTTTTGATAGGGCACGGCATCCTGCACGTTTTGGCTGCCGGGCATTTGTTTGGATTCTTCGGATTCCCCGCCCTCTTCTGATTCCTTTCCTTCGCCGCCCTTGCTCCCAGATTCTCCCTGGCTGCCCTTCATGCCCTCAATGAGATTTTTGGTCTTTTCGGCTGTTCTTTTGTGCCTCCGCCTGCTTGTCCAATTCCAGCTTCTTGCGAATGTCCTTCGCCTTCTCTTCGAGTTTCTTAGCGCGTTCTCAAGCTCGGCTGCCGCAGCTTCCTGTTGTTGTTTGGCCGGTTCGCGCTCATCGCCACGCAAGGATTGCTCGGCGGACTCCATCTTCTCAGAAGCGCCCTTTAAGGCATTTGACGCCTCGGCCGCCGCGCCCTCGGATGATTCGCCCTCGTCCGCATCGGCCACAGCCTGAACATCCTTCGCGACACTTTCGGTCGCGCCGCGAATTTCGGCCTGGGCGGATGCTTCGGCCGACAGATCGCTCGATTGCTCCGTTCGATTTGCGGCATCGCGCTGTCGCTTAACGAGGTCTTTGACTTTCTGGGCCGCCGCTTCGAGCGCTTCAGCGCGCCGCTGGGCGGCCCGCGCGGCTTCGGCCTCCTGCAATTCGCGCTCCTGCTCCTGTACAATCTCTTCCAGCGCCTTTCGAACCGCTTCGAGCCGCTCGATTTCGCTTTTTCGCTCGCCGATTTGATCCGGGTCGTCCATCAATTGCTTGAGCAGCGACTGCAAATCCGACATAACGGCCTGCTGGGCATCGTTTGCATCGGACAATTGGTTTTCATTCAATTGTTCCACAATTTTGGCCATCTGCTCGCGAATCTGTTCGCCGCGCAATCGACTCAACCCTTCAAGCAACCTTTCAGCCTTGTCAGGCTCCGATTTGCGAAGCGCCTGACTCAGTTGGAACATGCGATCTTCGAGACGGCCGATTCGATCGCGAATCACTTCCTGTCGCTGGGAGAGCGGCGCGCCTGCGGCCTTTTGCGAGGTCGCCGGTCGCTTGTCCGACGGCGCGTCCTCGGCACTAACACTTCCAATCCACGAAAATGCCACAACTATGGCACATGTGAATGAGGCGCATTGCAACGCCCTTGGATGAGTACCGGAATACTGGCCATCATGGATCATCGTCACGGCAATTCCTCTCCCGAAGGCTGGGTCGCCGGCGCGCGGTCCTCGCCGAACAACATCTCGATCTCGCGATCGAGTGACTTTTTGGTATCTTCGTTCACTTCCTGCTGAAGACGCACAATCTCCCGCACCAGCGCCACCGCCTCATTGTAGCCTTCCCACTTCAGCATGTCGGCCAGGATTGCATTCATCGACCGAATGATCGACTTGTGGGTTTCCTCCAGTGCGTCGGCCGTTTCATCGTCCATTTGATTGCGAAGCGCGTCGAGCAAGTCCGCGGCCAGCGGGATTTCCTGATTCATCAGCGCTTTTAGCGGTGTGATGACGCCATTCTGCAATCGCCTCCGAATCGATGGGGTCGCGAGATCGTTGACCTCCATCTCATCCAGAATCTGACGAAACTGGCGCTGAACAGTTCGAATTCGGCTGATTTGCTGGCGCTGCGTCCTCGATTCCTGTCCATAGCGGACCATTCGTTCACCCGACATGGCTTCAGTCGGCGAAAGATCGCGCAGTTCGATCACGCGGCGATTCAGTTGTTCCTGAGCCTTGATGATCTGCTCAAACTCGCGGGCGCCACTCGTTTTCCCGACGGCCCAGCTCAGCAAGCAAGTCTTCCGATGTGACGACTTTCAGGGAATAACGAATCGACTCACTCGCGTTCAAAGGCAATTTGTCGGGGCCTGTCGAGTCGTTCGCAACGACAACACCCGACGCATCATTCGTCTGGTCCGGCGCCGAATTCGGCTGGTAATCTGACGCCCGAATAAACAGGGTCAGTTGATCGCCCGGTTTCAAGGAAAGCGGCAGGAGCGGCCAGGTATGACGTATCGAATACTTCTGCTGCTTTTGCGTGAAATCAGGAAGTGACTCGATGAAATGTTCGCCGATCGTCTCGCTGCCACCAGCCCGCGTCTGATGAATCAGTGAGACCGATTGCATTCCAAGATCGTCCTCGCATTCGACCGCAAGCCGGAGTTGGGCGCTTGGAACAATCATGTCGCCGGCGCCCGGCAACGTCAGGCGCACCTTCGGCGGCGGATCGCTCAGCAAGTTAAATGAATAAGTCACCGGCGAGCGATCATCCAGACCGTCCGCATCTTTCACGTCGAAGAAGTAGGTGCCTTTTCTCGATGGTACGAATTGTGCTGCCAGCCGCAGACCTTCCGTTATTTCCACTTCGCCGATCGCACTGTCATCCGATCGCGATTTCAGCGTGGCGGATGTGAGGGGCTTGTTCATTTCAGCGTCGATGCGGACGCTCGAACCTCGAATGACATCGGCCGAGGCCTGCCCGCGCGCCAGCACGAACGGCTCCTTGTCAGTATAAGCCGGAGGCGACACCTCAATTCGAACCGAACGCACACCGGGCCGCGACACCGCATCCACTGAATACCATTCCGTTCGCTCATCCACGCCGATCTGCGAAATGACAAATCGCACCTTCATCGCCTGCACAAGCGGACCATAGTCGAGAATAAACTGACTGGTCCCGAGGCGATCCATGATTCTGGAAACGCTTTCGCCGGATGCATATTCAAATTCGACATACAGCGACGGCACATCGCCTTCGACCGCGCGGGCAACGATTTTCAAGTCGTCGCCGATGGGCCAGCGCAGACGGCCGTCCTCGAAACCGTCGGCAACGATCTTGACCGAAACCGGCCATGTCGCGTCGCGCAGGAGCCAGTTGCGTTGTATGTATGCCGACATCAAGTCGGGCATGGAAACAAAAGCCGCGAACGTCATGAACAATGCAACGATGCCAATGGCGACGCGCCGTCCGAACTGATCGCGCCGGAGTACGCCATCGGTTCGAATGGACACCAGTGATTGCAAAGAATCCGCGACGAGCGCGTCGACCAATGCGGGCGAATTTCGCAGGGGTTTATCATTTGCGCCGGTCGCGAAAGCCACCGCCGATACCAGCCGATCGCCGTATTCGGGATTTCTGCGCTCCAGCAGGGATGCCACATCGTTGACATTCACGCGCAGGCCCAGCGATCGGATCACCCGGCGATAAAACTGATGAACAAAGACTCCGACCACGACGCCGGCCAGCACCATGCGCGGTCCCAGACCCAGCACGAGCAATCGATCGAGCCAGAATTGACCGACGGCCATGGCCACCAGCGCGCCGGCGCAGCACGCCAGACCGTCAATCAAAACCTGTCGTTTGATCGTGCGTCCAAGTTTCTCCAGCGGCGCAACGACCTGCCGTCGAAACGTGGCTGCGAGTTTTTCGGCGCTTTCATTCAAACTGTCGGCCTTTTCACAAAAGGCGGGCTTTTTTCCGCAGAATCCATTCAATCGTCAAAAGCCCGACAATGACGCTCAATACCGTACCATTGTCCCATAGGGGACGGGGACGACCGCGCACTGTAAAAGTGCGGCTCATGTCGGGTATCAGCGAAGGCAGCGAACCGGCTTCATCCACTTCGAAATATCTGCTTCGCCCACCGACACCTGCTATCAACTCCTTCAGGCCCGACCGGTTCATTGCGGTATTCCGCATTTCGATATCCGCCTGTGAAACATCGATTTCCTTTTCGATTGTCCGGTCGGCCTCGGCATCCTCCCGGCCGACCACGCCCGGCAATTGAACCGAGAGGCGGGCTGGGCCGACTTCGCGGGCCACGAATCGACCTTCATAGTAGCCGTCGCGCCCGATGATGGGTGCAAGTTCAATTGTTTGTGCTTTTGCCTTTTTGTCCCCGTCAGAGTTGGAAGTGCCCCAGCGAATTGAGAGATCCAATTCCGGAACGAGCAACGGATTGAATTGCTCATCCAGCGCCCGCACCGTGGCCACGACCGTTTCACCTTGTTCGTATTCGTCCTTCGGCGTCAACACCTGACCGCGCGCCCGTCCACCGAGAAGCTTCCCCTCGACGAGGAATCGCACGGTTTGAATCCAGAATCTGTTGAAATGCCGCTCACTCGATCGTCGCCAGCGCCAAGTCGAATTAATGCCGAGCCAGGCCGTTCGTCCGGTGCCGACATATTGCGTGGCAAACAGAACATGCTGACCGAAGGAATTGGCCATCTTCGGGTTGGTATGGCGCATAAGCACCCGAGCGACCGGCTTCTCACGGCGAACGGGATAGTGCCAATACACATTGCCGAGCGTGGACCAAATCGGCGCGGTCTGACTCGGATGATGGCCTTGTCGCAGAATTGGATCGCCGGTTGCATCTTCCGGAACAAAAATGGGCCAAGGTCTGGTTTGATAATGGCCCAGTTCATTGATGACCAATTCGGCCTCGGGATCAGCCGCGATGGGAAGCACATCCACCAGCGACTTTAGATTTTCTGATTTCAGAAATCGACCGGTGAATTTGTTGCCTGCCGCGTAAAGCAGCCCGCCGCCGTAGTCGGATACATAAGTGGAAACGATGCTGGCCCACGTCGGATCGAGTTCCGAGGGGTCGCAATCCATGATGATAATTGCATCATATTTGTTGATTTCTTCGAGCGTGGTCGGCAGCGCGATGATGACTTTATTGCCGTCTCGAACCGCTTTGGAGTCGGCCGACTGGAGCCACGTGGACAATTCAACGGTCTGGTCGCGCTCGAACAGCCGGGCAAGAAAGCGATAGTCGTAGCTGGGGGCACCCGCGATCAAAAGTACTTTCATTTGATCATCGAGTATGCGAACGCCCGGTGACAGCTCTTTTTCATTGTCGGAAGTGACGGCCTCAAACGACAGGGCGCGACACGCGCTGCGTAACGCACCATGCCCGGTTTCTTGACTTTCCGCTCAAAGACAATCGGCGAAAAACGGCCGGATGCATCCGCCTTGATTACGCGAGATTCAACCCCTCGCGCTGGCCGCCGTCTATGGCCTCGAACAATTCAACCTTGAGATTTTCCTCAGTTGAATTGCTTGCCTCGACGCGCACGGTAATGCTGAATGGATCATTCTTGAATGCCGACCGGGGCGCGGAGACATGCGTGACGCGAGCGTTAACCGGCTCGGCCGGGTCGCCGATTCCGACGGCGAAGACAGGCAACTGACGCTGGCTTAGCAGCCGAGCAACGATGCCCGGCGCCTCACCGTGATTGAATCCACCATCGGTCAAGACGACGACACCCGCGATGGGCGCGCCGGCCGCGGCATCAAGCGCGCCGCGAATCGCGATCCCGACATCGGTGGCCGAACCATTGGCACCGATCCCCGCCGGAAACTCTCTGGAAATGGGAGAAGTAGAGCTCACCGGACTTGCGGCCGATTCATCTTGGGCGTTTGTCGCGTGGGATTCGACCCTCGGGATCATCTCCTGAAACTTCAGCGCATCGCTGAATGTAAAGAGCTTTACATCATTCTTGTCGGCAAGCTTTTTCAGCATTGCAACGCCGTCAGGTGAAAGCAATTGCCGGCCGATCGACTCGCGCTGCGCCCCCGCTTCGGGAATCATGCCAATGGCATTCATGACGCGCTTCGCTTCATCCGTGTCGCGGTAATGATCCGAAAGCGACATGCTGGCAGATTCATCCACAAGGACGAGGGTTTGCGCATCCAATCTGCGATGGTCGTACTTCACAAGTATGGGTTCCAGCCCGATCACGCCCAGCAGCACAAGAACCGCGACGCGGCAAGTTGCCAGCGTCGAGCGCATCAATTTCGACAGGTTTCCTCGGGCTTCGC
Source organism: Planctomycetota bacterium (assembly GCA_016712275.1). Classification (GTDB taxonomy): domain Bacteria; phylum Planctomycetota; class Phycisphaerae; order UBA1845; family UTPLA1; genus JADJRI01. The sequence goes on from JADJRI010000016.1 coordinate 43,850, forward strand.
GCCGATACATCCACCAAACGGCGTACAGACCCACCGCGGAAATCAGCCCGCCAACGAGCAACGCATTGCCCGCGGACCAGCGTGCCAATTCGACGCGCGATTCGACCTGAACCGTCGAAACGCCTTCCGCCAGAATATTCGTCAATGCCTGCATCAATCTCACTCAGCCAAACGCCGGTTCACTTACGATACTCTTGCCCCAAACCACCAGGCCAGCCCCTGCTCCAGCATCAATACGGCAACAGCTCCGATGAGCAGCGGCCACCAAAACTCAGTTCGCGAGCCGGCCGCCTGCTGTGTCAGCACGTCGACATTTGCGATGTACTCGAATGGCATGTCTTCAGCGAAGGCCCCGTCCAAATCCGACTTTTCGGCGACGCTGAAATTGGATTCAATGCGATCCGGATTCACCGCCCCCATCAGGATTTTCTGCGCCGCCGCCAATGGGGTTTAGCACGAATTGATAGATGCCGCTCTCCTCCGTGCGATTGGCTTCGAATTGGAGCAGGCCGGCCGATCCCTTATTTGCCTGAATGGCAAGTTCCGGTTCCATGGGAAACGACGGTGTTCGAAGGTTTGCGGTCGGCCCATAGACGGCCGCATCGACCTCGCAATGCAAAGGACGACCCACCGATACATCTCCCCAAGCCATCGGCGATTTGGCGCAGTATTGCACAATTTCAAGCATCATTGGAAGAAAGCTGAAGCTGCCGGCCCAGTCGTTCCATTCCTGATCCACACTCGTTGCGATGACGATGGAAGTGCCCCGGCCGACTCTGCGTTCGACGATGGCCGGCGATTCATTGGCATCGTTGAATCGTGCGATGACGCGAATGGGATAATCGGAAGGTTCGTCTTCACCGGGTTGTGAATCGGCCGGTTTGGTTGCAGGGCTCACGACACCGACTTCATGGAATTCGTCCGCGGGCGATTCACACGCTAAAAATGCAAGCACTTTCACCTGCCGCAGCAGCTCCGCCAGCGCGCCTTCAAACGACCGCATGATCGGATGATCCCGGTCCCAGTTACCGAATGTCGTGCGTTCGACGCCCGCCGGCGTTTCATGCATCTCGCCCAACGCGACCGGCAGCACACCCGCTCCACCGCGATAAAGTTCCGCGTTGTAGTGGTCCGTATCGACCTGATCGCCGGCAAAGACAACGAGTCCGCCGCCGCCGCGCACGAAGTCATCCAGATTTCGCAGGGCCGCCGGCCCCAGTCTCGCGACATTGGCGAGAATGACGACATGAAAGCCCGACAACTCCGTGCCTTCCAGCTCCTGCTCATCGACCACGGTGAGATCATTGCCGCTGGCCGCGCGGCCGGCCGGCCGAAGCGCCGTCCGCAGAAGATAGACTTCGTCCCGATAGGGATCGTTGCTCGATTCGCCATCGACCACGAGCACCTGAATAACGGGCGCCACATCCACGGCAGCCACACGCGTATTGTCGATTCGGACCACATCGCCGAACCGCTCCGCGCCCGCCAGCTCGACGCGAACGAAATTTGCCCCTTCCCGTGGAAAAGTCACTTCGACGGGCTCGCGAACCACCTGCCCCGGTGGAATTCGATTGATCAGAACCGGCGGCAACCGGTTTTCAGAAATCGAAACACTCAGTTCGACCTGCTCCAGAGATATCGATGAGAAATTTGCCACGGCGGCTTCGAAGCGCGCGGGCACGCCCGCCACACATTGCGGCCTCACCGACCTCAGTTCCGTTACGGCCGCATTCCCCGGCGATGGGGAGCCGACATTCATCATTACCAGTTTCAACGGCGTTCCGCCGCGCGAGAGCGCCGTCAGCGGCGCAACAACGCTTTTGGGTTTTTCACCCGTCGGACCGACATCCGACGGCGCGATCCAATCGCTGCGCTGAAAATCGCTGACCACATAAAGTGCGGCGTTGGCCTGCGACGGCCATTTGGCAATCGTGTTGGCCAGTGCTCCAATGGCATCGGCCATGTGCGAACGCCGCTGCGACGGCCTCAATCCCGACAACTGCTGTCTTAGTCGCTCGATTTCGCCATCGGACAGATTCTTCAGTGCGATCATGGGTTCGGAAGGTGAACTGGTCAGCATGACCGTCAACGTATCGTTTGAAGATTCGTCCGACGCCCATCGCGCCAATTGCAGCGTCGCTTCGCATGCCAATTCCAGTGCCGTGCGACTGCCGCCCGACTGGCCGCCGCCTCCGCGATATCCCATCGAAAACGAATCGTCCAAAAGAACAATGCGCTCGGTGCGAGGTGCGGCGCCCAGAATACTGGCAAACGCCCCCGGCCGGACAAACGGGCGCATGATCATCATCGCGATCAGAAAAACAGCCAGACATCGCAGAAACAGAAGTATCAATTGCTCCAGTCGCACGCGCCGCCGATTGCGCCGCTGCGCATCCAGCAGAAACTCCATGGCCGCCCAGCGAATGCGCCGAAAACGGCGCTTCGAAAAAATGTGAATGAGAATCGGACTGGCCACGGCCCCCGCGCCGACGGCCATCGCCGGATTCATCACAAAACTGGACAACCACTCGAACAATGTTCAATCCTCGAATCGCCGGCCTCTCGGACCGGCAAACACTTCCTAGCTCTTGGTTCGCATCATTTTCATCCGCGACGCGAGAAATCCGCGCAGCGCTACATCCAGCGGCTCCGTCGTCGACAGGCCGACATAATCGATCCGATGGTTCGTACACGTCGCCCTGAGATTCGACGTAAACCCATTCACCGCATCGAGGTATCCCCTGCGCAACGATTGCGGATCGACCAGGAGCTGTTGATCCGCCGCCTCGATGCCCTCAAACAGCACATTGTCCTGAAACGGAAACTCCCGCTCGTCGTGATCGAGCACATGCAGCACCAGCACCTCATGATGCGCGTGCCGAATGCGCTCCAGCGCCGCCGAGACGTCATCGACGTCGGCCAGCAGATCCGAAATGACGATCACAAGGCTTCGCCGTGCCAGCTTGCCGAGCAATTCGCCGAACATCGCCTTCGCATCGGTGGCCCGCTCGAGCCTCGCCTGTTCAATCTGCGCAATCAGCGCCCGCAGGTGCCCCTGATTCGAAAGCGGCGGCAGATTCGTCCGCACCGCATCGTCAAAGAGCACCAGCCCGGCGGCATCCTGCTGATGCACGAGCAAATAGGCCAGCGAAGCGGCCAGGGTCGCCGCATATTCGAATTTCGTCATGCGTCCCGCATCGAGCGATTGCTCCGGATAGCGCATCGACCCGGAACAATCGAGAAGAATGTGCGTTCGCAGATTCGTCTCTTCCTCGTACTGCTTGATGTAAAACCGATCCGACCGGCCATACACGCGCCAGTCCAGATGCCGCACATCGTCGCCCGGCACATATTCCTTGTATTGGGCAAATTCCACGGAATAACCGTGATACGGGCTGCGATGCATGCCGCTCACGAATCCTTCGACCACAAACCGGGCGCGCAACTCCAGATCGCTGATTCGCGCAAGCACGTCAGGTCGCAGGTACTTTCGGGAATTTGTCTCACTCGGCATGAAGCGGGTCCGTCCTGGCTATGCCTTGATCGCGGCACTCGTGCGCGGGTCGGCAAGCAATCCCCCCTGATGCGGTTGAATCTGTTCGAGCAGGTCCGTCACAAATCGGTCGGTCGTGTAGCCCTCGGCCTGCGCCGCGAAGTTCATCACCACGCGATGACGGAGCACCGGCGCCGCCAGCGCTCGAATATCCTCCGTGGAAACATGCTTGTTCCCCCGCAGGACGGCCCGCGCCTTCGCGCCCAAAATCAGAAATTGCACCGATCGCGGCCCCGCACCCCATGAGACTTTTTCTTTTACGATGCGCGGCGCGCTTTCCTCGCCCGGTCGCGTCGCGCGAACCAGGTCCAGCGCATATTTGACAATCGCCGGCGCCGCGGGCACGCGGCGCACCACCGATTGCAATTCAAGAATCTCCGCGCCGCTGATGATGGACTGCACGGCCGTGTCGTACTCGCCCGTCGTTTTGGTCGCGATCTCCAGCTCCTCGTCATACGTCGGATAGCCGATCTGCACCTTGAACATGAAGCGGTCCTGCTGGGCTTCCGGCAGCGGATAGGTTCCTTCCTGCTCGATCGGATTCTGCGTCGCCAGCACATAAAACGGCGGCTTCAGCTCATGGCGCACGCCGCCGACCGTGACCTGCCGCTCCTGCATGCACTCGAGCATGGCCGCCTGCGTTTTTGGCGGCGTACGGTTGATCTCATCCGCGAGAATCACATTCGCGAAAACCGGCCCCGGCAAAAACCGAAACACGCGGCTGCCTGTCGACTTATCTTCCGTAATGACTTCCGTGCCGGTGATGTCACTGGGCATCAGATCGGGCGTGAATTGAATGCGATTAAAGGAAAGCGACAAGCATCGCGCCAGGCTGGAAATCATCAGCGTTTTCGCCAATCCCGGCACACCTTCCAGGATGCAGTGGCCGCCCGCGAACAAAGCGACCAGAAGCTGTTCGATCACATCATCCTGTCCAATGATGATCTTGTGCAGCTCCTGCCGCAGCCGCATGTATGAATCCTGCAACTTCGCCGCGGCGGCCACGTCGTTGCCCCAGGCCTGTTCGCTCATGTCTGCCATATCGAGTTCCTTACTTTTGTGCTGCTTGTTCTTCGCATCCATTGTGGCACCGGCGTCTCGCCGGTGAGTCTCCGACACTTGTGCGATGCCACGCGGAGCACGCTGTACTCACAAATTATCGCTGCATGATCGGCAAATTGTTATACGGCAACTGCAAAATAATCAGCGCAATCGACGTTCCATACACGGTGCCCACCGAATCGCCGTTCCACGAACCATCTTCCTCCTGCGTCGCCAGAAGGTGCTCGCGCATCTTCGGATAATACTTCGTCCACTCCTTGTCTCCCGCTAGATACATCACCTGCGACAAATACAGATGCGCATAGAAGAAATGCCCCCACACGCCCTGCCGCGATTGACCATAGCCGATCTCCCGCTTGCAAAATCGCAGCGCCTTAAGAGCCATCGGATTGGTATATTCGCCCGCGTTAAACCAGCACGCCACCGCCGCTGCCGTAATCGGCGGACGCGAGCCCGCCATTCCCACGCGATAGGCGATCCCGCCGTCCGGTTGAACGGATTTTTCCAGATACTTCATCGCCACATCGATCACTTTTTTCGGTACGGCGACCCCCGCGTTTCGCGCCGCGCGCAATCCCTGAACTTGTGTAATGGTCACCGCCCCCTCGTCGCCATCCATGTCCGGCGTGTATATCCAACCGCCGATGCGACTTTGGGACTTGCCCGTCAGATCAACAGCTTTTTGCACCACCCATCGAAGGCGGGCCAATCGCTGCGGATCCTCCTCGGTCCCCATCGATTCCGCTAGAAACATCATCGCATAGCCATGTCCGAACATCGAGCGCGTCTCTTCGTCGTTGCCCGGACGACAAATCAGCCCGTTCTGCTGGGATGAATCCAAAATGAACGTGACGGCCTTTCGAAGATTCCTCGCGTAGGTTCCTTCGGTCGGCGTACTGCCCGATGCGAGCGTGGCCATTCCCGCCAAGGATGTCATCGCCACGGGATACGATCCCATCATTCCCTGATCGCGATAGGACCCATCCGCATTCTGCCGGGTCGCGAGATACTTCAGTGCCTTTGCGATGGCATCTTCCGTCTTCTCGGTCACCATGGGCGGCCGCTTGAGGGCATTTGCGCCATGAGTCTGGCACTGCAACATGTCGCAAATCAGGGCAACGAGACAAGCAACGCGCGGTATTTTATTATTATTCGCGGACACTATTCACCGCCTTCCCTGACAAGTCCCTTGGCGCGGATCGCGGCTTCGTCGGCCAGCACAAAAAAGCCCTCGGGCGCGACGCATACAATGCGATCATTGAGGACAACGACATCCATGATTCGCCGCGAAGCATGAACAGGCATCAAATCGGGGCCCGTCTCGTTGCCCAGCGCACCTCCCCAAATTCATAGGCCCTTGGCTTAACCAATTTGCCGGTCCGCTTGTTCAGTATGAGGAGATTCGGCGGCAGTTGATTGTCGATCTGGGGCATTCTCATACGATTACGCGGCCGGTCGCGCCGGCGGAACTCCATTCTGAACGACCGCCACAAACTCGGATGACGCGCGCATCATCTGACGGCTGATCGTTGCAAGCTGTCCCAGTCTTTTACGCCACGAGGGAGTCACGCCATCGAGCGGAAACGATTCCAGAACCAATTCGGTGGGACTCTCATCGGTTCGCGTGAAGAACAAAAGCTGGCCGTCGTCGATTCCCACGCTGCCCGGCTTTCGATCCAGAACGACATCGATTGGCGGCATCGCCAGGCCATCGGCCGAAAGTGTTTTGCAGACCGGCTCGCCGGATTCGGCGCGAATCAAACTGAATTTGTTGGGGCCATGGGCGACGCCGAAGCAACCGCCGGAAAATGCAAAGAGCCCCTTCACAATCCCGTTGAACTCGATCGTGTTCCATGCGGGCTTCCCGGTGCGCACATCCAAACCAATCACGCGCGTGCCATGACTCCGGACCACGATTCGATCGACGATCGCGGCATGGGCGTCCTTGTCCGATCGGTCGATTTGTTCGACGGTCAGGTCCGGCGCTGAATTCACCAGCGCGTACTCGCCGCGAAGGCGACCGTTTGACAAATCCAAAACAAAAACCCTGGTTGCCTCCTGATCGACAGCCACAACCGTATCATCCACGATGCGAAGCAGACCCAGCGCGTTTCTCGCCCAAGTCCGCCGCCAGAGAGGCGCTGCATCATCGCGGGCCCGCGCAGCCACCAGGGACTGCGAATCGGCCGCAACCACGACAATTCCCTCGCCGCAAACGACCGAGGGATCCGGCAGAGGGCCTGCATTGGCATCGACCGTCAACGGCGGCCACATCGACCGGCCGGATGCCAAACCGACGGCACAAACCTGATCCGCGCGGCCAGCACGGCCACCCGCCCCCAGATCGCCGCGTCAAATGCCTTTGATTCACGCTGATCGGTTGAGTTTGACGAATCCTCCAGCACACTTCGCTGAATACTGAGCCAACTGTCGTCGTTGCTTTCTTGCGGCCGGAGGTCCAATCCGCGAATTTCCCCGCTCAATTGGATGGGAAGCACCTCATCGAGGAAATCATGCGGGCGGGTGCGATCCCAGAACGAGGCGCCGTCGCGTCGATCCGCGCTGGCCATCGGGTCCGATCAACTCGCGTTGCAACGCAAGCCGCTTCGAATCGCGGAGAATGCGCGGCAACAGCCGATCGCCCCCGACCGACTCGCGTGGCATCGTCGAGCGGATTGACGCCACAAAATCCGATACTCTTGCGCCGCTCGCCAGTCCCAGTTGTCGGCCGATCGGCGAGGGGACCATTTCGCCCGAAAGCGTTTCATCCAATTCGTCAAGCAAGCGTATCGCAGCCGCCTGATCGGCCGGCAGTCGCTCGCCGGGAAATCGGTAGGCCAGAATCAAACGAAGCAGCGGCTCCAGACGCTCGCCATCGGTTGCGGATCGAAGCCGCGCCCGCTCCAGAAAATAGATGCCGGTCTCATTTTCTCCCGACTCGATCGCGCTCACGCCGATCTCGATGTCCAATCGTCGGCCGAGAGGCATAAACCCCAGTGCATCGGCAAGACGCATCAACTTGCCGCGCCCATTGGCCTCGCGCGCCGAGGCAAGGGCCTCCTCGATTCGCACCTCGGCTTCGTCGTGTTCGTCAACCGACATGTCACTCCACATCTGACGCAGTCGTTCGGCGATCAGCACATCCGCGCGGATGCGCAGATTGGCATCGACGCGCATCGGCTCGCCGCCCATGTCCCGAAGCATGTCCAGCGCGCGGGCAAAGCCGTCCGCGAAGCGATCGGTGTCTTCAAGAAATTCGCAATATGCCAGGCCCGAGTTCAAACGATCGGATTCACGCCGTGCCGCATTGACGGCACGCAAGAGAAGCTCGCCCCGCACCGCGTCGTCCGCGCTGGAGGCCCGGGACAACAAAATCGTCACGCGTTGATGGCTGATGCGCGAGGCATAATCGTCGCGCTGACGCTGGATTTCCGGCAGACTCGGACTGGTACCCATCGGCGCGAATTCAGCCAGGCTCGCCTCGGCCCGGTCCAGATACGACTCGGCCGACGCCCATGCCTCCGCCTGCTCCTCCAGCCACGACATTCGCAGGAGCGCATCGAGATCCGACGGGTTTTTTTCCAGTCGCGCCGTCGCCAGTAGTCGGGTTTGTTTCGGATCGGGAAACTTGGAAACATGATCGGCGGCCACACTATACAGCGCTCCATCCATCGCAAACAGATTGCCCAATCCGCCGGGAGCCGGCAGAGAATCGCCCTCCTGTTCGCCGGTACCCAATGCGAGCCGGGCAAGTCCGGTGGCCGTCGGAACCAGCACATGCTCGCCGCAAATCACGGGTCGTCCCGTCGGCACGAGGCCCGATGTGGCCCAAATCGTCTCACCATCCAAGAGTGATATCGCCGAGACCTTGTTGCCCGCAACGATCACCCGTTCGGCATCCGCCCCGACCAGGTAGCGGTGGCCTTTGCGATTCGCATGCCATTCCTCGACACCCGTTTCGATATCAAACGCATAGAGCTTGTCGGCATCCTGTGCCGCAAGTATCACCACGCCGCCCGCCACCAGAACGGGCGAACTCAGCCATTGATCCGGCTGCGGCACGCCGATGTGATCATCGATCCAGATGTTTCGGCCGCGCACGCGATGGTCATCCGAACGCTCATGCGGTTCGTATCGCGTCATCCAGCGCAGGGAATAATCGTGCTCGTCCAGTGCAAAGAACAGACCCGCGCCGGTCTGCACGTAGATCGTTCCATCGTGAACGGTCGGCGGAAGGACGCCGTGCATGGGGAACAATCCGACGCGACCTGTTCCAAGAAGTACGCTTCGAACGTATTCACCTTCGCGATCGAGTATCGCCAGCAGAAGATCATTTCCCTGACGATACGGCACGATCAGCCGGGAACCGGCAACGACCGGCGCGGAACAAAAATGAGCCAGTCGCAGTTCATCCGACGGCGGACCGCCGCGCCCGCGAAACCACTTCGCTCTTCCGGTATCGGCTTCGAAAGCGCGAAGCGTGTTGGCTTGTGTCAGCATATCGTCGCTGACATGGGAATTGGGAGGCACAACGCCTTCCATGGTCGGAAACTGCTCTTCCCCGAGCGGCTCCTGATCGATTACAAAAACCAAGCCCATCGCAGTCGAGAGCTCGCCGCGATATTCATGAAACAAGGCCTGCGTCGTTTCGAAATCGAGGCGGGGAACAGGTTCTTCTTCGCCGTCGTAGTAAACGATCTGCCCGCCAAAATTGACGCGGGTACGATGCTCCTGAATCTGGGGATTGCGCGATCGTCCCTTGGGAAACGCCTGCCACGCCAGGTCAAACGTGGAAAGATCGCGGGCCATCAATCCCGCGGGGCAGGTAATGAACAATTTCTCGCCATCGCTGACCGCTTGCCAAATCGGGGGACGGCCTCGTTTCTTGATGAGGTGTGCGATCAATTCAAGGTTGAGCCGCTCGGAACCGGGCATCGCAGTGGTCCAGCCGTCATCTTGTGTGATGACCGGATCAATGGCGGACAAGCGCCCGCCCCACTCGGTGGCGCCCAGCCGATACCGCCATACGTCAGAGGAAAGATCGACATTGGAATGGCCCGATCGGTTGGCTTCATTCAAGAATTGTTGCAATTGCTCGGTCCATGTAGACCAATCATCAGGTAGCGCTGCTTTGCGATCCTCCGGCAATGAACGAGCGGCTTTCAGTGCTGCGGAGGCTTTTTCACTCTGACTCGAATAGGCATAAGCCGCGATTCGCTTCGACAGAATCTCCCATCCCGGCACATTATTGTGCGGCAGTTTCTCCAGACGCGCCAGCAGCTCCAGCGACTCGCGGCATTGACGGCGATCCAACAGCCAGGTGGCGAGCAGGTTCATCGCCTCCGGTCCGTAAGTAGTCATCGAGTATTTTCTGGAAACCGTGCGGAGCGCATCAAAGTCGTATTGCGCTTTTGCAAGGTCAAGGAGCCTTTTGGCATCGGCGTCATACAACTGGCGATACGCAACAAGCCCGTCCTCCGGCCATCCTGCGATTTGCTCATACGCCAATTGCATGGCGGAATAGAAATGGGTGTTGTCGAGCGATACGGTTCGATCGCCATGCTGCTCGACTACCCGCTCCAGCGTGTCCGCGGCCAGCTTCCAATCACCCGACGATGCGGCTTCAGAGGCCCGTTTCAACCAGGATACGGCATCCTGATCATTGGGCGGTTCCAAACCCCAGCGGACCGGCGTTGCGACTCCCTCCGGACCGCCCTGCACCTGCATTTGAATTTGAAGTTGGGCAAAAATGGGGGATGAGCAAATCAGACCAATCCCCGCAGAAACCACGGCCGCGAAAGCGCGGATTCGCTCCAGTGCGATCCCGTTCAATTGAGCGCTTTCCAAACGCATTCAGATCACCCAACATGTCCCCGCAACCCAGTCACAAAGTATGGTAGCACGCATGCCACCATCATCCAACACGCAACTTCTTGATAACTCACCCATTACAGTCGCGATGCCGGGCTTTTGTATTCAACGATTCCTGATGGGCTTTCTTTCTATTCAATGTACGCCCCCGCTGGCGTTTCGTTGCAGATCGTGCTCAAATCTCGACCTGTCGTTAGTGATTCAGGCTGGATAATTGGCTATCGCACTGGCTACGCTGCCGACCGCGGCGGACGGTTGAGATAGTCGATCATTGGTTTCCGAGACCTCCATGTCCCAAACCGCGCCCGACAATCCCCGGCCCGGCGGCAAGCGTTCATCGCTTCGCATCGCCAACCTTGTTGCGGCCATCCGGTTTCTTTTTCCGTTTGGATCCAAGGACGAACGCGTCGATTCTCGCCGAAGCGATCTGGATATTGTTTCGTTTATCGTTCCTATCGGTTTTATCATCGGCCTGCTATGGGTCGTCACGTTTCGATTCACATGGTGGCTCTACGGTGAATTTGCCACCCTGCGGGTCATTCCCAGTTTATTCGTCATCCTCCTTGAATGCTTGATCTCCGGGCCGTTTTTAGCTCTCGGCTTGGCGCGAACAATTCATATTCTCACCGCCGATCGACCCCACATTCCGCAATCGGATCGACTGATGCCACTTTCGCCCGTCGGCACTTTGGTGTTGTGCCTCACCATCCTCACCGAGTTTTCGCTCATACTGACGATTCAAAAAGGCGAAGGGTGGTGGCCGGCAGTGGACGACTGGCGCAGCCATTTCAACTTCATGTATCCACGGCCCCTTTTCAGGCCGCTGTTGCTCGCGCCGATTTGGGGGCGTTGGGGGATTCTGCTGGCCGCATCGATCGGCAAGACGGCTCGTAACGCCGACGCCGAAACGACCTCGCTTAATCAGGGGATGTCGCCGGGACGATTGCTTAAGCACGCCATCATTCCATTTTGTTTGACGGCCATCTATTGCAGCCGTTCCCGGAATTATCTGACCGGTGTGCTCATCGGCATGCTGGTCTTCGGCGCTACATACCTGATCGCGGTGGCCATGGCCCGGCGCGGCGGCGGCCAATCGCGCCAATCGCTTTATGCCGCCGGTCAGATCGCCCAGCTTGCCTTTCTGGCCATTTACCGCGCCTGTTGGCGATTGATCGATGCATGACCGCCGAATCGTCGACTGCCCTCGCACCGATCAACGTGCCGCAAAGGCCGCCCACGCCCCTTGTCCCAATCGCACTGGGCCTCGTCGCCGGCATTAACATCGATGCCATTGCAGAGCCGCCGCTGGTTGCCGGCTTAATATTTTTCATCTTTGCTATTGCCATCGCGCTCCCGACCTGCGCCCGCTTTTCCATTCTCCGTAAGTCAACCGTGAGATTCGCCGTCGCCACCTTCATGGCCGCCACCGCTCGGAATGGTGCGTCACGCGGGCGCGCAACGCTTTTACCCGGCCGACCACGTTGCACGATGGGCCGCCGCCGATCCTTCAATTGTGTCGATTACCGGCAGAATTATCTCTGCGCCGAAAATCTATGAGCCGCGCGATGATGTGCCGCGTGCTTATGAACTGCCGCCCAAAACCCGCTTCTTGCTCAATGTCGAATCCCTTCGCGGCGCTCGGGGTTCCATTCCGGCATCCGGCCGTGCGATTGCCACCGTCAAAGAGCCCATTCTGAATCTTCCCGAGGGCTCGCGCATTGCCATGACCGGCTGGCTCTATCGGATTGCTGCGCCGCAAAACCCGGGCGTCTACGACTGGGCGGCCCATCACCGTCGTGACGGCATTCTCGTCGGCTTCTCGACCGATCATGCGGCTGCCGTGACCGTCATCGAGCGTCCATCGAGTGGCGGAATTCGCGCGGTCGTCGAATCGGTTCGGCAATGGCTTGGCCGCTTTCTGATTGCAACATCATTCCCCAACGACGAGGAATCGGCCGGCGTCGTGGCCGCCATGGTGCTCGGACAGCGCAGCGTCGTTTCAAAAACGCTCAATGATGCATTCGTGCGCACGGGAAATGTTCACTTCCTTGCCGCCAGCGGCATGAATGTCGCATGGCTGGCACTCGTCGGGTGGACCATCGCCCGGCTCTGCAACATCAACTATCGGCCGACCGCCGTTTTCATCGCATGCCTGATCGTCGCATTTGTCGTGTTGGCGGAGCCCCAGCCGTCGATTCTTCGCGCCGGCATCGTCGGACTCATTGCATGCTTGATGATCTTCTTTCGCGGCAGATTCAACAGCGTCAACTCAATCGCGTTCTCCGCCATTCTGCTGCTGCTTATTGATCCCGCCGATTGGTTTCGGGCGGGATTTCAGTTGACGTTCCTCGCAACGATCGGCCTGCTTCATGTTTATCCGGCCATCTCCAATTTGATGGCCGATGGGTTGATCAGAATTAATCGCCCCAACATGGCCCGATATTTCCTGAACGGCGGGGTGGAACTTTCCATCGAACAGCAGGCCCTAACGCCCGAATCAGCCCAACATCCATTTCTTCGCCGTAGCCTGACCATCGTCGCCCAAGTTTTCGCCATCTCGGTGTCCGAGTGGCTCTTGACGGCACCCCTGGTCTGCTTCCACTTCAACACGTTTGCACTGTGGGGCGCGATCGACACCTTTCTCGTTTCACCGCTGGCCATGCTGACGGCCTTCATCGGTTTCATCACGATCCTCGGCGGCCTTGTTTTTCCGACGTTGGCAGGGGTTCTTGGACCGCTTCTCAAATTCGTCTCCGCCACGATGATCGAATTCGTGAAATGGCTCGCATCATGGCCGGGTACGTCGTTGGACGGCCGATCCCCCTCCCTGATCTGGCTTGTCGCCGTGTATGCCGCGTTCGCCGTGTGGATTTATTGTCCGATTCAATTTCGCGGCCGCTTTCGCCGGCCGATTCTTCTTGCGTTTGCCATTCTGCTGGCATGGTGGCTCGCCGCGCCGCATTTCAACCATCGCAAGGACGGGTCGCTTCGCATCTGGACGCTGGCGGTCGGGAACGGCTCGGCCACGGTCATCGAACTGCCCAACGGCAAAACGCTGCTCTACGACTTCGGCACCCGCTCATCCTTCGACTCGGGAACGATTGGTCTCGATTTCCTGCGCTTTCGGGGAATTCACGAAATCGACGCGGCGTTCGTCTCCCATGCCAACTTCGACCATTACGGCGGCATCGAGCCGATCGCCGCGAAGGTGCCGATTCGCAAGTTGATGATCAACGATCAATTCGAAGCATTCATCGACGCGTCGTCGCCGGCGTGGCACTTCCTTCAAAAAATGGAGCAGATGGGCATTGCGATTGAGAAAATCAGGGGCAATCAGCGTTTCGAATTCTGCGAAGGCGTGCATATTGAAACAGTGTGGCCGCCGGAGCTGAACGAGCAGCGATCACCCACGGCCAACGATGCATCGATCGTGCTGCGCGTCGAGTACGGCGGGAAATCAATGCTGCTGTGCGGCGACATCGCGGATTGGGCCATCGGCGGTTTGATCGCAAGAGACAATTCGAGCGAACCAGACGTGCTTCGGGCCGATGCGCTTGCGCTGCCGCATCACGGCAGCGTCGTGCCCAACACCGGCGCTTTCATCGAACGGGTGAACCCCGCCATCGCAATTCGCTCCACCGGCGAAAGCCGGGCGTTAACCATCAACGGCATCGAACAAATCGTGGGCCCGAACCGCACATACTTCAGCACGGCCGATGGCGGATGTATCGTCGTGACAATTGGAAACGGTAAACTCAATATCGCACGCGGAATGCCATAATAATGGCATTTCACTCCACTGCTATCTGCCAACCACGTCGCGTCGCTCCATGGCTATCATCATCAGCATAAGTACTCCACCGAGGACTCCAAAGCCCGCCATGCCATAGAGCCACGCGTTCCAGCCATACCATTTGATTAACGTGCCCAATCCAACTCCCGCTAGTCCCGCGCCCAAGTATTGCCAGGAATCGATTACGCCCGCTGCAAATCCAGCCATTTTGCGACCCCCCAAGTCCATCGCCGCCGCCGTTCCCAGAATTGAGTGTGTCGCATTGCATGTAAATGAGATCGCAACCAATGAAATGCAAACAGCCCAGATATTTGTCATTTGCGCGGCGATCAAAATAATAATGGTCTCTGCGAAATATAAGAACGCAGCCACAGGAGCGCGACGCCCCTTGAAATAAATATCGGAGACGTATCCCGAGGCAATCGAACCCAATGTTGCCACGATGGGAATCATCCATGCGGTGAATTGAAATTCCGCGGAAAGAAGCGAGACATGCCGCACTTCCTGAAAATACTTGGGGAACCAATCATCCACGCCATAGCGCACCACGCCGGTGCAGAAATAGGCCCATGCAGTCAGCCAAACCATTGGCTTGCCTAGGATTGTGCGAAGAACAAACGAAATGGGCAGATGTTCGGTGCCGTGAACTCGCTGGAGTGATGGTATTGTTGAGAAATCGCCCAAGGTTGATCATCAGCCCAAAGATGCCCGCAAAACGCCCTCGTTCGGCACGGACAAACCAGGCCGTGTTCATCTTGACCATTCCAGGAGCGCCAAACGCCTGGACATATCCGTCGATCGAACGAATCGCTACGAACCATGCCAATGTTCCAAAAACTGGCCCCAGCACCCCGTAGTACCATCCAAGCCCGAAAAGCACATTCATCACGGCTGTGCCATAGCCGCCGATCGCCATGGAAGCCCGGCCGCCGATGCGATCCGCGATCAACCCGTTGCAGAATTGCCCGATTGCATATGACCAGTTTCTACCGGATTGGATGAGTCCGTATTGTTGATTGTCGAATCCAAAAAATTTGCAAAAAGTCGAGCTTGCAATCGATAGGTTATATCGGTTGACATAATATGTAGCGTAGGTCAGCCCTACCATGAACCAATTTCGGCCTCGCCTCAATCGAAATCCAGGTGGATGCTTGGGAGAATTGCCGGACGCGACTTGTGCTGAATGTGCGGAATTTGAAGATTGAGACAATTCGGGTTGAGGGGATCGTTTGCGCTCATGACAACTCAATTCCAATTGGCGAGCGTTGTCCGGCCCTCAAAGTGGCCGAACGAAAGAGGGAATGGTATATCGCGATTAAAGTGGGCCTGCAAATCACAAGGTGGGAATTTGTGTTAAAATCGAATGTGCATGCCCGCAGTCGCTTCGCATAAATCAATACGTGCCGCACTCGGCACCCCTGATCAAAAGGCGCCTCGAGCACGCAAATTAAAGCATGTCCGCGCAACGTGAAAGGAACATCTCAAACAAATCAAAAAGATTATCGGATTTTTATCTTGTAATCCACGGCGGGCTTATTAGGATTCGCCGCTGAAGGGGTTGGGTGAAAGAAGCATCTCCCTTCTTGTTTTCAGCGCGCTTTGTCTGCAGGGGTGGGCACTCGATTGCCGCGCATCAGATCTCTGGAGGATGGGAATATGCTGGTGGCTGCGCGCTCAAAATTCATCTCAATTGCACTTATCCTGCTCAGTCTTGGAATCGCCCACGAATCGTTCGGGTCGATCGTTCATAATACCCAGTACCGATACATGCGGTCCGAAGTTTATGTCGCCCCACCGGAAAGCGGCATGATCGAGGAAAATGCGGAAGTTGTCGCGTTTGATTTTGGCCCATTTTCCAACGTCGCCAGCGTTACCATGTCCAACGACGGCGGTAGTGCCTCGGCCAATTCCGATCAAAACTCGACGCTCGGCTCTTCGCTGATTGATGCAACCGGCAGCGCCGACGCATCCATGTTTGCCGAGGCATTTGTCGAGGACGAATATGGGTTTGGTGAAACACACTTCGAAGTTGAATTCGAAGTGCTCGTGGCCGGTGATTTTCAATTCGATGCATTGGCCCTGAGCTCTGGAAGCAACTTCTATTCCACGGATTCCTACGTCATTTTCAAAGACCTGAACGGCCCCATGTCCTTTTTCGTCAGTGCCAATGATCCAGCCACATCCACACTGCTTAGCCTTCCGGCCGGTGATTATGCAATCATTGCTCATTCGCGGGTCGATGTCATTTCGAATTTCGATCCGGAAATGCAGACATCGAATGCCAGCGCATCGTTCAGCGTGAGTCTGCAGGCGGTCCCGGAGCCCGGAACCCTGTGCATTTTGTCGATTGGTTTCGTGGCGATGTTTCGTCGTCGAAACTGGTTCACACGCTGAAATGCGCTAAACGCAAAAAGCTACCGGTTGCGGAAATCCCCAGACTGGTTTCAGCCATTGTCCTGACTTGAAGCGTCGGCGGAGGGTGCCGACGCGGCCAGCGCATTCGCTCCGGGTTCTTCAAGCTCGGCAGCGCGGCGCTCGGCATCGAGTGCTTCCGTATAACGCCCCACGCGCATCATCAAATCCGAAATGAGCATGTAGTCCTTCGGCTCAAGACTTTGTGTGCTGGCCTGCTCGTTCACCCGATCGGCCAAGGCGCGCAGCTCTTCCCGCGCTGCGGGTGGGACAACCGCATCGAATTCCGCCAGCGTCAATTCGCGGCCGTTTTGGCGGCCCGCTGATTCCTGATTCGCCCCCGAGTCCTGGTAACGCTCCGATTCGGACGTCACCGCCACAAATCGTCCATCGCGTCCATAGGTGGGTGATTCGGGTTCCCGCGAATTGGCCGCCTCCGCATCATCCGCGCTCAATTCGACGCGGTCGTCGGCCGGCGTTTTCCGCTCATTTGCGGCAGCATCGCGGCCGCTCTCGCGCGAAGCGGGCGGAACGAGAAAAGCCGGCAATTCCGCTGTCACCGAAGTGAGCATTCCTTACCTCATGCCTGGCCGAATCCAAGGAACGATTCGGCGCGGACGATTCACACCCATTCAACGTGCAATTCCGGCGCGGCCATTGCAAATGCTGGATCACATGGAGGCGATAATATTCGGAGGCCCTTTGAGAAAAACGCCGACAAGGTCGCAATAACACATCGGCGGCGTCCCGATTTTGGCAAACGCCAGGCACCCATAAATGAAATGAGAATCGAGGAGGGAAACGCTGCGCTCAAGCACTTTCGCGGGTCACGACTTCGTAATCCTCCCGCTCGCCTTGACCGCGAAGCGGATAGTCCTTGCGAAGCGGATGTGCCTTGAACGTGTCCCAGGTGAGGATGCGCCGAAGGTCCGGGTGTCCTTCAAACACAATGCCGAACATGTCGAAGACCTCCCGTTCCATCCAATTCGCCCCGGGCCAGATGTTCGTGGCAGAGGCGACCTTTGGCGCGGGATCATTCACAAAACACTTCACCCACAGGCGGTGTCCCAGGGTGACGGACAACAGGGAATAGTTGACGCCGTATCGATCGGTCGCGTTCGGAAAACTCAGATAATCGACGCAGGTGAGGTCGATGAGCTGCTCGAATTTCGCAGTGGGATTGTCTCGCAAGAACAGCAGCACGGCCGATAGATCGGCCGGTTCCACGCGGATGTACAATTGGTCGGAGCCGACACCGCCGTGACAAATCAGGGGCTTGGTTTCGAAATTCCTGCCGGGGAACTTCGCATTCAATGCGTTGATAATTTCATTGAGGCCGGCCATGGATCACTTTCCTGCTGATGCCGAAAGGTTGACTTGATAAGTCGGCTCGACGGCCATTCGCAGCCCTCGACCCCGCTTTTCGCTGGAAATGACGCCGTCGCGATCGATAATCCGTTGAAGCGCCATCACGCCTTCGATCAGTGTTTCGGGACGGGGCGGACAGCCGGGCACATACACATCAACTGGCAGGAATTGATCAACGCCCTGCACAACGGCGTAGGTGTCGAACACACCGCCCGTCGAGGCGCAGGCCCCCATCGAGATGACCCATTTCGGCTCGGTCATTTGCTTATAGATGCGCTGCAAAACCGGCATCATTTTGATGGCCACGCGACCGGCGCAGACCAGAAGATCACTTTGTCGCGGGCTGAACCGCATGACTTCAGCGCCGAAACGGGCCAGGTCGTACCGACTGGATGCAGTCGCCATTAGCTCGATGCCGCAACATGCGGTGGCAAATGGCAAAGGCCAGATGGAGTTTCTGCGGCCCCAGTTGACGCCGTTTTGACGAATGAAATCGACAATATCGGAAAGGCGCGTCGTGAGTGTGTCGCCACCGGACATGTTGTGAGGATCGGTCTGGTGCTTTTGCATGCGTCGGTTCTCGTAACTCCTGTGTATCTTAGCGGAATCCGCGGGCAGCGACCATGCGAAGCCGGGCAATGTGACAATTATTAAATCAAATGGCGCTGAGCGCGATCACGGGGCGGATTATTGATAATCAAGAATTCCCTTGCCCCATTCGTAGAAAGCCGATCACCAAATACGCCATGAAGATCATCATCACCCAGAAAAGCATCGGCAGGTTCGCGGCAATCGCGGGATCGGCCGAGCCTCTTGCATCGAGAAATGCCATGGCCCACGGATACATGAAAATGAGTTCGACATCGAAGATGAGGAACATCATGGCGACCAGATAGAATTTTACATTGAAGCGGCGGCGTGCATCGCCGATGGGCGGCATGCCCGATTCATAAGCCGTTTCCTTTTCGGCCCCTTCTCGCGACTCTTTCGGAATAAAGTGGGTCAGGAAGAGGATGATCGATCCGACAATTAGAACGCCGACCAGCATGATGCCGATCGGGCCATATCCGAGATCGGGGGACGCAAGTAATTGAAATGCAAGATTTGCCATGTCGTTATGCTGTTATTAGAACCACCAAGTCATTGCAATCGATGGTTGTCCGCTTCGTTGTCAAACCGCAGGCACAACCGGCTCCCACGCTTCAATCGACCGACGCCGTAATTTCAAGAATTTCGTACTCGGCCTCCGTTTTTCCATCAAAGGACAGCTTCACCTTTTCGCCAAGCTTCTTGCCGAGGATTTGCCGGGCGATCGGCGTCTGATACGAATACATGTGCTTCGTCAAATCGCCGTCGCCGACACCCATGATCATCAAGGTCATGTCGCCGCCGGCTTGCATGGACTTCAGCCTGATTTGCTGGCCGACACTGACATGATCGGTGGGCACAGTGGCCGGATCGATCAATTTTGCCTTCGCCAGGTCAGCGTTGATATTGGCAACCCGTGCCCGAAGAAGGTCTCGCTCCTCAAGGGCATACTTGTATTCCGAGTTTTCGCTCAAGTCGCCGCGCGATGCCGCCTCGCCGATGGCCTTGGCGTTCTCCCGCATCTTCACATTGACGATATCGTCCAGCTCGGACTCCTTGGTTTTCAAACCTTCCCGGCTGAAATACAGGGATGAGGCATCGTCCCAGAGCGGCACCTCGACTTTGACATAGAGTTTCGGAAATGCCTCGGCCAGAATGCTGAGCATCTCGCTCTGAATGCTGGGGCCAAGGCCTTCGGCACGCTCGATATGGCGACGAAAAGCCTGCGCCATCGGCAGGTCCATCAACTTCAACCCATCGCGAAACGTGCTGTAGTTTCTCGCACCGATTCCCGCGCGACCGTTGCACGCATCTGATTCACCGTCTGGCCGGCTGCTTTGCCTTCTGAGAGGCGGGCCGGACCCACGATGGAGAGCACCGTCCCGAAAAGCTCGAGCGGCGGCGGAATCGGCAACTTCGTTTCGACGGAAGGCCCCTTCCATATCCACATCACGGCCTCGGTGTGCCGTCCGGGATCATCCAGCGCACGGCGGATAATATCTCCCAGCAATTCTCCGCGACCCGCTTTTTCGATGCGCTTCGCGAGCGTGTCGCATTGCCCCGAGGGAGAGTAAAGAATCATCTCCGCAAAATATTCGGGCCACTTCTCCGGAAATGCGCTTTCAACGGCGGCCGAAGCCAGCCCCCACAGTCGCGCATCGGGTACAGCGGCGATATCGGAAATCGGATTCTCCGATGTTTGGAGCATTTCGATCGCGGTGCCATGCGCGTCCGAGGAAATCGGCAAGCCGTCCGCCGCAAGACGTTCGATGACCAGCGCCGTTGCAAACGCGCTTTCATGGTCCTTATGCCGCCTGAATCGCTCAATATGATCGACCAGCGACCTCTGAACCCGATTGAGAAATTCGGGATTGGGCTGTCGGCCGTGGGATTTCGTATCGCGAAGATAGGTTTCGAGCAGTTCGAGCCACTGGCGCGGCTGGCTGGCCGACTCAAATGTAATCCAGGTTTCCTGTTCGGGCGTCTGGCCGACCGGATCGTAAATCAGAAACATCGGCGAACGGCCTTCGATTCGCAAATTGGGAGACTTCTTCAACTCGGCGCGTAACTTGTTCCACCAGTCCGTCCACTTGTTGGAGGCAATGAACTTCGGCACGAGCATGAGCTTGATTTGATCGCGATCGATTTGATTTCGATTACAACGACAAATGCCGATCGCAAGCTTGACCGGCTCCTTCTCAACAAGCGCCGCGATCTTGGAGGGATTCAGTTGATCGAGAACCCAGAAGTCGTTTTCGTCGGCCGGGTCGAAGTCATTGATCAACTCATTGAGTGGAAGCGAACGCTTGCCGCGAGCGGTTCGAATGGTGAATTCCTCGGCGCCGAAATCGGCTTCGACAATCTGCGCCGCCTCCTCGTCGGTTCTGTGTCGGAGATAGGCCCCTTCGGCAAGCCGAAGCCCGACATCCAAATAGCGCAACGCCCGTCGAACGGACTTCCCCTGCTGCAGGCCGGACTTTTCGACCCAGGTATTCAATTCCGGATGGTCGCTATGCGTTTCCTTGTAAAGCGATAGAATCTCGCCGCGAAGTTGTTCGCCATCGGGAAGGCGAAGCAGCAGTCCTCGACCGAGTTGCAGCGCATCGCGCGCCGAGTGTTTTTCTTTCATCGAAGAAAGCCAGGCCCAACCCATCGATTCGGCCAGCTTGTCCTGTCCCGCCTCGACGGCCGCATCGATGATGCCCAGCAGCTCATCGGGTGCGGTCACCGGTTGGGAAATGGCCGTGAGCCACTCCGATTCAACGTCTGTCCATCTTTTCGCGGTTGTAAACGATTTGAGCGTGTCGTAACCCATCAGCTGCACCCTGGCACCTCACTTAAAACGAGGATTGTCAGGGAAAGTTGGGGTTTTGTCGAGACATGGCCGGGCGGTCAGGGCTTCGATTTGCCGGACACACCCTCTTCGATTTGCTTGCGATACAACATATAGGTGCGATTTCGCTCCTTGGTGGCGTCGAGGCGAACCACCTCATCGAGGCAATTCTTGGCTTTGATGAATTCCTTGGCCTGAATGGCATCGCGGGCTTCGGTCATTAGCGATTTGATCTTGTCTTCGCGCGGGACCATGCTGGTCATGCTCTGGTCAACGCCTTCAGTGAATTGCTTGACCAGCCAGACGCTTCCATAGGTGGCCCCGCCGAGAAGCGCCACGATGATCATGTATTTCACAAATGAATTACCGATCACCGTGCCGGCGGCGTCAGCAGCTTTGGTCACCACGGTCGGCTTCGTGGGAACGCCGGCGAGCGCCAATTAATCTTTCTTCTTCTTCTTGGCAAGGTCTGCCGGGGAACCCTTGCCGGCAAGCTGATCGTAGCTTTCGATGATTTTCTGCTGCTCGGCCTTAAAGACGGCCTCGGCTTCGGCATCCATTTGCTTCCGTTTTTGAACCGCTTCGTACTTGAGAAGCACGGACTCTTCGTCAATCGCAGGCTTGGACGGCGATGTTTTTGCTTTCCTCGATTCAGCCTTGGCAGTGGCAACGGACCCAACCGCGGAATCGCCATCGCCTCCGGGAATCCGGAGGACCGTCTTGCACTCCGGGCAACGAACCTTCTTCCCGGCCATTTCCGGTTTGGCTTTGAATTTCTTGCCGCAATTACACGACACGACAACGGACATCAAAACACTCCCACTCGGAATTCTAGGTGCATAGTCTGGCTGGACGGCGGAAGGGAGGCCTTCAAAGCGGAGCCGCTAGATTATTCCTTGCCAGTTGGGTCTTTGCAAGCCGACCGCCGATACGGAAATGCCCGATGGATGCTTCTTTTTTTGGGGCCTGTGACATGTTCCCGGACGATTCCGACTTGAGTTGGCCGCGGGCCTCTCGAACTGTGAGATGCCAAACTTGACCAACCCATCGCGGCGTTTAACATTTGCCATCATGCCTTTCGTGAGCCATCCAAAAGCGGCGCCCTTTCATCGTCGCGCCATGACGCTCATTGAAATGACCATCACCGTATTCATGATTAGCCTAATCCTTTTCTTGCTCACAGGCTGGATGACCCTGACGCGCCAGGCGTCCAGGGAATCGATGGCCGTTCGTGAATTGTCGGACCTCGACAACGCGCTGGCGCGTTACAAGCGAGCCACCGGAAGTTACCCGTCGGCCACCGGTGCAAACGCGGCCATTCTGGCTTGCCAAGATCTGCTGGAGCATCCCCGGTCGCGTGATATTCTCGGCGCATTTCCCAAAGTGCTTTGGCAGGGCTTAGAAGCCGATCGCGTTTTGCTCGACCCCTGGGGAACTCCCCTACGGTATCTGCCTTTTGAAACTTCCTCAGCTATCGTAATCGCAAACAACGGTCGGCCGATATTTCTCTCCGCCGGACCCGATCAGGATTTCGGCGACGAAAATGTCGCGGCCATCGGCGACAATTTGAGAAGTGATGATCCGGGACCCGATGGTTTTAGACTGCAAGAGGCGATTCGCGAAGCACTCGACGCAAGCGAACCCGGCGCCACGACTCAGCCGACCAGTCGGCCGGCTCAACCCTAGCGGGTTCACAGGCCGACGGAATTCGAGACCGGTTAGAGGCAGGATCTTGGCAAAAAGTCCATTGATGATGCGCATGTCGACGGCAAGCGAATCTTGATGCGTGTCGATTTCAATGTGCCGATTGAAGGCGGGCGAATCACCGACGACAGCCGCATCGTCAAGGCAATCGATTCGATTCGATCGGTAACGGATCGCGGCGGCAAGCTCGTGCTGATGAGCCATCTAGGCCGGCCCAAGGGAAACCCCAATGCGGAGTTCAGCCTGAAGCCCGTGTCGGCACACTTGTCGACATTGTTGAAAAAACCAATCGCGTTCGCCGAAGATTGCATTGGCGCAAAAGCGGATGCCGTCGTATCGGCACTGAAACCCGGCGATGTCGCCTTGCTTGAGAATCTCCGGTTTCACGCCGGCGAGGATTTGATCGATAAGGCCAAGGAAAACCCCGACAAGAAACCCACGCCGGAACAACAGGCCAAGATCGACGCCCTAGCCGCCGGCCTGGTCAAACATGCGGACATCTACTGCAACGATGCCTTCGGCACCTGCCATCGCAGGCATGTCAGCATGTACGATGTGCCCATGCGCCTCGGCGCGGGCAAGCGCGTCTGCGGCCTGCTTGTTCAAAAAGAACTGAAGTTTCTCGGCGAAGCGCTGGCAAAACCGGAGCGCCCTTTCGTCGCCATACTGGGTGGCGCAAAGGTCAGCGACAAAATCAAGGTCATCGTAAACCTGCTCCCGAAAGTGGATTTCATCCTGATTGGCGGCGCAATGGCCTACACCTTCTTCGCAGCCCTAGGACACAAAATCGGCAAGAGCCTGTGCGAACACGATCGACTGGCCCTCGCCACCGAATTGCTCAACAAAGCCGGCGCAAAAATCCGATTGCCGGTCGATAGCATCTGTGCATCTGAAATTTCCGGCACCGCGAAAACCGTTACCGCCGATGCAGATATTCCGGACGGCGTGATGGGGCTCGACATCGGCCCCAGAACGATCGCCTCGTTCAGTGATCTCATCCGCAGTTCAAAAACAGTCGTGTGGAATGGGCCGATGGGCGTTTTCGAGACCCCTCCCTTCGACACCGGAACCAAGTCGATCGCAAAAGCGATGGCGGATGCGACAAAAGCGGGCGCTATCACCATCATTGGCGGCGGCGATTCTGCTGCCGCCGTCGAAGCGTGTGGGCTGGCGGACGAGATGACGCACATCTCGACCGGCGGCGGAGCAAGTTTGGAATTTCTCGAAGGAAAGCCGTTTGCCACAATTGAAATTCTGGATGACAAATGACGGGATGCAACCATCGAAAGTTATTTCACGCACGAAATGACGTCACACCGGCCACCATGAGAATCGACTGGGAATGAAGCGGGTAATTCTAATTCGAGCAGGACGTACGGATTGGACCGACCAGGAGCGGCTCGCGGGAGACATGGATCTTCAGATAAATGAAGCCGGCCGCGCCGAAGCGGCAACGGCTGCAAATGAAGTTGCATCGCATTCGCCCAAGTCATTGTTATGCGGAACCGACGAACCTGCCATCGAAACGGCCGTCATCATCGCGGCGTCATTGGGGCTGAAATACAAGGCGGTGGAAGAATTTCGCGAAATGGACCTCGGTCTTTGGGAGGGCCTTACCGACGATCAGTTCCGCGGCGGCGCTCTCACGTGTGCATAAGGCGTGGCACGATGATCCAGGCAGCGTCGCACCACCCAACGGCGAGGCCCTGCCAAAGGTGGACGCGAGGATCGAAGCCGGCATCCGTTACCATCTCAAGCGAAACCGTCTCGCCGATTGTCATTGTGCTTGGTCGACGGCCTACGCCGCCACCCGCTGCCGTTTTGCCGACGGCACGCACGAACATTTTTGGGATTATGTCGAATTAATTCCGAGTCTTTGTACGCTGGAAGCGACGGCCGAGGAAATTAAACCCGCCCCGCCAACATCAACTTGACCCTATATCACGGGCGATTACGCTTATACGAGTAAGTCAAAACAAACTTCTGCTTTGAATCACGGGAGCCATCACCATGACCGAGCGCGTAAGAGAAATTCTCAGTTGGTATCGAAGCGACAATCCCGGCGTCCTGACCAATCTGGCCCGCTTGATGAATCACGGCCGACTGGCCGGTACCGGGCGAATGGTCATCCTGCCCGTCGATCAGGGTTGGGAGCATGGACCGGTTCGCAGCTTCGGCCCGAATGCCGACGGCTTCGATCCCCATTATCACTTCAAACTCGGAATCGAAGCCGGCTTGAACGGCTACGCGGCGCCGCTCGGTTTTCTCGAAGCAGGCGCGGCCGATTTCGCCGGCGAAATTCCGCTCATTCTCAAAGCCAACAACCACGACTCGCTTGCCGACGAGAAAGACTCATGGCAGGCGGTGACGGCCAGCGTCAAGGATGCGATTCGACTCGGCTGCGTCGGCGTCGGCATGACGATTTACCCCGGCTCCGCGCTTCGTAAACAAATGTACGAAGAACTGCGCGCCTACGCATGCGAAGCCAAGGCAAATGGCTTGGCCGTCGTCGTCTGGAGTTATCCGCGCGGGTCCAGCATCAGCAAAGATGGCGAAACAGCCATCGACGTCTGCGGCTATGCCGCGCAAATCGCCGCCCAGCTCGGCGCCCACATCATCAAAGGTGAAACTGCCCACTTCGCATATCGAGCAGGATGCCGCCAAGAAAATCTTTGACAAGGAAAAGATCGCCATCGGCACGCTGGCCGAGCGCGTGAAACACATCACGCAGTGCGCCTTTGGCGGGCGGCGCATTGTCATCTTCAGCGGCGGCGCCAAGAACGACAACGATCAAGCCGTTTTCGATGAGGCCAAGGCCATTCGCGATGGCGGCGGTTTCGGCTCCATCATCGGCCGTAACTCGTTCCAGCGTAAACGGGCCGACGCGGTGAAATTCCTCGATTCGATTCTGAAGATTTACAGCTAAGTATGAGCACGAAGCGAGTGTGGCAACAGCCGCCCTCGGCTGTGCGGGCAGACGGGTGGCATGGGCAAGCGGCCTTTTGCTTGCCCGTGCGAAGGCCGACCAACGTCCCACGCTCAGCGAAGGCTCAAGAAATGCAAAAACCCCGTTTCAGAGCATTCTCCGAAACGGGGTTTTGTTTTGCTTCCGGCTCGGGATCGGTCCGACACGTCCTTAAACGAATCGCCACAGATCCCAAGCTTCAGTTCAAATCAAAAAACCGAGCAGCTTGCAAAAAGCCCTCGGTCAATCTCACCAGGCGACGAAGGTCGTGCGGGTGGCGTTCGAGCGTGTGCGGTTGTTCGACCGGACGCTCGGGCGGCTCGTTGTCGTGCGTCGGCCATAGCTGCGGCCGTTGTTGCTGCGCGACGAGGTCGTCGAGCGGCTCATGGTCGTGTTGCCGAAGGTCGATCGGGTGTTGTTCGTCTTGCGGTTCATCGGCTTGACGTTGTTGAACGTGGTGGTGGTGTAGCCGCGTGTGATCCAGGCAAAGGTGCCCCAGCCACAGTTCTTCCAGACCTTGCAGCAATTCTTGAGTTCGCCACAGATGCGGGTGGCTTCGGTCTTGAGGAACTGGCGCTCGGCGGGTGTGCTGGCGACGACGAATCGTCGCTTGCATCGGTTAAAGAAGGCCTGCTTGCGCTTGATGTCCGCCTGATACGCCGACTTGGTGATGTTTCCGTAATTCGTCATTTTCTAAGATCCTCTCATGAGAAGCGTTGTTAGCCCGTGGTCCTTTACCCGGTGCTGTCTTACGTGTCGGCTGCCCGGACCCGCGGATTAACTTAGGACTCAGGAATTTTGCATATTTTTCCAAAAAGTCCGGCAAAACGCCGGAAACGGGGGTGCAAATGGCATAATAAACGCGGCGGCGACGCACGGCTTTTCGCCTTCAAGAGATGGAACACAGCGTTGAACGAGGCGGTGACGGCGTCTAAAGTAGTGATTCTCTGGATGGCTCATTGCCGCTCGCACGATGCGACGCGTAATTCATGAACGAATCGATAAGCCGAATATGGCTTTGACAAACAAGAGGTACTCACCATGGCCCGCAACGACAACTCCCCAATCGCCCGACAAGACCCTGAAGTCTGGAAGGCCTTTGTCGCCGAGGAAGATCGCCAGCAAAACACGCTCGAACTGATCGCCTCTGAGAACCACGTCAGCCCCGCCGTCATGCAGGCTGCCGGCTCGGTCTTCACCAACAAATATGCCGAAGGGTATCCCGGCAGGCGCTACTATGGCGGCTGCGAAAACATGGATACCGTCGAACAGCTTGCCATCGACCGCGCCAAGCAGCTTTTCGGTGTCGACCATGCCAATGTCCAGCCCCACAGCGGCAGCCAGGCGAATCAGGCCATCCTCATGGCCGCCATGAACCCCGGCTCCCGCTTCGACGAAGCCGAGCAGCGAGAGAAGAACCCCGCCGTGCCCACGCGCACGCCGGGTGACATGATCCTGTCGCTACACCTCGACCACGGCGGCCATCTCTCCCACGGCAAAAACGTCAACATCAGCGGCAAGTGGTTTCGCGTCACCCACTATGGCGTCGACCGCGAGACCGGCCGCATCAACATGAGCGAAGTCCGCCGCCTCGCAAGCGAATGCAAGCCGAAGCTCATCATCACCGGTGCATCCGCCTATCCACGCATCTGGGATTGGGCCGCTTTCTCCGAAATCGCGAAGGAAGTAAACGCACTACTCATGGCCGACATCGCCCACATCGCCGGCCTCGTCGCCGCCGGCCTCCACCCCAGCCCAGTGCCGGTCTGCGAATTCGTCACAACGACGACGCACAAAACCCTCCGCGGCCCGCGCGGCGGCCTGACCATGTGCAAGGCCGACTGGGCCAAGAAAATCGACAGCGCCATGTTCCCCGGTTTGCAGGGCGGACCGCTCATGCACATCATCACTGCCAAGGCAGTGGCATTCGGCGAGGCCCTCAAGCCCGAATTCAAGGTCTATCAACAGCGCGTTCTCGACAATGCCAAGGCACTGGCCGAATCGCTCATGTCCCGTGGTCACAACCTCGTCTCCGGCGGCACCGACAACCACCTCATGCTTCTCGACCTCCGCAAGCGCTTCCCCGCCGTCAGCGGCCAGATGGCCGAAGACTGGCTCGGCCTCGCCGGCATCGTCGTCAACAAAAACATGATCCCCTTCGACGAACGCAAGCCGATGGAAACGAGCGGCCTCCGCCTCGGCTCCCCCGCCCTCTCCACGCGCGGCATGGGCCCCGGCGAAATGACAAAGATTGCCGGCATGATCGACCGCGTCCTATCCTCCGAAGGCGGCAAGAGCGCGATCGAAGTGGTTCGCGGCGAAGTCATAGAAATGTGCAAACAGTTTCCGCTGCAAGCTCATGTCTAACTTCTTAGAGATTTATGGCGCGC
Source organism: Planctomycetota bacterium (assembly GCA_016712275.1). Classification (GTDB taxonomy): domain Bacteria; phylum Planctomycetota; class Phycisphaerae; order UBA1845; family UTPLA1; genus JADJRI01. Next base: position 72,389 of record JADJRI010000016.1, read on the forward strand.
TCAAAAATAACTTGAACAATTTCATTTTATTGGTTTGTCCGACGGTGTCGATGATGATATGTGCAAGATGCGCATTTGACTACGCATATTCGGCGTAAGTATCGCTCGCTCGCAGTGGAGATGCAGGAACGCGGTCGCCGACAATGGGCGGCTGCGGAGGCACGCGAACTTGGCTGGGGCGGCGTGAGCTCGGTAGCGCGGGCCACCGGATTGTCGCACGACGATCACGGCTGGACTGCGAGAACTGGATTTGCCGGCCGCACAACGATCGGCCGAAGGTCGGCGGGTGCGTCGGCCGGGCGGGGGGCGCAAGACACTCACCGAAACGGACGCGGGTTTGCTCGCCGCGCTGGAGGCTCTGATCGAGCCCACGACGCGCGGCGATCCCGAATCCCCTTTGCGTTGGACCTGCAAGAGCACGCGGCGACTGGCCGACGAACTGACGCGGCAACATCATCCCATCGGAGCCAATACTGTGGCGACGCTGCTCCATCAGGCCGGTTACAGTCTTCAGGCCAATCGCAAGACGAGAGAAGGAGCCTCCCACCCTGACCGCAATGCCCAATTCGAGCACATCAATGCGCAGGTGCGGCGATTTCAAAACCGAGATCAACCGGCGATCTCGGTGGACACGAAAAAGAAGGAATTGATCGGGGATTTCAAGAATGCCGGGCGGAAATGGCGGCAGAGCGGCGACCCGGAGGAGGTCCGTGTTCACGACTTTCTCGACAAGAAGCTGGGCAAGGCCATTCCGTATGGCGTGTACGACATGGTCAACAATCAGGGGATGGGTCAGTGTGGGCATCGACCACGATACGGCCCAGTTCGCCGTCACAGCATCCGACAGTGGTGGAAACAGATGGGACGCCGGCGTTTCCCACGGGCCGGCGAGTTGCTGATCACCGCCGACGGCGGCGGGAGCAACAGTCACCGTTCTCGGCTGTGGAAGGTATCGCTGCAGCGCTGGCGGACGAACTGGGCCTGAGCCTGCACTCCTCTGTCACTTTCCGCCGGGCACGAGTAAGTGGAATCGAATCGAACACCGACTCTTCAGCTTCATTACACAGAACTGGCGAGGTCGGCCGCTGGTGAGCCATCAGGCCGTCGTCAGTCTCATTGCCAGCACCACCACAAGGACAGGCCTCATCGTCAAGGCGGCCTTGGACACGAACCACTACGAAACAGCCGTCAAAGTTACCGACGAGCAACTGAATCGGCTGCGATTAACACCTCATTCCTTTCATGGAGATTGGAACTACAGCTTAACTCCTCGAAGGAAAAATTGACCAAGTTATTTTTGAGCGCGCCCTTAGTACCCCTGCGTTCGAACTTCTCTCCATTCAACTTCCTCGAAACAGTCGACCCTACATCGCAACATTCACATTAGGCGAACCACAAACTAATCAAATCCCACTCAAGAATCCATGCACTTTCTTGAGAATTCCAGCCTTTGCGTGCAGGGCGCCGTAGGCCGAATGGCCTGCGGCACTTTTAGATGGTATAATGCCAACCCGAAGCGCGGAATTGAATCAACGGCATCGGCGAGAAGCGGTCCTCGCCACGCCAGACACCCACTCGAATCGAAACACGCTTGATCGATCAACCCACGCCAGACGATGCATCCCAGCCGCTCGATTCTGAGCCGACGGGGCCTTATGCCGCACTGAAAACGCTTAACTACAGGCGCTTCGTGATCGGCTGGTTCATCTCCTCGATCTGCCTTCAGATGATGTCCGTCGCCATTCTTTGGGAGATTTATGAGCGAACGCACGACCCGTGGTCCCTCGGCCTCATTGGCCTATTTCAGGCTCTGCCGGTTATTGCGTTCGCCCTGCCGGGCGGCCAACTGGCCGATGTTTTCAATCGAAAGAGACTATTGATGGTGGCGCTGTGCGGAATCACCCTTTGCGCCATCACCCTCTCTGAGGCCTCGTACTACAACGCGCCGGTGTCTGTATTTTATGCCCTGCTGGTCTGCACAGGCACGGCCAAGGCGGTGGGCAGTCCGGCACGCGCCGCGATGATGCCGCTGCTTGTGGCGCCGTCGGTCTTTCAAAACGCCGTCACTTGGAACAGCGTTTTCTTTCATACCGCCGCCACGGTCGGCCTTGATCGGCGGTGCGATACTCTACGTGACGGGGGTGGCATGGCCGGTCTATTTGATTCTTGCGATGGGCTCGATCGTTTTTGTTGTCAGCCTCATTGGCGTGCACCCGCGCAAACAGGAACTGACCGGCGACAAGCTGAGTTTTGCCGGCATGCTCGCCGGCGCGTCGTATGTCTATCGCGAAAAGACGATTCTGGCCGCGCTCACGCTCGATCTCATGGCCGTCCTGTTCGGCGGCGCGACCGCCCTGCTGCCGATTTACGCCAAGGATATTCTGCATGTCGGGCCGATCGGTCTCGGTGCCCTCAAGGCCGCGCCCTATGTCGGCGCCGTCATCATGTCATTCGCACTTGCGCACCGGCCGCCTTTCAAGCGCGCCGGTCGGTCGATGCTCCTTGCCGTCGCCTGTTATGGCTTGGCGATGATCGGCTTTGGTCTGTCGAAGTCGTTTGTTTTCTCGCTCGCGTGTTTGCTGGTGAGCGGCATGCTGGACAACATCAGCGTGGTCATTCGCCATGTGCTCGTCCAGCTCCGTACGCCCGATGCGCTTCGCGGCCGCGTATCGAGCGTGAACACAATTTTCATTGAGTCGTCGAATGAGCTGGGCAGCTTCGAATCCGGTACTGTGGCCAACTTCTTCGGCCCGATCGTCTCGGTCGTCAGCGGCGGCATCGGCACGATCATCGTCGTCGGCTTGATCGCCCTGAAATGGCCCGCCATTCGGCGCCTCGGCCAGTTGAAGGACGTCAATGACGCGATCCTTGAAGTCGTGCCTGTTTCCAGCGCTTTCCCGTCATTCCTGTCGAGCGGGACGAAAAGGACCTTTCATCAAAGGATGCCAAGCCGAATACCCCTTGGGAATCCGCCTAAGTCCGCCGATTTTTATTGGAAAAGTCCCAAATTCTCCAATATCTTGTGGGCTGATAATCGGTCGTTTTCCGCTCTTGCCGGCCATGTCAACGTATTCGTTCGGCCCCTGCCAAAACCTCTCCGCAACTGCACATTTCCCTATTAAGACCCGACAAATACGATCCGATTCAACTTGGAATACCTCTCATTGTGCGCCGTTGTTTCGTCCGTTTCGCGACGATGGGGGTGCCGGGAACCTTGCAGATGAATCGGCGAATTCGCCAACAACTCATTCGATCGGCGCTCGGCGGCACGATGGTGGCACTTGCGATTGTCGCCGCGTTTCAGTCGCCCGCATCGGCCAGCAACGGCGTCGAACTGAACGGCGTGAGCCTGCAGGCGCGGTCGCGCGGCGGCGCCGACGTGGCGGTGGGCGACTCGGCACTGTCGCAAATCGACAATCCCGCAGCGCTGTCGCTCGCCCCGCGCCGGCGAGACTTCATTGCCTTCACCAATCAGACCGTGTTTCCCACCGTCGACTGGCGCGGACCGCTGGACAGTTCGCGAAGCGATCGACGAATTATTCCGCTTGCCGATTTCGGCTATGCAAACTCCGACGATGATCGATGGTCGTGGGGCGTTGCCTTCCATTCCCGATGCGGCCTGGCAACGCAGTACAACTACCGACCGCTGCTGATGCCGTGGCGGGAAGTGCGCGCCGGAACCGACGCGAAGAACGTCAACTTCAGTTTCAATGCCGCATACAAAGTGACGGATCAATTCTCGATCGGCGCTGGAATCCGCGCCGAGGTTGTAACCGCTGAATTTCGCAAACCGCTGGCCATCGCCGACATCAAATTCGGCCGCGGTTACGCCTATGGAATCGGTTTCGACCTGGGAGCGCACTACCGGCCGACCGACAAGCTGAGCTTCGGCATCGCCTACCGCTCGCCGACCTGGGCGACCGACCTCGCCGGCGGCGCGGCCACGGCTTCGATCATGGGGCTGCCGTCGATTCGCCTCGGCGATGCCAACATCGACCAAATCCGGCTGCCACAAAGGGTCTCCATCGGCGCGGCGTATGATCTCACTTCATGGTGCAAACTGGTCGCCGAAGCGCCTTGGATCACCTATCGCAACAGCACCTGGCGTAATCTCGTCGTCGCAACCGATGTGCCGCTCGACTGGCGCGTGCAAATGCCGCTGGGCTATGCGGACCAGTATGTCTTTATCATCGGCGCCGATCTCAAGCTGGACGAAAACTGGACGCTCGGCGTGGGCTATAACCACGGAACCAACCCCATTCGCAGAACGCATCTGAACCCCGTCGGGTCAGTGCTCAATCGGGATGACATTAGCGTTGGAATTCGATATTCACGGGAGAACTGGTGGGTCGGCGCGGGCTACATCATCGGTCTCCCGCAGCGCATGAGCGGCAGCGGATGGAGCAAAATCCCGCTGGGAATTGACTATGCCCATTCTGAAATCCGACAGATGCAGCAAAGCCTGATCGCGGGGTTTGGCATCAGTTGGTGATGGACTTGGAATATGAACGACCGCGTTAAACACGGATTTTACATCGGCCATCGTCTTGGACGGATATCCGAATACTTCATTTCGGAACAAATCCGCGGCAGCGATCCCGATACGCTGCGCCGCGCGCGCACGGTCACCCACTTTTCACTGGCCCTCATCACGGCAGGCATCTTCTACTCGATCGTGTATGTTGGAATGGGGTTGATCGAGTCGGCCATTCAAGTCACTCTTGCGTCCTCCATCGCGCTCATCAACATCCGCGTGTTGCGCCGAACCAGCAATCTGAAGCTTGCCGCCACAGTCCTGGCCCTCGTTTTGTTCTGGATACTGACGGAATTGGCCCTCCATCAGGGTGGTGAGACGTCGCCATCGCTGTATTGGTATGCATTGATGCCCGTTTTGGCGACGCTGCTTTCCGGCCGTCGCGCCGGACTGATCTGGACCGTCGTCACGATTCTTGCACACTGCGTCTTCGTACTCGGCAGGGATTTTGGAATTCAGTATGAGCAGGTGCTTCCCGAATCCAGTCAACGCTTCTGGCGATTTCTCGTGCTGGTCGGG
>JADJRI010000017.1 GCA_016712275.1 Planctomycetota bacterium
ATCAACAAGAGTTTCACCAGCTTTGATGCCTTCAAGGAAAATTCGCGGCCGCGCGCCACGCGCCTCGGCAGCGGCTGGGCTTGGCTCGCGGTGAAGAACGGAAACCTCGAACTCTTCAGCACGGCCAATCAGGATTCGCCGATCATGACCGGCCACACGCCGGTGCTGGGGCTCGACGTGTGGGAGCACGCGTACTACCTGAATTATCAGAACCGCCGGCCGGACTACATCGCGGCGTGGTGGAATGTTGTGAACTGGAAGAAGGTGGATGAGCTTTACACGGCGCGAGAAGAAAGAGCGGCACAAAGCGATGAAGAAGGAAAGGGAAGAGGGCTGTGGCTCAATTAGGTTGCAAAGTTCAGATCCGGCTGATAGGCCGCGTGAATTCCAGGTCGCCGTCGCTTGTGGCGTCCAAGGCGAATTCCCCCTTCGGTGATGAGTGCAGAAAGCTGGAGCGATCGGCCCCAACCGGCGATACCTTCAATCTCACCATGACCAGCGTCCCTGGTGCGGTCGGGGGACAATACGGGGCAGATTCTCTTCCTGCTTCGGCTTTGTCTTTCCGCCCGCGTCCCCGGGGGGCGGCGCGGGGTGGGCCGCAGCGCTGCCTTGGTTGACGGCCACTTCTAGCATGCCGGTCGAACCGATCATGGCGACAATCTCGCCGGGATTCACGTCGGCGTAGGTTGTGTGCAGGTGGCCGACGCGAAGCGGGCCGACCTGCACGGTCATTCGCTCCGGTGGCGCTGTGACTTGGCCGAGTTCTGCCACGCTGATGTTCGAGATGCAATTGCCGAGGTGGGCGATGTAGAGCACCTGACCTTCGACGCCCCCTTGTTCGAGGCGCTTCGGCCGTTCCAGATTGAGAAGCTGCAACTCGCGAACAATCGGGCCGAGCTTTTCAAATGCGGTACCCTGACACAGGTGGCTGGCCACCGGAGCGAAGACATCGCGGCCGTGAAACGTTCGACTGACCTCCGGCCGGAAGAGGCGCTGGTTTTCAATCGATCGCAGTTCTTCCAGAATGAAATCGCGATGGACAAAAGTAAGCAGGCCGTTATCGGGGGCGAGGACAATCTGGCCGGAATAGCGTGCCGCCACGATTCGGCGCGAGCTGCCGACGCCGGGGTCGACCACGGCAATGTGAATGGTGCCGGGCGGATAGTGCTCGAAAATCTGCCGAAGGACGAAAGCCCCATGCACCACGTCATGCGGCTGGATCATGTGGGTGACATCGATAATCTGGGCGAGCGGAGCCCGCTGCAATATGACGCCTTTCATACAGGCGACATAATGGTCGGCCATGCCAAAATCGGTCAGCAATGTGATTGGAGGCGCGATGGATTGCATATTGGACGCATCTCGACGAATGCTCCGATTATGTTCGCGAGCAACGATGCGTCAACGGCGATTCAAGTGATGGTTTGTGATCAATGCGACGGATTGAGGTGGCGAAGCAATAATGCAAAGCCCAGCACGGCAAACATCCATGAAACCAGCCGACCATTTGAGAGGTTGGCGGTCGCCGTGGAAGCCAAGTCATAGATGCGTGTGAACATGGGTGATTCCAGTTGTCTTGCGAGTGAATTACGTATGCCCGATCGACGTTTGCGAAATGAAATAGCATGCTGTGTGCCACCATGTTGGTTTCAGATTGATGTATGGCCGTTTCGGTTTGCGCTGAAAGAAACACGAATTTTATCGGTCCGGCCAACAAGTTGCCGCGTACAGTCTGTAAGGGCCTGTCGTGCCTGCGAAACATGGTGGGCTGAAGTTGTAACATCATGTTGCGTAGATTGTTATGTGTCTGGTTCGAATGGATTGGCGATGCTATACTGTCTGTGATCCTTGAGATTGCCTGTGCGAGTTGGCCATGGCGACCGGTTGAAATTGGTCATTGTGGCGTGAGGCGCGGGCGATAAGGGGTTTATTCTCCGGCGAAGAGCTGAAGCTCTTGCGGGTTTCGATGGTTTTGCGATTCCACGGAATCACAAGGTCCGAAACGCGTTTCGCCGATGGCTAGAGGCTCGCCGCTTCATGGCGAGTTACGGCATGTTGAACTTGGGAAACGCTCGCACGGCAAAGTCCCCGGAGAATCGGCGGAAAATCACGAACGGCCATGGCCGATGGCTGGGACGCGTGAAGCCCGTTCTTGGTTGGCCGCTTCTGATTGCCGTTTTGTTCTGGGTCGGCGCGACCATCGTTATGGTGGTGGGTGACGAGCCACTACCTTATTCGGTCGGCAAAGTACTGAAGCAGCCGGTCTTATCGCGTGTAACGTTTGAAAGAATAGACGAACTCGCCACCGAAAAGGCGCGGACCGACGCACAGCACGCAGTACCCAGCTATTATCGATTCAACACATCGCTGGTTGAGAATATTCAAACCGAGTTCCGTGAAATTCGAACGGCCGCCAAAGCGGCCGAGAGCTTTGAGAAATTTCTGGAAAAGCACGCGGGCCGATGGAGTATCAAAGAAGAAGCATTTAATGAACTGAAGTCGACAGCAGACACAACAGTCACGGACGCTTACCGATCCAACCTGGACAAACTCGAAAAGGTATTGCTGGATGAAAACATGGTCGAGGGCATCCGCGACATGCGCAGCACATCCGATCATGTCATACTGAGCGATCCGAACGGGAAGTTTCGAAAGGTTGCGACGACCAAACTGAATTATGCATCGAATCCGGATCAGGTCGAGGCACTTGGGGATCGGGTTGCGCGCAACGTCTTTATGACGAACCGTCGGGTGCAGCCTGTTTTTCGCATGGTCATCGACAAAGCCATTAAGATTTCGCCTGAGAATCAGCAGTTTCGCCCTGTCTATGTATTTGACGCGGCATACACCCGCGCTCGAATCGAGGAAGCCGGAAACGTGCCGCCTGTGAAGGTCATTTATGCGCGGGACGACCAGTTGCTGCCAAAAGGGCCCGTCACCAACGAGGCCCTGGCACTGCTGAAGTCCGAGCACGAGGAGTATCTGAAGCAGCGCAATAACGACCCGTTGTTGTTTCGTCCGTGGCGAAACAAGCGCATCAGCATTTCGGGCATCATCCTGCTCTTGTCGATCGGCCTTTCCATTTACACGGCCAAAACGCAGCCGAACATCATACACCGCGCTCCGCGAGCCGCGGGCGTGGCGATTCTGCTGCTTGGCATTCTGTTGATCGAGCGATTCGTTATTCTGCGGGTCAGCGATTCGCCAATCTGGTGCATACTGCCGGTCAGCATGACGGCAGCCATTCTCGCGATTGCCTATTCCCGTCTGTTTGCCCTCGGCGCTGCGGGCTCACTGGCCCTGATGACTTCGTTGATGCTTGGGACGCCCCACGGCATGATGATCTCAATGCTCGCGGTGATCACGGCCACCGTGCTCATGCTGAAGGAAATCAGGACCCGCATGAAAATGCTGGAAGTCGGCGGGGTGGCGTCGGCCGTTGCCTACATCAGTACATTTCTGGCGAATCTCGGCGAAGGCGAGGTGAACTTCTTCGGCGACCCCCTTTATGCGGCGATTGCCAGCATGGCCGGCCTCAGCATGGTGCAGGTGATTCTGCCATTGATCGAGCGCGCATTCAAAGTGACGACGAGCCAGACGCTTCTTGAATGGGCCGACACAAGCCGTCCCCTGTTGCGCCAGCTCATCGAAAAAGCCCCGGGGACATGGCAGCACAGCCATTTGCTTGGCAGCATGGCGGAGTCGGCCGCCGAGGAAATCGGCGCAAACGGACTGTTGGTCCGAGTGGGCGCGTATTACCACGACATCGGAAAAACCTGCAAGCCGAACTACTTCGTTGAGAATCAGGAAGCGCGAATGAACGCCCATCGTGGCCTTGCGCCGACGATGAGCCTTCTGGTTATTCTGGCACACGTAAAGGATGGACTGGCGCTGGCGCGCGAGCACGGTCTGCCGCCCGTGCTGCATCCGTTCATTGCGGAGCATCACGGCACGACCCTGGTCAAGTACTTTCATCACATGGCGACGCAGGAGGCCAAGGCCGCGGGCAACCGCGGACGCGAGATCAGCGATACCGAGTTCCGTTATTCGGGACCCAGGCCCCGATCGAGAGAGACGGCGATTCTGATGTTGTGCGACGGTGTCGAGGGGGCGGTGCGTTCGCTCTCCGACCCGACGGCCGGTAGAATAGAGGCCGTGGTTCATGACATTATGATGGCACGATTGATGGACGGGCAATTCGAAGAATGCGACATCACCCTCAGCGATCTGGCAAGAGTCGAACAAAGCCTCGTGCGAAGCCTTCGGGCCATTCATCACGGGCGCATCTCGTATCCGACGGCGAACGAGCCGGCGGAACCCGCGCAAGCAAAGACCGCGTGAGCGGTGATTCTTCGGCGGGCTTGAAGATTAGCGTCACTGGCGCCGAGGGACCGTTTTCGAAACAAATCGAAGAGGCGGCGCGGTCGGCACTGAAATCCCAGCGATATAAAAAAGGCACTTTGCACATTGCGGTCATCGGCGGCGCCGAAATGGGCCGTCAGCACGCGCGTTGGAAGAACGATCCGACGCCGACCGATGTGTTGACGTTTGACTTGCGCGACAGCATGAAGAAGGGGCTCGTCGACGGCGAACTGCTGGTTTGTTCGACGGTGGCGAAGCGGGAGGCGAAGCGACGACGCGGCGATTGGCGGCGGAACTCGTGCTCTATGTCGTTCACGGATGCCTGCACCTTTGTGGATACGATGATCATGTGAAGGCCGATGCGGCGGCGATGCACCGGCAGGAAGATCGCATTTTGTCGGCGCTCGGCTGGGGCAGGGTGTTTTCCGAGAGCGATTGCGAATAAGGGTGCTGCATGCGTGTCGCGGTCATACAACTGGTGGACGACGGCCAATCGCGAACCGCGCTTCTACAAAGTGCCTTGGATGGAATAGACGAGGCGGCGGAACAGATTCCCCCGCCGGATTTGGTGGTGCTTCCGGCTTTCGCGGACATCGCACGAACGCGAAGCGGCGATATCACTTTTGTTGAACGGATCGAGGGGCCCACAAGCGCGGCCTGCGCACAAAGGGCTCGAAGCTGGGGCATTTTTGTCGCATTCGGCATGGCGGCGCGCGACGGCGGGCAAGTCTTTGCCGCGTCGCTGCTGCTGGACTCGGACGGGGACATCCGATTGCAACATCGTCAGACCGGGAACGAAGGCGTGAAACACTTGTGCAGCGGCAAACAAGTCAAATCGGCCGAGACAATCCTGGGTCGCCTCGTGCTGCTGTGCTGTGAAGAAATCTACGAACCGGAATGTTGGGCGCAGGCAGCCGCTGCGGGGGCGAAACTGATTGTCGGCACCCATTGCGGCTGTGGGCCGGAACGTGCCTTGGAGATGGCCAACCTGTCGCGCGCGCATCGAATGCCCGCGGCGATTGCGAATATGACAATCAAGAAAAATAGGCCGGAATCACAAGGCGGAAGCCTCATTTTGGATTCCACTGGCGCGAGAATCGCGGAAGTTGCCAACAATGAATATGGGGTGATGGCGACGACTTTGGATCTTACCAACAAGAGCAATTCACGATTGAGTTAGCCTGTTTAGCCCGGCCCCCATCGGGGCAGGGAGAATGCGGAGTGGCTCGGACCAACCGTGAAGTGCTCGAACGTAGAGCGATAGGCCAATATCTATTTTTGATTTGAATACCGATCCCATCTACGAGACGCGGAGAATCTCAGCAGCGCGCGTGAAAACCTCTGGCTGAAGATTGAATGCCTTCTTAAGCTGAAAGTCCTGTTCCACCCACGAGGGTATGGCCGCGATGCGTCGGCGCGTCGTCCGGTCGAGATGCCGCCAATATGGCATAAACATCACCGGAATCGGGAAATCGGTACCCCAAACCACTTTTCGCTGCAAGTCGGCCCGCTCCGCAAGATGCGGCAGCCAGCTCGTGCGGCCGAACGCGGCCAGTGCCGAGATGTCGGCATAGAGCGGCGCCTCGCGAAACTCACCGGTCAAGGCCTCGGCCAGCATGTTAAATCCATCCGCGCTTTGCCAGGGGAACGAAGGGGTGGCGAGGTGGGCGACAATGACCGTCGGCATCGCACTTTCGGTCCGCAGTTTTCGCAGGACGCCGAGCATGGGGCCGGGATGTTCGAATTCCATGTGCTGCCGGCTGAGCGACATTTCGCCGCCGTAATGAACGAGAATTGTGATTTTCAGTTCGGCCGCGCGGCGAAGAAACGCGATGGTTCGCGGATCGTCTGCGCGAATGTTCTGATGGATCGGCAGCCATTTAATCAGCGAGGGACGGGGCGAGCTCGCTGCAAGCTCAACTAGCAAGTCGGGGGCAGATCGCCCCTCATATACGCGATAGGGGTGGAGCGACGCGCCGAAGAGATAGCGATTGGGATTGGTCCGGCAGTAAGCGGCCACAAACGAGTTTGATGAATAAATGTCGCTTCCGCGTTTTTGAAAGCGGCCGGCCGGACCGATGACGCAGCCGTCGTCGTCGTGGTATTCGTCGAAAGCCAGTAGCACCAGCCGATCGACGCTGGGCATCTGCGACCAGTGTTTCTCGTAGATCGACTCAATTGCCGCATCGAGCGCATCGCCCGGTTTCAGGCGCGGGTCGACGCCGAGCCAACGCCGAACAAAGAACCATGCGGGACGGGCGATCAGACGCGGCGAGAAATAGCTGTCGAAGCCCGCATGACCGGCGGCGCCGTTTTGCTCGAATGAAAACCGCTGAATATTCGGATCCGCGCGCTTTGCGGAGAAGCCGATGTGGCAATGGACGTCGATGACCATGCCGGAATGTTACGCTGAGACTCATCGGGACGCATGTTGCAATGAAGCTAAACGCAGACCGGGCGATGTCGCGGTCGGCAACATCGCCCGGCAATCCGGTTCAATATTCTTACTGCGGAATCGCGCCCGTTATGCCTTGACGATTTTTTCGCGGCCGCGCTTCACATTGATTGTGGCATTGCGTGAGTCGACCACCAGTTTGGAGTTACGAACGATCATGTCATAATCGTAAGCCGAATGATCGGTTGAAATCAGAACGGCGTCGTACCGCTTCAGGTTGGCCACCGTCAGCGGGACCGATTTCATCTGAAGATCGTGCTCGCGACCCTTGTGTGTCTTGGGAACGTGCGGATCGTTGTAATCCACCTTCGCGCCGCGATGCTTGAGCAGGTGAATCAGTTCGATGCTGGGGCTTTCGCGAATGTCATCCACGTCCTTCTTGTACGCAAGGCCAAGGACAAGGATCTTTGAACCGTTGATTGACTTTTTGTGATCGTTCAACGCCATCGCCAGCCGATTGATGACATATTCGGGCATGTGCGTATTGATTTCGCCGGCCAGCTCGATGAACCGGGTGGATTCGCCGAATTGGCGGGCCTTCCATGTAAGATAGAACGGGTCGATGGGTATGCAGTGGCCGCCGAGGCCGGGGCCGGGATAAAACGCGGAGAAACCGAATGGCTTGGTCTTCGCCGCGTTGATGACGTCCCACACATCGATGCCCATTTTATCGAAGACGATCTTAAGTTCGTTGACCATCGCAATGTTCACGCATCGGTACACGTTCTCGAGAATCTTCGCGGCTTCGGCCACTTCGCAATTTGCGACAGGAATTGCCTTGGCGATCGAATTCGAATAGAGCGCCATTGCCAGCCTCTGGCTGCCCTTGTCGTCGCCGCCGACCCTCTTTGGAATCGTCTCGGTCGTGAAGTCCTGCCGCCCCGGGTCTTCGCGTTCGGGGCTATAAGCGAGAAAGAAGTCCCGCCCGGCCTTGAGGCCGCTGGCTTTTTGGAGAGTGGGCTTCACGAGGTCGCGGGTGGTGCCGGGATAGGTCGTCGATTCAAGAGTAATGAGCTGTCCCGGGCGCAGTGTCTTGGCAATGGCATGGGCCGTCGATTCGACATAGCTCATGTCCGGGTCGCGATTCTTGGAGAGCGGTGTCGGCACGCAAATGACGATGACATCCGGCTTGCCAAGCTCGGCCATGTTCGATGTGGCCTTGAATCTCTTGGAATCAATCAGTGTCTGGATTTGCGAATCGGGAATGTGCTGAATATAGCTCTTCCCGGCGTTGAGCATTTTGACTTTTTGCGGATCGACGTCGAAGGCGAGAATGGAATAGCCCGCCTTGCCGAAAGTTCGTGCAAGGGGCAGGCCGACATAGCCCATGCCGATCACGCCGATGAGTGCTTTCTTGTCGAGAATCTTCTTTTCGAGCTTCGCGATGTCAACGAACAACTCCTTTTCGAGTGCGGTTTTCAGCAAAAAAACGATGGAAACCTTACATTAGAAAGGGGGCGGGGGCGGGTCGCAAGGGCTGTTTTGGGCCTAGAAGGAGCTGAATTGCGTGAATTGCCGCACGTTACGCATGTAACACGAATCCCAAAGCTGAAAATGATAAAAGGGGCTGTAGCCCGGTTTCGGCTTCCCTGGCAATCAGCCAGATAGGCGATTCAGGACGGAGTGCCCGCATCGACGATAAGAATTATGGGCTTCGCAATGGAGGTGGCCGATGGGCAACCGCAATCGGATATTCGGCATGAGGCGGGTCGGCAAGGGTGGATTGTTCGCCAGGATTGTCATTGGGCTCGCAGCAGGCTGCGTATTTGCGTACCTGGCGTGGGAGCCGGCCGTAAATTCCGCCAAGGCGAGTGCCAATCCACTTGCACCGCCCCACGGCGAATCGATCGCGGGTCAATTCAACGACACTGCGGCCGACTAATCCCTGTCCGGTCGACAGGCAAGGATCAACGACTTAGACAAGCCGATTCGACCTGCCGCAGCGCCTGCGGGACGCAACCAGTGGTCGCTTGAGTTTATCGGAATTATCTCCGGTGGCAGATTCGTGAAGTCATTCGGTCCCTCTTGATGAACCGTGTCGGCCGTGCGCGTGGTTGGAAGCGACGTGGGCTCCACCGGCGGCGCGACCGAGTCAGTCCTGATTACCGCGAACAACTCGTCGTCCCTTTGTATCAGTATCCGAATCGCCAGCGTGCCCGGATCGTCAGATGCATCGGGAGCCATCAATTCATCAAGCAGCTTGGGCGAAATTCGGAATTCAACTCCGCCGCCACCGGCGCGGTCGATAAACTCCGTTCGCAGGTCAGTGCGATCTACTTTTGCGATAAGCAGAGACAATCGCCCCAGCGTCGCGCGCGTTGACGCTTGAATGCCATCGGCAATGATCGTAAAGGGCTGCTCGAACGGCGTGCGATGAATGGCCAGTAATCGCGGATCGCCCGGCATCAAGTCGAGTTCTTTAAGTCCCCGTTTCCCCATTCGATAGCCAAGTGCGGCCCAGGAGAGAGTTCGCCGTGGACCGCGACAATAAGTCGTACATCATCCGTGATGCTCGCACTGGAAACCGCCTGAATTGTGTCCTGTGAGGCGGCCTGCACATTGCCGGTCACCTGAAATGTAAGCGTTGCCCAAAAGCTCTCCCACTGATGCTCATCCAGTGGACCCGCCTTGCGAATGAAATGCGCTTTGATGAACCAATGGCCCGGCACATCCAGTGGAATGGCGATTTCGCCATTGGCATTGGTGCGATCGCTGAATGAATAGGCATGCGCGCCGGAATTCTCGCGGCCCGCCGACACACTGATACCCGGCCAGGGGTGCCCATCGAGCATGACGCGCACGCCGGGGTTCGCACCAGATTGCCACGACATCGGATTGCTTAAGGGCACGATTTCGAGGCGATGGCCCAACGGCGTGAGAAAAGTCCGATCCGCGGAATCAAGTCGCCGATTGCAACCACGGTCTTGGCGAATTTGGTGTATTGTTCGACGACATCTTTTGCCGAGCGGTCTTCGGCGCGCAGGTTGATGGCATCGACGGCGCGTTCATCACGAAGATAACGGTCGAACTTCTCGGATTCCAACGTAATCATGCGCGGCCTTAATGCGACACCGAAGATGTGAAGACCGGGCGCGGATGTGGAGTAGGTTGCGCCAAGTGAGCGATCATCGGCTGAGATGCCCTCCACGGGCACGGTGCGATCCTGTTTGGCCACGACGAACGAGGCCACTCGTTCCGGCTGGGTTGCGGCATCGCCGATGGGAAAGACCTCCCCCGTCATGAATCGGACGTTCACCGACTGGTCGATGGCAATGGCATGACGGTCGGCCACCAGCCACGAATCGTGTGCAAACGCCGTCGTCACCGAGAAGAGACCATGAATGAAGCAGCCAAAAAGGATGGGTGCCTGAATTCTCCGGCTCATTTTTTCCCCTTCATGCCGTGGGAATGCCGCGATTGATGCCCGTTGGCGCTCAAAGACCCATTCGAACGCTGTGTATACCACGGAAACGCAATCGTGTCGCAAACATACCCGGAAGCGGGTTCAATCGTAACTATCGAATTCGTGGCATCTTGGGCATAATTGCCGACGGGTCCAACTCGTCTAAAATGTGATTCCAACCGGTTGCGACAATGTGCCGATCGGCTGGACCAAAGAAAACCGGCGGAAGGTTAAGGCGAAGAAATATGCCGATTCATGCGACAGCGGTGATCGACAAGCAGGCTCAGATCGACTCGTCGGCGGACATTGGTCCGTTTGTCGTGATCGAAGGTCAGGTGAAGATCGGCGCGGGGGCGAAGATTTTTCCGAATGCTTACATATCAGGTTGGACTGAAATCGGCGAACGGTGCGAAATTCATCCCGGTGCTGTGGTCGGCCATTATCCGCAGGATTTTCATTTCAAAGGCGAGCGATCCTACTGCAAAATTGGCGCGGGAACGATTATTCGCGAATGCGCCTCGATTCATCGCGGAACACAGCCCGAGTCGTGGACAATTCTTGGCGAGAATTGTTTTTTGCTGGCGTATGCACATGTCGCCCACAACTGCGAATTGGGAAGCGGCGTGAAGCTCTATAACAACGGAACGCTGGCCGGACATGTCATCGTCGGCGACAACGCGATCATCAGCGCCTACACCATGATTCATCAATTCGCACGAATCGGCGAGTTTGTCATGATTGGAGGCGGTTCGCGCATCACCAAGGACATACCCCCATACATGAAGGCATGGCGCGAGGGAACGATTCTGGGGTACAACGGCATCGGTCTGAAGCGCTCCGGGATTTTCTCCAGTGACGACGTGAATGAAGCGCGGACAGGTTACAAAATGCTCTTTAGATCGGAATTGCCCATGAGCAAAGCCATAGAAGAATATTCGAAAGTTGCGAGCGGTCCGGTCGGCCGGCGACTCCTTGAGTTTGTTCGAGGTCCGAGCAGACTGGGGATCGGCACCGGGCGCGGCGCAGAGGCGGCGAACGAGGATGCGCTTGAAGAGGCGGAGGCGTAAAACCTCCTGGAATTGGTTCTCGAGCAAGGGCGTCGCAACGGCATCGGTGAATTGAATCTGTTGGTCGGTTCGCCAGTTGTGGAATCCGATCCAATGCCGTCAAACGCAGGCAATTTTTGACCGCTCGTTCAAAGGGAGTTTTTTGGGCACATGTCGCTGCTGTCTCGATATCTTGGTCCCAAGCAGGCGTTTGAAGGTGGCCTGTTTCTCCCGGATCAGAAAGCGGAATATGCGCGTCAGCCGATTGAGACGCTTCCGGTGGATGGGCCGCTTCATGTGCCGTTGAGCCATATGGCTGATTGGTCGGTCGAGCCTGTCGTTCGAGTCGGCGATCGTGTGCTGCACGGCTCTTTGCTGTCGGAGCCGTCCGGTTCCGCCGGATTGCCGGTGCATTCTCCCGTGTCGGGCCGCGTGACGGCTTTTTCCCGTGCCTGGACGCCGTATGACGGGCTTGTCCCATGCGTGACGATTGAACCGGACGAACGAAACGAAGTGCTGTCGTCGCGACACGGCTTTGAGAACGAATCTGTGATTGTGCAGTTGGCGCGGCATGGTGTCATGTGTCAGTCACCACGCGCTGCATTGCACGAATATCTTCATGCCGCCATCGCGCGGGGTGTCGGCGATCTCATCATAAACGCGATGGAGACCGAGCCCTATTTGGCGGCCGATCTGCGCACCGTGGTTGAGGAGCCGGGCCGCATTGTTGATACAGCGTGCGAGCTTGCGGATGCGCTCGGTGTCGTTCGGGCCATCATTGCGGTTCCATTTCGACATCGTCGCGTTGTTCGGCGGCTGAATTCCGAAGCCGAAGGGCGCGGCGTCGAAATCGTTGCACTGGCCGATGTATATCCGCAGTGCAGCCCGGTCTTGCTGGTGAAGTCGCTATTGGACCGTGAAATACCACCGGGCGGGGCGCCGCTCGATGTGGGTGTCGTCGTTCTTCCGCTTTCGTCGATTCGATCGGCCGCCCATGCTTTACTTGATGATCGTCCGGTGACGCATGCGGTCATGACCGTGGCGGGCGATGCGATCCGGCAGCCGGGTGTGTTCCGCGTGGCCATAGGAACCCCGATCGAACGACTCGCGAACCGTCTGGGGCTCGCATCACCGATGCATCAGGTGGTGTTCGGCGGACCCTTGACGGGTGTGTCGGTCGATAATCTGTCGACTGTCGTCACGTCGGAATGTACGGGTGCTCTGTTCTTCAAATCGCGCGAATCGGTGTCTCCGGTACCCTGCATTCGCTGCGGATGGTGTGTTGAAGACTGCCCGATCGGAATCGCGCCGACGGATTTCCTGAAAAGCGAGTCGCGCTCCGCTGCTTCGGCGATGGTACTTTTGCAAGCCGACGCGTGTATCGATTAGTGGCTTGTGCACCCACGTGTGTCCTTCGCAGATTCCATTGGCAAAGGCCATTCGAGATGTTCGTGGACGGCGACCCATCCAATCACAACCTGCAGGCGCGACGCCGTGATGATCATCGAGCCTCGGATGTTGGGTTCGCAGAAACTGCTGGGTGCTCCGCTGCACAGGCTGAGCGGCCATACCCACCGGCACATTGTCCGGGCGTGGTTGATGGCTGCGAGCGTCATGGGGCTCATTGGGATCGTGCTGTACGGCCGGGCGGCTCTATGGGTTCTACTTACTTGCGTTGCGGCCGCGGTTGGCGTCGATACGATTTGTTCGCTTCTATCTCGAAATCGCACACCGGGACGAACGGAACGTGCGGCGCTCACGGGCCTGCTGCTGGGGCTCACTTTTCCGGCAACGATACCCTGGGCTGTTGCGACCTTTGGCGCGGTCGTTTCGATCCTGATCGGCCAAGTTGTTTTTCAAGGCACACTGCAGCCGGCGCTGGTCGGGCGTGTTGTCGCTCAGTTTGTCTTTTCGGGATATCTTTCGTTGGGCGGAGCTCTGGCCTATTCGCCTGTGCTCACTCCCGGCCATGTTTTGATGGGAGACATTCGCAGTGCAGAACGCGTGGCGGACTATCGCGGGTGGATCGAGTCGCAGGAATCAACAACATTTGAAGCCTATGAACTCGAACGTCCTGTTCAGATCCTGCGCCGATTTGCGGTCAGCCAGGTCGAGCCCGATGGCGATTTGCGATACACCCCGCTGATTCGGGATTTGTTGCCGCCATGGGAGGATACCATTTTCGGCGTGGTGCCGGGCGGAATCGGCGAAACCTGCACCGTCGGGCTGATTATCGTTGGGCTTTATCTGATTCACCGCGGCTTCCTGCGATGGCAATTGCCGTTAACGGTGCTGGCATCCGCGGCTTTTGCACTTTCAATTCTGCCGGTGGAAATCGCCAGGGACTACCGATGGTTTCCCGCATTGGAGTTCGAACAGGACCGCGCTGTCGGCATGGCGTACATTCTCTATCATCTCACGTCCGGCCAATTGATGTTGACCGCTTTTCTACTCGCGGGAGATGTGACGGCCTCGCCCATGCGGGTTCACGGCCAGATACTCTATGCGGCGGGCATCGGCGTGATCGCCGTGTTCATGCGCCTCTACGGCGTCCTCGATGGGGAGTGCTATTGGGCGGTTCTCATCATGAATGCGTTTGTTACAACCATTGACCGACAGATTCGAAGGCCGGTGCTTGGAACTTGATGGATGCGGCATGGGGCGGGAGGGGTGCATTGTTTCCGGGACCGGGAGATTCACTTTCTTGGATTCGTCAGTATTGGGGCGTAATCTTGTATTGAATTCTGAATCCAACAGGGACGTTGTCGGAGATGGGGAACATGGATCTATCGGCCATACTTCGTTTTGCCGTGACAAATGGGGCATCGGATATTCACCTGCAGGCCGGCGCGCAACCGATGCTGCGAATCCAGGGCAATATGCGGCTGCTGGGTCTGCCGGGCATCGAAGAAGCCGAGGCGCGCCGGACAATAGCAGAGTTGCTGGCGAGCGTGGGCGCGCCCGAAATGGACGGGCAACTGATCAATGGGATTGATTTTTCATATTCGGTTGCGGGTATCGGCCGGTTTCGCTGCAGCGCGTTTAGTCAATTGAATCGAGCGGGTCTGGTGATGCGAGTGATATCATCCGCTCCGCCGCCACTCGCCTCGCTGAATCTCCCGGCTGTGATTGAAGACATTGCTCTGGAAGAGCGCGGCTTGGTGCTGGTCACGGGTACGACCGGCAGCGGCAAAAGCACGACACTGGCCGCCATGATCGATCTGATCAATTCGGTTCGCGCTTCGAAGATCATCACGATCGAAGACCCGGTCGAGTTTGTGTATGAAAACAAAAAGTCGCTGATCTCACAAATGGAAGTCGGCCAGGATACGCCGTCATTTGCCCAGGGCCTCAGACAGGGTTTGCGACAGGACCCCGACGTCATTGTCATCGGTGAGCTGCGCGACCTGGAAACGCTTCGCATCGCGCTGCAGGCGGCCGACACGGGACATCAAGTGTTCGCGACGGTTCATAGTTCGAATGCGTGGCAAACCGTCGAGCGGATTATCGCGATGTTTCCGCCCGCGGAGCATCGGCTGCTTTTGTCGCAATTGGCCAAGTCGATCGAGGCGATTGTTTCGCAGCGGCTGGTGACATCCCGCGAGGGACCGCGGTGGCCCGCCATTGAGATTCTGCGCGGCACGCCGGTAACGGAAAAGTTCATTCTCGAGAACAAGCTGCCGGAATTGTCTGACTACATCGCGGGCGGCGAAGCCGGCATGCAGTCGTTCGATCAACATCTTCTTTCGCTTTACAACGAAAAACGGATCACAGGCACGCAGGCGCTGCGTTGGAGCACGAATGCGGAAGCGATGTCGCTGGCCATGCGGGGGATTCGACGCGTTGGGGGCGGTGTGAAGTCCTAGATTCATGGTCCGAATCGGTTCGCAGGCTGACTCTGGGGCCGCGAAAGACGAATTCGGCCTCACTTTACAGTAATGTGACGATTGGCGGCCCATTATCGGGTCGATTTGAGTTGCCCGGCTCACAATCGAGACGATATGATCTATCAGCATGTTGCGACGCGCGTTTTCATTTGGTTTGGCATTCGCCTTGCTTGCACCACCGGTGTTGTGCATGGGCGGTGTCTTGCTGCATGAATGTCGCGCCGCCTGCTGTGATTGCAAGGACGCTTGCGAGACAGCGAAGGACGACGGCTGCGGACATGAGTCCCAGTGCGCCTCGGATCCCTGCAAGGATTTGGTTCGATCGTCGGCAAAGCAGTTTGAGTCAACCGATGAGCTTCTTCAGACCTATCAGTTGGTATTTGTAGCTTTCACCGCCGATTGTGCGGTCGTCCTCACCCGGGCTTCGCTTTCCAGCTATCCGGCGGACTATTCCGGGGCGAGCCCCCCAACCTCCGATCTCGTCCTGCCACTTCTGATTTGATCCCCCGGTTTTGTTCGGATGTACATATTCGTGCGCACAATGTATGCGCGCGATCCGTCTCTCTTTGCATCGGGCGAATCAGCGGCTGCTGATGGCTTCGTGCATTGATGCCGAAGAACTGTCGGGGCGGCTTCGCCAAGGCCATGAATCCCAGTGCATCGTTTGTTGCCGGCATTCACAGGGGAAACTGTATGCTTCAAAAACTGAAGGGCTTGGTTGCGCTGGGTGCGGCATGGAGCGTCATGGCCGGCTGCGTGAGCGTCAATCCATCAGCCGACTATGGACAGACCGGCGATCGGGTTCGCGGCGCTATTGGCGACTATGAAACCTATGACCCCGCCCGCGAAGCCGAGTTGGATCGTCGCGTTGAAGAAATTGTCGCTGACGGACTCTCGCTGGAGGAGGCCGTTCAGGCGGCACTCCTGAATAATCCTTCGCTTCGTGCGACGTATGCAAGTGTGGGCATGGCGCGGGCGGATGTGGTGCAATCGAAGCTGCTCGCGAATCCCGTCCTGGGCCTTTCGTTGCAGCTTCCCGAAGCGGGGGGGCGGGCCAACCTTCAGGCCAGTTTGGCGCAGAGCATTGTGGAATTGTGGCAGATCCCCGTGCGAACCAAGGCGGCCGAGCGGGCCATGGACGAGGCGATTCTCCGCCTGGCCGACGAGGCGGCCCGGCTGGCGATCGAGGCGAAAATGTCATACTGCCGCGCGGTGGGCATGGACGGCGCTCTGGCGATCGCGCGTGAGAACCGGACATTGGCCGAAAAACTGGTGGATGTCGCGCGGGCCAGACAGCAGGCCGGCACCGTGGGCGAGCTGGATGTAAATCTGGCGCGGGGCACGCTGCTGACCGCGGAGTTGGATGTGACACAGGCACGGCTGGATGCGTCGACGGCGCGGCGAACGCTGGCAACGGTGCTCGGTCTGACGCTGTCGGCGGAATCTTTAATCCTGACGAGCGGACTTGAGGAATCGTCCGTTGGCGCTGTGGATGCGGAGAATGTCGTTGCTACGGCACTGGCGTCGCGGCTGGATCTTCAGGCGGCCGATCGCGCCGTCTCGGCGGCGGCTTCGCGCGTCGAGTTTGAATATGCCCAGGTGTTTCCGGAAATTTCCCTCGGTGTGATGCTGGAACGCGGCGAACGCCGTGCCCAAAAGGGACGAAAGATCATCGCCGACACACTCAAGTCGTCCGTGGCCAGCGGCACGTTTACGGCCCCCGATATTCAATCCCGGGGTGAACGAAATCTTGAAACGCGAAGCGAGATTGACGCGATTCTGGGGCCGTCGCTTTCGCTGGAACTGCCGATTTTCGATCAAAATCAGGCGCAGATCGCGAAAGCGCGGTACGAATTCGAACAGGCCGCCAAAACCTACGAAGCCTTGCGGCGATCGATCGTTCAAGAGGCTCGGCAGGCGGCGGACAGCGCGTCGACAGCGCGGGATGTGTCAAAATTCTACGAGGAAAGCTTGCTGCCGCAGGTTGAAAAGAGTTTGGAATTGTCGCGGGCGACCTATGAGGCGGGGCGAACATCGCTGGTCACCGTGCTGGAAGCGCAGCAGGCGCTGTTGGGCGCGCGGCGCGCGGCGGTCGCGGCCAGGCAAATCGCCGCGGTGACAGCCGCCACCCTTGAGCGCGTCGCCGGAAGGCCGATGGCTGATCTGCTGAAACCGACAATCGAGCCGGCGTCACAGGCAAGCGAGCCTTGAGGGTGCCTCGCGAGTTGCATTTTCTGTGGCGATGAGAGTGCCTTCCGCGCGAAGGCGATGAAAGATTGAATGGAGCGAGATGATGATAAGAAATGCAATGAGAATGTCGGGTTTGGTGGTCGCGGTCGTGTTCGCGGCGATGCCCGCGTGTGACACCAATTCGGCACCCACGACTTCACGCCCGTCTGCCGAGACTCATCAGGAACAGGGTAATTCGCACGCCGGCCACAACCACGGGCCCGATGAAAAACACGTTGCGGACGAATGCGGCGCTCATGGCCTCGCGTCATCCACATGCCCGTTTTGCAAACCGGAATTGGTCCCCGCTGGCGGCATGTGCGGCGAGCATGGCGTGCCCGAAGCTTTGTGCTGGATTTGCCGGCCGGAGTTGAAGGCTTCCTACGAGCGCCTGAATGACTGGTGCGGTGGACACGATCGGCCGGAGAGCCTTTGCTTCATCTGCAATCCGGAGCGCGAGGCGATTGTCGCGAAAATCATGGGCCTCTCGACGGGCGGGGTTTCCGCCAAATCCATCGATGTGTCAGAGACGCCACGATCCCAACGGGCGCCGGCCGTTCATTGCTCCACAACGGGCACGCAGGTTCGATTGGCCTCGACTGCCGTTGCAGCAAGCGCCGGCTTTGCGTTTGATGTCATCGAGTCACGCGAGATATCGCAGACTCTGACTTGCAATGCGGAGATCGCCTACGACGCCAATCGCTATGCACGCGTGTCGCCGCGCGTGTCGGGGGTGGTCCATTCGGTGTTGAAGGATGCAGGCGCGTCGGTGATCGCGGGCGACGTGCTGGCGGTGGTCGATTCGGCGGAGCTTGCGATCGCGAAGGCGGAGTTTTTGCAGGCCGTCGAAACAAAAAAGCTGTGGGAAAAAAACCATGACGCCGTGCATGCCCTTGTCGAGCGCGGCATCGCCGGCTCGCAGGAGGACCTTGCGGCGGAGAACAAGCTGGCTGAAGCGGGCATCAATTTCTCGAAAGCGACGCAGCAACTGAAGGTCTTGGGCCTGAACTCGGACAAGATCAGCGAGGTGGAATCGTCGCAGGATACCAGCCCGCTGCTCTCGTTGACCGCGCCGTTCGAAGGTGAAATCGTGGAACGATCGGCGGTGATCGGCGAGACGGTTGATTCATCGAGGGCGCTGTTCACGGTGGCCGACACGCGGCTCATGTGGGCCGAGCTGGATGTCTATGAGCGGGATATTGCCCTGGTCCGCGCCGGACATCCGGTCGTGGTGTCGGTCGATGGGCTTCGCGGCGAGAGCTTCGCGGGGAATGTGACATGGGTGAGCCGGCAGATCGATCCCAAAACGCGCACGCTGCGGGTGCGCGCGGAATTGGCGAACGAGCACGGCGATTTGCGTGCCAACATGTTCGGCAAAGCGGAAATCACCGTGCATGATCGCGAGGCGCTTGTGGTGGTGCCCAAGTCGGCCGTGCAGTGGGACGGATGCTGCAATGTGGCGTTCGTGAAGGCCGACGAAACGACCTTCGAACCGCGCAAGTTGAAACTTGGCATCGAGAGCGGCGATTACATTCAGGTGCGCGACGGCCTTAAAGCGGGTGAAACCGTGGTCACACAAGGCAGCTTCATGCTCAAGACGGAAATCATGAAGAGCAGCATCGGCGGCTGCTGCGAAGCAAAATGAGGCGGTCGGCGAATGCCAGTATGGCGGCATTTTTCCGAAATCGAAATTAAGTTAATGCACGACCGGCCGCGTCCGTCAGGCGCGACTGCCAGGGTTGTGACCGGCAAGTGGTGAACCATGCTTGAAGGCATTATTCGTTGGTCGCTCAATAATCGTTTTTTGGTCGTCGTCGCCGCGATTTTCTTGATCGCGACCGGCGGTTGGGCGGCGGCGAAGCTGCCGATCGACGCTTTTCCCGATACGACGCCGGTGCAGGTGCAGATCAACACGATGGCGCCGGCGCTGTCGCCGACGGAGATCGAGCAGCAGATCACATTTCCGATCGAGCAGGCCATCGGCGGATTGCCGGGGCTGGAAAACGTGCGGTCGATTTCAAAATTCGGCCTGTCGCAGGTGACGGCGATTTTTCGGGATGGCACGGAAATCTATCTTGCCCGTCAGGTTGTCGGCGAACGCCTGGCAACGGTGGAATTGCCCGAGGGGATTGAACGACCGGAGATGGGTCCGGTGGCGACGGGACTCGGAGAAATCCTCCACTATCTCGTAACTTCCGAAACGCGCACGCTGGAAGAGCTGACGACACTGCATGACTGGGAGATCAAGCCGCGCCTGCGCAGCGTTCGCGGCATTGCCGAGGTCAACACGTGGGGCGGGCTTCGAAAACAGTTCCATGTGCGCATCGACCCGACGCGACTGATCAAGCACGACCTCACCATGGACGAGGTGACGGACGCGCTCAAACAAAACAATGTAAACGTCGGCGGCGGCAACATCACCGAGGCGGGCGAATTGCAGTTGGTGCAGGGCATCGGCGTCACGACAAATCTGGAGGAAATCGGCAACATTGTCATCACCGCCCACAACGGCATGCCGATCCGTGTGCGCGACGTGGCCGACGTGGGCACGGGGCATGAGATTCGCCGCGGAGCCACGACGGCCAATGGCAAGGGCGAAGTGGTGCTGGGTCTCGCTTTCATGCTGATGGGTGAAAACAGCCACGACGTGGCGGAACGGGTCGGACGCGAGCTGGATGCCATTGCAAAGACACTTCCCCCCGATGTGAAGCTGCGGCCAGTCTATTCGAGAACCGAGCTGGTCGAACACGTCATCGCCACCGTGCGGACCAATCTGATGGAAGGCGCGCTGCTCGTGATTGCGGTGCTGTTTATTTTTCTTGGAAATCTGCGGTCGGGCCTGATTGTCGCGTCGGCCATTCCCCTGTCGATGCTTTTTGCCGCGGATTCGATGGTGCGTTTCGGCATCGCCGGAAGCCTGATGAGCCTTGGCGCGATTGACTTTGGGCTGATTGTCGACAGCAGCGTCATTATGGTTGAGAACAGCCTTCGGCATCTGGCCGAGGACAGGGGAAAGCGGCCGCTGCTGGATGTCGTTCGCGAGGCGTCGATCGAGGTTCGCAAGCCGACCATGTTTGGCGAACTGATCATCATGATCGTCTATCTGCCGATTCTCACGCTAGAAGGCACCGAAGGTCAGTTGTTCCGTCCGATGGCGCTGACGGTGATCTTCGCGCTGGTGGGTTCGATGATCCTGTCGATGACGCTGATGCCGGTGCTGGCCAGCCTGCTGTTGCCGCGCCGCATTCATCACGAGGATAATTTCATTGTTCGCGCGCTCAAGCGGATCTATCAACCGGCGCTGGGCGCGGCTATTCGTTTGCGAGGCCCAATCGTGGTCGTGGCAATTGCTTTGTTGGCGGTCGGCGTTTGGCTCGCCTCGCGCACCGGAACGGAATTCGTCCCGCGCTTGTCTGAGGAGGCCATCACGATCAACACCGTGCGCCTTGCGGGCGTATCGGTGGAGGAGTCGGTTCGCGTCGGACTTTCGCTTGAAAAGGTTATTCTCGAAGAATTCCCCGATGAAGTGCGATGTCTGGTCGCGCACTTTCGGCACGGCTGAAATTGCCACCGACGCGATGGGCATTGAGGTATCGGATGTCTTTGTCACCCTCACGCCGCGAAGACAGTGGAAACGAGCCAATACACAGGAGGAGTTGGAGCGATTGCTCAGCGAGGCGCTGGAGAGAACACCGGGCATGCGCATTGTCTTCAGCCAGCCGATCGAAATGCGCATGAATGAAATGGTGGCGGGCATCCGTAGCGATATCGGCGTCAAAATTTTCGGCGACGATCTAAAGGTGCTGAAGGAGAAGGCTGCGGCCGTGCAGAAGATTCTCGACGCGACGCCCGGCGCTTCTGATACGTATGCCGAGCAGATCACCGGGCAGCCCGTGCTGGAAATCCGCGTCGATCAGGAGGCGATCGCGCGATACGGCGTTCCCGCCGAGCATGTGCTGGAGGTGGTTGAGGCCATCGGCGGCACCAAGGTGGGCGACATTCGCGAAGGGCAGCGCCGGTTTGATCTCGTGTTGAAACTGTCGGACGCTGCCGCGGGGGATGTGACAAGCATCAGTCGCATTCTCATAACGACGGCCAGAGGCGAGCGCATTCCGCTCTCCCGATTAGCGCGCATTCGGCAGGTGGAAGGCCCATCGACAATCACGCGAGAATGGCAGAAGCGGCGCATCGTCGTATCATGCAATGTGGTCGGCCGCGATGTCGGCGGGTTTGTCGATGAGATACGCCGGCGCATCGACAGCGACCTGTCCCTTCCCTCAGGCTATTACTATCAGCTTGGCGGACAGTTTGAGAATTTCGAGCGGGCCAGCCGGCGATTGATGGTTGTCGTTCCGCTTGCACTTGGTGCAATTTTTGTGCTGCTGTATTTGACCTATGGCCGCTTTCTTGATGTTCTCAGGATTTTTGTCACGCTGCCGCTGTCGGCCGTGGGCGGGCTGGCGGCACTGCATCTGCGCGACATGCCGTTCAGCATTTCTGCCGGGGTCGGCTTCGTGGCCATGTTTGGCGTTGCTGTTTTGGGCGACATGGTGTTTGTGTCTTACCTGCGGGGCCTGCTCGATCGCGGCGTGGAATTGTTCGACGCCATCAGGCAGACGGCGCTGACAAGACTGCGCCCGGTGCTGATGACGGGGCTGGTCGCCAGCCTCGGCTTCGTGCCCATGGCGCTCAGCACCGGAGTCGGGGCGGAGGTGCAACGGCCGCTGGCGACGGTCGTCATCGGCGGCGTCATCACCAGCACGCTTCTAACGCTGATTGTTCTGCCGGGAATCTACGCATTTGTTGGACGGCGGCATCAACCCTGAAAAAACCAAAGCCTGGAGCAAACATGCCCCAGGCTTTGGTCGCTTGTCATTGAAATTGCCGGGCTCAGTGGCCCATGCAATTCGCTATTGTCATCGCATCAGCTTAATCGTTGAACTTCCAGTTGTTGCCCTGAATGTCCAACTCGCTTGCGCTCAGGTGGTCGGCGCCGGGATAGTGTTCCGTGCCGATGGTGACGGACAAGTCCAGCGTGCGAGGCATGGTGTTTTTGCCGTTCGGGAACATGGCGCCGTCGATCTTAGAATCGATTCTGAATCTTCCGACCGAGCCGCGGAGGTATTCGCCAACGCTAATGGCCTTGCTCACGCCGCCGGAAATGGTAATGACCGAGCTGTCCTGAAGTGGGAACGGCAATGTCACCGTCGCGGCCTTTCTCGGCTTGTC
This sequence comes from Planctomycetota bacterium, assembly GCA_016712275.1. Classification (GTDB taxonomy): domain Bacteria; phylum Planctomycetota; class Phycisphaerae; order UBA1845; family UTPLA1; genus JADJRI01. The sequence goes on from JADJRI010000017.1 coordinate 22,612, forward strand.
GATTTCGTACGGCGCGGTCGAAGTCAGGTAGCCATTGGCGTCGATGTTGATCGTCGCCTGGCCGTTGATGTTGATGACGACGGGGCCGCCGAGCTGGTTTCGCTGATACTTGACCTCCAGCACGGTTTCGCTGCTGGTTATAAATGTACTCTTTAGATCAATCGGGAAGCAGTCTGCAAATTTGAACCTTGCGCCATCCCAGTCGATCTCAAACTTCGTCACCGGGCCGGCGTTGTTGGTGTACTTCCATTTTTGATCGTTGTTGCCGGAAGTATTGAAATTGTAGGTCGTCGTCGGCGCGACCGTGATGTTGGCGATCTCGAGTAACGCCGTTGCCGTCGGCGACAACTCGCTGTAATCGACGCCGGAAGGCAACCCGATTTCGCCGATGATCGTGACATCCTTGTTGTTACCCTGCCACTTTACAGTCGTGCGATCGATATCGAACACGGCGAGCTGCGCCCGGATCGAGCGTGACGACCGTGCTGGTTTCATGCCACTGCCCGGTTGGGTCGGTGACACGCAACGTCACGTTGTAAGTGCCATATGCCAAGGCCAAATCAATTGTGGCGCAGCTTGCCGCCGTGTTGTTGCAAACCACGCCGGCGTTGACTGTCCACTTGAAGGTCAGCGTTGAAAACGCATCGTCGGCATCGGACGACGCCGCGCCGTCGAGGCGCACCTGCGCCAGCACGCCGATGTCCGTGAGCTGCATGACCGAGGCATTGGCCGTGGGCCGTGCATTGCAGGGGCTGAATCCGATGTTCACTTCGTCGAAATCGGTCAGGCCGTCGCCGTCGGAATCCTCATTGAAAGGACTCGGACAACCGCTGCCATTATCGAGTGCCGCCTCCTGGGCATCGGTGAGGCCGTCGTTGTCGTCATCGGCATCGCAGGCATCGCCTTCGGCATCGCCGTCATAGTTGGCCTGGTCCGCATTCGCCGCGGACGGACAATTGTCGATGTTGCCGCAGATGCCGTCGCCATCCGCATCATTCGATGCGTCGTTCGGACAGGGATCGCACGCGTCGCCGAGCGTATCGGAATCGGCATCTTCCTGGCCGGGGTTGGCGACATTCGGACAATTGTCCGTGTTGCCGCAAACGCCGTCGCCATCGACGTCGTTGGATGGATCGTTCGGACACGGATCACATGCATCGCCGAGTCCGTCGCCGTCGGCATCTTCCTGTGCCGGATTGGCGGCACTCGGGCAGTTGTCGCAGGCGTCGCCGAGCCCGTCGCCATCGCCATCGCCCTGGCCGGGGTTGGCCGTTGTTGGGCAGTTGTCGCAGGCATCGCCCGCGCCCGTCCGAATCGCCATCGGTCTGCAATGGGTTCGACGCGGCCGGACAATTATCGCAAGCATCGCCGCGCCCATCGCCATCGGCATCGGCCTGATCGGCGTTGGCGGTCAGCGGGCAATTATCGCAGACGTCGCCGACGCCATCCGAATCGCCGTCGGCCTGATCGGCATTCGCGGTTGTCGGGCAATTGTCGCAGGCATCGCCGTGGCCGTCGCCGTCGGCATCGGCCTGGTCGTTGTTGGCGACGGTGTCACAGTTGTCGCACGCATCACCGTGATCGTCGCCATCGGCGTTGGCCTGATCCGCATTTACAACCAACGGACAATTGTCCGCCTCATCCAGCGCCCCGTCGCCGTCATCGTCGCCGTCGCAGGCATCGCCGAGAGTGTCGCCGTCGAGATCGGCCTGACCTACGTTGGATACGAGCGGGCAATTGTCGACATTGTCGAGCACGCCGTCATTGTCGTCGTCATCGTCGCAAGCATCGCCGATGGCGTCGCTGTCGTTGTCGGCCTGATCGTTGTTTGCATCGGCCGGACAGTTGTCGCAGGCATCGCCGAAGTTGTCGCCATCCGCATTGGCCTGATCGGCGTTGGCATCGTTGATGCAGTTGTCGCACGCGTCGCCAAGGCCGTCGCCATCGGCGTCGAGTTGCATGGGGTTGGCCGTGGTCGGGCAATTGTCCTCGGTGCAGGTATTGGCGGGGAAGCCGGGGTTGCCGAATCCATCGCCATCGGTGTCGGTGCAGGTGTCGCACGCATCGCCAATGCCGTCGCCGTCCGCATCAGCCTGATCGGCATTCGCGACTGTCGGGCAATTGTCCGTTGCACAGGTATTGGCGGGGAAACCGGGATTGCCGAAACCGTCGCCATCGGTGTCGGTGCAGGTGTCGCACGCATCGCCGATGCCGTCGCCGTCCGCGTCGGCCTGATCGACATTGGCCAGTGTCGGGCAGTTGTCCGCGGCGCAGGTGTTGACGGGGAAGCCGGGGTTGCCGAATCCATCGCCGTCGGTGTCGGTGCAGGTATCGCAGGCGTCACCAATTCCGTCGCCGTCAGAATCGGCCTGATCGGCGTTGGCAACCGTCGGGCAATTGTCCGCAATGCAAGTGTTGGCGGGGAAGCCGGGGTTGCCGAATCCGTCGCCGTCGGTGTCGGTGCAAGTGTCGCACACATCGCCGAAGGAATCGCCGTCGGCATTGGCCTGGTCTGCGTTGGCATCGGCCGGGCAATTGTCCACATCGCCGCAGACGCCATCGCCATCGGCATCATTGTCCGGGTCGTTGGGGCAGGGATCGCATGCATCGCCCAGCGTGTCGGCATCGGTGTTCGCCTGGCTCGCATTTGAATCGGCCGGGCAGTTGTCGAGGCAATCAAAGACGCCATCGCCGTCGGTGTCTATATCGGGCACGCCGCAGCCGCAGGCGCCGGGGACAATCTTATTCGGATCGGTCGGGCAGTCGTCGCACGCGTCGCCGCGGCTGTCGCCATCGGCGTTTTCCTGACCGGGGTTCGGCGTCTGCACGCAGTTATCGACGAGGTCCGGAACAAGATCGCCGTCGCCGTCGACAAGTTCGTAGGCGCCCATGTCCACGATCGGCGGCGCGCCCGCGCCGGTGTCGGGCGTGAAGATGTCATTCGTATAGCGCGGGTTGCCGTCGCGATCGGTCGTTACGCCCGAGGGAACCAGCGCGTTGCTGCCGGCATCGACGGCCGGAGAGGTCGAGAGCAATCGCAAATCGTCATCCGAGTTGCCGGCGATGTTGTCCGCACCATCCGAATCAACGAAGAGCGGAGTGACATCCTTGTTGCCGCCGCCATTGGTTCCGAAGGCCGCGACCCAGGCGCCGCTGCCGCCGCTGCCTTGTATGTCCGAATAGCGGAATGTTGGATTGCTGCCGACGTTTTGTACGTTTGGCCCTGCGATGGTCGCGCTGTTGCCCCAGATGACGCAGTTTCGAACATCAGGAAAATTGGAAGGGCCGCCGGATCGATTGTCGAAACCACCGCCTTCGTTGGCCGAGAAGTTGTTCGAAATGGTCGTGTTCGCCATCAGGAACAAGCTCTGCACGGCAACCGTGTATACGCCGCCGCCGTTTCCGCCGGTGGTCTTGTTGCCATTCACGACGCAGTTCACAATGCTGACGCGCTGGCGGCAGTAGATACCGCCGGCTTCAAACGAACTGTTGCCGACGAGCGAGCATCGCTCATAGAGTGCTGTGGCAACAGTGGAATTGGAATAAATGCCGCCGGCCTGCTGGTTGCTGCGGTTGAAGCTGATGATGCTGTCGCGCACGGTGATCGTCGCGCCATTGTCGGTAAAAATGCCGCCGCCGAATTCTGCATGGTTTTGGGTGACGGTGCAATTCAAAATGGTGGGGCCGACGCCGGTCGCTCCGACGGATCGAGAATTAAGAATGCCGCCCGCAAAGCGATTGTTGTCGCTTAGAGTCGAGTTCGCGTTGCCGTGGGTGATGACAAAACCATCGATGACCGCGGTGGAATCCGTGTTGCTGCCATTGACGACGTGATAGCTGTTTTCGCTCCACGTTGCCGGCGCGGTGCCGTTGAGATTGACCGGCGCGTCGTTGCCGGCCAGGTCGCCGCTGAGAATCGAGGGTTGCGTCACCGGGTTGCGAAGATCCGGGTTGGCCGCGCCGACGCCCGCGTAGCCGCCGCGAAGGATGACGTTGTTGAGAAGCTGGAACGAGACCGTGCGGGTCAGTCCGGCGGTCGGCTTGTAGGTTCCCTGGGCCACGCGAATTTCATCGATGGTTCCGGGTGAACCGGTTGCTTCGGCCAATGCCAGTTGGATGTCGTTGTAAGCCGTCGCCCATGCGATGCCATCGCCGCCGCCGGGGGCGGAGTCGTCGACATATCGCACGGCCGCCTGGGCGGTCGACGCGAAAACCGCGAGGCCAAGCGCGATGGCGGCAAGAATTCGGTGCGAGGATTGCGAACGTTGGAACATGAATGCCTCCGGATGGGTAAGGGTGGAAACCTCGGTCAATAAGCAGCGCGCCGGGAACCCGGCCTGTGAATTCACAGGCCCCCAGTATCCGCGAAATCGGTTTGAAAGGTCAAGATTTATCGCGTGAGAATCTTTCTTATTTGCAAAGCGAGTGAGTAAAAATTCATTCGAGTGCCAGTGGGTTGTCGCGGAGACCTTATTGTTTTCTGGGTATAATGTTAGAAACATTTGGATGGCCAAAGCTGGAATGATGAACTTTCCATCATGAACGGTAAAACGCTCGGGCGCAGGAATTGCGCATTCGTATGGAGTGACACTAGGTTGCTCAATGCCCACCGCGAGTGAAATGGAACTGCGGGGCTTGAGAGTTTCGGAGCCGTTCGATAAATCGCGTGTGGCCATGCAGTTACAAGGGCGATGCCGAAACGAAGCTGTTTTCTCAGCGCCGTTTTGGAAATCGGGAATTCTGCTATACTCGTGCATCTTTCGATGGATTTCTAAGACGCAACTCAGGAGAGCCCGATGACCGCCCAAGCACCGGCCGCTGTGATAACCCCGGACACCTTTGATTTTTACAACGTCAGATCGCTGCTGACCGAGGACGAGCGGCAGATTCAGGACGCCGTCGCGCGCTTTGTGGATGAAAAGGTCATTCCCGTGATCGGCCATGCCTTCGATGAGCATCGTTTTCCGAAGGAACTTATTCCCGAAATCGCCTCGCTCGGTCTGCTCGGCTGCAACATCGAGGGCTATGACTGTGCCGGACTGAATCACGTCTCCTACGGGCTCATTTGCCAGGAGCTTGAACGCGGCGACAGCGGCGTTCGCAGCTTCGTTTCGGTGCAGGGCAGCCTGTGCATGTATCCGATCCTCACCTACGGCAATGAAGAGCAGCGGCAGCGGTGGCTTCCCGGCATGGCCCGCGGCGAGCTCATCGGCTGCTTCGGCCTGACCGAGCCGGATGGCGGCAGCGACCCCGGAACCATGAAGACCCACGCCGTCAAGAAGGGGGGCGACTGGGTCATCAATGGCGCGAAGATGTGGATCACCAACGGCACCATCGCCGACGTGGCCATTGTCTGGGCCATGACCGACGACGGCGTGCGCGGATTTCTGGTCGAGAAGGACATGGCCGGCTACACGTCGCGCGATATTCTGCGAAAGATGTCGCTGCGCGCCAGCATCACCAGTGAACTTTTCTTCGACAACGTACGCGTGCCGGAGGCCAACCTGCTGCCCAACGTGCGCGGGCTGAAGGGGCCGCTCGGTTGTCTGACGCAGGCGCGATATGGCATCACCTGGGGCGGCATCGGAGCGGCCATCGCCTGCTTCCGCGAGGCGCTGGAGTGGGCCAAGGTGCGCGTCGTTTTCAAACGGCCGCTCTCGCATACGCAAACGATTCAGCGGCGCCTGGCCGACATGTCGCGTCGCATTACCACGGCACAGCTTCTTTCGCTGCAGCTTGGTCGGATGAAGGACGAGGGAAGGATGCACCACGCGCAGGTGTTGATGGCGAAGTGGAACAACGTGCGCATCGCCCTCGACATCGCCCGCGACGCGCGCGACATCCTCGGCGCGGCCGGCATCAGCATCGAGACCCACTCGATCCGGCATATGCTGAACCTCGAGAGCGTGATCACCTACGAGGGAACCGAGACGATCCACGAACTGATCGTCGGCAGCCAGCTCTGCGGAACGCAGGCGTTTTGAGAGTCGGTTGAGGTCGGCTGGGCGGCCGGATTCCAGATCGAATTCAATCGAGAGTTTTTGGAGGCTCAGCAGGGCCTTGTGGAGTCTTGCGCGCTGCCGGAGGGAGAGGCCGTTGTCGATGCATTTGGCAAAGGCGGCGAACGCGGTTTTTTCGAATTGATCGAAGAGTTTCAGTGTTTTGAGATACTCGCGGGCGAGTAGGCAAAAGTCGCGGTGCTCCCGGGGGATTGTGCCGCGCCTGCGGCATCCAACAAGGAGGACGGCTAGTAGGCATGCGAGAATGCCTGAAGTGCTGAAACGCCGAAAATCAAACAGCCGAAATTTGAGCACGTTGCTCACAACCCGCGGGCTTCGGCCGGCGACGCGATTTCGGCGGAGCAAGTATAGCGCGGGCACCGGGGGTTGTCGGGCGAGTTAGGTTAATGTTTTGAAGTACTTGTGTTGACGAGGGTTAGAACCGTCGTGCCGCCAAACAGGATTGTGGTTTTAAGAAAAAAATGTAGGCCGACAAACGACGAATCTCGATTGCCGTGCTTCTTTCAGGTAGGATGAAGGTGCTGCAATAGCGACAGTAAGTTGCCTGAATTGGTGGGCCGATGAATATTTCCAAGATCGAAATCATGAGGCGACAAATCGTGAAAGGGATCTGGGCGATTCTGCTGATTTCGTGTGCAATGGCGATGGCGTTGTCGGTTGGACTCATGGCATATTTTGGATTTTGGGGTGCGGACCCGATTGTCATTCAGACTGATACAGGCAAATGGATGACGGTGGATGTGGATGGCGTGAATCTGCGGGTTGCAGAAAGTAGGAAGCGGCGGAAGGGTGATGATGAGTTGAACTTCCAAGTGGGACCCAGCGGGAAACTGACTCCCGTTTCGAAGGCTCCTCCGGTTAAGCCCCGAGAAGCGGAGGAGGAAGATCGTGTTGTTTTAGAGAATCCTTATGGTGGGCAAACCTTGGATAACATGGTGCCGCGATCGCGGCGGCCGCTTCCATCTCAATTCCCTTCGACTGGACAACGCCCAATGCTGGGTACCTTTGTTAGGATGTCGCGAAATTCGCCGGCGCCGGGCCGGACTCCGATTGAGGCCGAGATCAGTGCCCGTTCGAAATCGTTCCGACCAATGATTCAGAGCGAGTGGGCGGGCAAGTCACCCGCTGCGAAAGTAAGTCTGCCATACATAATATTCGGCGTTTGCATTGATTACTTGTGCTGGGTGTATTCTGTTTCACTGCCGCCGGTGGCTGTTTTGTGTGCGGGGGTCTTAAGCTGGTGGCGGTATTCGAACTGGGTTTTGAAGAAGCGCGGTCGCGAGGGGTATTGCCGCGAGTGCGGTTATGACTTGCGGACGCTGACTGAAAGGCGATGTCCTGAGTGTGGTCTTGGCCTTGAAATAAAGGTATGAAGCCGTTGTTGCGCAGACGAATTGCACTACCGGCAGAGAATCCATGCAACGTCGCTTACGGCAACCTAGGCAATATGGCTCTGTAATGATTGTGAGACCTTCTGCGCCTCTTTAGACTTTTGCATTGAGTTTCATATACTGGGTCAGCCGTTCCGACCCACCATTCACAACCAGCGAACCGAATCGACGGTGACAAATGAGTGGCATGGGCAAGCGGCCTCTTGCTTGCCCGAGCGAGCGCGACGCGCCCTCTCAACTCCGTGCCCAAAACCTTCCTGAAATTCTGCGTGAATGGACCGTCAAAGTCGCAGCCGCCATTCACTCTGTGCTGCGATCAGCCCCGGACCTCATTCCCCCCTTTTCCAACATTGGGATCCGTCCGTCAAACCCGCACTCCCCAAATCAACTCAAACAACCCACTTCGCATTCGCGGGATTTGCGGCGACTCCAAACTACCCCTTGAAGAAAGTCAGCAGGTCCGCGTTGATGGTCTCGTGCCGCGTCGCACACATGCCGTGGTCGAAGCCGGAATAGACTTTCAATTGCGCGCCTTTGACCAGCTTGCTGGAGAGCATGGCCGATCCGGCGATGGGGACGACCTGGTCGTCGTCGCCGTGCATGATGAGGGTGGGCATGTCGAACTTTTTCAGATCCTCCGCGAAGTCGGTTTCAGAGAAGGCGGCAATGCAATCGTGTGCCGCCTTGACGCCGCACATCATGCCCTGCCGCCACCAGTTGTCGATCAGGCCTTGCGACACCTTCGCGCCGGGGCGGTTGAAGCCGTAGAAGGGGCCGGCGGGCACCTCGCGGAAGAACTGGGCGCGGTCGGCCAGCAGCGCCGCACGAAACCCGTCAAACACCTCCTTCGGCAGGCCGACCGGGTTGTTCGGCGATTTGACCATGATCGGCGGCACCGCGCCGACGAGAACCGCCTTCGCGATGCGCTCCTTCGCGCGGCCGGCGCCGTGGCGGCCGATATACCGTGCCACCTCGCCGCCGCCGGTGGAGTGGCCGACGTGGATGGCGTTTTTGATGTCGAGCTTCTCCATGAGTTGCATAAGATCATCGGCATAGGTGTCCATGTTGTTGCCCTCCCACGTCTGCGTCGAGCGGCCATGGCCCCGGCGATCGTGGGCGATGCAGCGAAACCCGCGGGAGGCGAAGTAGACCATCTGCGGATCCCAGTCGTCGGCGCTGAGCGGCCAGCCGTGGCTGAAGACAACAGGCTGCCCACTGCCCCAATCCTTGTAAAAGATGTCTGTGTTGTCTTTTGTGGAGATGGATGGCATGCGATGGTCCCTTTCTTTGACGATTATGCGATGGGCTCCGACGATCAAGAGGGTCCGGCGAGTCTGTGTATTGTGAATCTTAGCAGCACGCGAGTCTGCTGGCTTGAATAACAGGAGGATTCCTTCGCGGAATAGTTGCGAGAAGGGATTCTCGCACCAACGGAGAAGGCATTCTCGTATGAGCGGCTGTACGTGCGGCAGGGTTATCCGGCCGGTTGCGTCGCGGGGGCGGCGCTTTCCGGCGGGGCTTCGGGAAGGGGTTCGATTTTCAGCTTTTCGCAGAGGTGGACATAGGTGTCGCGGGGCATCCAGCCGCCGATCGTATGGGCCGTTTCGGTGACGAGTACATCGAATTGCTTGGGAATAGGCGTGAGGCGTACTGAGACGGCATGCTTAATGTGGCGGTCGAAGACCTGCTTGGCGCGGCTGAGATATCGCACGGCCTGTTCGTCTTCGTCGTAGGCGTAGTTTTGGAGGCCGCGATTGATCAGGCTGAGAACGCGGCGGGTGGTGACGCGATAGTCGTCCAGTTCCTGATCGGGGACCATCTGCTGGGCGAGAAAATTGTCGATTCCGTATTGATACATCGGATCGGGAAACGAGTTTTTCAGGTAGGTGAAAAGCTCGTCGGCTTCCTTGTTCATGCCCAGTTCGTGGTAGGCGAGGATGGATGCGCGCATGAACCCGACAAAGCCGGTGCGGAAGTTTTCCGAGACGACCTGGTCGTTGTTTTCCATGTCCTTGTACTGCTTCGAGTCGTTGATGAAGGCCGTGAACAACGGCGGGATCATGCGGATGTCGGGCTCGAGCAACGGCGGTTCGCCAAGTTCATAGTTGCGGCTCATGCTGAGGCGGCCGCGGTGGAACATTTTCTGCAGGCAGTAGAATTCGATTCGATTTGTATTCAGCTTGTGGATGTCGAGTGCTTCGCGCTTGTCGACGCCCATTTCCATGCCGAGGTTGGCCCAGTAGAGGGCGTGCGTTTCGGCCAGGCGGAAATCGAAGGTGACGCCAAAGGCCTGCTGCAATTCGACGATGCGCTGCGGATCGAGTTTGACCTCTTCGCGAAGCCGATGGGCGCGCCAGAATCGTTCGAGCTTGAGCTTGGATTCCTCAAATTCAGGCTTGTTGAATACCTTTAGAAATGCCTGCCGAACATTCTCGTGTTCGTGTTCCGAAACGTTCGGCATTTTGAGCTTGTCGTCGCGAATCGACTTGAGCAGGCCGAGGTATATGCCATTGGTCGCTACGTCGAAGCCGAACTTCGCGACCTCGTTTTGGAACTTCCTGACCGATTCGTCCTTCAGCAACTCATCGTAACGGTGCGGCATGCCGGCCAGCGATTTGTAGTCATAGTCGCGATAGAAATCGCCTATGACCTTGCCGGCGACGAGAAAGCCGGGGTGCGGTTCGCCGAGAATGTCCTGCATTTGCGCGGCGAATTGGTTCTTGTAGTAGAAATGCCAGTCGTCCATGAAGTCGCCGACTTTGTGGAACAGAATCCACGCCAATTCCCGATACAACTGGGTGTTGTTGGGATTGAGCGGAATGCCCTTGTCGCGCAGCAACTCATAGCCGTTGCGAACCCAGCGCCATCGCTCTTCGGGCGACTTGAGCGTGACTGAAATGTTGTACGACATGTTCCAGGCCTGAAACGCCCAGACGGCCGCGAACTTTGGCTGAAGCTCGCAAATGCGCTGTGAGAGTTGAAGCGCATCGAAGTATCGCCCTTCTTCCTTCAGCTTGGTTGCGCGAAGCCAGTAATAGTCGACAGGCAGGGCGCGGCCCACCGCGAGCAGCGGGGTTGCCAGCATGGAGGATGCCATCTCGTCGGGCAGGGGCGGCATCATCAGGTGATGCTCTTCGCGCTGGGAATTCAAGGGCCTCACGCGCGTGGATGCACCAAACCAAACGATGCCGGCGGCAAGCAGCAACAACCATTTTCTTGTAGAAGGACGCATGTCTTTTTTCTATCTCGGCGATGTTTGAGTCGCGGTGGAGTTACATCGTTTTCACCACGAAGTAGCCAAGTATTTTAGCAGCGAACCGCCTGACGTTCCGAATGCGCAAAGTTCGTCGCACACTACACGATGATGGCCGCCAATTCGCGGCGTCTGAATACCAACACGCCGATCATCAACGTGGCGCCCGATTTCAAGAGTAAATATCGCCATACATCGGCCCACAAGTCTGTCCAGCCGACGACTCGGCCGTCCAACAGTCTTTCGGTGACCTGAATATCGCCGATGGAGAGGAGCCATCCGATCGAATCCACCACTGTTTTTCGAACGAGAATGTCGGTGGTGACCGTGTCGGGCATGTAATCCTCGGTCACGGCCATGGCCTCTTTCACGAAGTCCATTGAACTCGAAATGAGATACAGGCAGATGACGAGCAGAGCGCCGACCGGAAAACTCAGGAAGGTTGATGCACACACGCCGAATGCCGTCAGCGACGCCAGCGGAACGAGCATGGCGATGCAGGCCATGAAGAGATTCAATTCAAACGATCCGACGACATAGAGAACTTGCAGTGCATCCTTCACGACATCGAAGACGACATCGACGCGGCGCGGATCGATGTTGCCGAATTCAATGCGAATGGTGCCGTCGGCCTCAACTGCGTCGACGGGAAACTCCATTTCCTGCACCGTTCTTGCGGGCACGGGCTCGACGCTTTCATAGTAGTGGGCCGACTGGGGGTTGCCGATCGCCCAAATGCAAAGCACCATGTCCTCCTCCAGCTTTGCGCCGGTTTGCGGATGGTTGATCGCGGGGATCACCTGCGGCACATGCATCTTGTAGCGCACGCTCATGATGAGTTCTTCGCCCTTGGGCGGCGGCGGGCCTTTCAGAATCCATCCCTGCGAATCGAATGGGGCAATCGTGGCGAAATAGCCGAACATTTGCTTGTCGAGTTCTTCGCGAACCTGCCGCTCGGTCATGTGAGAAGGCAACGTGCCGTCTTCCTGCATTTTGGCGAGCCGCTTTTCCACTTCCGCGCGGATTTGTTTTTCCGGTATTTCCGGCTTGATGGTCGCCCGTGCGATGAGAACCTGACGGCGAAGCTCGTCGAAACGGCGCAAATCGGCGCGTGTCGCCTCGGGCAGCCGAAGCAACGTTTCGCCGATCTTCTGCTGCGGCAACCCGGTTGCATTCGAAATGGCTGCAATGATCGGGCTTTCCATTCCTTCCTTGCCCATGCCTCGCACGTTTTCGAGCGACTCGACGGCGGCTGCGGCCTGCGCGGGTGTGAAGGAGCCGTAGGTGATCAATTCGTCATGAAGGTTGGATTTGAACCCGCCGACCAGCGCCAGCGTGCCAATGTAAGTCGTCACACCGACATAGGTCAGGAGCAACATGTTAAGAATCATGACGCCCGCAAACTTTCCGATCAGGATTTGCCAGCGCGGCACAGGCTTCGAGACAATGCCGAAGATTTGTCGGCCTGAAATCTCATTGGATAACGAACGACATGCGAAGAGTATGGACAAAAGCGCCAGAAGAAACCCGCTGAAACCCAGCGAGTAAGTCATGAACATCTGCACTTTGCCCTTGATCGTGCCGTCGCCTTCGGCTGTCAGATAGAAGAACGGCACCGACGCCACGACCAGCATGACAAAGCCCGAGGCGATGCGCGTTCGCAGACCTTCGGCCACCGCTGTCTTGGCGACGGCGGTAATGATCTGTCGCGCGCCAGCCATTTCCCAGCCGCCAAGCTCGCCGGCCTGACGCGAGAAGGCGCGCTTTAGAACATAAATCAGGGTGATCACGCCGATGATCGCCCCGAACCCAATCATGATGAGTGCGAAGTTTTCGATGGTCACGGCAAGTCCGCATGAACAGGGGTCACGGCTTGTCCTCGCCGCCACCCATCAGTCGATCCAGCACGGCCTTGTTGGGCTGTCGCGATGGAATCGGCGATGGCTTGGGTTCTTCCGGTTTGGTTTTGGCGACGTCGTCGGCTTTGGCGGTCAGTTTTTCCAGCACATCCGTTTTGGGGCCGGCCGGCGCGGCAGTGCCCGCGGCATCGGCTGCCAATCCCGGCGCCGGCTTTTTGCCGGCTTCCACGAGCGACGACACAAGATCGACGCCGCGATGGTCGCCGCCAAGAAATGCGGAGACGCCGACCGTCGATTCAGCGCCGCTGGTTTCGAGTTGATCGCGCTGAGCCTGACCGACAACGCGAAGAAACAACTCTTCAAGGCGCAGCGTCGGATGGCTCTCGGAGATGATTTCGCCGCCGTTTTGACCGATTGCCTCGCGCACGCGCGACAACAGTTTTTCATTTTTGCGAAAGGTGATCTGTGTTTCGTCATTCTGCGTCAGCAATTCCTCGCAGGTGCCGAGCTTTTGCAGCTTGCCGCCGTACATGATGGCGACACGATCGCACACGTCCTCCACATCGGCCAGCAAATGGCTGCACAGCAGAACGGTCTTGCCGCGATCGCCGAGGATGCGAATGACATCTTTGATCTGGCGCGTGCCGATCGGATCGAGACCGGTTGTCGGCTCGTCGAGAATGAGAAAATCCGGATCGTTGACGAGCGCCTGAGCGAGGCCGATGCGCCGGGCCATGCCTTTTGAATAGGTGCCCACGGGGCGATTGGCGGCGCGCTTCAGGCCGATCATGTCGATGAGCTGTTCGGTTCGGCGGCGGCGTTCATGGCGATCGAGCTTGAATAATCGGCCGTAGTAATCGAGCGTTTCGCGGGCGTTGAGAAAACGGTACAGGTACGATTCCTCGGGCATGAAGCCGATGCGGGATTTGATGGCGGTGTCCGTCGGCTGCTTGCCGAAGACGCGGGCCGATCCCGAGGTGGGGTAGAGCAGGCCGAGCAGCATTTTGATGGTGGTCGACTTGCCTGAGCCGTTGGGTCCGAGCAGGCCGAAGACTTCGCCGGGATTGATGTCGAGATCGAGCTTGTCGACGGCGCGCACGCGGTCGCGCCCCCAGAAATCCTGGAATACCTTGGTCAGCGCGATGCACTCAATGACTTTCATGATATGTCGTCGCCTATTCACCGCTCTCCCGGCGGCCGCGTGTCACATGTTCTTTGGCGCGAGTGGACGGGGAATGTTGCCGAGATTCTCGCGTCTCTTCTTGTCAGCCTGTTTTTTGGCGCTTTCGTGGGTTCGCACTTCGCCGCCGGCGCGCGGGATTTGCAGGCGATATTGACGCGCGCCCTCGGGAACGTAGACCTTCACGACCTTATCGCTCGACAGCGCCCTCGATCGGGCCTCATCGAGCAATCGCGACATGAATATTCGCGGATTTCGCTGGTATTCCGGAAGAACCGCCGAAAACGACTATAATCGCCGGCCGCATCCTGAATGACGCGATCGCGTTCGATTTCCGCATCCTTGATGATCGATCGAATTTCACCGGATGCCAGTCGCAGCATGTCTTCGGTTTTTTCCCTTTGCGTCGCCAGTTCCGCTCGAACTCCTTCCGCGCTCTGTTTTTCGACGCCGGGCTCGCCGGCTTCGACGGACGAAAGCCTTCGCACCAGTGCGTACTCCGCGTCGACGGCCGCCGCTATTTGTTCATAGTCCGGACCGATTGTTGTGACCAGCAGCGTCTTCGCATCGGACTTGGCCTTGGTGATGGCAACGGACTTGTTGTTTTGGGCGATGAACACCTGATCGAAGACTTCCTGCGTTTGCCGGGGCGGCATGATGGCTTCCAGCGCGCCGGTCTTCGACTTGCTGGCAATGACGCCGTTGTTCTCGTCGATGAACAGACCCAGCGATGTGCCATTTACTTTCATGCGATCGAGTTTGGCATTCAAGGCTTTGGCCACGGCGGTCATGAATTCCTGCTGCTTGCTGCCGCGAATGTCCAATGCGCCGAATCGGGCGGCCGTCGAAATGACGGCGTCGCGAGCCATGCTGCGCAGAATTGTGTATTCGGGAAATGAGTCCTGCTCCGGCGAATTGATTCCCTGTCGGGGGTTCGGCATCGGCAGGACATTCGTGATGTAATCGACCACGTCGTCGATGCGGTATTTGAAGGTCAGGTTGGCATGAAGGATATTAGCATCGCCGGTGACGAGGTAGTCATCGCGCTCGGGCGAAAGATTGTTGTACTTCTGCTGGATTTTTCCGGTCGCCTCTTCTTCGGGCGTCAGTTTCAGCATGAACTCGACGCGCAACTCCCGTTCACTCACGCGAACCGTCTGCCATTGATCGATCGGAAAAGGGAGCGACCAGTGCCAACCGGGCATTTTCACGGCTTCCACGGTTCCCGCGCCGACAATCTGGCCAAACCTTAACACGACACCCGCTTCATCGGGTTTCACGCTGAAAAAGCCGCTCAAGAAATACAGACCGATGAGAACGAACATGACGAATTTCAAGACGCGGAAGCTCTTGCGCAGGGCATTGGCTAGCTCCGCATTGGCCGGATCGAATTCATCCGGCGGCGGCGACGCGGCCTCGGGGCCGTGCAGATGGACATGTCTCGGATCGTGTTCGGTGCTCGACATCGGTCGTTACTCCTTCGATCCTTCCTCGGTCATGGGAGCCGCAGACGCAGCCACCGGCTTGGCGGCAGCGGCATCGATGGCCTTGAGAACATCGAACGGCACGAACTTGTCCGCATCGAGCACCAGCGTGATCTGGCCCGATTCGAAAATGGACTCGACCGTTTCGAGCTTCTTGAGAAACGCGCTCAATTCCGGATTCTCGGCGAAAATGCGGTAATACTTGGCGGCCTCGGCATCTCCCTGCCCGCGAAGCGACTTCGCATAAGCATCGGCCCGGGCAATGACCTTTTTGGAGATTTCCTCGGCGGTTACGCGGATTTCGGTCGCCTTGGCGTCGCCCTCGGCCGTCAATTGCTTGATGGCGGTCTGGCGATCTTCCTTCATACGGGCGAAGACATCCTTGGTGACGGACTCGGGCAGGCCCAACCGTTTGATGCCGACGCTGACAATGTCGATGCCGTATTTTTCGAATGCCAGATCTTTGACACCGGACAGGAATTCCTGCTCGATCTCATCGAGCTTCATTTCGTTGGGGTCGACATTGACCAATTCCGAAAGGGGATGCTGCCGGAGAACGAGCTGAATCTGGTTGTTCAGCATGTCGCTGGTTTTTTCGCCAGCGCCCGTCCTCGCGGCCCACCTTCTCCAGAAACTTGCGCGTCCTGAATGCGCCATGTGGCATAGGCCGTGATGACGACCGTCTTTTGATCCTGTGTGGCCGCCTGGGTAAAGACCGTCTCAAACGTGCGAAGCCGTTTGTCGAAGCGATGCACGCGATCGACCGGCCAGGGCCATTTGAAGTGCAGGCCCGGCCCCTGCGGCTGTTCGGAGATGATGCGATCGAATCGCGTCACCACCACGGTTTCGGTAAACCGAACCTGAAACGCGCACATCATGCAGCCGATGACCACGATGATCACGAGCGCCACGATAATAGTCGGTAAGTTTCTGCCCATGTCGATTCCTATTCACTCTTCTCGTTCTTGCCTTCCATCGCGGCAACCTGAGCGCCGAGAATGTCCACCGCCGCGGGCGGCTTGAGATCAATTTCGTAGATTACCTTGGATGCATCGTTCATGGCGATGACGTATTTGCGAACTTCGGTCATGGATGTCGCCACCATGCGCAGATAGGTTCGCAGCATGTAGGTCGAAGGCGAAGCATTGAACGCTTCCATTTGTTGTGCATAACGTTCGGCGGAAGACTTTTCGGCAAACAGCCGGGAATAGGCGTTTTGCTCGGCATTCGAGACAATTTCCCGGGCCTTGCCGCCGGCGACCGATCGAAGCAGCCGTTCGACTTCCGCGGTCTTAGCTGCTTTCTGGGCGGCAACGGAGGCATCGGCGCGATCTTCTTCGACAATCGCCTTGTAGACCTGTTCCCACGTTTCGCCGCAGGCATCGATTCGCGTTTTGCCGGCTTCGCCTTCGGACTGCATGATCTTCGCGTCCTTGGTCTCGATCGCGCTGACGACATCCTGATAAGTCTGGGCGACTTCTTCGTCCTGCGGCGGGTGAATTCCGCCGAGCCCCACATAGACAATTTCGACGCCCAGTCCTTTGCCGTCGTATCCCGCGTCGTCGCAGGCCTCTTGGAGTTGTTTGCGAATTGTGTCCGCCGCCATGATGCCGCCGCGGCCGAGCAGGTCATTGATGTCCGCCGATGCGGCGTAGCGCGTCAATTCGCGATAGGCCAGCGATTCGATGATTCCCTGAATGTCGGCCGACTGCATCTCGAACCGGATCACCTCGGCGTCGCTGTTGTGCTTCACCTGCCACTGGACCGGCATGTTCACGCTCAGCAGGTTGACGGGGACTTTTGAATCCGTCGAAGCGGCCCGATCAGCGACGAGCAGTTTGTATTCCTGCTCGTAGTGCTTTTTGGTCCACAGGATGGGAACCCGCTCCTCCATGTTGGGGTTCCGATCGATTTCGTCGTCCCTCTCGGTGTGTTTGTATCCGAGAACCATGCGTTGAATGCGCTCGACCGGAATGATCGTGGCGCGGTCAATCGGCCAGGGCCAGGTGATGTGCAATCCCGGCTTGGCGGTCGTTTCGCTGACGGTGCCGAAATGGGTCATGACGGCCTGGTGGCCCGGTGGCACGACGACGAAGCAGGTGAGAATCATCAGGATCGCGGCTTGGGCGAGAAGTAGATACGGAATCTGCTTTCGCATGAGACTATAGGCTCAAGTTTCGCTGACCTTGAATCCGAATTGATAATCAATCGATTTGGCGACGCTCTGCAGAATGCCACCCGGCTCACTGAACATTCCGAGCAGGCGGCTGTCATAAAAAGCGCGATGCTCTGTCCCTTCGACGCGCGGACGATAGAAATCGAAGATGTAGTTGATGATGGACTCGATCGCCAATACCACGAGCAAGCCGCCCAGAATCAGTCCGAGCACCTCGTCCGAGCCGGCAAGTCCGGAGATTTCGCACAGCAGCGCGATGGATGTGCCGAGGCATGCGGCACTGAGGCCGAACATGAAATTGCCGCCGGCCCGCAGGGCGTTCCATTGTGCCACCCGGCTCATGCCAAGGGCATAGCGGGAGATCATGAAGGCGACAAATGCAAAGCCACCCGTAAAGAAAAGAATGACTTCCGCGTGCTGAATCTCTTTGATCGTGGACGCTTCGGCCAGCGGAGGAAATTGCCAGCC
The DNA here is from genome assembly GCA_016712275.1 of Planctomycetota bacterium. Classification (GTDB taxonomy): domain Bacteria; phylum Planctomycetota; class Phycisphaerae; order UBA1845; family UTPLA1; genus JADJRI01. The sequence continues at coordinate 40,443 of JADJRI010000017.1, forward strand.
GGTCGGAAAAATTGAGAAGCCGGCCAGCAAGAGCAGCGCTGCAATCGTCAATGCGACAACGGGAATCAGGAATTTTTGAATGGATCGCAGGCGGCGGCCCATCGAAAGGGCCTCCATTTGATCGAGGTCTTCCTCGTCGAAAATGGTTTGGGCACCGCCGAGCTTGTCCTGTCGGAGGCGTTCGAGTTCCGCCACTTCGAGTTGTTCTTCGGAGAGAAGTCGTTGCTGGTGAAGCTGGATGAAGCACAGCTTCCAGATGCCGGTGACGCCGAACGCGAGGAACGACGTGGCCCAGAGCGCGCTGCTGCTGCTGGAGCTCCAGATCGAGAGCCAGGCCAGCAATAAGGCAAATACAAAGCTGACCGACGCGCCGAGAATGGCGACCCATTCGCCGCGTCGATCAATGCCGGATACCGATTTTTTCGTACTCATGCAGTTCTCTAAATGAATCCGAATTTGCGCCCGCGCGCCGAAGGCGCGTTCACACGAGATTTTCCGATCGGAAGCCGCGCCATTGTAGGTCTTGTCGCCCGGATGCCAAGTCCCGACCGGGTTTTACCTGCAATGGAGCAATGAGCGTCGGCTCGCGCCGACTGCAACCCTGCTTGCATAGCGACAACGTCCACATAACTAAAATTGAACCAGATTCCCGGCGGCGGCCGGTTTCCGGCGTGGGTCGCACGAACTAGATCCGAAGCCCCGTGCGACTTGAGCACCCCGGCGGTCCATCGTAACATCTCTTTCCAAAGACCGCCGAAAGATCGGTAGGAATAGTTTTTGGCGACATCGGCGACCCATTCTTACGCGCGATCGTAGAAAGTTCAGATCGCGCTCTGGCCCCGGTCGATGCAGCGTCCCACCTTCAGTCATTATTGCGTATGGTTAGTCCATGAATCAGCTTTGGGCAATTGCTAAAAACACATTTCTGCAGTCGATTCGCCAGCCGGTGTATGGCATTATCGTGCTTGTCACACTTGGCGGCATTGCCCTTGCGCCATCCATGACGGGCTGGACCCTCGATGACGACAACAAAATGCTGCGGGACGTCGGATTGTCTACGCTGCTCATTCAGGGTTTGTTCCTGGCCTGTTTTGTCGCATCCGGAATTCTGGACTCCGAAATCGAGGACAAGACCGTCCTTACGGTGGTTGCCAAGCCCATCAGCAGGCCGGTGTTCATTTTCGGGAAATATGTCGGACTCTTCGGCGCTCTGCTCTCGGCACACTATTTGGCGCTTGTCGCATTTCTGATGTCGATGCGACACGGCGTGCTGCAAACCGCCGCGGAATCTTCGGATGTCACCGTACTGATTCTCGGTCCGGGGGTCATGGTCTTGTGCATGATCTTTGCCGGTGTACTTAATTTTGTGTATGGCTGGCGGTTTCTGCCCGCGATGTTCACGCTCGCACTGCCCGCGCTGACCATCGGGGGCATCATTTTGCTGGTTGTCGATCGCGATTTTAAGTTCGCGGTGTACGAAACGACCCAGGACATCGGAATCATTCCGCAGGCGGCTGTGCAGCCGGGCGTCTTGAAGGACATCGTGACGCTGCGCGGGCGGGACAATGAAATGGCCTTTGCCGGTCATGAGGGCCAGCTCGTCCGGTCCAATTGGAAGGGTCCCATCAGCGATGAGGATCGTGCCTACCTGCTGACAGTGGTGGACGATGTGCAGTGGCGAAAGAACATCAATTTCCTCACGAAATCGACGCGAAAGGTTGAGGGATTCGAGGTGATCAAGGCATCGGCCCTGATTCTGGGGGCGATCGCCATGATGGGCGCGACGGCGCTGGCGGCGGCCACGCGGTTTTCCGTCGTGCCGACTTTTTTGATTAATATGATCATCGTGATGGTGGGGCTCTCCTCCGATCAGTTGATCAAGACACAGGCGGAAAATGGCGCAAAATGGGCCGAGTACCTGTATCCTCTGGTTCCAAACTTTCAGTTTTTCTGGATGATTGATGCTCTGGAGGAAAGCCGCCTGATTCCGCTTGGCTACATCGCAAACTCGCTCGGCTATGCCGCGCTATTTGTTGTTGCGCTCCTGCTGCTCGCGATGTCGCTCTTCGAAACGCGCGAAGTGGGATAGGCTGGGCGTCGGTGATGGAATGGATGGTTAAGGCCGGACGCAAGTGCGTCATGCGGCGAATTGGTGATAGAATCCGGCAGGCACGAATAGTTTTGTTGGAAAAAAAGAATGGGTGATTCGGGCGATTGCAATGGCCCGCGAATTTTACGAGTAATCGACAATGGCACATCAAATTCTCGGAATTACAAAATCGGAAGTTCTGCACCATGCCCACAAACATGATCACGGGCATGGTCACGATCATCACGATCACAGCCATTTTCACGAACATGCGGCCGCATCGATTGAAACCAAGACGGCCAATTTCTGGCTGTTTGTTACGCTGCTTGGCGGCATTCTCATTGTCACCAGCTACATCGTTCAGCTCGTCAGTCCGGTGATCGAAAACGACCGGCATATTGCAAAGCCGATATTCGATCGGCTTGCTTGGCTGTTTTGGGATCGCCAGTATGCGCCCACGTTTCTTTATGAATTCCACATGGATCTGGCCGCAGCCGTCGGCGCGTTGCTTTTGGCCACGCGAATACTCTGGCATGCGCTCAAGAATATTCTCACCGGCCACATGCACATGGACGAGCTGGTCGCGCTGGCGATTGTGGCCGCCATTGCCACGCACGACTATCGCGCCGCCGGTGTCATTGGTTTTTTCCTGCTGCTTTCTGAGCTGGTCGAAACCCGAACCGCCATCGGCGCCCGTGCCAGCATTGAAGAATTGATCAAGCTCACGCCCAAGACCGCACGCCTCGTCGTGAACGGAGCCGAGCGCGAAGTTCAGGCCACGTCTCTGGAAAAAGGGCAGGTGGTTCGTGTTCGACCCGGCGACAACATTCCCGCCGACGGCCGCGTTATTCGCGGCGATTCGACCGTGAATCAGGCGAACATCACCGGCGAGTCGCTTCCGGTCGACAAGCGCAACGGGGACCCGGTCTTCAGTGGCACGTCGAATCTCACCGGTGTGCTTGAAGTCGAGGTCACCAAGGTGGGCGGCGAAACCACGTTGGGACAGGTGCAGGATTTGATTCTTCAGGCCGAGCGCACCCGCATTCCCATCATGCGACTGATCGATCAATATGTCGTGTGGTATACGCCAATCGTGCTCATGCTGGCCGCGCTCGTTCTGTTCTTTACCATGGACGACAACGGCATTCGCCGCGCGATTACCATGCTCGTCGCCAGTTGCCCTTGCGCACTCATCATGGCGACGCCCACGGCGATGGTGGCCGGTCTAAGCTGCGCGGCGCGCCTGGGGATTCTCATCAAGGATGTGTCGCATCTCGAAAGCGCCGGCCGTCTTACGGCGGTCATCTTTGATAAAACCGGCACCCTCACCACGGGCGAATTGTCCGTCACGCGGCTGATTCCCGCGCCCGGCGCCGACGGCGCCGAGTTGTTGGCGCTGGCCGCCGCCGCCGAGCAGAACAGCAACCACCCCGCCGCGAAGGCGATCATGAATGTCGCCCGCGAGGCGAACATCACCATCGCGCAGCATGCGAAATTCGAGGAGGTGCCCGGCAAGGGCGTCATCGCGGAGGTGAATGGCCACCGCGTTTTCGTGGGCCGTCAGACTTTCCTTAGCGAGCAGGGTGTCGATACATCGTCACTCAATGATGCGATCGCGCAGACCGAGGGCATGAGCCAGCTCTTTGTCGCGAAGGGAAATCAAATCCTCGGCATGGTCGGCCTCGAAGACCGCACCCGCCCCGCCGCCCGCCAGGCGGTTGAGGATTTGCGCGATGCCGGCGTGCGCCGCGTCGCGATGCTCACCGGCGACCGGGCGGCCGTCGCCAAACGCGTCGCCGCGGAAATGGGCTGCACGGAATACAAGGCGGATTGTTTGCCACAGGAAAAGCTCGATCTCGTCGAACAGATGCGCAAGCAGGGCCATCGCGTGATGGTGGTCGGCGACGGCGTGAACGACGCGCCCGCACTGGCCGCAGGCGATCTGGGCATGGCGATGGGGGCGGCCGGCAGCGATGTGGCGATCAAGTCGGCGTCGATCGCCCTGCTGAACAACGATTTGACGCGCATTCCGTTTCTTGTGCGCCTTTCGCGGGCGACGCGCCGCGTTGTGGTGCAGAATCTGGTCTTTGGCGTGCTGTTCGTTGTCACCGTGATGGCACTTGGTGCCTTCGACATCATTCCGCCCACCGTGGCGGCGTTCCTTCACTTGATGTCCAGCTTCGTGGTTGTGTTTAATTCCGCGAGGCTGGTGCGGTTCGGCGAAGACAAGCTGACGCATGAGCAGGTGGTTGCCACGGATCGGGCATCGAGCATGACCGCTGCGCCGGCGAATTGACGCACTATGACGCCTTTTTCGTCTTTTGCTTCAGCCAGCCGATCACGGCTTCCGCGACGGCGTCGCTGTGCTCGCCGCCGTTGTTGCCGGTGAGATAGCTATCTTCCATGTCCTCCGCTGCGTTGAGGCCGTGGTCGATGCCTTCGAGCACGCGAAACTCCGCGGCACCTTTGTGTTTCGCGTTCACGGTGTCGACGATGAGTTCGCAGTCCCGTCGATTTGCCTGAAAATCGGCGCGTTGCCCCACATGCTCAGCACCGGCACGCTCACCCGGCCCCAGGTGGCCTGCAGGTCCTGCCTGGTGATGTCCTGATAGTAGTGGAGCGGCATGCCCAGCATGTTGTCGGCGGACGGGAAGATGCCTGCTTGAATGGCCGCCAATTCGGGAAAGTCCTTGACGACTTCAGCCGGTTTCGAGCCGGGTTTCGAGCACTGTTTCAAGAATCCTTCGAGCGACTTGGCCCGCTTGTCGATTTCGCCGGATTCGACGGTTTCCAAGTCCCACATGCGCCTCATCATCTCCGGTATGCACTGGTGCCACGGCCGGACAACCGTGCAGCCGTACGTCACCACCCCTTTGAGTGGCGATCCCTCGGCCACCGTGGGTGTCAGGGCGCTGCCGAGGCCCATCGAGAGCAGGTAGACTTGGCCAGCATCTACGAATTCATATTGCCCCAGCCGCTTGATGGCATTGCGGAAGGATTCCACGTCCATCGCATAATCGGTCTTGAGCGGATCATCGCCCTCGCTGTCGCCGACGGCCGCGCGGTCCACACGCATGGTCACATAGCCCGCCTTGGTCAGCGAGGCGATCAGCAGTTTGTACGGGTGTTGCGACAGTTGCGGTGGAAACTCCATGGGCTGCGGCAGCGGGCTGGGCATGAATAGGACGGCCGCGTGTTTGCCTTCGCCCTTTGGTCTGGTGATGTAGATGCGGAGTTTCAGACCCTTTACCGACACGTGGTCGTAAATAACATCGTATTCTCGGATGTTTCCTTGGGACGTGGTTCGAATGTCAGATTCTTGGTCAGCGTTTCCTCATCGCGTTCGATCGTGAATGTGACGGTGTCGCCGCCATAAAACTTTCGCATGTAATTCATAAAGTCCGGCATGTCGCGAACGTCGTGTTCGTTGATCTTCACAATTCGATCGCCCGCTTTGAGGCCCGCCTCTTCGGCCGGCATCGCCGGCAGCACACCGCCCAGCAGCACTCCCTTGCCGGAGCCGGGCGCGGGCTGAATTCCCATCATGCCGCGCCGCCGCAGCTCATCCGCTTGGACGCTTCCCGCAAACAACACGAGCAGGAATGTAAAAGTCATGAGTGGAAGCGTTCGGCGCGCAATGCTGCATTTCATGCTGTTTCTCCAGGTAAATGAACAAATGTCTTGAACTCAAGCCCCAGCTCCATTTGATTCGAACGATGCGGGCGGGGATTCCTTTCGCGTCGACCATCTCATGCATCAAATCGCTAAGCGGGCCGCCGGGCGCTCCATTCGCGGTATCGGCTTGAAACGGGCCTATTTTAGGGCACATCGTTTTGCAGGGAGGCCAATTGTGAATGCGGCCGGAATTTGACGCATGTTTCCCCCGTGGCACATGCGGGAAGGGTAGCCCGATTGTGGTGTCTGCATGATTTCCTCGCGGAAATGGAGACGAGCGATGGCGTTTTTTTGGAGACAGTTCAAGTTGATGTCGCGCACCAGACGAGCCGGCTATGCGATGGCCGTCCTATCCTGCGTGGTCGGGTGCACATCCATGGGGGCCTGCGGTATCGGGGGCCTTGTTGATCCCCTTAATAACATCGCAAATCAAATCGAGGCGGCCATTGCCGCGATCGACATCAACAGCGCCCAGTGGCAGGACATCGTGCGTGATTTGAAGGATCAAATCCCGGCGGTGGAAAACGATCTGAAGGCCGACATCGACGAAGTGTTGCAGCGGGGCATCAAAGCCACGACGGTGAGTGCCATTGCGGCGGGGACTTTGTCGCACGGCGCGTGCAGGAGGCGCTCGATCGTCTCAAGAGCGAATTCACCGGTAAGCCGGTTCCGGTATATCCGCCGGCCTTTCTCGGCTTCACGCCGGATAACGTGGAAGTTCGGCGCGTCCTGGACGACGAAGTGAATTCGATCACGCTGTATGGCTACGACTTTGATCGCAAGGATCCGGACGGAAAAACGCTGGAATTGTCGATGCTCCGCGGCGGGCAATTCGTGGATGTGACTTTCGCGCTCACGCTGGCGACGCACTATGAAGGCAAGATCAATCTGGCGGCGAACGGCATTCCGATGTCGCTCGATTGCTCCTTGATACAGGTGAAGTGGAACAACAAGGTTATTTCCACGCTGCCGATTCTCCAGCCCGATCCGCCCCAGCCGAAGAATATCACGGTGAATCTGCAGGCAGTTACCTATCGGCCGCCCCACGTTCGAGGCGACAGCGACTTCGACGGAAACGGCCCCTATGTCGAAATGGAAGCCTGGCTGGCCGGCGCGAATTTCATCCACGGCGGGGCGACAGCGCTGCAGGCTCGGGTGAAAATGTTTGCCGAGGAGACGGAGGACGACTGGACGACGGCCGGGGGATCGAGTCCGTGGCAGGTCGTGTACACCGCGCCGCCGGGACATCGAATTATTTCGATCCTGACGCCGCTTCACTCGTTCGCATCCTATACGGATAACAACCATTCTGAAGATGAGCTTTGTCTCGGGCTTGGCAATCTGGTGGAGTGCTTTATTTCGTTGGGCGATACGTCCGGCAACGAGGCGGGCTCCAAGACCCAGGTGCGTGCCAACTTTGCGCCGGCGGTTATCACGGTGATCAAGGATGATCCATACTTTAACTGACGGGCAGGACGATATGCGTGTGGACAAGGGCGTGTGAGGGCGATGATCTCGGCGGTCGCGGCGATGAAACTCATGCCGCGGCCGCCGTTTTTTTGGCGAGATCGAAAGGACAGGCGAGTCGATTCTCAACATCGAGGTTTTCCCTAAATTACCGGCATGCCTCCGCAAACCATCGCCATTCTCGATTTTGCTCCCAGTATGTGCAGCTCATCGCGCGGCGCGTTCGCGAGAACAAGGTGCATTCGCTCATCTTCGCCCCCGGCGTCAGCCCCGATGAACTGCGCAGGCACAATATCATCGGCCTCATTCTGAGCGGCGGACCGTCGAGCACCTATGAAAAAGGCGCGCCCCAGCCGCACGCCGGCCTGTTCGACATGAATCTGCCGACGCTCGGCATTTGTTATGGCATGCAGGCCGCGTGTCAGTTTCTCGGTGCCAAGGTGGAGACATCCGCCCGGCGCGAGTATGGCCGGACGAGGCTGGAGGTGTTGGCGGCCGATCCGTTTGTGGCGCACATGCCGCGTGAGACGAATGTGTGGATGTCGCACGGCGACATGGTGACCGACTTCGGCGGGGATTTTGCCGTGCTGGCCCGCACCAGGAATTGTCCGAACGCCGTGGTGCGACACAAGTCGCGAGCCATCTTCGGCGTGCAGTTTCACCCCGAGGTGACCCACACGCCCGAAGGCAGCCAGTTGCTTCGAAATTTCCTGTATGAGGTGTGCGCGGCGCGGGGCGACTGGAACGCGGGAAGCATCGTCGAAAATCTTGTCGCCAACATTCGCAACCAGGTGCGCGACGACTCGCAGGTAATTTGCGGCCTTTCGGGCGGGGTGGATTCGTCCGTCACGGCCGCCCTGCTGAACCGCGCGATTCCCGGTCGCGTGACGCCGATCTTTGTCGACAACGGTCTTCTTCGCGGCAGTGAGCGCGACCGCGTCGAGGCCGTCTTTCGCGGGCACTTCAAGATGGACCTGCACATCGTCGATGCCGAGACGCGGTTTCTGGAGCGACTCAAGGGCGTTACCGACCCGCAGGAAAAACGCCGCCGCATCGGCCATGAGTTCATCGATGTTTTCAGGGCCGAGGCGCTTCGAATACCCAACGCCCATTATCTGGCACAAGGCACGCTTTACCCCGACGTCATCGAGAGCGGCCATTCCGCCGCCGGCACGGCCGCCAATATCAAGCTGCATCACAACGTCGGCGGGCTCCCCGCCGAACTCGGCTTCGAACTCGTCGAGCCGCTGCGCGATTTGTTCAAGGATGAGGTGCGCACGATCGGCGAACTGCTCGGCCTCACTGAAGAAATGGTCTGGCGGCACCCGTTCCCGGGCCCCGGCCTCGCGGTGCGCATCATTGGCGAGGTGACCAAGGCGCGGTGTGAACTGCTCAGGCAAGCCGACCAGATTATCATCGAGGAAATCGTCGCGGCCGGCTGGTACCGCAAAATCGCCCAGGCGTTCGGCGTTTTGATTCCGGTGCCAAGCGTCGGCGTGATGGGCGACGGCCGGGCATATTCCGACCAAAACCTCATCGCGATCCGCTTCGTCGAATCGACCGACGACGACAGCCGACTGCGCATATCGACCCAACGATTCTCGCCACGATCTCGACGCGAATCACCAACGAAGTCCGCGGCGTGAACCGGGTGGTAGCCGATGTCACCAGCAAACCGCCGGGGACGATTGAGTGGGAGTGACGCAAGTTCGGCACTCAAAGGACCATTTACAATATGACGAGTACTTCTCAACGCTTCAAGCTTGTCGATGCCTTCGCCCAATCCTCTTATTCCGGTAACGTGGCCGGGGTGGTTTTTGATGCGGATGATTTGACCGAGCGGCAGATGCAGCTCATCGCCGCCGAGTTCAATGCCAGCGAGACGACATTTGTCCTAAAGCCGACCACGCGGGATGCGGCGCTTCGGTTTCGGTGGTTCACGCCGGGGTGCGAGGTGAAGTTCTGCGGGCATGCGACCATCGGCGCGGTTCATGCGCTCATCGAGGAGGGGCGGTTTGCTGGTGCATTCGACGAACCGGGCACGATCATTCCGATCGAGACGAAAAGCGGCATCATCACCGTACGCGTCGAAAAGCCCTTGACGGCCGGCGGCAATGCGACGATCTGGATCGACACGCCGCACAGCGAGCCGATGGATACGCCGGTCAATTTGCCGCCGCTGCTCAAGCATCTGGGCATCAACATGGATGCCGTCGATTTGCGGCTCAAGCCGATTCGCACCCATGACGAGGACCTTCATTTCGCGGTCAAATCGCTGCCGGTTCTCTTCGAGATGAAGCCGGACATGGGCGGCGTGATCGAATATTGCAAACGCGCGGGGAACTTACGCGGGGTTTTTGTGACCTGTTTGCAAACAGTGTCCGCTTCGACCGTTGTGCAGAGCCGATTTTTTGCGCCGAATGCCGGCGTCGATGAAGACCCGGTCACGGGCAGCGCACATGGACCGCTGGGGCTCAATCTTGTGAACTGCGGCATCGTTTCGATGATCAATGGCCGGGCGGATTTTCATTGTGCCCAGGGAAAGGCCGGCGGCCGGGCGGGGCTGGTTCGCGTGATCGTGACCGATGCCGGCGACGGGAAAAAGCACGTCCGCGTTGGCGGGTGTTGCATCACCACGGCGAGCGGGACGCTGGATCGGCTGCCGGCGGATGTCGGCGGCGGGCAAATGTTCAAGGGATGTTGAGCAAGCGGCATGGCCGTTTCGTGCAGATACCAAGCACTCTCAAAGAAAGGCGGCATCGTTTGGCACATCACGGCATTCCTGTCCCGCTGCGAATGTCGCAGCCCTGTTCGATTTTGTGTAATGCCGCCACGGGTTTCGCCATCTAAACTACCGACACATCCAAGGCAGCATGGCCTTGGCGTTGAGACAGAAGGAGATCGAGAAACATGAGCAGTGCAAAACCCCGGCTAATCGCTTACGCCGGCAGCCTTCGTTCGGATTCGTATAACAAAAAGTTGGTGAAGATTGCCGCTTACGTTTATCGACCTTCGCGATTTTGACCTGCCGATTTACGACGAGGATGTTGAGAAGAAAGGCACGCCGGATGGCGCAAAGAAGCTGAAGGAAATGTTCGTCGCGGCCGACGGCTTCCTGATTTCGTCGCCGGAGTATAACAGCTCCGTCAGCGGGGCTTTGAAGAATGCCATCGACTGGGCATCGCGGCCGGCGCCGGGCGAGAAGTCGCTCGTCGCGTTTGCGGGGAAGACGGCCGTACTGATGGCCGCATCGCCGGGGGCGCTGGGCGGGCTTCGCGGGTTGGTGCATTTGCGGTCGATTCTCGGCAACATCAGTGTTCTGGTGTTGCCTGAGCAAATGGCGATCAGCAAGGCCCACGAGGCGTTCACATCGGAAGGGCAGCTCAAGGATGCCGCTCAGCAGCAAACCATCGAGGGCCTTGGGCAAAAAATCGCACGCCTGTCCGCGAAGTTGATCGCCCAATGAGAACTCTCCCCAATTGGTGCTCTTGCCGATGAGTCGCCGGGCTCGCGGGAATTTCACATAGATTCTCAAGGGCGACTATAATTCCATGTGAGGCCATCGCGTCAACGCAAGCGGGACTCAGACATGGCGGCAACCACCTCATTGCGAACCCTCTTGGAAGACAACACCATTCCGGCCGATCCCGCGCTCATTCGCAGCGAAGCCGGCGCCATTCGCTGTCTGGCCTGCGGCCACCGCTGCAGCGTGAAGCCGGGGCGTGCCGGTGTCTGCCGCGTGAGGTTCAACCGCGACGGAGAGCTTCGCGTTCCGGCGGGCTATGTTGCGGGCGTGCAGGTCGATCCGATCGAGAAGAAGCCGTTTTATCATGCCTTTCCCGGCCGAAACGCCCTCTCGTTCGGCATGCTCGGCTGTGACTTCCATCGCGGCTACTGCCAGAATTGGGTCACCTCCCAGGCGCTGCGCGACGACAAGGCCGCCAGCCTACCGCGATTCGGCAATGCCGAAGATGTCATAAACACGGCACTTGAGAACGATGTCCGCGTCATGGTTTCGACCTACAACGAGCCGCTCATCACCAGCGAGTGGGCCGTGGAGATTTTCAAGCTGGCGAGGACCACGGCATCACCTGCGGCTTTGTCTCCAACGGCAACGGCACGCCCGAAGTGCTGAAATTTCTCCGGCCGCACGTCGATCTTTACAAGGTCGATCTCAAGAGCTTCGATGACCGGCACTACCGCGAGCTGGGCGGCGTTCTTTCCAACGTGCTCGCCACCATCGAGCAATTGGTTTCGATGGGCTTCTGGGTGGAGATCGTCACGCTTGTCATTCCCGGCTTCAACGATTCGGACGGCGAACTGCAATCCATCGCGAAATTCATCGCGGGCGTTTCCCGCGACATTCCCTGGCCTGCCACCGCATTTCATCCCGAGTACAAAATGATGGAACCGGGCCGAACACCGGCTGAAACGCTGCTCCGCGCGCATGAATTCGGAAGGGCGGCGGGCCTTCACTATGTCTATCCGGGAAACATACCCGGCGCGTTCGGCGATCTCGAACACACCTTCTGCCGAAACTGCAAAGCGATGGTCATCGATCGTTACGGCTTCTATGTTCGCGAGAATCGCATGACCAGGCCCGGCCACTGCCCGGAATGCGATGAGAATATCCCCGGCGTGTTTGAAGCCGATGCGCCGCGTCGCAGCGAAGGCACCGGCATCCCGATGCCCGTGTTGTTTTCTTAAAGCAAAGCGGCCCGATCGAGATCGACCGGGCCGTTTGAGTTTAGTTGCGTTGAGACTCACAACTTATTCATCGTCGTCGGACGGTTCGCTATCGTCCTCGTCGTCTGAGTCGCCGTCGTCCCCATCATCAGAGTCGTCATCATCATCCGACGAATCGTCTGCGTCAGCATCGTCATCATCTTCGGCCTTTGAATCGTCGTCGTCGTCATCGGTTGCTTCTTCCTCGTCGTTGGAGCCTTCTTCATCGTCCGACGATGCATCGCTGCCTGCATCCGTCTCATCCGATTCGCTTTTGTTCGCCTCCGCCGCCGCAGGTTTGCCACTGCCAAGGAGGCCGCCAAACAGACCTTTGGCGCCCTCTTTGATCGCTGAAATGGGGCCGTGGCCGGCTTCTTTGTCGCCTGATTTCTGACCTGACTTCGCAGTAACCTTTGTACCCGAGTCATCTTCTGCTTTTGTGGAATTTGACTTCGCCAATCCCTTCGCGGCTCTGGCCGCATTCTTGGCCCGGAACGTGTCCAGAGGTTCAAAGGAAATCGTGCGCTCCGGCAGAATTTTACGTCCGACTGATTCGAAACATAGCTCGCGTCATTCGCTGGCAAACCGGCCGGCATCAGGCCCAAGTCGCCGGCCGCCAGTTGAGCACGGTTGTCGAGTTCCGGCGATTTCTCACAGGCGATAATTCCCATGACTGAGAAGGCAAGACAGCACAGCACAGATTTGCGCAGCATCACGGCACCCCAATTGTTAATGAATATGGCGGAATAGGTCGGCGAGCCGCTCAAAAAGCGGCCGTCCACTACGCACATAAGTTTAATCGCCGCCGAATGCTGAATCAAATGAACTTGGTTATCGGGCAGGAATCCACGTCATCGCTTCACGCTTTCCGCACCGGACTTGATCTGCTCGATGATCTCACTGGCGCGCGGTTCGGCAATGAACTCCACGTGGCCATCGACGAACAGGAAATTCGCCCCATTTCCGGCGAAGATTGCCTTCTCAGCCAGAACGATCTCGTCGGGCGGGGAGTTGTGGTTGAGCCCGGGCCGATACACGAGGTAGGAATTTTCGGTGAGCTCATCGAAGGATGAGGGGCCGGAACCATCGTAAGGCGATCGAAAAAGACTCCAACGTGATCGTATTCGGCGCGACGCGCAGCATTTCCTCGAGGCTTTCCGGGAAACGCGCTTTCCGATCCGCGGCATAAATGTAAATGGCCTGTCCGATTCCCCGCATGTTCGCCATGCTGACGACCTTTTTGGCCTCATTTCTTGCATTGACGAGCGACTCGGTCGCCACTTCAACGACGGCGATCAACGCGTCCGATTCGCCGCGCTCCTGGGTTGATCGATTCGCGGGCCGGCCCATTTCCCAGACCAGCTCGGCCATGGCTTCCTGCTCCCTGGACCCATGGCGAAACTGATCGATCCATTCGAAATTAACGGCCCCAACTTCGGACCGGCACCCATCATGATAATCGGCGCCTTTTGCATCAATGTTTCGAGGTCGAGCATCACGACCATTTGATTCGGCTTTTCCAGTTTTTTGTAGCATGCCCGCATGCCCTTGCCGATCGGCTCGCCATTTTGCTTGCCCGCTCCCTTTGCCAAATCCAGAATCGTCTCCGGTGAATCCGCGACCATGAACGTGTCACGTATGATCGCAAACGCGATCGGCATCCTTTCGCCACCGTTGTGAATCGTCATGCCGTCACGATCAGCCGATTCAACCGGCAATTCAAAGTGTGATATGAGCTGATCGATTTGCCTGCTAAAGACGGTGTGATCTCCGAGCGGGAAAACGGTCGCCCAGCCGATGGGGTTCTTTCGTGTGAAATCGACCCTGATGCCGAAGGCCGCTTCGCCGACCATCTGGCCGAGCACATCGGCATCCCAATTAAGGCCGGTCTCGGTTTCGAACGTTGCCAGGTCCTCTCGATGTTCGTTCGAGATGGTCTTGTCGAACAAATCGGTGATGGAATAAAGGCCGTCCATGACGCCCTGCGCGCTGGACCAGCCCAGACGGCCAATCATCGCAAAATCCTCCGGGAAGATGCCGATTTGGCGGCACTCCGTCGACGCCCGCGACAGGATTCGTCCGATGCCCTTGCACGATTCCGCCAGCGACGCGGTCGCGCGAATGCGAATCGTCCGCTTCTCCCATGTGAGATCGACGGCGATGGCTTCGATCTCCTCGGGAGCAATCACATTCATGACGAGTTCGTCCCACGAGTTTTTCCGGGGCTTCGGCATCGCATCGACAAACGCGCGAGGGTTTACCAGCAGCCGCACGTTGGATTCCTTCGGCAGCGACTTTAACAGGCGTCGCACGCCCGGCATGGCCACCCACGCTTTTTTCGGATATTCGCCTTTTCGCCAACGCAAGACGCGGTTTGCTTTGTTCGATCCAAAAGCGACCTTGTCCTTCACGGCAAAGCCGAGCACCATTTCATCGCTGACGCCGCTCATGATTCGCAGGGTTCCTTCGCCGCGCTCGACACGCAGTGCTTTGTCATTGGCACTTTCGGACATCGCATGCGCCGCGGGAAGAAACAGCTTTTCGCACCAGTCTTCAAAGTTCGAATCCGGCCTTTCGATCGCCATGGCGACGACCGTATCGAGGACCTCGCCGGTTTCCTTGTCCGGCCGAGGTAACATTCCAATCACGAATGGCCCCGGGATCTTCTTTAGGGCTTCCAACAGGTCGCCGGCCGATTTTTCGTTTGGCGCAATTGCCTTCAAGACCGGTTCGATCATCGCGGGAGGAAAAGCATGCTGCGGCCGTTCCACGACAATGACAAATCCCACGTCTCCCGGCATCATTTTTAGGAGCTTGTCGATGGTTTCCTCGGCGCGCGACACGGTCGCGGCACTAAGGAGAAAGACGATGGCCGGCAATCCGCGCGACAAAATTCTCATTGGCCCGCTCCTTCCTTGATTTGGTCCTTTGCCGAGGCCCGTTGCTTTGCCGTCGGCAGGGTGTCGAGCCGACGCTTCAGTTCCACGAACAATTCATCCAGCGGCCCCATCTTCGCCATTGCCGCTTCGGCCTGACCTGCGTCTATCAGGCTTTGCAGCGTCGCCCCCTGCGTTCGTTCGAATGACGCCGCCCGCGCCTCGATATCGCGGAGAATGGCCTCGGCCGAGGATCGCTGCGAGTCGCTGAATTCGTGCCGTTTGGCATAGCCCATGACGAATCGCCGCCACTTGGAAGCGCGCGGCGTCAGAATGGCCGGCGTTCTGCGTTTCTTGCGCAGTTCGTCCGCGCTCTCGCGCGTGAGCTGGGCGATTCCCGTTGGCTTTCCGTCGCCGCCGGCCGGCGCGTATTCAAAGTCATATCCGGTCATCGGGTCCGCAGGAACATCGGGCAGATATTGGGGAACCAGTGCGGACAGTGTCGGAGGGGGGACACCCTTATCGAGTTTGTAGGCCGCGACGGCCAGCGACACTTCTGCCCGCACGAAATTGCTCTCGCCCTGAAGCGTCAATTCGTGCGCTCGCGAGAGCGAGGGCATCAACATTCGCGAGACGATGTCCCATGCGGGAACCTTCTCAAACATTTTGTCCTCATCCACCAACTCGCCAATGCTGCCGTCGTCGCGTTTCGCCGTCGCCCGAATCATATAGTCGAAATGGTCATTGAAGTGTTTCTTGACCGCGCGATCCGGGTAATACACACGGGATAGCGCCGCGCTTAAGCGCGTCCAGCCGTCCGGTTTCACGTTCGGCGGGGATTGGCCGAATTCGCCCATGGCCATTCGCAGCCCGCCCGGTTTTCCATGACGTCATCGATGAAGGAACCGGCCCATTGCTGTTCGCCTTGAACCATGAGTTCAAAACTCGGTGTGCTTTCCCGCAGGGATTGCATTTCGAGCATCGCAGTTTTCAAGGACTCCGCGTCGGCCTGGCCGCTTTCCGCAAGACGCGACATGCCTGCTTCGGCCACGCTGGCGCAAGCGATTCCCACCAGGCCTTCGATGAGGGTTTTGCCATTGCCGATTTGATGGCCCATGCGCTGTGTGATGAGATAGTTCTCGATGGCCGCCGCGGAATTGCCCTGGGATATCTGCAAGGTTGCGTCCGCAGAGAGCAGTCTGGCGATTTGCCGAGATTGACCCAGCGTCGGAAGCAGCGCTTCGATGAGCATGTCCGAATCACCGCGAAAGAACGGCATGTAATACTGCGGCATCGCGGACGCCTGCTTCGCAAGTTCAAGCGCGGGTCGGTTCGATTCGATCCAATCCTTGAGCTGTTCACCCTGTTCGCCGGCCGGCCATTGTCCTGTCATCGCAAGGTCCAACGATTCCGACAATTCCTGCGGCATGGGCTTCAGTGCGTTGATCGCCTGAATGTGAATCCACGCGGCGTTTTCCTCCGGAGCAACTTCCCGAACGACCAGCCCTTGGCTTTCATCACATCCGGCGGATAAACCTCATCTTCCCGACCTTGAATTACAACCTTGCCTTCGACTGTGGGCTGCCGTGCAAGGGCGAGGAGTGAAACTGAAAGAACGGTGACGAATGAGATAATGCAGATCGGATACGGCCGCATGTCTCGAACCTCCGACGAACCGGTTTGGATTTTGAACCTTGGGTGTGCCGCCATGGCGCGAGCCATGCGCTGGCAATTCCGGCGTGGGTCGATGCTGCAAATGAGTCCCGTGGGACTCGGTGGGCGATGCGCTGTAGGCCCTATATTGTGCCCAAGCATTAACGAAGAATCAAGATTATTCGTTTCGCAACATTTGGACATTAGGTTTGTGGCAATTTTTCAACATGCCGCTACCGACGGATTCAAAGTCGTCGGCTCGAATAAAGAACTGCGCCAAAGCTAGTCCCGATAACTTCCTGCTTTTTGTGGCGACATGAACGATTCCAGCGTGAAGCCCGCCGGCACACCCTGCAACACATGCAGACATCACTTGGTGGAATGCCGGTGGCAGAATAGCGCAGCCCAATATTGCTCAATGGGGATCGCGCCGAAAGGCAGACTGAGCATGCAAAATTGGCTATACTAAGGGACGTCTAATCTCGCCCGATAAAGCACAATGAAAAACGCGACGCGTCAACTGAACAAAGCGACGTATTTGGCTTGCATTGCCATCATTTCGCTTTTCGCTTGTCTCACGGGATGCGATATCCTCGCCCTGATCGGAAACCCGATTCCGAATGACAGCGGTATTCTGACCGACGGCCAGCTTTCGTCGAATTCCTCTCACGATGCAACGGAACTTGAGCAGCTTGCGCTGGAGCGCATCAATCACGCACGGCTCTGGCCGGCACGCGAAGCGGAACTCGGCGGCATCACGGTTGATGAAGGCATTCCCGGACAGATTGATGAGTCGCCGAAACAGGCAGTCGCGATGAACAACATTTTAAGGGCGGCCGCAAACGCCCATAGCGAGGATATGCTCGTCCGCGACTACTTCGCCCACCGCAATCCCGACGGCGACAATCCCGGCGACCGCGTTCGGGCCAACGGCTATGTCTGGAATCTTGTCGGAGAAAATCTGGCATGGAATGGAACAACAGCCTCGCTCGACCCTGTCGAAATCATTGAACAACAACACGACAACCTGTTCATTGATCGGGAAATCGAAAATCGCGGCCATCGCCTGACCATGCTGCATGATGAACTGCGCGAGGTCGGCATTTCCATTGTTCGCGGAGCTTTACCTCCGGCGATGTCACCTATACCGACACGCTGATGCAGGCTCAGGAATATGCAACATCGTTCGGCTCCGGCACCTTTCGTGCTGGGTGTTGTCTTTATGACGACAGAAATGCCAACGGCCAGTATGACTTTGGAGAAGGCGAGTTCGGTTCGACGGTATTGCTCAATGGCGAGGAAAAGAAGACGAATGTGGGCGGTGGTTATGTTTTTGAAGTGATCGTACCCGGCGATTACACCATCACATTTGAATCCGGCCGGCAGGTCTCTATTGCAATTGACCAGGGCGATGCAAATATCAAGATTGATTCAATCGATCGAACGCGGGTATCAGTCAATCTTGGACGCGGCGCCCTTCGCAAGTAAAACGGCCCGACCACATGGGCCGGGCCGAATTTCGTTGCGGGACAGTCAATCTTATTTTTCGACGACGCTGCTTTTTCGCCGCTTGTCTTCTTCTTTTTTCACCCACTTGCGGTTTGCCTCAACGTCCTTCTCATCGCTGAACCGCTCCAGCTTGTCGACAACTTTCGGATTATACATCATGCGGCGAAGGAAATACTCTTCGTCGGGCACCTTCTCTTCGCGACTGACATTGGTCTTGACCCATTTGACCCAGTCCTTTTCGAGTCGCTCCTGCTCTTCGATTGGAAACTTGTCCTGCCAGGCGAGCATGGTATCGCCCTGATGAGTCGTCTGTCGGTCCGAACCGACGCGCTGCGACAGATTAAAAATGGCCTTGAAGTGATTGCGCCCCTCGCGACCGCCGGTCATCATATAGGCCGCCAGCGACCACGATTGGGCGTAATTCAGAAATCCCTGTTCCGACGTCATGTCGGCCGACCATGTCTGCGGATCGATCGTCCACACATAGTCGAAGTCTTTCCACTTGTCGGTGCCGTATAGTCGACGGATGACCGGGGCATAGCGACCTCGATCCGGCACTTCCAGCAGATTTTCATCGACGTCCTTGTCAAAATCCCAATACTCAAACACGGTCGCATGGCCCTCATTCCACCAGCGCGGCGCTTAGACATGAATGCCGATGTTGTAGCCCGGGATGAGCGTCATTCCGAGCCGCAGCTGCAATTCCATGTGGGCCGCCTCGTGCTTCAAAGTGCCCTTGGGCCATTTCGCAAAATCCGTGATGCCATCGGTGAATTGCTGAAGTCGGTAGTGCTTGGCAGCCCAACTGGTTCCGCGGTCATTCTTGAGATGGGCAAACGGCATGAAGAATCCGCCCGATCCGGGCGAGCCGCCATTACGCATGTAGGTCGCCCGATCGGAGAAGACAATCACCTCAATTTTCTCTTTTACCGAAGCCGCAACGCCGAGGAACTTCTTGTAGGCCTCTCCGTAGTCGCGATGCAGCATTTCCATGTACATGGCCGTGTCGGCGGTGAACTCTTTTGAAATATCCGTTCGAACAATGAACGGGTGGCCCATATAGGTCCACATCTGGATGTTCTCTTTGCCGTTGGTGATTTCGCCGCCGGACTTGTCGTCCTTTTTGTCCTGTCGCGTACGCTTCAGCACTTTGGAATAGCGCTTGTCATACTCCGCATCGGATTCATTTCGGCGCTGCCCCCAGCGAATGTGAATGCGATCATTCTTGCTTTTGCTGCCCGACTTCTTCTTCTTGGTTTTTCGCTTTTTGATGGCTTGGAGTCGTCCATGCAGGCCATTCGAGCGATATGTTCGTCTCGCTCCGGGCAGGCGAAGCCGTGTTGAGGAGCCAGGACCGCCATGGCAACCGAAAAGACGAATGCGATGGAGAAAACGGATAACCAATTTCTTTGCATGATGAGATACCTCGCTGCACTCAGAATTCAGGCCGAAATGCAGAACCGGCCAATTGTCTCGTATTCAACGGTTAGTTTAACACATCCATTCGCCGGGGCCAAAAAATTGCCCGCGGTGCTTCGCCATATGAATTCGCTGAAATGACTGCGACAGACGCGATTCGATGTAATCGAAATTATCCTGTAAGGCCGATTCGCTCGATAATATCGAAGGAACCAGCGCTCGCGCCATTGGAGCCTTCGATTGCAACTATCTGAAATTGCAAGCACTTACAACGATGCTTCTCCCTTGCGATTTGCATTCTGGGTTGGGCTGTGCATTGCGCTAGTCTCGGCGTCGGTCAACATCACTTCAATCAGCAACGACAATATTCCTAACGTATTAATCCCCGTCAGTGTTCTCCGCGATGGCAATTTTGAACTGGGCGAATTCTTCGAATTGATGACGAATTACAGAGAAAAAGTTTGCTATTGGGCCGTCACGACGGACCGCGGAACGTTTTCACGATACCCCATTTGGTGCGGAATCGCCGCGACGCCGTTTTTCATTACGTACGCGTTTAATCAGACGCAGTCGCTCGACGAGAAATCCCTGCTTATCCGGGGGCGGTTTGCGGCCGTCGCCGCCTGTGCCTTGTTTGCCGGACTCATCGCCGCCACATTTCGCCGATTCACCTCGGCGCCATGGGCTGCGACCCTTGCCGCTTTCACGGTTCTCGGCACGACAATTCAGCATCAGCTCGGCGCCAATCTTTCCAATCAAACGCTTCCGCTGGTATGCATCGTCGGCACTTTGTTCCTGGTGACTTCTGCGAATATCACCGCCAAGCGCGCGCTCGGCGCGAGTCTATTGGCGGGCCTGGCCGTCGCGTCCAGATTGCCATCCATCTTCATTGCAATCGCTCCGCTGGGGGTTTTTCTTTCGCAGCGCGAACGTTGGAGGCAACTTCCGCTTGTGGCCGCCGGCCTATGCGTATTTCCGGGCGCTGACCCTGCTTTATCAGCACGCCGCGTTTGGCAGCGCATTTGTCACCGGCTATGGCGACGAGCCCAACGCAGGATTCAATGCGCCCATTCTTCAGGGCCTCGCGGGTCTGCTGGTCAGCCCCACCTGCGGCCTGTTTGTTTACTCCCCGTGGCTGCTCTTCGCCATTCCATCTGCAATTTGTCTGTTTCGAGATTCGCGTCGGTCTTCGGA
This sequence comes from Planctomycetota bacterium, assembly GCA_016712275.1. GTDB lineage: Bacteria > Planctomycetota > Phycisphaerae > UBA1845 > UTPLA1 > JADJRI01. The sequence continues at coordinate 61,050 of JADJRI010000017.1, forward strand.
ATCGAGGCTCGCCAATTCGCCGGATCAAGCACCGCGACAGCTACAGGGCGCGGCATCGTCGCCCTCAAAATCACATCCGACGTCACTTGGCCGATGGCTGGTGCTCGGCATCCTTTGCCAATGGGTGCTCTTTTCGAAGTGGTGGGCGTGGAACGGCGCACTGACCTTTGGCGGGCCTCGGATGCTGGCCGAAATCATCCCCGCGTTGGCATTGCTTATTGTTCTATTGGGTCCGATGTCTGACCGGTGCAACGTGGGAAGAATTCCTCCGCGAGCGAATGTTCTGTCCCGAAACACACGCGCGGCTTGGTGGCTTCTCGCGCTGGGCGGCATCGCCGCGCTACACTTCGCGATCGGCACAGCCTGTTACGACGCCATTGCGCCGGACAATCCCATCAAGAACGACTGGGACATCGGCTCGGACTTCATTGCGCTCTTCGTGCAACATAAAGGCGTCATGGCCTTGGCACTCGCTGCCGCCCGGAATTCGCTGATACTTGTTGTCGCGGCGGCGGCGGCTATTTTCATGTCGGGCCGCATGCTTCGAACGGGTGAAACAACTGAATGAATTTGTGGGTCGTGGGAGATTGCGAGACACCGCAATTCCCCTGTCCGAACAGGACAAGGAATCCGTAAAGTGCCTCAATGACGGCATTCAGGCGGGCGCGTCAGTCTGCATGGACGCTTGATGAATAGCCACATTTCCGGTACAATAAACGCCGCCAAGCAAGTCTCACCACGCGACAGTCAATTGGAATGACTGCCTGCGTTGCATCGTTTTAGACGGCCGCCAAAGGCACCATCAGTACGGGGCAGGATGCGTGTTCGAGCACCGCTTTGCTGACCGAACCCATGAAGATTCGATGCACGATTCCCCGCGCGTGCGAACCAATGACGATCAGATCGCACGCCTGCCCGGCCGCATAGCGGCAGATTTCGCTGAAGGGCTGGCCGACCAGTATTTCGCTTTTGACCTTGCGTCCGGCGAATTGTTTTTGAATGAAATCACTCATGCCGGACCGCGATGTCTCAATGAGAGAATCGATGGAGGGCATGGCCGTGGCCGCATCCATTCCGGGCGTCGCGCCGGCAATGGGCGCTGGGAGTCGGCACGGTAACGACATGAACTGAGTGTATTTCGGATTGATGGATTTCGGCCAGTGCACTGGCATAGAGCGCGGCATGATTCGATAGTTCGGAAAAGTCAGTCGGAACAAGGATGCGTCGAAATGGAGGCATGGCGTTCCTTCCGGTAGTGAACGGCCGGATAAGTCATCGGCCGGCGAACGATACTGGGAAGTCAAGTGACTGTGGTATCCTCAAGGACGAACAAATTCAATAGGTGATCCATGAAACAGAACAAAGAAGCAATCGAACAGCGAATTCTGGTTCGGCCGATTCGAATTGAAGACTACGATTCCATCCGCGAGATGGCGCTGAAGTGTTTTCCCGGCATGCAGCCCTGGAAGAAGGAGCAAATCGAAAGCCAGCTTTCGATTTTCCCGGAAGGGCAACTCTGCGTCGAACTCGACGGCAAGATCGTCGCTTCCAGCAGCAGCCTGATCGTGGAGTTCGAGGATTATGCCGAGTGGCACAATTGGCCCGAGATTTCAGATCATGGATTTATTCGAAACCACACGCCGCACGGCGACACACTTTATGGCATTGAGATCATGGTCCATCCCGATTTTCGCGGGATGAAACTGGCCCGCCGTCTGTACGACGCACGAAAAGAGCTCTGTCGGGAACACAACATTCGATCCATTATCATCGCCGGGAGAATCCCCGGTTACGGAGAGCACTCGAATGCCATGTCGGCCAGCGCCTATGTCGAACGTGTTATTCGAAAGGACTTTGTCGATCCGGTATTAACCGTACAGTTGGCCAACGGCTTTTCGCTTCGGCGGCTCATTCCCAATTACCTTCCGAGCGACGAGGCGTCGAAGGCTACGCCACCTTTCTTGAGTGGACCAATCTTGATTATGCAAAGGGGGAGCAGCGGCGATTCCGCGCCGTTTCACTCGCCCGAATCTGCCTCGTACAATATGGCATGCGCACGGTTCGCTCGTTTGAAGAGTTCGCCACCCAGTGCGAATTCTTCATCGACACGGCGTCGGACAACAAGAGCGACTTTCTTGTGTTTCCGGAGCTTTTCACCACCCAGCTTTTATCGATTATCGAAAAGGAACGTCCGGGCCTGGCAGCCCGCAAACTGGCCGATTTCACGCCGCGTTTTACGGACATGCTTGCCCAAATGGCGATGAAATACAGCCTCAACATCATCGGCGGCTCCCATTTTGTCGTCGAGGATGACCGACTCTATAACGTGTCGTGCCTGTTCAGGCGCGACGGCAGCGTGGGCACGCAATACAAGATTCACATTACGCCCAGCGAGCGAAAATGGTGGGGCGTCTCTCCCGGAAACAAGGTCGAGGTGTTCGAGACCGATCGAGGTAAAATCGCCATTCTGATTTGCTACGATATCGAATTCCCGAACTGGCGCGCGTCGCCGTCGCCAAGGGCGCCCGAATTATCTTCGTGCCCTACAACACCAATGAGCGCTATGGGTATCTGCGCATTCGACACTGCGCCCAGGCGCGGGCCATCGAAAACGAGGTCTTTGTCGCCACCGCCGGCTGCACCGGTAACCTGCCCTTCGTGGAAAACGCCGATGTGCACTATGCCCAGTCGGGCATTTACACGCCGTCGGACTTCCCCTTCGCCCGCGACGCGATTGCCGCCGAAAGCGGGGAGAATGTCGAAACCCTAGTTTTGAACGACGTCGACATCGAATCCCTTCGCCGGCAGCGCAATCGCGGCACCGTCAAGACCTGGCAGGATCGCAGGGTGGACCTTTACAGTATCCACTTCCGCGAGCCGGATGGAACGGAATTCATCGTTTGAAGCCGCATGAAGCCGGGTTTTGCCGGGCGTGGCGCGATCGGCCGATCGAACGCCTGTGGGTCGGCGTGTGATGTCGGCCGCTTCTCAATTGCGAAGCAGGGAAGGCCGAAAGTCGCGGTATGGCCGTCTTCGTTTATCCGCAAGGGCCTGGCGGCGACGTTGATCTGACAGGCATCAAATTCAGCATCACCGGCGGGAAGGTCGTCGGCTATGATCGATCTCCAGAATATGGGTAATCAAATCCAAATGGAGAAACGCGTTCAGTTTGGGCGGGTATTAGAGCATTCGGAAACTCATGTATGGAACCTCATTGGTTGACGACGGGAGAATTGAAACGGCTTTGATATAGGAAAATCCACCTTACTTACGTCAACGTCGTGAGTATTCAAATATTCTGCATCCACGCCATTCAGGGAGTCCTCATCCCGCTCCAAAGTTTCTCGCGCGTACCAGAACAACATCTTGCGCTGATCTTGTGTTCCGGTCGCCAGTTTTCCAAGCCTGTCGAATCCTCGCTTTGTAAGCGCTACACGTATATCCTTCGAAACGAGATGTTGACCCTCATCGGGCTGTCCGAAGTGTTCTGCTGGAATAAACGCAAATCTAAAGATGATCGTGTACTTCAAGTCAGGAGGAATCAGCTTCAAGTCCTGTTCAATCGTACAACGTCGACACATAAATTCACGCATATGTTCTCCACCCGGTTTCTCAGGACGGCCTCTCAATATTATGAACGATCCCTACAAATTTACATTAAAGGCGACCAGCTCGGATCTCAGCACGTACAAGGGCATTAAACGATGAATGACCTTCAAGTATTTCTCGTAGCCGTGCTTGGCCCTCGGGACCAACACACGCCGATCTCACACGCCATTCATTTATTCGTCGCTTGAGTTCAAGCGGCAGTATTCGATCTTCTCCGGTCGGGGCCAAACTCGGATTAGAACACGAATAAACTGGGTGAATCTTGCGAACTGTGGCCATTGCAGCTTCTTCCGTTTGGCCTTCTTTGCGAGCCGCAATAAAACAAGCCAATTGATGAATTTCATCGTCCTTGACCATCAATCGCCTTTCAAGATCAGACAACCCCCACCACCATCGCACATCATCGTCCGTCATTCCCTCAGCCCGCTTTTCTCGAAATTCTTTGCCAAGCTCTTCGTCTGTCGCTTCATTCGATAGCAGGACGGCACCGAAATCAGGTGAAATTGATCAGTCCCTTCGCGTTTTTGACTCTTCCTTAGCTACCGCAACAAACTTAAAAGCCATTTGTCGTGCTTCCTTCGCATTGCCAATGGCAACGCCCACAGTTGGCGTAAGTTTCCAATTATTCGTTCTTCAAGCGAGGGCGCGACTTGAACATATCGAAAATACCCATGAAACTACCTCCGATGTCGTATCGTATCCACCGAAAAACACTTGCGGCTACCCCCCCACCGTCGCGCTCGCCGTCTCGCTCCACGGCCCTTTGGCCCCGCGTGTTGAAATCCATCGGGCGATGTAGTGGGCGGTCTGGCCCGCATCCGGCGAGGCGAATTCTACCACGGCCGACGCCGCCGTGACCAGCGAAATGTAGCGAAAGGCTGCCGGGTCTGCCGGGGCGGCGGCATGGGGTTCGGACAATGCCACGAACAGTTCCGCGCCGACCGTCCCCCTCGGCTTGGCCCGCCGCAGGCCGCCCGGTGACACCCGCCCGCCCCCGCCGCCGCCTGCCGTACCGCCACCGCCGCCGCCCGCCCCGCTCCGGTTGACTCGTTCAACACCAAAACGCGATGCCGCAGGCGCTCGGCCATTGACACCTGCACATGCGGGCGAACCGCCGGCGCGGGGGATGCCGTGGGTGTGACATCGCGCACCCGGATGCCAAGTGAGCGGCGCTCCTCATCCGTCGTCTTGGTCCGCGCCTGAATGCGCCGCGTCGCCGAGCGAATGAGTGCCGTATACGCGGCACGGGCCCGGGCCTTTTCGGCCGCGATCGCCCTCAGCTCGGCCGCCAGCCGCCGAATGCCCTCATAGCCCTTGGTCCAGTCGGTCTGGGCCAGCTGAAGCACGATGATGTCGGCTGCGCCAATTCCCAGCGTGAAGGCGTTGGCCGCGAGATAGGTCAGAAAATTAAGCTGCCACTCGTCGAAGGCCCCATCCGCCCGTGGAATGTAGTCCGCCGGCATGATTTCTCCTCGTCTCTCGTCGCCCCCAACGCACGTAAGTCCTTGCCCAGCCGCGGCAACCGCCCTTCACGCGGCCCCCCGGCCCACGCCAACCAGTATACACTCATTCTGTAGTGTTATACAGCAATCCAGTCGCTATCTATGATGGCACTGTATATGCATACAATCATACCGTAGAATGCTTCAGTTATACTGTGTATCTATACAGTATGACTGTGGAACTATGCGGTATGATTGTAGAGCCGTGGCGACCGTCGCGGGAACAGCGGGAGTGGTCGCGGGAAGGGTGGGAGGGGTCGCGGGAGGGGCGGGAGATGTGATGCGCTTCGCGAGAATCCCGCGAAACGCCCGGTTACGGTTGACCCGCAGGCCGGTTGGTGGGCGGCGCTGCCCCATCCAGCCCGCGGGGGGCCACATCCAACCCGACCCGGACCGGATAGGATCATCTTCGATCATGGCTGGCTACGACTGCGACATTTGTATCATCGGCTCGGGTTTTGGCGGATCGGTCTGTGCGCTGAGGTCCGCCGAGGCCGGGCTGCGCGTCGTGCTGCTCGAACGCGGGCCTCGCATATCGATCGCCGACTATGAGGACATGGCTGCCGGCCAGCGCGCCCTGGTTCGGCGCCCGGGCGAACCCAACGGAATCGCGGAGGTTCATGCGCTATGCGGCTTGGGGGCGCTGACCGCGAGTGCGGTGGGGGGCGGGTCGCATCTCTATACGGCGGTCACAGTTCCCGCACCGCCGGAGGTTTTCACAAAAGGATGGTGTCATCTGACGCGCGGGTTTCTCGACCCCTATTACGCTCGTGCGCAGAACATCATTGCACCGAGCATCACACCGGTTTTGCTTGAGCGAACGGCCGCACTGGAAAAGGCAGGGGGGCAAATGGGCGGTTCGCCGGTGCGCCTGCCGGTCGCGATCGATTGGCCGTTGGAGAAAGCAGAAATGGCGCACGCGCCATCGTTCGCAGGGCTTCGTCGTGAGATGGCGGCCTGGCTGCAGGGAGGGCATTGTTGCCGAAAGCGCACGCTCGATCGAACCTACCTGGCGCTGGCCGAATTGAAAGGGGCCGACGTTCGCCCGCTCCATGAGGTGATGGCCATCGCGCCATCCGGCGATGGCTATGAGGTTGCCTTTCAATCAACGCGGGAAGGCCGCCCGAGGACTGCGTCGCTGCGCGCGCAGCGCGTGATCATTGCGGCCGGTACACTGGGAACGCTGAAGCTTCTGTTTCGATGCCGCGACCAGGTCGGTAGTTTGCCGCGGGTTAGTCGAGCGCTGGGCGAGCGATTCTTTATGAATGGCGACATGGGCGCGCTGATTTTCGGCATCCGGGATGGACCGGCACCCGATAGTGGGCCACCCGTAACGGGTTGGATAGATCTTTGGCAGGGTGATCGAATGTTCCTGATGGAACTGGCGACATGGCCGACGGGCCTGGAACTATCGACCCTGTCCCGCGCGGGGCCGCGCGTGGTGCTTCGGCGTGATGGGCTACGACGATCGCCCGTCGAAAATTGTGCAGTCGCGGTCCGGAAAGCTCATGCTTCGGCGGGACAATTCCGCTGAATCGAATTTCGACCGGCGTCGAATCGCAAGATTGAGCGAACTGGCCAAGGCACTCGGTGGGCGGCTGGTGGTCATTCCCCAGTGGGTTGAACGGCGAATGCCGACAACGGTTCATCCCATGGGCGGCGCTGTGATTGCGGATTCTCCGCAGCGCGGCGTGGCCAACCCGTTCGGCGAGGTGTATGGTTATCCCGGTTTGTATGTTTCCGATGCAAGCCTGTTTCCAACGCCGACCGGCGTTGCGCCGTCGATGACCATTGCGGCGATGGCAGAGCATGTGATTGAGAATCTGCTGAAGAACCCTCGGCAATCGGAAGTCGGCGCCCTGTGAAAGCTCAACCCCACGCCACGTTGGAACTCGGCCGCGGAGCGATGCCGCTCCTGGAGCGATTTGTTCGACTGCGCGAGTCCATTCCCCATGTCGCGCTCGGCGATTGGCCGACGCCGGTGATATCGCTCGACCGCTTTGCGAAGCTGCATGGACTCGGGACATTGCATGCCAAGCGTGAAGACATGAGCCACGCCCAGTGTGGCGGCAACAAGGTGCGCGGGCTGGAGTTTCTTCTCGGCGAGGCCCGAAGTCGCGACATCAAAACGCTGGTGACATTCAGTTCAGCGGGAAGCCACCACATCTGCCGCACCGCTTATTTTGCCGCGAAATTCGGCATGAAACTGGTTGCGGTCATTGTGGATCAACCCCCGGCCGAATATGTGCGGGCGAATCTTGGCATGGGGATTCAGTTGGGAACCGAATTCGTGAAAGCGAATTATCTCTCCGTGCTGCCCAGGGCATTGAAGCAACTGCTGCGATGCGGGTCGGGCGATCGGGCGCCGTGCATGTATATTCCGCCTGGGGGTACATCGCCGCCGGCCTGCATCGGCCATGTCAATGCCGCATTGGAATTGCGGCGGCAGATCGACGCGGGCGAATTGCCGGAACCGGATTTCGTGTATGTCGCGCTCGGCAGTCTTGGAACTGCCTCAGGTGTGGCACTGGGATTGAAAATCGCCGGTCTCTCCTCGCGCGTTGTCGGCGTGGTGACGTCCTATAAGCTGTATTGCTCGCGCGGGCGCGTCGCACGCTTGGCCAATCGAACCATGCGTTTGATGCGCAGGCACGATACGACCGTGCCCTATGTCAAGGTGCGCCGCGGCGACCTCATGGTCGTGCGCTCGGCGCTCGGAAAGGGATATGCGGCCGACCGACGCGGGATTACACCTGATCGACGAAATGCGAAAAACGCAGGGCTTGGCGCTCGATGGAACATACACCGCCAAAATGCTGGACGGTGCGCTTCAGTTCATTGAAAAACAAAAGGTGCAGGACAGGCGGCACCTGCTTTGGCATACCTACGATTCACTGCCGCTTGCGAATTTGTCGCCCGGCCAGGTTCCGGACGCTCTGAAGACATACTTCAAAACAAGCCGGGAATGACCCGTTGTCACTCCTGTAAAATAAATGTTGTCGTTCAATGGGATTCAGGGTGTGCTTGCTGACGCGAGTGAGCGTGCAACAAAGTCGCGCGACCATGATTGGGTATCGGGTATGGAATGCCCATCGGCCAATCGTCGAATCAATTCAAGAAACCAGGGCAGGGGATCGATTTTGCGAGCAAGCAGTGCCATTCGCCTTGCCCGAAAAGCCTCTTTGTGATTCGGCTTTGCCATGATCGCCCCAAGGTCGCCCAGCAGATCCGCCTCCTGCCCGGGTCTGTAGCCGAATGCGAGACCGGCTTCCTCCAATTCCCGAATGACCGAAATGATGCCGGCAAACGTGTTGATCTTGAACGCCGGCGTTCCGAGAAGCGCGGCCTCCACCGTCATCGACTGGCTGTCGCTGATCAGAAATTCCGCCCCGGCCAGGACATCGTGCATGCGGCTCCGGCGGAAGCGGCATGCGAAGCGACTCGAACTCGGCCGACAGATTCTTCTCGCTGCTGATAAAGACGCGAATATCCGTTGAGGCCATCTTTATGCCATCAAGTATCATCTGCTCGCTCATTCCCCTTGCCCCGACATCGTGGTGCGCCTGAAGCGAACTCAGCCGTACGAGGGCATAGCGATCGCCCTGCGACAACCCCAGCGCCGCGTCGATTTCGGGATCGGGTGCAAAGCGAGAGGGGTGCAGGTAGAAGAGCTTTTGAAATGCCGGATAGGTAAAATGACGCGGTCCGTGGTTCTCGTAGGCGAGACAATCCGGCGTGACAATGGCATGGGAGAACGAATACGCCAGCCATTTGAAGAGTGGAATGTACTTCGCATCATCCTCGCACAGAATGACGGACCGTGCCCCGACCAGCCTTGCGATGCGAGCGGCATGAACACTTGTGCCGGTGATGACCTTCGGGCGCAGCCTGCGCGCCAGCCGCAGCATGCCGAATTCGCGCCGGGCCAGTTCCACGAACTGTCCCGACAGCCCACGGCCGACCGCGGCGAGGGTTGTATAGGGAATCCCATAGTTATCCATGAGTCGCGTGGTGATGTCCTTCTCGCGTGCGACAACGAGAAACTCCGTTCCCTCGCGTGCCCAGGCGTCCATGGCCGGACGGAACATGTGGAGCTGCGCGGGATGGTTTATCTCGACGAGTATGTGCACGGCAATATTAGGACTCGGAATATCAAGGCGAACAAAGGCGGCGTATCAATGCCCCTTCAAGTCCCGATTGGCTTCCATGTCGTACAACATGGCGAAGAGCAGCGATTGAAGGCCGGATACGAACAGGAATACGGCGAAAAGCGCACTGGTATCCTTTACGTCGCCCGCAAACGCTCTGTAAAGAAATAAATAGGCGCCGAAGAGCACGCCGGGGACAAAGAGCATCGCACCGAATACATAAAAGAATATCAGCGGATGAAAGTCGCGAATGATGTACTTCTGCACCATCCGCTTCACAAAAAGGCGGCAAAGCAATGTGGAGATCGTGAACAGCACCTTGCGAATGCGAATTTTGCTCTGTTCGCCGATGCCATAAACCGGTTTCACCGGCACATCCATGACGCGCATGTTGTAAATGTTCAGCGTCACCAAAAAGTCATTGGGCATGCCATAGCGCGGATAAATATCGTGCAGCGGCAGCAGCTTCATTGCCCGCTTGTTCAGGGCGGTGTAGCCGGTCTGCGAGTCGGTGACGTGCCAGTAACCGCTGGCGATTTTGGTGAGCAGCGTCAGCGCTGAGTTGCCGAGATAGCGAACGCGCGGGATTTTCCGCCACGCCTCGCCCGTCACCAGCCGGTTGCCCTTTGTGTAATCCGCGCGATCCTCGACCACCGGATCGAGCAGGTCCGGCAGATCCTCCGGGTCCATCTGGCCGTCGCCGGCCATGACCACGGCGATGTCAATGTCATGATCGCGGCACCACAGATAGCCGCTGCTGATCGCGCCGCCGACGCCGCGATTAACCTCGTGCCGGATGAGATGAACGCGCGGATCGCCCTCTGAAACCCTGTGGACGACATCCGACGTGCGGTCGGGGCTGGAGTCATCCACGACGACGATGTGGTCGACATAATCCGGCATGGTTCGCAGGGTACGCTCGATTTGCGTCTCCTCCTTGAACGCCGGAACAACGATGCCGATTTTTTTCTCGCGGTACATTCGGGTGTCGGGTGTCCTCGTCAGGCATCGTGCCTGGGCCGTGCGAAGCTGGGGATACTATGCGGGTAAGAGTGTGTTGTCCGCAAGTCGATAATTGATCGAGCATCGCGGACAGGCGACTTCCTTTTCAAACTTCGGCAGGAATTCGCCGCATTCACAGGCCCAGCCCTTTTGCCGCGCCGGAACGCCCATCATGATCGCGTAGTCCGGCACGTCCTTCGTCACCACCGCGCCGGCCGCGATAAACGCATGACGACCGACGGTGTGGCCGCAGACGATGGTGGCGTTGGCGCCGATGGATGCGCCCTCTTTGACCAACGTTTTGTGATAGAAGTCCGAGCCGCGCTGGGGGTACTTGCTGCGCGGGTCCATGACATTGGTGAAGACCATCGACGGCCCGCAGAAGACATAATTCTCCAGCGTGACGCCCTCGTACACGGCCACGTTGTTTTGAATCTTGCAGCCGTCGCCGATTGTCACGTTGTTGCCGACATTCACATTCTGGCCGAGCGAGCATTTCTTGCCGATTTTCGTTCCGCTTTGGACATGCGAAAAGTGCCAGATCTTCGTCCCTTCGCCGATTGTGCAGTTGTCGTCGACAAATGATGTCGGATGAACGTAGTATGAAGGCTTCTGCGTGGCGGAAGCCGTTATTCTGGCGTCAAGACTGACCGCCGTATTCTTCAAAAGACTCTCGGTTGCGCTTTCCAGAATCTCGAGCACGGCCGCGGCATTGTCGCCGTTGGCCAGTTCGATCGGTGCGCCGCCGATGCCGTCGATGAAGTACTTCATCTCTTCCGTGAGCGGCTGCTTCTTGTCGTACGCGATGGACTCGGTCGGGCCGTCGCGTTTGATCGGCTCGCCTTTGACGAAGTCGATTCCTTTTTCATAGAAGAGCAGTTCCTTGGAATCGCTCGAATCGTCAAATGAAACCATGCCCTTGGAGCCAATGACAACGAGCCGATGTTCCTTGAACGGATGCAGCCAGCTTACAAAAATGTGCCCGACGATGTTGTCGGGATAAGACAGAATCGTCATGGTGCTGTCGTGTATCTTCGGCTGCACGAAAGCGCCGCCGCGGGAAACAACTTCCGTCGGCAGCTTGCCAATCAGATGCTGGAAAATCGAAATATCATGTGGAGCAAAGCTCCAGAGGATGTTTTCCTCGGAACGCACCGTGCCAAGGTTGAGGCGGTTGCTGTAGAGGTACTGCAATCGGCCGATCTTGCCGTTGTGGATCATCTCCTTGAGTTTCACGATGGCGGGATGAAAGAGAAGCACGTGGCCGGTCATGAGCGGGACTTTCCGCTCTTTGGCGAGTTTGTTCAGCGCGTGTGCGTCGGCCGACTTGAGGGTGATGGGTTTCTCAACAAGGACCGGTTTGTTGTTTTCGATGAGCAGCTTGGCGATATCAAAGTGCGTCTCAGCGGGTGTGGCCACGGTGAATCCGTCGTAACCGGCGATGAGCGCCTCATTCACATTGGCGAAGAGATTCACATCCGGAAACTCGGCCCCAATGGCTTCGCGTCCGGCCGAACTGGATTCGACGATTCCGCCCAGGGCACCGATGGACTTGAGGGGTCTTAATGTGGTTTCGGCCCCAACGACCGGCACCAATGACGCAAATTCTCATGGGCATAAGGCGCCTCTGTCCCTCCATTTCATCCGGGAATTCTCATTGTTTTTGCATCGCACCAGAACGGCGAACAGGGTGATTTGTCAAGAACGGCGCCGCCGCAGCCCCTTTATTAAGGATGTCACGAATTCCCCTTGTTTTTCACTATGGATGACAGGCCGTTGGTGTGATAATCGGCTTCGTTCGCCGTTCTAGAGTGGTCGGAGTTGTGCGTGGACATATTTGTCGGCATCATTCTTGTTGTCGGATTTATCACAATCATCGGCCACGGCATTTGGATGGCTGCGGCCTGGGTGCTTCGTGGCGGAAGGCCGAGGCAGGATCGGGCCGGCCATGAGCCGACGCTCAACGACGACCGCGCAGCGGTCGCGCGTTACCTTCAACATCTCGAATCGTACGAATTAATCGATGCGACGACGCGAGCGCATTGGATGCGCCTTGTCGCGAAGGAATCACGGGAATCCTTGACGTCGCGGGAACCGGCGCCGCTTACGCCAATTTCAAGCCCCGTTGAGACACCCCTTTCAGACGCCGGGGATGTGCCCGAAAAAGAAGAAGTGATTGCCGAGTTGTGGCCGTCCGAGCCAACGCCGCCGTCGCCCATCATTGCAAAGCCAACGGCTGCCGGCACCACACCGGAAAAAAAGGACGCATTCGATCGGTTGATTGCCGCAAAATCAACCACGGCGCCGGCGCGCTTTGCATCGCCCGTTGCTCCCGCAACGCCCGCACCGCCGCCGGAACCACGCCGGCCGCTTAGCGAGGTGCTGGCCGGCTTCATGGCCGAAAAGAACATTCGCTGGGGCGAATTGATCGGCGGCTTGCTGATTATCTGCTGCTCGACGGCGCTGGTGATCAGCCTGTGGTCGCGCATCGAATCGATCCCCATTTTGAAATTCATCATCTTCACTGTGGTGACATCCGCTCTGGCCGGTGCGGGGTTGTTTATTCACCACCGCTGGAAACTGCCCACGACCGGGCACGCGATTCTGGTCATTTCGACAATGCTGGTTCCGCTGAACTTGCTGGCGTTTGCCGCATTTTCCAGCGCGGGCGAACTTGGCGGCGGCGTTGTCATTGGCTTGGAGGCCGTTGCATTGCGGCTTCTGGCTGGCTGACTTTATTGGCGGGGCGGGTCGTCTTGCCAAGAATCGCCGGGATTATGGCACTCGGTGTCATGCTCCTTTCGATCATGTCGCCGATCATGCGATACTGGTCGCCGACCGGAAACGCGGCATTCATGATCGCGGCGTTGATTCCGGTGGCGCTTTACGCGCTGGTCATGGCACTTTCATGGCGCAAGCACGTTGATAACAACGTGCTTGAGGACGACGACGCTCGGCGCATTCTCCTTCAACTGGGGATTCAGACTTTCGCATGTATGGCGCCGCTGGGCCTGCTGGGATATCAATCCGGCAACATCGTGGGTGTATTACGCGTGCTGTCGCCGGTCTTGTGTGCCATGGCGGGACCGGCATTGATGATCGGTTTGCTCCTGTGGAGACGATTCCCCGCGAAATTGACCGGGACCCATCGCACAACGGCCGCCGCCATCGCGCTGGTTGCGTCGGCCGTCATGTTGCTTGGCGTGGCGGCGGCATGGCCCGTGCCGTCGAGCGTACTGCCGGCGCTGCTGGTCAATGCGGTTGCGATTTGTGGACTGGCGTGGAAGTCACGACGACCGGAAGCCCATGGCGCGGCGGCGGCCGTCGGCTCTTTGATTTTAGTCTTTGCCGCGCAATTGCTGCTGGGACGGGTGGGCTGGAATGAGAC
>JADJRI010000018.1 GCA_016712275.1 Planctomycetota bacterium
GCGGCGAGACCGACGTAGTCAAAACGTCGACCATCACCGGCGAAGGCATCGACGAATTGCTCGCCCATCTCGCCACGTTGTCGGACGTTCTCGAGCTCAAGGCCGATCCGTCCATTGCCGCCACCGGCACGGTCATCGAAGCCCAGCGCGACGAACAGACCGGCAATCTTGCCCGCATCATCGTGCAGGAGGGCACGCTCAAAACCGGTCAGACGTTCGTCTGCGGCAGCGCCTATGGCGCGTACGCTCGATGAAGGACGATCACGGTCGTTCGATCACCAAGGCCGGACCGGCAACACCGATCGAACTCACCGGCCTGTCGGATGTGCCCGAAGCCGGCGACAAATTTTATGTGCTGTCCAACGCCAAGGAGGCGAAGGAAATTGCCGAGCAGATGGCCGCGCTCCGCCGCGAAGGCGATCTGATCCGCGTGAACAAGCCGAAGACGCTCGAGTCCATGTTTGCTCAGGCGGCCGAAGGCGAGATTCCCGAATTGAACCTCATCGTCCGCGCCGATACGCAGGGCTCGGTCGACGCCCTCAAGCAGGAGCTATCGAGCTTCCCGTCGAACGAAGTGAAGCTCACCATTCTCCATGCCGGCGTCGGCACCGTCAGCGATTCGGATATTTCCCTCGCCCAGGCCAGCGGCGCGATCATCATTGCCTTCCACGTCGTTCCCGATCCGGCGACCCAACGCAAGGCCGATACCGTCGGTGTCGAAATCCGCATGTACAAGATCATCTACGAGGCCAAGGACGATATTAAGAAGGCCCTCGAAGGCCTGCTGGAGCCGGAGGAAAAAATTGAATCGCGCGGCCGAGCCGAGGTGCGCGAGGTGTTCCACATCACCAAGGTAGGCAAGGCGGCGGGCTGTTTCGTTCGCGACGGCGTCATCAACCGCAACCACAAGGTGCGCGTCGTGCGCGACGGCGTTGTGGTCAAGGACAACGGCACGCTCGATTCGCTCCGCCGCTTCAAGGATGATGCCAAAGAAGTGAAGGCCGGCTTCGAGTGCGGCCTCAAGATCGCCGCCTTCGACGACGTGAAACCGGGCGACGTGATCGAAGCCTTCGAAGTCGTGAAGGTGGCGCGCACGTTGAAGGGGGCATGAAGATCGGAAGTGGTTAAAGGTGGCGTGAGTGTGGCACCGGATAATAGCCGGTCCCACGCTCGTGCTTTTGCTCGATAAATCCAATTGGCCTGTGTTTTCCAGGGAGAAGTGTGAAACTGGCGATTCGCTTGCTCCACAATTCTCTGCGGGCAACCAGCACGTAAAATGACAGTCGGCGTTCTGCAACTTTCGCTGCTCATTCCCGATGCCATGTCGCTGAAGGACAAGCGCCGCGCCATCAAAAGCCTGAAAGACCGGCTGGGCAACAAGCACAATGTCTCGGTGGCCGAGGTGGACCAGCTCGACGCACCGCGAAAGCCTGATCGCCGTGGCCCTGGTGTCGAACAGCAGCCGCTTCACCGAAAGCTGCCTGTCGAAGATCGTGGACGAAGTTCGGCAGAATCCGTATGTAAGTCTCGTGGACTACGAAATCGAGTTGTTCTAGGAAGCGCGATAGGCGCCTGCACGAATATGGCCTTTCGAAAAGAACGAGTTTCGCACTTCATTCGCGACGTGGTGAGCGATGCCATCTCCAACCGCATTGCTGATCCGCGTGTCAGCCGGTTTACCAGCGTCACGCGCGTCGAAGTCTCGCCGGACATGAAGACGGCCCACGTCTATGTCAGCGTCATGGGCGACGAGCGCGACGGCCCACGAACCATGAAGGGCCTTGAGAGCGCCAGAGGCATGATCCAGTCGCGGCTGGCAAAGGACATCAATCTGCGGCAGTGTCCGGCCATCCGGTTCCATCTCGACCCCGGCATCAAGAAGGCCATCGACACATTTAATCTGATGGCCCCGATCCTGCCTGTTGAGCCGGCCGACGAAAACAGCGAAGATACCGACCCGGATGAAACGACCGAAACGGCCGCCGACGACCGGTGAGCCCTTGATACTCATAAGGGACATTGAATGAAGAACGCCCAGGAATACGTTCGCAAGATCAAGCAGCTCAACACCAAGCTGAAGAAGGACGGCAGCAAGGCGAATATCGAGAATGTCGATGATTCGACGAAGATTCTTGTGATGGGCATTCTCAGCAATTATGCCGCCGAGCTGCGTGCCGCCGCCGCCATGCGCAAGCTGATGGAAACGATGGTCGATATGAATGACCTGCGCGTCAGCGCCGTGGCCGATCTGGTGCCGATCATCGGTTTTGATTATCCAAAGGCGCGGCAGGCGGCGATGGAAATCACCCAGGTTTTCAATTCGATTTTCAACAGCCAACACCACCTCGATGTCAGCTTCCTGAAAGGCCAGTCCAAGAAGGCGGTCAACGCATTCCTGCAGGGCTTGGACGGGCTTTCGCCCCATACCGCTGCGTTCTTCCGCAACCGGTATCTGGGTCATTCCGACGTACCGCTCGATGAGAACATGTATGCCTATCTCGTGAAAACGGGCTGCATCCCCGAGGATGTCAGCCATGAAGAGGGGCAGAAGTTCGTCTCGGATCAATTCAAGGATCGCGAAGCCGCCAATTTCTACGCGATGTTCAAGAAATTTGCCGCGGCCCATGCCCCGCGCAAGTCCTCGAAAAAGCCGGAGTTGGTGGGGGCCGGTGCCGCCCGATCAAAGGGCTCGCCCGAGGGTGATTCGGTCGCCGATGAGGATGAGCCTGCCGCTGCCCTGCGCAAGCCCCGCTCAAAGGCCAAATCGTCGCGTCCGGACGCCGCACCGCGTCGCAAGTCGACGCGGGCCAAAGCCGATAAGGCGAGCGGCAAGACGGCTGCAAGGGCGAAGGCCGACAAACCGGCCGAAAAGAGGGGCCATCGCAAAAATAGCGGTTACTCGACTAGAATGCCGTTACGGAGGACGGGATTACGGTGAGCCAGACCCAGCGAACTCATTTGACGCGACGTCGCACTCGACTTTCGCGCGTTTACAATTCCCTCGGCTTGATCGCAGCGGTCGCGATTTTCGGCCAATCATCGGCCTGCTCGCAAACGAATACTCCGACGGTTCACAAGAGCGGCGTCACCGATTCGGTGTCGTCCCCATCGGCCGACCGCGCGAGAATGCCGCTCGACCAGATCGGCCCATCGCCGCAATTCCCCATAGCCAAAGAGAAGCCGTCGGCGACGATCGATCCGGACCCCCGCGCCGTTCGGCAACTGGATCGCGCCCGTAAGCGGTTCGAGGAGCAGAATTGGGCCGATGCGCTGACCGCGCTGGAAAAGGCGCTGCAGATCGAACCCTCGCTCGATGAAGCCCGAATTCTGTTTGCCAACGCATCGATGCATATGGGCAATCTTGCGGCCGCGCGGGAACAACTCGCGCAGGTTCTGGCCCGAAGCCCGAAGGCGATTGCGGCCCATTGGCTTCTGGGCGAACTGGCGATTCGTGATCACAAGGAAGAAGAGGCCATCGCCGAGTTTCGTCTGGCGCTGCTGGCATCGAATGAGGGCGAGCCCACTGCGGAGACCGCGCTGGCCAGACTTTCGCTGGCACAACTGCTTCAGCGGGAGGGCTATCTCGCCGCCGCCGCTGAACAGTATGAGGCGTATTCGGGAATGATTCAGTCGCCCTCCAAGGCCATGCAGTCGAGCCGCGAACTTCGCGACGCGATGGAGCAATTTCGCGATAAAGTTCCAGTTCAACTGGGAGACATCTATTCGACACTCCATGAACCCGCCCGCGCGCTGGCGGCCTATGAGTCGGCTCTGAATGAAAAACCCGGGGATGGGTCGCTGCAAAGAAGAGAATTCTCGCACTGGCGAAGGCCGGTCGCTCTGAGGATGCCCTGGCGGCGGCGCGGCAGTGGCCGAACGAAGTCGGCCGATCCAGCGCGCTGGAGCTGCTGAAGGAAGTTTGCGACCTCATCGGCAAACCGGGTCAATACGATGCCGAGATATTGGCACTGTCCAAAACCGCGACCGACGCGAATTCGGCGATGTCATTGGCCAGGCTCCTCATCGAGCGGGGCAAGCTGAATGAAGCCGGCGACCTGTTGGCCGCGGTTTCCAGCAAAGAGGAAGTCCCGCCGGAATTCATGTTTGTCCGTGCCGACTTGGCGGTGCGACGCACAGACGCGGCCGACGCTTATGAAGTGCTATCGGGCATAATCAGGAAATGGCCGGCGGAATTCGATCGCGCCATGGCGATGGCAAGCGACCCGGCCATTGCCGCTGCATTTCGCAAGTTCGCCGAAGAAAAGGCCGGCGCCACGCCCGACGATGTGCATGCCCGGCTGATTCTGGCGCAATTGCTGATCGCGGACGGCCGGCGGAATGAAGCAATCGCAATTCTTCGCGACGTTGTTAACAAGTATCCGAAGCTCGGGCCCGCACATGCCGCGCTGGCGGTCAGCCTTCGCGCCGGGAAAAACTGGGATGAAACCATCAAGGCTGCGGATGAAGCCATTGCCAATGGCGTCAAGTCGGTTGGGGTCTGTCTCGCGAAAGCCGATTCCCATGCCGCGCTCGATCAGGACGAAGCCGCCGAGAATGCCTACCTTGCGGCATTTGAGGCCGACAAAACCTCGGGCGAGGCGCTCTTTCGCCTGGCCGAACTTGCCTCGCGCCGCGGCCAGTATCGCCGCTGCGAGCAGTTGTATCGGCGCGTACTCGACGATGTTGATCCGCGGCACATGCTTGCCCGCGAACGACTCGTTGTTCATTACTTGAACAGGGGCGACATCGACAAGTGCCGCGAGTATTTCGGTGATTTTGCGGCGCTCAAGCTGGCCGGGCCCAGCGAGCGCGTTGCCGGGCCATGCTCGCCCTCACGACCAGCACGGCCGACTCCGCCTCAGGGCCGACTCGATGAATATCTGGCGGCACTGGGTGAGATACTCAAGGATTATCCCAACGACGCGGCCACCCACGCCGAAATCGCCCGCAGTCATGGCGCCGTGAACCATTACGACGACGCGCTGGCTTCGATCGATCGGGCCGTCGACCTCGATCCGGACGATGTCAGCGCCCGCGAGCTGAAGGCCAGCCTGCTTGCCAAGCTGCTGCGCTTCCATGACGCGGCGGTCGTGGTGCGCAGTTTGCTCGCCGATCGCCCGCGCGATCTCGGCTATTTGCAGGATTTGCTTCGCTTTGCCGACAGCGAGGGCGATTGGGACACCGCGGCGACACTACTGCGTGAGTTTCTCGCCCGCGACGACCTGAAGGCCCAGCGTTCGGCCTTCACGAGCATGCTCATCAACACACTTATCCATGCCGAACGGTGGGATGAGGCCATTGAGGCTGCAAAAAAATGGCTCGACGATTCACCGGAAGATGTTCTCCGCCGGGGCATGTATCTCGCCGCCCTCGGCCGGGCCGGGCGTCACGACGAGGCTGTCGCCTTGGCGAAGGATTATCTTGCAAAGGAGCCGGACAATCGTGTCACACAGATGACGCTGCTTCAGCGGCTGCAGGAAGCGAAGCGTTTCACCGAAGCCATTCAATACACTCTTTCGTGGCTGGGCGACGCGCCGGACGACATTGATCTCAACTTGGCGCTCATTCGCCTTTGCTGGTCGGCCCGGAAGTGGGACGAGGCCATCGAAATTGCTCGCACCAACGCCGAGCGTTCAGAAAGTCGCACGTCATTCGAATCCCTGCTGGGAGACACTTACCGTTTCGCGCGGCGGTACGATGAGGCCATCGAACTGTATAAGGAACGTGTGGCCAAGTGGGAGAAGCGCCGCCGTAAGCTGGAAACAGAACTGCGTCGTGCGGCCGATCCGACAAAGGAGCGCAAAACGCTGATCGAACTGCGCGAATCCATCGCCGAAGCCAAACAGGCCAACTACTCCCTTGTCGGCGTGCTCATCTCGGCGGAGCGATACGCTCAGGCTGAACGGGCCATCAATCGATTGCTCAGACCCGAACTCGAAGCCCGCGAGGGCGGCCAACCCTTCGACCAGAGCATGGTGATCGATCTCCGAAACCTACTCTCCGAAATTTATCAGGACACCGACCGCCTCAGCCAGTCGGTTCAGCAGCTCGAAGAAATCTACAAGATGGACCCCGAGGATCCCGGTATCAACAACAACTTCGGATACACGCTTGTCGATTCCGGACTCGATCTCGACCGGGGCGAGCGGATGATTCGATTTTCACTGGCCCAGAATCCCAAATCCCACGCCAGCCTCGACAGCCTCGGCTGGGCGCTCGCCAGCGCGGCCGTTTCGACGATGCCGTGAACTATCTGCGTCAATCCCTGAGAATCGCCGACGGCGAGGAGCCTGTCCTGCACGACCATCTGGGCGACGCGTTTTATCGCAAGGGCGACCAGGCGGCGGCCGAATCGGAATGGAAGAAGGCCCTGAAAATGTGCGATCCGAAGCATGATCCGCCACCGGACCGCGACCGCCGAATTCTCTACGAATCGCTGAGCAAGAAACTCAATGCGCTCGAAAAAAGCCTGGATGTGGAGACAGCCCCAATCGGCGGCGCAACGTCCCAGCCTGCCATGTCGCTCCATTCCGACCGCTGAGCCAAACGCCGAAGTATCCGTTATCATGCCCTGATTGTCTGACGGCGGGCGACGCTGCCGCCCCTTGTCATCGTTTATTCATCAAGAATTCGAGGGTTTTCCATGGCAGGCCACAGCAAATGGGCCAACATAAAGCACAAGAAGGGCGTTAACGACACGCGCCGGGGCAAGCTCTGGAGCAAGCTCGCGCGAAACGTCATCGTCGCCGCCAAGACCGGCGGCGGCGACCCATCCGCCAATCTCACGCTTCGCTACGCCATTGAAAAGGCGAAGGAAGCCAATATGCCCAACGACACCATCGACAAGGCCATCAAGAAGGGCACCGGCGAACTCGGTGCTGAGCAGTTTTTGCCAGCCTCATACGAAGGCTACGGCCCCGGCGGAGTCGCGGTGATCGTCGATGCCCTGACGGACAACCCGGCCCGCACCGCGCCGGAAATAAAGAAGATCTTTGAACGCGGCGGCGGAAACCTTGGCCAACCCAATTGTGTTAGCTGGAATTTTTCTCGGAAGGGGATATTCGGAGTCAGCACGGCCGATGTCACGGAAGATGCACTGATGGAGATAGTTCTCAAGGCCGGCGCCGAGGATGTTCAGCCCGATGGCGACGTATTCGAAGTCACCTGTGAAGTGGCGGCCTACGACTCGGTAAAACGCGCGCTGGAAGCCGGGAAAATCCCGACGCAATCTTCGGAAATCACCATGATTCCGGGAACGCGCGTGACGGTTGATCCCGAAACAGCCCAGCGCGTCCTCAAAATGATCAAGGCCCCAGGGACAACGACGATGTGCAGCAGGTTTACAACAATCTCGAACTGACCGACGAACTCATCGCCAAAATGGCGTAGCGTCCGGCCGCCGTACCGGACGGAATGTTTCCGTGTCCCGCACCGGGCGGAATATGCACCGTCGCCGCTGCGAACACGGATTGTGCAGCCGTACCGGACGCGAAATGATCAAACCTGCACATGACCAAATGCGTGTGCTCTTGATTAGCCCATCGCCAACGGAGTAGGGCGAATGGAGAAGACGTCAGGGTTTGCCATGACTTTTTCTGCGGAACAGAATCAGTGTGAACCGCAGGACACCTGCCGATGGGTGTGGAACAGGCTAATAACCTGTTCCACACCCATCGAGAAAAAGTCTCGATTGTCACCGTAATTTGTTCCTCGACGCGTGGTCGTTCCCGTGCCTTATGGAGTTTCCGTGCCTAATAAATTGCGACGACCCGTGTTCGTAATTCTAGTTGTCGCAATGCTACTTCACTGTGATCGCAACGCAGTCAACGCCCCAACAACTAATCCCCAAACATCCTCCGGCCTTCAACATCTTCAATCGCCTCCCCGCCGGATCATCACCATCTCCCCCAATGCCACCGAGATGATCGCCGCGCTCGGTGCCGCCGACCGGCTCATCGCCGTCAGCGATTATTGCCGGCCGCCCGAATCACAAGAAAGCCTGCCGCGCATCGGCGGGCTGATCGATCCCAATCTCGAACGAATCATCACGCTCAAGCCCGATCTCGTCATCATTCGCGGTTCCAATCACGAAGTTGAGAAACTCTGCGAGACCAACCGCATCGCCTTGTATCGCGATCCTACCGAGAGTTATGCCGACATTTTCCGCACAATTCGCGAGCTCGGCGATCTGCTCAACAGCAGGCAACAGGCGGCCTCGCTCATCGAGCGCACCGAAAGTCGCATCGACCGCATCGCCAACGCCATCGCGGATCGGCCGCGCCCCCGCGTTCTCTTCACGACGGGCCGCACGCCGGAATCTCTGACGCGCGTCACGACCTGCGGCAAGGGCACGTTTGTCGATGAAGTCATCACACGATCCGGAGGTGCGAATATTTTCGGCGATCTCGACGTCGCCTATCCCGAAGTGAGTCTCGAATCCATTGTGAGTAAACGCCCCGAGGTCATCATCGAAGTGATGCCCGGCACCCCCGATCCGACGGGGGAATTGCAGGACCGCATGACCGGACAATGGCAAAGACTCGGCGATTTGCCCGCCGTTGTCGATCGTCGCGTTTATGTTCTTACCGACGATGAAATCATCATTCCGTCGCCGCGCATCGCCGATGCCATCGCCCGCCTGGTCCGGCTGCTTCACCCGGAGGTGTCGATTGAGTGACGCACCTCAGGCACTACTGGGTTTGGATCGCCTCACCTATGGATTCCCCCTTCGGCCGGATTTTCTCAAGCCCGTCTTGGCAACGATGAATGCCGGCGAATGCTGGGCCATTGTCGGTCCGAACGGCGCCGGCAAAAGCACACTGCTGCGCCTTGCGGCTGGCCTTCGATCGCCCTCATCCGGTCGCGTTTTGATTGACGGCAGCGACCTGCGCGCCATTCCCCCGCGCGAACTGGCCCGGCGGCTTGCATTTCTGCCGCAGAATCCGCAGAGCGATTTCCCATTGCCGGTCGCGGACGTGGTTCTCATGGGCCGATTTCCCCATCGGCGGTTTGGCCTCTTTGAAAATGCCGCCGACCGGATGGTGGCCGACGAAGTTATGGCATTAACACAAACGCGTCAGTTTGCCGATCGAACCCTTTCATCGCTTTCCGGCGGCGAAGCCCAGCGCGTGCATGTCGCGTCTGCTCTGGCGCAGCAACCCTCGATTCTGCTGCTCGATGAACCCACCGCCGCGCTCGATTTACAATACCAGCTATCGATTTTCGAGCTGGTTCGAACGCTGGCGGTCGAAAGACAAAAGCTCGTCGTGGTTGTCACCCACGATCTCAATCTAGCCGCCAGATTTTGCACCCACATTCTCCTTCTGCACGACGGCCGATGTATCGCGACCGGCACACCGGCCGACGTCCTTAAGCCGTCGATTCTCGAACCCGTCTACGGCGTGCGCATGGGCACGGCGTCGACAGCGGATGGAACGCGCGTTTTGGTGCCGCAAGTATCGCCGGAACGGCAAGGGGCAGTGCCTTCATGAAGCCCCTCACGCCAACCAGATATGCGGCGAGCCTCGGCGCGTGTTTGTTTCTCGTGCTGCTTGTGGTCATCCTCGGTCCCGGCATCGGCCAAAGCGAAAGCGGCATCGGCTTTTTGGAAGCCTGGCGAGCCTGGCTTGATCCGGATCAGCGTCCGACGGACTACAACATTGCTTTCTCTTTGCGATTTCCGCGCACGCTCCTGGCGCTGCAGGCCGGCATCACATTGGGATTGTGCGGCGCGGTGTTTCAAATTTTGTTTCGCAATCCGCTCGCGACACCCTACACGCTCGGCATCTCCAGCGGCGGCTCGTTGGGTGCGCTCGTTGCGATCAGGCTCGGCTTGCAGCTTGAGCTGTGGGGAATCACTTCTGTTGCGCTCTGTGCGTTCGTCGGCGCCGTTTCGGTCATCGGATTGATTTTTCTCTTCGCCCGCGGTCTGCGACGCCTCACCACGACGGAACTGCTGCTGGCCGGCGTGACGATGGGCCTTTTTTGTTCGGCCATGATGATGCTGGTGACGTACCTTTCCACCGAGCGTCAGACCTTTGACATGGTGCGATGGATGATGGGCTCCATCGTGAGCATCAGTCTGCAGGATTCGTTGATGAATCTTCCGCTGCTCGCAATCTCATGGGTTGTCTTGATTGCACTCGCCCGCTCCCTGAATCAATACATGATGGGGGATGAGATCTCGGCGACGCGCGGCATCAACGTGAATGGTCTGCAAATCGCGTGCATTGTTTTTGCCTCGCTGGCTACCGGCGCGATTGTCGCATCATGCGGGCCGATTGGCTTTGTCGGCCTGGTCGTCCCGCAAATCGTCGTGCTGGTTCTCGGCCGCGATTGCCGACTTCTGCTTCCCTGTTCGGCATTGCTGGGCGGGGCGTTTCTCGCGATTTGCGACTGGTTCGCGCAGCTCGCTCTCGGCTGGATGGGGAATATCTCCGGGCGGACGCTCTCCAGCGCGACGCTGCCCACCGGTGTGGTCACGGCCATCGTCGGCGTGCCCATTTTTCTTGTGCTCCTTCGCCGCAGAGCAAAGTGATTTTCTCGATTTGAGGAGCTGCCTTGCAGCAGCGGTCAGCAGGCCATGTCCACGATTCGCCGCACTCGATTGAGGCACTTCGCGTGCATGACTGCCAATTCGTTGCCGAATGCGGCCAATCCACGTAGCATGGCTATCGACGCCTATGAATGACTCTGATCCGATCATCGAGAATCGCCGGCAGACGGATCGCTCGCGCCGTCGCACACGCATGATGATCGGCGTCGCGACGTTACTGATTGCTTCCGGCGTCGTTGGCGGTGTATCACTTTACCATCGCTATTACGGAATTCCCAAACGATTTGCGGTTGTGGATGATCGCATCCTCTATCGCTCCGCCCAGCCGAAGCCCGCTC
Source organism: Planctomycetota bacterium (assembly GCA_016712275.1). Lineage (GTDB taxonomy): Bacteria > Planctomycetota > Phycisphaerae > UBA1845 > UTPLA1 > JADJRI01. The sequence goes on from JADJRI010000018.1 coordinate 10,894, forward strand.
AAATCACCCACGTCATCGACGACCTTGGCATCAAGACCATCGTCATCGCGCGTGAGGGCACCAGCCGAAATGTGCCGGATGAAGTCAAAATCGGCGAACAGCATGGCGCCCGGGTCGTGAACATACCGGTGGAAAGTCGCCGCCCCATTCCCGATTCCCAGATTGAAGCTTTTTTTTCAGATCGTGGATGATCCCGCGCAACAGCCGGTCCTGGTTCATTGTTCCGCGGGACGCCACCGCACCGGCCTGCTGTGTGCCCTTTACCGCATCGAGCGACAGGGTTGGACGGTCGAGCGGGCCATGGAGGAAATGCTTTCGTTCGGGTTCAATCAGGATTCGCAGTCGGCCGTCTATCTGCAACTAAAGGCTTATAAGCCGGGACAATTTCAACGAAGGCTGGGTTCCACGACGAAACAAGCGGAACCATAGCGCATTGAACCCGTGAGAATTCGGGTTTGGACAGGTGTCTCTGCCGTTTTTTCTCGGCAAGTAACCGGATGCATGGGATCATCCGAAGTCGGCTGATGTGAATCTGATCATTCTCGATCATGACGATGGATGGGAGAACGATTCTGCTGGGCGCATTTGATTTTTCCAACCTGCGGGCAACCTTAACTGAAGGCTCCAGCATAGAGCTGGGCTGGCTCCTGCTCGGTATTGCCGCGCAGGTCATTTTCCTGATCTGCCTCTTCGGCCAGTGGTATGTGACGCGCAAACGCGGAAGAATGGTGCTTCCGGTCGGGATGATCTATCTGGGTCTGCTGGCAACAATACTGCTGCTGATTTACGCATCGGTGCGGCACGACATTGTCTTTGTGGTCGGCCAGTTGGTGAACATGCTGATCGGCTTTCGTCTGTTGGAAGTGGTCGGCTCGGTGAACGAGGTTGTGCATCATCGTGATGAAACGCCATTCCCCGAAATTCGTCCCGATTCCGCGGAACGAAAGCCGCGCGATCAATAGCGGCAGACCTGCGTCGGTTGCATGATTCTTGTGGGAAGTACGATTACGTTAAGGGGAGTCGCTCACAGCGAGCTGAGAATCGACAACCAGTCTATCGAGAGACAGCATCAACTTTGCAGCATCGCATGAATGCCCCGGGCCGCGATTTTTCCTTCCTGCACCGCGTCGACCACCTCGGCCCCCTTGCTGGTGCAATCGCCGCCCGCAAATAGTTTCTTGATCGATGTGGCGCCGGTGGCCCGATCGGCCACCACGCGGCCGCGCTCCACTTTGAGCCCTGGAACGGCACTGAACAAGTCGATCAACGCCTCCTGCCCCAGCGCTTTGATCACCATGTCGGCGTGAAGAACAAACTCCGAGCCGGCCACGTATTCGAGTTTCGCGGTTCTTCCTTCGCCCGTTTGCTTTGTTCGCGCGAATTCAACGCCTGCGGCCATTCCGCCGCGATCGACCACGCGCACGGGGGCCGCTGAAAACTCCCAGCGAATTCCATCGGATTTGGTTAACTCGTACTCATATTTGAATGCCGGCATGGCTTCCTCGCCGCGCCGATAGGCAATGGTTACTTGCTCCGCCCCCAGTCGAACCGCCGCCGTCGCGACATCGACCGCCGTGTTTCCGCCGCCGATGACGATGACGTTTTTTCCGCATTCGCATTGGTCGAGCGGCTTCAAATGGGTCTGAAAGATGAAGTCGAGTGCCTCCCAGACGCCCGGTAGCGTTTCCCCGTCGATGCCCAGCGCGGCCGTTTTGCCCAGCCCCACGGCAAGAAACACGGCATCATAATCGTTCAATAATTTCGAGACGCCCGCGCCATCGACCGGCGAGCTGCACCGCAGGTCGATGCCGCCGATCGCCTTGACCTGCTCGACTTCGGACAGTGCAAAGGCCGTGTCATATTTATAGACCGCGATGCCATGGGTGTTGATGCCGCCGGGCAACTCCCGCGCTTCGAATACCGTCACCGCGTGTCCCGCTTTTCGAAGCTCATGGGCACAGGTCAGGCCGGCCGGCCCGCCGCCGACAATCGCCACCCGTTTACCGGTGCTTTTTCCGGCCTCGAAAAATGTTGCACCCTGGTCGCGCGCTTCATCGCAGGCAAAGCGCTGCAACCGCCCGATTTTGACCGGCGCCTGAAGCAACGTGTTGTCCACGCACGCACCTTCGCACAACACCTCGGTGGGGCAGGCACGGGCGCACGATCCGCCAAAGATGTTGGACTCGAGAATCGTCTCCGCGGCGCCAACCGGATTCTTGTGCAGAATCTGGCGGATGAACTTGGGTACATCGATTTGCGTAGGACAAGCACGGGTGCAGGGTGCGTCATAGCAGAATAAGCACCGCGCCGCCTCGCCGATCGCCTCATCGGACGAGTAACGGGGTTCGAGCTCTGCGAAGTTCTGCGCGAGCTGCCGCGCCCGATCGGATTCTGTGCCTTGTTTCATGGGGCCCGATTATAACCAATGACCCTAAGGCGACCTTAGGGATGAAGAAAATGATGGTGGACCCTGGCAGTACTGGAATGAACGGGCTCGGCTGCATCGTTTTACCAACGCGCAAATCATGCCGAGACCCGCGCAGCGAGGCCGTGACCCGCTGAGATTAGGTATGCGTTCGGAGTGTTTCATTATTGGACCATACCACAAGATGTTGTGTATTGAACTAATATTGGGTTGTGATTTTGTGTAATTCACAGCCTCGTGTTGCACCAGTGGAATCGTTGTTAGTGCTTTAATTTCAACGGTTTGCCCGATAATTGCGCGAGTTTACGCCAGTGCTTGTATTATGAATCTGTAATCATGCAAACCTACATATAGTGGGTTCTGCGTCCATGAAAAACTCAAGTTTCAATACTGTCCATGCCGATATTTCTGGTATGACGGGAAGCACGCAAAGGGCCTCGCGACAGGCAGATTTTGCCCCCTTCGTGTAACCCAGAAAAAAAGTAAATTATCAGACGAGCAAAAGGCAAGTTCATAACGTAGGCAATGTGAGGCGGGGCAGCAGAAGAAGCAGGATGGTTGGTAATATGACGGACGTAAACGCAATCGGAACACTGGCCTCGACCACAACTCTAAGGGAATTCGCTCACCAGTCCTTCAAGCGAACGTCGGACGAAGGCAACTAGCAATTTGGCGATCGGGTGGAAATCTCTGAGGTGGCTGCGTTTCTCAGTCGGCTGGCGGAGTTGCCGGAGACCAGGGCACGCAAGATCGTGGATATTCGTAACGTGATCCAAAACGACTCCTATGACGTGGACAGTAAATTGAATGCCGCCGTCGATAAGCTCTTCGCCGAGCTTTGATCGCAGCGACATACGCATGCGTCGGACTCAACACGACGCATTCACAATCTTCCGTCGCAGTGCATGAAAATTGAAGATGGGCCGCCCAGTCGGGCGGCCCGCTTCGTTTTTATCAGAGCCGCCGAATTGCCGCCAGGCGCTTCTTGACCCCGCCTTCGTGACATCGATACGATCAGTATGCGTGGCATGTGGCCGCTCCGCGCTGCATGCGCATGCAACGTCCGTCCCATCTTGTTTTCGGACGAACCTGATTGGCAGGAAGGGAATAGGAAGAATGAAAGTGAACGACTTCAGTTTCCGCGGTCGCCGCGCGGGCCGGGATGCCGCCATGATTGGCGTGCTACTGGTTGGATCATGTGCGACTGTGTCACAGGCCTCATCCGTGGTCGCTATGAGCATCAGCACCATGGCCGATCATGCCGGGCAAGTGATCATGGGCGAAGTGACCTCGACGCGTAGCTACTGGGCTCAAAATCCAAAGCGCATCGAAACCGAGGTGACATTTGCGGGAGTTCAATATTTGAAGGGCCGGCACAGTTCGGCGACCGACACGTTTACACTCGTCGTTCCCGGAGGATCCATCGGCCGGACCTCGATGCGAATCTGCTGCGCGCCGGAATTCAAAGTCGGCGAGCGTCGTATTCTCTTTCTCCTGCCGCAGTACAGGACTTTTCCAACAGTAGGGCTCGATCAAGGCGCATTCCAGATCATTCGTGACGCCGAGGGTATCGATCGGGTCTATCAATCTGCGACGACTCCCGTTGTCGGATTCGACCGCGACACATTCGCGGTTCACGGCGGTCGCTCGGCGCGTGATGTTCATCAGCATCTTATCGATGCAAATGGGGCCATCGTGCGGACTGTTGAAACGGAATTCACCGAACTGCCTGCCATCGCACTGGGTGATTTCCTCAAAGTTGTGCAACCGATTCTCGATTCCAGTACGGATCATCAGATGAAGGAGCCGGCCGGTCGGCGCATACTCGTTGAATTAATAGCAACCACTTTGAAGGCCGCGCCGGGCGCATCGACAGCGGCTCAGCCCCAATCTGCGGTCGCGCCTAGTCAAGGTCGTGTAGCAAAACAGATTGTTCGTACACTTGATGAATCGACGCCGCGCGATACGCAAAAACCCGTCAATGAGACAAGGCAGGGGGGAGCGCAATGACACGCTTCCTCGGAAAATTGACCGGTTTTGCGATGTCGCTGGCCGTGCTCGCGATGGTCGCAATCAATGATCGCGCGGACGCATTCACCTGGTTTCAATACGGCCCCTATGACGTCGTATGGATCGGCGCTGCCAGCACGCGCTATCTGTCGCCCAGCACTTTTCCGCCGGGCAGCGATCCGGACGACATGATTCTCGAATCGATGGGCCTTTGGAATATCGTGCCGGCGTGCGACTTTGAATACGACTATTTTCGAAATGCGCAGGACTACCCCGTCGACAATTTCGACGGGTATAGCGACACAATCGCCGTGCCGGCCGCTTCCCTCGACCCCGGCGTGCTTGGCGTCACTTATCTCGTGAACGACGGCCCGGTCTGGTATGACATGGACATGGCATTCAGCGACTTGCCGCTTGGGGTCGGTTACAATTTCGACCCCAATCCATCGTGCGCGGTCGTCACCGCGCCGACGCCGACCAACGGCTTTTCCTTTCTGCTCGTCGCCGTTCATGAAATGGGACACGCACTCGGCCTCGGCCATGATCCGCAGGGCACGGAAACGCCGGGCACGCCGTTTCTCGTCGCCACCATGAACCCGCGCTACCCCAGCGGCGGACCGATCGGACAGGAGAACATCATCGAGCTTCACGCCGATGATCGAAACGGCGCCCGCTTCCTGTATCCCCATTCCGGTCCGACCGAGCCCTATGTCGATCTGGCCCAGGCGAGCTACTCCTATGGCGCCATTGCCGGCAGGGCGATTCCCGTTTTCTTCACGCCCACGACGGTGGCACCGGGCGGCGCCCTGACGGTGCGATCCGTCATCGAGAATCTCGGCGTTGCCAATGCCGTCAATGTGCGCCAAGGCTTTTACCTGTCGAGCAATCCGCTCATTGAAACCACCGATACCCTGCTCGCAGATGTCCGCTGGGATCTCGCATTCGAAGACGCGATCGACTTCAACGCCGATGTCGATCTTCCAGCGGATATTACGGCCGGCACCTATTACCTCGGCACAATCTTCGATGACTTGAACGAAGTGGCCGAACTCTACGAGGACAACAACGCCGCGTCCTATTGCACGCCGCTTACCATTTCCCGGCTGTTTCCCGTCATCAACGACATTTTTCAAACGTCGGCCACATGCGGCCAGACCTTCATCGGACCGACGCCGACGGTCACCCATCCGATCAACATGGCGCCGATCACATGGTCGATCGACAATCCGCAGCCCGGCATGACAATCAACCCGTCCACCGGCGTGGTGACGTGGCCAAATCCGGCGCCGTCGCAGTTTCCATATCAGGTGTTCTTGCGTGCAACAAACAGCGCGGGCGCTTCGACAAAGTCGATGCTCATCGGCGTCGGCAACGCGTCGCCGCAGATTAACCCGATTCCGAACGAAGTATGGTCGGCATGCGGCGGTGTCTATGTCGGCCCGACGCCCGGCGTGACCAATCCTTCGTGCATGAATCCGATTGTGAACTGGTCGCTCGATTCCGGCCCGCCGGGCATGACCGTCAATTTCAGTACAGGCGTGGTTTCCTGGCCCATTCCCGTTGCGCGGACAACTCCATATACAGTCACCCTTCGCGCCACCAATGGCGTTGGAAACGGTACGCAGACGTTTCAACTCTCCATCACCAGCGGCGGGGACCTCACCGGCGATGGCTTCGTGACGACGGCCGACGTCCAATCCTTCGTCGATGTCCTGCTCGGCTTGGATCTCGCCCACTTAGAGGACGCAGACGTGAATTGCGACGGTCTGGTCGATGGGCGCGATCTCAGCGCATTTGTTCAAGTGTTGCTTGGAAATTAGTCGGCGGAAACAAAGTCACCGATCCCGGTGTGATTCCAATTTGATCAAGAAAAGACCATGTGGTTCATCGTATGGGCTTTTTTTGTCGCGCGCGGGGAGATTTGTGCGGCTGGTTGATTTCATGGGTGCGTATTACAATGTAATACCGAAACGCCAGGCCCGCTGAAATTATGAAACATGCGATGATTCAACTTGTTGCGTTCCTTCCGGTCATGCTGCTGTGCCCGGCATGCGATAATGCGAAATCCTCCACTTCCACGACATGGCCCGCAGCCGACGAAAAGCTGACCGTGGCCGTTTCAATACAGCCGCAGATCTACTTTGTGCAGCGCATCGGCGGCGATCGCGTCGATGTTCACTCGGTCCTGTCGCCCGGTCAGTCGCATGGCGCGTTCGATCCCTCGGGCCGGCAGATGGAAAGGCTGAAGCAGGCGAAGGCGTTTTTTCGAATTGGCGTTGCGTTTGAATCAGTGCTCATCGCAAAACTGCGCGACATGTCCCCCACGGTCGAGGTCATCGACACCCGCGACGGCATTCAACTCTTGCACCTGAGCGAGCATCATCACGATGGAGCGCCCGGCGAAAGCCATGATCACGCCGTAGGCACGGCGGAAAACGGCCATGTCTGCGGCGACAACGAGCTTGATCCCCACATCTGGCTCGATCCCGATCTCGTGCGTGTCCAGGCCAAGATGATCTGCGCGGGATTGAAGCAGATTGCGCCCCAGTATTCCGATGAATTCAACAGAAATCTTGTCTCGTTCGATGACGAATTGGTGGCGATGGATGCCAGATTTATGGCACTCTTCAAACCGTACAAGGGCAGGACCGTCCTCGTGTTTCATCCCTCCTTCGCCTATTTTTGCAAACGCTACGGACTCAAACAGCTTGTCATTTGAATCGGAGGGAAAGGAACCCGGCCCGCGTCGTCTGTCGGAGTTGATGCAAGCCGCCAAGGCCGCCGATGCGAAGGTCGTGTTTTCGCAGGCGGAGTATTCCTCAAAAAGCGCCAAGGCGATCGCCGAAGCCATCGGCGGGCGCCTCGTGCTTGTCGCGCCGCAATCGCCCGATTGGGCGGCCAATCTGGAAACCATGGCCCGATCGCTGGCTGATTCGTTCGCAAACGGGGGAGCCGATTGAAAATGAACTCCTGCGAGGTGGCGCCTTGAAGCAGACCGGACATACACACGCAAACGGCTGCTGCCCGCATGCCGCGGACGCGCCGTGCGTCGCGCCCGTCGACGCGGTGATTCGTTTTCGCGATGTCACCTTCAGTTACGACGTGACGCCCGTTTTCACGCGCCCCGCGAATTTCGCCATTGGCCGCGGGGACTTTGCCTGCGTGGTGGGCCCGAATGGCGGCGGCAAGACCACGCTGCTCAAGCTCATGCTCGGTTTGCTCAGGCCCGCTGTCGGCTCGGTGGAAATTCTTGGAGGTGAGCCGCGCGCCACGCTGCGCGCGTGGGCTATATGCCGCAACATGCCCAGCTCGATCCAAAGTTTCCGGTGACGGTCAACGACGTGGTGCTGATGGGCCGGCTCGGTTGTCGCGGGCCGGTATCGCGCTACAACGGCGAAGATCACGACCGCGCGAGCGTGGCGCTTCAACAGGTCAACCTTGCGGCATTGGCCCGGCGTCCCTTTGCGGCACTTTCCGGCGGTCAGCGCCAGCGCGTGCTGATTGCGCGGGCACTGGCCTGCGATCCCGAACTACTGCTGCTGGACGAACCAACGTCGAATCTCGATGTCGCCGCCCAAAGCGACCTGTACGAACTGCTTCACAAACTTAACGAACGTATGACGCTGGTGATCGTTTCGCACGACGTGGGCTTTGTGTCCAAGTTTGTGGAAACAATCGTCTGTGTAAACCGAAATGTCGATGTGCATGCCGCGCGGGAAATCGCCGGCGACTACATCAGCGAAATGTACGGCCGCGACATGCGTTTGATTGTTCACGATCATACGCACGGTGCACGGAATTCTGCACAGGGGCCCAATGTGAAATAGGAACCATGTCCGACTTTTTTACCGCCATCTCGAATCCCGACTTTGGCTTTCTCCGGATCGCGCTCCTCGCGGGACTGCTCGCCAGCGTTTCGTGCGGCGTCGTCGGCAGCTATGTCGTGACGCGCCGCATCACCTACATCGCCGGCAGCATCGCCCACTGCGTGCTTGGCGGCATGGGCGCGGCCCGCTATATGCAGGTCGTTTATGACTGGCAATGGGCCACACCCATCGTCGGCGCCGTGGTCACTGCCATCTTCTCGGCACTTCTCATCGGCTGGGTCACGCTTCGCGCCAAGGAGCGGGAAGACACGGTCATTGGCGCGATATGGGCCATCGGCATGGCCATCGGCATCCTGTTCATTCAGAAAACGCCCGGTTCCTCCGAGGATCTGATGAGCTATCTCTTCGGCAGCATCATGATGGTGCGCGAATCGGATTTGTGGATTCTGTTCGGACTGGATGTCCTTATTGTGGCACTGGTCGCCATGTTTTTTCACCCGCTGCTGGGCGTTTGCTTCGACAGCGAGTTCGCCCGCCTGCGCGGCCTGCCGGTCGAAACGTATTATCTGCTGCTTCTTTGCCTCACGGCGCTCACTGTCGTGCTGCTCATCTCTGTGGTTGGCATTGTGCTGGTCATCGCGCTGTTGACGTTGCCCGTGGCCATCGCCGGCCAGTTTTCGCGTACCCTCCTGCGTTTGATGCTGTTCTCGGTGATCATCTGCATGCTCCTGACCACATCCGGCCTGGCCCTCAGCTACGGCCCCAACCTGCCGCCAGGCGCGACGACCATCGTGCTGGCGGGCGGGGCCTATTTGGCGGTGCTCGGTGGCAAGCGTATCATGGCTTCCAGAAATCAACCTCAGCGTTGAGTCAAATCGGGCATCGCGAATGGCCAAAGTCTATTTGGACACCAGCTTCTTCAGCACGTGCGTGAGCCATCGCATTGGTTCGCGAAGCGCTTATTGGCGAGAAGTTAGCAAAGAATGGTGGCGCCAACAGGCACCCAAACACATTGTCTGCATTTCGGACGAAGTCATTGCCGAACTTACGAGGCTCGAGAAGCGGCAACGTGACAGCGCATTCTCAATGCTTGAGGGTTTGAACAATCTCAAGATTGATGATGCTGTTCACGATCTAGCAGATGTTTTCGTCCGAGAACGAGTCATGCCGGGGCCGGCAACAACGGGCGATGCCATTCATGTTTCGGTTGCTATAATTCATGGGATGGAGTACCTGCTAAGTTGGAACGTCAAACACCTCGCGAATCCTCGTAAGAGGCTGCATCTCAAGCGAGTCTGCCTGCGTTTGGGTTTGACGCCGCCTGAGATTCTTACGCCAGACTTACTGCAAGAGACGAACGATGACACCGAATGAAGCAACTCCGGCCGAACGTGAAGTGACCTCAGTGGATGACATTCGATGCATTCGGGAGCAGTTGTGCGCGGAAGCCAACAATGATGTTGGTGAGCTGATTGAACTTGTTCAGCGAATTGCCGATGAGTACCGCGATCAATTGAAACTAAAGGAAGTGCCTGTTCCAAGTCAGAATACACATTCTACTGACGAATGAAATCTTGTGGCACCGACAACTAAGCTCCGGCGTCAAACCAGCTCTAAAGTCCTTTCACACGATTCTCCGCAACTTTTCTCGGAACCCCGCGTATCATCATTTCAGGGAACTCGTAGGGCTCGGGGTGCGTCCAAAGGTGGGATGTCGCCATCCGCCATTGTCGCGCGCAATCAGGATTTTGCTCGCAACAGCAGCCAAGGCCGGTGACAATCACGCCGTTAAGCATCGCAGGACAATAACTTACGTCGCTTTCGCTGGAGGTTCGCCATGTCACGCAAGGGCCGCTCGATCGTCGCTTTCGCCATCCTTTCCATCACCATCATCGCCAATCTCAACACGCCATCGGCCGCCGCCTTTGAAGAACCCGCCGAAATCAACATCGCCCTCCGCGGCCGCGATTATTCGAAGGCGATCAAGCTCATCAAGGACGCCCTCAGGGCCAATCCGAAGGATGATGCCAAGGAATTCCTTCATTTCCGCCTCGCCCTGGCCCATCAATATTCCGGCAAGCTGGAAGAAGCGATCACCGCTTTCGAAGGCCAGACCCGCCTCTTTCCCACGGGTTCATGGGCCAACAAAGCCCGCATGCACATTGCCGACGCCCATGTCGCCCTCAAACATTACGAGGCCGCCGAAAAAATTTACGCGGCTCGTGTGGCCGAATTGGTCAGCGACGACCGCAAGGCCGACATTGCCAAGGTCTACCTCAATTTCGCCGAGGATTACTTCGCCCCGAAAGACTCGCTCATCCAGCCTAATTACGAACGTGCCCGCACATTTTATGAAAAAGCCCTCGAGCTGGAGCCAGCCGGCGCCCTTCGCGAAACAGTTCTCTACAAACGGGCGCTCTGCAATCAGAAGCTCGGCCAGTACGGCCCGGTCGCCGGTCAGTTTGAGGCTTATCTAATCGAGTTCGATCCGGCCTATCGCGAAACCAAGCGGATGCGCGCCGGCGAGAAACCGCTGCCCGAAAAGGCGGTCGAAGGCGGCGCGTCTTGGATCGAGGCGCGGCTGGGACTGGGCGAATGCCGGCTGCTGCTCTCGGAATGGCAGGAATCGCGCCGTGTTTTGCAGGACCTGGCCCATTCGCTCGAAAAATCGGAGGCGAATGCCGACCTCGAAAAGTCCAAGGCCGGCCGGCGCACCGAAGCCTGGATCAAAACCAAATCGCTGATCGCCGGAACCTATCGCTTCCCCACGCCTCCCGATGTGCCGAATTTGAACTCCGGCGTCAAGGTTCTCGACGAATTGATCGACAAGCATCCGAGTTCCATCGAAGCCGTGCGCGCCGCCTCGGACATTGCCGTCGCCTTTCGGCATCGCGGTTGGAGCGATGCCGCCATTGAAGCATTCCGCGCCCTGATCGATCGCAAGCGCATTCGCCCCGAAAGCGACGAAACGCTCAAGCTCGCCGAGACGCTTTCGCAATCCGCGCTGTATCAAGTCGGCGAGCTGCTCCTCGCCCAGCGAAAGTATGCCGATGCGATCGGTACATGGAACCAGTATGTCGCCAAGTTTCCCAACGGCCCCCAGTGGTCCGCCGCACAGCAGGCCATCATCGACACCGAATACGCCATCGGCGCCGATGCCAAGTCGGATGACCGTTTCGACGACGCGCGACAGGCATGGACCAGGTTTCTCGAAAAGTATCCGCTCGACGGCCGCGCCACCGGCATTCTCTTTGCCTTTGGTGAAATGGCCTACATCGAGCAGGAAAAGCGGGAAAAAGCTGGAAAAACGCCCGATTGGACTGACGCCATCGCCGCATGGAAACGCCTCGTCGAAAAAAGCCCCGGCGGCGAAGATGCCGGCCGCGCCCAGCTTCGCATTGGCCAGACGCTCGAAGAAAAAGTGAAGGATTTGGATGCCGCCATCGAGGCATATCAGAAACTCAACTGGTCGGGCATGTCCTCGCTGGCCCAGCAGCGGCTGCGCGAAATGCGCAGCGTCCGGCTGGAGGTCGCCACTGAGCGAACCTATCGCACCAACGAGCCCGCCAAAGTCCGTGTGAACGTCCGTAACATCGACAAACTCACCGTCAAAATGTACCGCATCGACATGGAGGACTATTACCGAAAAAGCCGCACCATCGGCGGCGTTGAGCGGCTCGACCTCATGCTCATCGATCCGGACAAGACTTTCGACATCGATGTGAAGGACTACGCGGCCTACAAGCCGATCACGCAGGAAATCGAAATCCCCAACGAAGGCGCGAGAACGTGGGCCGTCTATGTCAGCAACGAGAAGAGCACGGCCGAGGAAAAGAATCCGGCAAACGCCGGCAGTACCGTCAAGCCGACGCGCCTTCAGGCCACGACGCTCGTCGTCGCATCCGATATTGAGATTCTCGTCAAATCCTCGCGCGGGCAGGTGTTGGTCTTCGCGCAAGACATGCGAACCATGCAGCCCGCGAAAGGCGTGCAGATTCTCGTCGCCGATCAGTCGTCCGTCTTCCTCGAAGGCAGGACCGGCGACGATGGCTTCTGGCTCTCGACCGACAAGAAAATCAAAAGCGCGCAGGGCCTGTCCGTTTTCGCCAATCGCGGCGGTGCGGTCGCCGGCACCGGCCTGTCGCTGGCCGGCCTCTCCTTTGCGCAGGGCCTTGCCCCGCGCGGCTTCATCCACACCGATCGCCCGGCCTATCGACCCGGCGACAGCGTCAACTTTCGCGGGATTCTGCGCGAAGTGACGGACGGGGCATACGTGCTGCCCACCAACCCGGAGGACAAGCGCCTGCGCTGGAAGCTCGACGTCATCGATGCCAAGGGCCGGACACTCCACTCCGATGAAATCGTGCTGACGGACTACGGCACCTTCTCGGCCCTTTTCCGCGTCAGCGGCGATGCCCCGGTCGGCAAATACAAGATCATCGCACGCCGCGTCGATGGTCCCTCCTTTGAGGGCGGCTTCAGCGTCGAAACCTATCAACTGGCCAAGGCCGTACTCTCGTTCGATCTCAAGGACCGCGTCGTCATGCGAGGCGACCGCGTCAGCGGCAGCATCGTCGCCAAATATCATTATGGCGAGGCGGTCATCGACAAGGATATCGAGTACGAACTGCATTATCCCAATGGCGATGTCGAGCGCCGCACCGGCAAGACCGATAGCGCCGGCAAAGTGGCCGTCGAATTCGAAACGACCATGCTACCCGAGGAGGGCGTTGTGCAGATCGTCGCACGGCAGGCCGAACTCAACATCGGCGTGGTCGATGCCGTCTATGTGGCAGTGCGCGATTTCACCGCGTCGCTCTCCACCGTGCGCCCGCTTTATCTCTCCGAAGAGCCGGTCGAAGCCAAAATCGAAACGCTAGCGATCTAAAAGGCAGGCCCATCTCGCGCGAATGACAATCACCGCCTTCCGCCGCACCTACGACAAGAACACATGGGCCGAAACCAAGGTGGAGTCCGCAACTGTGACCACCGACGCCAAAACCGGCATCGGCCGCGCCACGCTGAAATTGACCAAGGGCGGTTCGTACATTCTGCGCGCCGAGGGCAAGGACACGCGCGGCGAAACCGTCACCGCCGAAGCCACGGTGCAAGTCTCCGATGATGAAGATGCCACACGCCTGCGCATCTTCAGCGACCGCGAAAACTACAAGGTCGGCGACGCCATTACGCTCGACATCCATTCGCGCGTCGAAGACTCGCTGAAGACCGCGTCCGCCAAATCGCCGGAGAATTCGGGCGAAAGGAACTCTGCCGCCGCTTCCTCGCCCTTCATCGCCGTTCTCATGTGCGAAGGCGAAGGTGTCTTCGAGTATCGCACCGTCACCCTCAAACCCGGCCACAATTCGATCGAACTGCCGATCGGCCACAACCACTTTCCGAATTTCAAGCTCAGCACCGCCGTCATGACCGGCGGCAGGTTCCATCAGGCCTCTCGCGATTTCACCGTCGAACGGGAGTTGAATGTCGCCGTGAAGCCGCGGCAGGCGACGGCCCATCCGCGCGATGAGCTGTTGGTCGATCTGATCGTCACCGACCAGATGGGCAAGCCCGTGCAGGGCGAAATCGGCATCGCCATGATCGATGGCGCGCTGCTCGCCCAATATCCCGACACCACGCCGAAGATCGTGCCGTTTTTCCAGAGCACCGCCCGCCGCAGCGCCAATTCGCGGACGGAGTCGAGCTGCATCTTCCGCTACCAGCCGGCCACAACGTCGATGGTGACGGAGATCCTGGATTTCGATGCGGTAGTCTCCACGATCGATAGGGGACTAGCTGCAAGGGGTACGATTGTGCCAAATTACCCCGTAGATGAGGCTTTCGGTTCGCAAACGGCTCAGCTTGAAGGTATGGTTCAATCGCTCGGATACGTCGGAACCAGACCAAACGCTGCCGAACCAGTTGAGAGCCAAGAGTATGACATGAGCGCGGATGGTTTGGCGGACATGGATGAAGAAGGCAGTGCATTCGACAATTCTCCAAACGTAAGCAGTTCAGTTGCACTCTCCACGAGGCACACAAGCGTGTTCCGACGGGGATTTATCAGTCCAGAAATGAAAGAGGGTCGCGGTCGTTCTGCCGGAATAAATATTCGCCCCGGAAGTCCCAACGCTCAGACCGGCGGCCTCGGCGGCGGGAAATTCCTCCAAGGCGGCGGCTTTGGCGGGGGCGGTGGTGGAGGAGATGGGGGCGGCCTATACGGAGATGATCGCAAAGACGCGGCAGGTCAAACGCTTTGGTTCTCCTTGGAATCCGCGCCTGAAACCCTCGGCCGCGAAGCCTACAAACAGCAATTCCAGTCCCGCCTTTTCGAAGCCTCCCAATCCTGGTTCAAATCCGGCACGATCGACAACCGCGTGATCGACAAGAACCTCGGCGATGCCGTCCGCTCGGCACCAGACCGCACTTATTACCCCGAAGTCGCCTACTGGAACCCCCACGTTGTCACCGATGCGGCCGGCAAAGCCACCATCACCATCGTCCTCCCCGACACCAGCACCACCTGGAAAATCGTCGCCCGCGGCGCGACCAAGGAAACCGTCGTCGGCGAAGGCAGCGCCGATGTGCTCAGCAAGAACGACTTTCTCGTCGAATGGACCACGCCACCAACTCTTATCGAAGGCGACAAGTTCACCCCGCGCGGCCAGGTTCATTGCCTCGCTCCGTTCAGCGGCACGATCAAGCTCCGCTACGAAGCCCAGCGCGCCAACGGCGAGCCCGTCGCCGATGGCGAAAAAACGATCGAAGCCAAATCCAGCGGCGTGTTCGACGTGGACTTCGATCCGATCGACGTTCCCTCGACCGAAAAGCTGAGCCTGACGCTGACGGCCGAAGCCGTCGCCGATGCAAAAGGTGCCTCCAATACGACACCTACACCAAAACCCTCTCCGATCGAAGGAGATGAAGCAGGGGGCGGCGCAGGTCAATCGCCAAATCACCAAATCGCCAAATCGCCAAATCTTAGCGACTCCCTCACCCTCGCCATCCCCGTCCAATCCTGGGGCCTGCGCATCGAATCCCACGTCGCCGGCGTTGCCAAAGACAGTGACTTCGTCGAAATCGAGCTCCCCGCGCTGCCGGGCGGCGAAGCTTATCACGACACGCGGCTCGTCGTCGCGCTTGGCTCCTCCATGCAGCGATGGCTCATTGAAGAGGCCCTCGAAACCGGCGGACGCTGGACCTATATCGACAGCAGTCTCAAAGGCTGGCGATCCACCCCCCCGCGCACCCATGCCGATACGGCGGCCGTGCTTCTCGGCGCTCTTTACGCCGGCGACTATGTCTCCTCCAACGCCGCCGCCCAGGACCCGAAGCAAACCGCAGACCGCGCCCTGCTCGACGAACGCGTCGCCGGGCTCATCGGCCAGCTCCTTGCCGCACAGCGTGATGATGGCGGCTGGGCATGGTGCGGAACGGGCGGCGAGTCCGATCCGTGGACCAGCGCGTCGATCGCATGGTCCCTCGGCAAGGCGAAGTACAACAACCACCCGCTTGCGGCCGAACCGCTGAACAAACTCAGGGCTTATCTGCAAAAAACCTTTGCCGATGCCCCCATTCACCAGACCGAACTCAAGGCCGTCGTCCTTCACGGCCTCTCATGGATCGACGACATCGACTTCGGCCATGCCAACCGCCTCTACCGCAATCGCGAAGACCTCAGCACGGCCGGCCTCGCCCATCTCGCGCTCACCTTTGTGAAGCTCGACCGAAAGCCCCTCGCGGCCGAATTGCTCGAACAGCTCGCCCGCAAATCGAAACAGATCACCCGCGGCATGCAAACGCTCTGCGAAATCGACGCGACGCACAACTCCGCATGGATGCGCAGCGAACTCGAAGTGACGGCCCTCGCCCTGTTGGGCGCAGTTGCAGATTGATGCCAGGGGCGATCGTGTCGCGCAGATGGCATCCTATCTTGCCGCCACCGCCCGCGCCGACGGTTGGCGGCCCCACAAGGCAAAGGGCCCTGTCATCGCCGCGCTGACGACATACTATGCGCGCGGCGAAAGGGAGCGGGCCAACTACAAAGTCACCCTTACCGTCAACGGCACGCCTGCCGGCGTCGTCACCTCCGATGCCCCGGAATCCATGGTCCTCCAGTTCGGCGAAGGCGAACTGAAGCCCGGCAAACAGCGCATCGACATCGGCTTCGTCGGTCGTGGCGAATGTGCCTTCGCCGTGACACTATCCGGTTTCAGGTCCCGCTTCCCCACCCCGCGCGAGGCCGTGAACCAGATCGTGCAGGTCGACGGTCGCCTCGTTCAGCCGCCGCCGCTGGAATACAAGGGCCGCCAGGTCCGCCGCGGATTCGGCGTGGCCGCCCGATACGACTCATTCGTCAATCAGGCGCGAAGCGTGCCGGTCGGCACCGTAGTCTCCATCAACACCTCCTATTGGCGATACAACACCTCGCGCATCGAAGCCCCAGACCGCGACTACTTCGTCGTCAAGGAAACCATTCCCGCCGGCTTCCGGCTGCTCACCGACACGCTCGGCGGCGACTATCTATCCTACGACTACGCTGACAACACGTTGACACTCTACTACGGCAGCAAGGAGCACCTCGGCGGCCTCACCTATCAGATGCTGGCCGTCACCCCGGGCGAATATCGCCTGCCGCCGACCCTCATTCGCAGCCTCTATCGCCCCGATGTCTTCCATCTCAACGCCGACGACCAGCGCCTCGCCGTGCTGCCGCGCAACGAGAAAAGCCCCGACGACTATCGAATGACACCCGACGAACTCTACGAATTCGGCCGCTTCAATTTCGACGATGGCGACTTCATCGCCGCCGCCGGCCATCTCAAGCAGCTGCTCGAAGCCGGTTGGATTCTCAACGACGAACCCTATCGCGAGTCGGTCCGCATGCTCCTCACCTGCGCTCTCAAAACCGGCGACAACGACGCGATCGTCAACTACTTCGAAATCCTCAAGGAAAAATATGCCGATCTCGTCATTCCCTTCAACGAGATCATCCGCGTCGCCCAGGCTTATGCCGCCACCGGCCAGGCCGAACGCGCCTGCGTCATCTACCGTGCCACCGCCGATTCATCCTTCTCCCGCGAGACGGCCGTGGCCGGCGTGCTTCAGCAGGAAGGCCGTTTCCTCGATGGCCACGATTTCCTCGTTCGCCTGTGGCGCGACTACCCGGATACGCCGGAAGTTGAAAACACCTTCTTTGCTGCATCGCAGGTGCTCTATTCGAAAGCCGGCGAGGCCTCGATGATCAATCCGCGCCGCGCATCAAGTGCCGATGCCCGGCCCATTACCAAGAAATCGATGATGGCCGAAACGATTCGAATGTTGGAAACCTTCGTCACGCTCTATCCCGAAAGCCCGACGGCCGACGAGGCTTCCTACTCGCTGGTCAACGCGTATCTCGATCTGGACGACTACGAAACCGTCGTCGCCCGAACCGACGAACTCATCCGGCTCTTCCCGGATAGCAAATGGCTCGACCCGCTTCCGCTACTGCAGGCACTGGCCAGTTCAACCTCGGCCGGTTTGACAAGGCCCTGGCACTGGCCTTGCAGGTGGCCGAATCGACCTTCACCGACGAGCGCGGCGTGGTCCGCGCCAGCCCGAACAAGTGGCTCGCCCTCTACATCGCCGGGCAGATTTACCACGCCCAGTCGAAGATCGAAAAAGCCATTGAGTTTTATTCGCAGGTGAAATCTCAGTTTTCCGACGCATCCGAGGCCGTCGAGTTCTTCGAGCACAAGTTCGTCCGCCTGCCGGAGGTCACCATCTTTCATCCCGATGGCGAGGGTTATCGCGAATCGCAGGAACTCTCCCGGCTCCAGCGCGCCAACGGCATTCCGCGCGGTGTCGCCGTGAACAGTGGCAATATCGGCAACGAGTCGTGGATGTCGCAGCGCTACAATCGGCCGTTCATTCAAGTCGAATATCGAAATGTCGATACCGCCGTGTTGCAGCTCTATCGCGTCGATCTCATGAAGCTGGCTCTTGTCGAGAAAAACCTCAACGAAATCGCCGCCGTGAATCTCGCGGGCATTCGCCCGATTCTGGAAACAAGCGTTCGACTCAACAGCAACCGCGACTTCGTCGACAAGAGCCAGCGCGTTCGGCTTGAAAAGGACGGCAAAAACGGCGAATCGAAAAAACTGGAGGAAGGCGCCTATCTCGTCATCTGCCGCGCCGGCGATTTGTTCAGCAGCGGCCTGGTGCTTATCACGCCGCTGGCCGTCGAGGTGCAGGAGGATGCGACCGGCGGCCGCGCCCGTGTGAATGTGGTCGATGCCATGACCCGCGGCGGCGTGAAGAACGTGCATGTCAAGGTGATCGGCACCAAAATGACACAATTCATCAGCGGCGACACCGACCTGCGCGGCATGTTCATCGCCGACACCGTCACCGGCGCGCCCACCGCAATCGCCCGCGACGCCGACGGCCATTTCGCCTTCTACCGCAGCGAGTCGATAGAAGCCGAGCGCATGGCGGCGCAGCTTGCATCCAGAACGCGCAGCCACCGCAGCAGGAACGCGAAATCGAAGGCCGACTACCGCTGGAACCTCGGCGAAGACAACCGTCAGATGCAAATGTCGAACTCAGCTTATCTGGAGGGCAACTTCAAGAAGCAGGAAAAAGGCGTGGCCGTGCAAAAAGCGCAGTAGAGTCCGTTTCCCGCGACAAAACAGGATCATTCAATTTGGACATATCGCATTGAATGAAGGAAGCGCGTGGCACCGGCTAATAGCCGGTGTCACCGCTGCGGCATCCATAAGAAATGATTGCAAGAATGCCCGCGCCGGCATCGCAGCCCTTACATCTCTGTCTTGAAGAACCGCACAATCCGCTCGTACAATCGCATCGACACATTCGGATCGGGCACCATGTGCGTGAATCCCGAAAGCATCAGCAGCTCATGCTTCTTCCCGGCCCGAAACAGCGCATCGTGCAGCTTCAGCGTATGCTGGAAATAAACGTTGTCGTCCGTCGTGCCGTGAATCAATAAGAGCGGCCGCGAAAGCTGGTCCGCATAGGTCGACGCATCGCACGCCTTGTACCCCGCCGCGTTCGCATCCGGCATGCCCATATACCGCTCGGTGTAATGGGTGTCATAGTCGTGCCAGTCCGTCACCGGCGCTCCGGCCACCGCCGCCTTGTAAACGTCCGGCCGCTTCAGCACCGCCATCGCCGAAAAATACCCGCCGAACGACCAGCCCGTGATGCCGACGCGCGAGGCATCCATCTCTGGGTATTGCGCGCAGAGTGCCTTCACAATGTCAGCATGTTCCGAAAGCGGAATGTCAATCACGTTGCCCGAAATCGCCCGTTCCCAATCCCGCCCGCGCCCCGGCGTGCCCCGTGCATCGGTCTGCACGACAATGAACCCCTGGTCGGCCATCCATTGATTTCGCAAATACGCCCGAGCGGCTGTCGTGACCACGCTCGACCCCGGCCCGCCATAGACCGATTCGATGACAGGATACTTTCTGCCTTTCTTGAAATCGCGCGGCCGCAGAATGGCAACTTCGTGCCGCCGCAACTCGATTGTCACTGTCGTCCATTCGACATTCGGCATAATGGTCGGGTCTACCGCCAGAGAAGGAAGCTCCATGACTTCATGGTCATCCTGACGGCACAGCGTCTGCAACTGCTTTCCGTTCGCAAGCGAGCCGGTTATTACGCGAGTGTCTCCGTTCTTCGAGAAGATGGCTCCAAATACTCCCTTGGCGCCGCTCATGTCCGTGCAGCCGGTTCCATCCAACTCCAACCCAAACAGGTGGGACTCGATCGACGAAACGCCGCCCTTGACGATCATAAGGCTCTCTTGGTCGAACATTGCGACGAATCCGCCATATCTGGCAGAATCTCCATCTTTAGTTTTGAGTTCGAATTCACGAACCAGAGTGCCATCTGTGCGTCGCAATTCCAGTTTCCGATCGCCGCTTCGCTCGCTGGTCCACAAAAACCCGCCGCCATCCTTGGTCCACCGCGGCATGTCCGCATCGATATTCACCCACGCATCATCGTGCTCGCGCAGTAATTCCGTCAGTTGTGCCGTCTCCGGATCGAGGCGATACAGCGCCGCATCCTTTTGATCGCGTGACTCGTAGTAAATCGTCAATGGCGAGTCCTTGGCACTGCGCACCGTTGCCACGTATTCCCACGCCTCGCCGCCCGTCTCGATCATCCGCGTTCGCCGCCGGACACGCTGCTAATCCCCAGCGACACCTTCGCGTTCTTCGCCCCCGTATTCCGGATATCGCCACCCATTTGCCGGCGTCTCGGGGTGCAGCGGGTCGGCGATATACCGCGTCGGCACCTCGGTTTGGTCGGCAATGGCATACACCAAGTGCTGCGAATCGCCCGTCCACCAATAGCCCGTGCCGCGATCCATCTCCTCCGCAGCGACAAATTCCGCCACGCCATGCGAAACATCCTGCGTTCCTCCCGCCGTCGCGCCCGATCCTGATTGGTGGCCAGGTCGATGACGTGCAGGTCATACCCGCGGATGCATGCCACATGGTTGCCGTCGAAAGAGAACTTCGCATCCCGCGCGGGCATGTCGTGCTGGGCGAGCCGCGTGATTTTTGCATCGGCCCGATCGATGACATACAGCGCGCCGTTCAAGCCGGTTAGGATCTTCGTGCCATCCTCCGAAAGCTGATACCATGTCAGCCCCTGCTTCGATTCGCGTCGACGTTCCCGCGCCGCCTTCTCTTCGGCCGTCAGTTGCTCCTTCGCCCCGCCCAGCAAATCCTCCGCGCGAAGGATGCATCGCGTCTCGCGCGTCGCCACGTTCATCTCATACAAACTTTGGATCACATCCCGCGGCCCGCTGCGCAAAAACAGCACCGCATCGCCGCTAGGCGTAATGGCGATTCGCGCCGGCCGCCCCGCGCTGAAACCGCGCGTCTCGGTCAAATCACGCAAAAGCTCGTGTCGATCAACGCATCCACGCGCGGCCCGGCGCATCCCGAGCCCAGGGCAATTGACGAAAACGCAAAAACAATTTGCCCGATGGTGGACCTGCGAGGAAATGGTGACAAGGAAATGCCCTTTGTTAGTTAGTTGTCTTCGATCATAACGTGCCACTAATTGCGACAGTGCCGCATCGATTACGACTGCCATTGTTGAAAAGGGTGTGACACCCGCCAACGGCCGGTACCACACCCTTTTGATTCACCACCAATCTAACGTCAAACGGCCGATCGATACACGCCCATTCCATGCCCTCGAAAATGCAGGTCTCCATTCGACCTTGTTGTACCACGTCCTCGTGGGAGCCAAAAATCCGATCCAAACCGTGGAGCTTTCACGCCGTAATTATGCAATTACGGGCAATCCCCCGTTGTGTCCAACAGTGCATTCACCATCGGCCCAACATCGTCCATCGCCACGCTGAAGTCATGATTCATGTCCGCACAATCGCAGCCGGCCGGCACAAACCCCGGCGCGCCGCCCGAAGCAATGATGCATTCAACAAAGGCACTCACATCCTGCCCATCGCGGGCGTTGTTGTTGTCCACATCGCCATCGCAGGTCGAGCATGTTCGGCACGGCGACGATGCACAACTAATACCATCCCCGATGTAGACGCGCCCGCCCGCCTCGCAATCGGATTGCAACGCCTGAATGCAGGTCGCCCCCGGTTCCAGATCGACGCAGCACGCGCCGAGAACCGCGGGTGGACAGGAGATTTCGAAGCAAAGTCCGGAAGCGTTGTGGCTGCCGCCAAGATTCTCACAATCGCTCGGAATCTGATCGAGGCAGCTACCATCTTCAAGGCAGCACGCCCCAACCACGCAGGTTTGCGGGCCGCAATTCGGACTCGATGCAACGAAGGTGCCGCCAGACACAGCGCAGTCGATTTGATTCAGTTCCACGCACCCTTCAAGCGTGCAGCATGCCGCAATGACCGACAATACGCCGCATGGATTCGGCGAGCACACCGTGCCTACACCGAGAAAAGTGCGTCCGAAACTCTCGCAATTCAGCCGCGTGTCCATGCTGCATTCGGATGTGGGCGTCGCTCCGGCGCAGCACGCGCCGATGCCGCATGCGTCGTCGATACAGGATGAGTCGACAATCCAGGTGCCGCCCATGCTGTTGCAAACCGACTGAATGACGTCTTGGCAGCCTTCTTCAAGACAGCAGGCGCCGACATCGCAGGTCGTCGCCGTGCAGGATGTGTTCGGTAGAAACAAGCCGCCGATGCCGTCGCACTCGCTTGGCGTGAGTCCGGATCCGCAACCTTCCGCCGTGCAGCATGCGCCGCTCGTACCGCCGCATGGGCTCGGTTCGCACGGTCCGCCGAAAAAGTCGCGACCAGCCCCTTCGCAATTCTCCTGCGTGTCTTGATAGCAGAATGTCCCCGCGCAGCACGCGCCCTCGCCGCCACCGCCGCCGCATGGATTCGAGCCGCAGAACGCCCCGTTCTGAAAAGCGCCGCCCTGCAAATCGCAAAAGCCCTTAGCCATGTCATGGCAAACGCCGGGACCGAGGCAACATGCCCCAAAATCGCAATCATTGTCCGCACAGGACGTGCCCGTGCCCAGCCATTGTCCTCCCAGGTTGTTGCACTGCGTCTGTAAAATCGATGCATCCCACGGATTCCTCGCAGCACGCACCAACCTGCCCGATGGCTGGCTGAACCGCCGAGACCGCGACAAGACCACACGCGAAAACAACGACGAATCGAATGGAACAGGGCTTGTTCATGGCAAATTCCTCTCCGGGCTCGCGGCCGCATTTTTTTTGAGAAACCAGGAATGGTCGGACTCCCGAATACGTTTAATCATAACAGATGGCCGTCGGCCGCTTCAATCCTCAATTGATGGGGAACAAAAAAAAATCGCACGAGTCAAAATGAAGGCACGGCAGTCCACGCCGTCAGTGCGCTTATATTTAGACGAGCGTCTAAGTATGATCGACATTGCGCGCGCGTTTGCCGCGCTCCGTAGTGCGCCTGGCAGGGATTCACTTGAAATGGTGTGAGATGCGGATCGACTGGAAGGTCGGTGATACTGTAAACTTTAATGTGGCACAGCCGCCCACGGCTGTGGAATTTAATCAAACTATACCGGCACCAAGTCGGTGTGATGCGCTAATTCGATATGAGTTATTTATTCGCGATTTTTTCATGCGCATTGCATTGAGCCATGCTTCAGTCATTGCTACACTGGATTTCGGAGAACAAATCGTGCATCGCGGAAGAAACAAATTCATCGCGCGGCTCATCGTAACATTACTGGCATTGACCTGCTCCCAGTCGGTGCTCCACGCGGAATCGCCGACGTTCGATGCCGTCGCGAGAAGCGCGCCGCCGATGCCGCGTCCCAATCCGGCCGGCGTCGACACCGGCGCCTGCTGCATCGGCGCCGTCGACTGCATTATCATCACGCAATTCGATTGCGAGGACGAGGGCCACACCTGGCTCGGCCCCGACACGCTGTGTGTCAACTGTCCGGCACTTCCTCAATGCCCCGAGTCCGGCGTGCTTCTCGCCCAGCAGGTCTACGATCCGACCGTTTTCTCGTCTGCCACCACATCGGAAATCGGCTCCAACTTTTCGGTTTTCGACCATTTTTCCGGCGTGGCCGGCGCGGTCGAAAGCCTCACTTGGTGGGGGCTCGACATGCAACCCGTCGGCAATCACTTTGAAGAGTGCGAGGAAACCAATAACACATTCATCATCGCGTTTCACAGCGGAGACGCCGGACAGCCCGGCAATGTCGTCTGCAGTTGGCTGGTGAATGCCACGCGCACGCCACTCAATAT
This sequence comes from Planctomycetota bacterium, assembly GCA_016712275.1. Lineage (GTDB taxonomy): Bacteria > Planctomycetota > Phycisphaerae > UBA1845 > UTPLA1 > JADJRI01. The sequence goes on from JADJRI010000018.1 coordinate 34,918, forward strand.
ACGATACTTCGGTGCGGAGCTCAACGAGTATCATGCCGTCCTTCCGGCGCCATGCGTCCTGACGCGCGGCTGGGTTTCCATCATCGGCGCCGGCGATCCTCAATGCTGGTTTATCTGGATGTCCTCGCCCGATGGCGACGATCAGTCCTACTGCGACGGCTGTACCGTGGGCCCGCAGTCCAGTGATTATGCGGTGTGCCTCCATGGCGAGGTCGGCGGAATCTACGGCGCATGCTGCCACGATGCATCCTCGACCTGCATGGACGAAAAAGTCGAAATAGCACAGTGCCTCGGCGATGGCATGCGATTCGCGCCGAACGAGACCTGTAACTCCCTAACCCCGCCGTGCGGCACCGTCTTCGGGCGCTGCTGCATTTTCACCTTCGAATGTTCGATTGAAACGTTGGACGAAGTGCTGTGCTGGGCGGAAACTGGATCGCGCCGAATCCATGTGCTCGCAGTGCCCATGCACCGCCTATTGCCCTCCGCACGGCCGGCCCGAGCCCGAACCACCCTGCGGCGAGGGTTTTGTCGACACCTTCAACGGCGGCTGCGATATCGTGCCGAATGTCTTTTCGCCCATTGCCATCGGCGATGTGGTCTGCGGCACATCCGGATTCTTCTCGGGCAGCAATAATTTTGATCGCGATTTCGATTGGTACGAACTCAATGTCAACGCGCAAACCGACATTCTCTGGGAAGTCGTCGCGGAATTCACGGCCACCATCTCAATCATCGATGCCTCCGCCGGTTGTCCCGGAACAGTTCTCGATTCCGCCACCGTTCCGCCGTGTGTGCAACATGCGGTGTACTGGTTTGCCGATCAGCCCGGAACGTACTGGCTGGTCATCGGTTCGGACGGTTTCAACGATGTGGATTCCTGTCCGGCCAAGTACACCGTCAGCGTGCCGACGCCGTTTGGTTGTCCGCCGGGCGATGTGAATCAGGATCAAGTGCGCGACGGCCGCGATGTGCAGGGATTTGTCGACTGCATTGTTTTGGGAAGCACGCTGGGCGGGAGCTGCCCGTGCGCGGATGTAACAGGAGACGGAGTGCCGACTTTGGCCGACATTTCGCCTTTTGTTTCCGGATTACTGGGTAATTGAGACCGGCCGCGACGGCCGGTCCATCAGACGCAGCCGATGATGCCGACGAGCAATGCGAGCGTTGCCAGAATGGGCAGGCGTTTCAGCCAGTGAACATATCCTTGTTGCATGGCTAATCCTCTGTTGAAGTAACGAAATGCGGCACCAGAACTTACGGCTGGAATCCATTCCAGAAGGGTGCCAATAGATATACCGTGATAACCTGTGGGCCGGGCGACGTCAATGGAATTGTTAAGTGATTGTTAATATTTGACTTACGTTCCGAGATCATTGAATGGGTTGCTGTTTGATGGCATTAAAACACCCCGGTCGGGAATCGGCCGGGGTGCTTCGATTATGGACGGACCCAGGAGCAATGGTCAATTCGGGTCGTTCTGCTTTCCGCCACCGACTGCGGCGCCGGCGCTCTGGCTATTCACGAACTGGTTGAGGATCGCCATGATGCGCGCGGTCTCGTTTGGATCGGTTCGCGTGCTGATGGCGTTATTGTCGATGCCGCCGAAAAAGTGAAGCAGCGGCAGTCCGGCCGCCAGGTCTTCGGGCCAGCCGTTGAAAATCATGCTGCGCTCGCGGAGATAGTGGCGATCGAGCAGGCGCTGGTGCTGCTCATAGGCCGAGCCGGGTAGGTTGCATAGAAATTCGGCACGGGATGCACCAGCTCCGCAAGGTCGTAAATCACCGTCTGATAGGTCTGTCCATCCGCGCCGGTGAAGGGTTTGCCTTCGTGAAGGACGCCATCGCGATATTCGGCGCGGCGGGCCGTGCGCGCAGCCCAGTCGGCCGGGTAGACCATGTCGACGCCGGCGGGCGGGGGAAACGCGGCCACCTGATTGTCAATCAGTTGCGATGCCCGCTGTCGGGCGAGGCCTCGGGCCAATTCGCGCTCATAGGCGTGAATGGCGAATTCGCCGTAGAGGGCGTCGTCGATGTCGATGATTTCGCCGCTTTCCGCGAATTCGTAGTTGTTCCGATCGCCGGACCTTACCGTCGTCGTCGAGGACGACACGGTGGTTTCCTCGCCCGTGTCCATGAGCGTGGGATCGGTCTCCGCGCCGGTTTTGCGCGTGACGATGGCCGTCGAGCCGGCGGCCTTGGCCGATGTTCGACCGGAGGATTTCGCGGCGCGGGCGGCCTCTCTTCATGCTGTTACGCAGCGCGGTGAGCTGCCGCTGATAAGGGGACACATCAATGTTTCGCGGCACGCCGGCCAGCTCGGTATCGGCCGATGCGATGCGCTCCTGGGCCAGAGTGAGATCGCCGGTTCGTATCGCCTGCTTCGCCTGAATGATCTGCAAACGCACGCGCCGATAGACCTGGCCCAATTCGGCCGCCTGCTCTTCCTCGATAATCGAGAGCGCTTCGCGATCCTGCTCGGTCATGGTGCCGGCCGACCGTTTGGCGACGAGTAGCCGCGCATACATGGCCCGATTGTCGGGGTCGAGGCGATAGGCTTTTTCATAGAGGGCCACGGCTTTGGCGAATTCTTCAGCCGCAACCAGCCGTTCCGCTTCATCGGCGAGCCGGTGGATTTCGGAATTCCGGGCTGTCCTGTCGTCGGCGCGGCCGGCGCCCTCGTTTTCCTTGATGGCCTGATCGAGCAGATCGGCCGGCCCGTTGGCAAACAGCGCAGGGGCGGCGAAAAGCAGGGCGATAGCGGAGATTCGGAGAACGTTGCGTGGCATCGTCAGTCTCCTGTATGGTCGAGCGTGTCTTGGCCCGTGGGTCGGCATGCTGTTTGGGTGGGCTCTTTGCGTCGGGCCTTGCGCATGGCTTCGTACCGACTTTATTATTGCCCGCAGCCGGGTGGGAATCAAGGAAAAAGGGGAATGGCGCGCGGGAAATCGAGAGGAATATCGAATGGCGAACAGGAAAACGTGAATAGGGAAAACGCAGTTATGGACAGGTGAAGGGTCCGGCGTCGTTGCAGTCGTGGGAAGCGAGCAGGGCCTCCACGAAGCAGGGCGACATCGGCCATGTCGAGCAGGCCGCTGTCGTTCATGTCGATGAGATCGAACGCGGATGGGGGGATGCTGCTGGACTGGAGAAAGTCCGTCACATACAGGGGAATGTCGTCGCCACGGATTAGGCCGTCGGCGTTGATATCGCCGCGGCAAACGTCGGCCGGCGCGGCGTCGGCGGTGATGATCATGATGGGGGCGTTGGTGTGCGAGCTGGCGTAGAAGGTGAAACCGGTGCCGGTGTCGGTGGCGACGAAGTAGAGAGAAACGGGGCCTTCGGTTTTCAGGTCGGTTGTGAAGCCGGTGGTGAGGGCGAGGTTGAACGATTGGTAGGTGGCGGTCAATGCGTTTTGGAAATTGCCGAGCGTTTCAACGAGCCCGCTGGTCAGTAGCGAGCGGCCGTATGTAAAGCCGATTTGGTTGCCGGTGGCGGGCGATGGGGAATTCGGCGTGCCGACGCCCTGGGACCAGTTGTCGTTTGAGAACCATTTGATATCGAAGTGTCCGGAACCGATGCCGAATATCGAATTAAAGGGCGTGGGGAATTCGAAGAGCTTCAGTTCGACATTGGTGATGATCCAGTTACCGGCGCCGTAGTTGGCATCGAATGCGGCGACGGCAGGGACAGGATCGAATTTGATCCAGGTGTCGGCGATGCCGCGAATTTGATTGACTCGATTGCGGGCCTGGCTGCCGGCGACGCTGAGTCCGCCGGAATAGCCGTAGCAATATTCGGGGGGGGCCAGGAGCTCGAAGCCGTCTTCGATGCCGTAGATTTCGTAGGTCATGGTTGTTTCGACGCAGGCATCGCAAGTGGTGCCTTCACCGGCAAAAACACCGCCGACGTTCAGGCAACTGGATTCCGATCGGATGGAGCAGCCCATGGTGGCGGGATCGCAGCAGGCGCCGGGGAGGCCGCCGCGCGGGTCGGCCGGGTCGTCGTCGGCCTTGGCGTTGTAGGAATTTGCAGCGCAGACAATCAGAATCGCGGTTGCGATTTTGGAGAGACAATGCTTCATGATGACCTCGAATTCGCGCGGACGGTGGTTGCTCGCCGTCGCCCACTCCCTTGCGCGGGTGATTTATATATGTTATAGGTGAAAATGGGAGTGTATTGCAAGAAAGCTGTTTATGGGCACAGTACGGGCGGCGATTTGCGATTTATTGGGTCCGCTATGATTGTGCGTGGAAATTGAGGTTTTTCTGGAGACGAAGATGAGCGACAGGAAGAAAACGGTTGCTGTGGTGGGTGCGTCGGCGGATCGCAGCAAGTACAGCAACAAATCGGTGCGGGCCCATTTGAAGCAAGGTTGGGATGTATATCCGGTCAACCCCAAAGGCGGAGAGATTGAGGGATTGAAGGTGTATGCGAGCGTGAGAGATTCCGGCGGCGATCGACCGGGTGTCACTCTATTTGCCGCCGGCGGTGGGAGTGAAAGCCTTGGCGGATATTGCGGCGGCGAAGCCGGGGGAATTTTTTGTGAACCCAGGGGCGGAGAGCGATGAGCTGGTGACGGAGGCGGAGCGATTGGGGCTGGAGCCGCTGCTGGCGTGCAGCATTGTTGACATCGGTGTGACACCGGGTCAGTTCGCGGATGCGTGAGAATCGATGAGATCGGTGTTGAGGGGTGCCACGTGTCGGTCGGTTTTGCGTATCAGTCCTTTCGTTGACGGTAGAGATTCTTGTCGACGACGGCCTCCATCGCCCTGGTGTCGAGCGTACCGCCGAGCAACTGGTTGATGCGCGGAATGCAGGACTGATCGCCTTTCATGACGGCGTTGTAGTCGACTTCGATGAGATCGACATCGGCGCGCAGGCCCATCTTTTTCAGCACGGCGTCGACATGGGTGAGCAGCAGCTTGCCGATTTCGTCGTCGCTGGGGCCGCCTTCCTTGACGGTGCCGCGCCGGATCATCATTTGTTTTTGCGAAGCGAGAATTTCGTGGATGTGTCGGCGCATGAACACGATCTTGTAACCGCCGGTTGATTCGGGCAGGTCGAGCAGAAGCTGGGAGATCATTTTTACAACTTTGCCTCGGGCATCGGGCAGCCAGGCTTTGTCGTCCTTGATTTTCTTGACGCGTTCGAATTCGTAGTAGCCTTTGGGGTTGTCTTCGTCGGCGGTGCGGACGCCATCGGCCAAAACGGGCACGCCGCCGGCTTCGAGCATGGCCATCATCATGGAGGTGCCGCTGCGGGGCAGGCCGGAGACAATCGTGACGAAATCGGCTTTGAACATGGCGAATCAACTCCGCGCTGGGACTATTTGAATCGGGCCATCTTATTCGGTTCCCTGAGAAAATGAAATGCGATACTGGTAAAGTCAGATAAGATGCGTCACCGTGTGGCAGGTATTCGCACGGGCCGGAGGCCCATGCTCCCCAAACATAACCGGTGCTTGAAACACAGGGCGATCTGAAAGCCGGACTGTGCGGGCAGGACTGTGGCCGCGATGAGATCGAAATTCGCCGATGGAAACCGGAGGGCTCGGAATGGGGATCGGGGCGCGGTAAGATGAAAGACCTGTCGTGGCGGTTCGTTGAAATGGACGACCGCCGCAATTCTTCGGCGGACTTCGACAAGATTTGGAGAGATGCGATGCGACGAACGATTGGTTTGGGCGTGGTGGTTTTTTCCCTTGCACTTTGTGCCCAGGGCGTGCATGCGGATGAGGGGATGTGGCTGCCGAACAAACTGCCGGTGAGTGAATTGAAGGCTAATTACGGTTTCACGCCAACGGCGGATTGGGTTGACCATGTGATGCAGGCGTCGGTTCGATTCGGCAACGGCGGATCTGCGTCGTTTGTGTCGCCGGACGGACTCGTCATGACGAACCATCATGTCGGATCGGAGGCGGTTCAGGATTTGAGCACGAAGGATCGCGATTACATGGGAGAGGGATTCTATGCCCGAACGCGCGACGAGGAAGTGAAGTGTCCGGGTGTCGAGCTGAACGTGCTGAAGAAAATCGAGGAGATTACGGATCGCGTGAATGCGGCGGTGAAGCCGGGCATGAGCACGGCCGACGCGGCGGCTGCGAAGCGCGTGGTCATGGCGGAGATCGAAAACGAGGCCAAGAAGACGGGACTGCAACCGGAGATTGTCACGCTGTATCAGGGCGCGCGGTATGACCTTTATTTGTACAAGCGCTACACGGATGTGCGGCTGGTGATGGCGCCGGAATTGCAGACGGCGTTTTTCGGCGGCGACGTGGATAATTTTGAGTTTCCGCGGCATTGCCTCGATGCGTGTTTCTTCCGGGCGTATGAGGACGACAAGCCTGCGAAGATCGAGCATTTCCTGAAGTGGAGCGAGAATGGGCCGAAGGAAAAGGAGCTGCTGTTTGTTTCGGGGCATCCGGGGCGCACGCAGCGTCTGCATACGACGGATCATCTCAAGTTTCTGCGGGACGTGTGGATTCCGCTGATTCTGGAGTCGTATAACCAGCGCGAGGTTTCACTCATACAGTTTGCCTCGCGTAGCGACGAGCACAAGCGCATCGCGCTCGAGGATCTGCTCTACATTCAGAACGGCCGCAAGGCATTCGGGGGAATTTTGGCGGGCCTGCTCGATGAACGCATGCTGGCGACCAAGGACCATGAGGAACAGGCATTGCGGGCGTATGTGAACGGAAACGAAGACCGGAAGAAGATGTATGGCGGCATGGGAGGCGCTCACCAAGGCGATCGACGGCGTGAAGCCCTACTATGCGAGTTATCTGCTGCTCGAGAACCGGCGGACGAAGCTGTGCCGGCTTCATGACATTGCGTCGAAACTGGTTCGGGCGGCGGAAGAGAAGCGCAAGCCCGATGGCGAGCGGTTTGACGAATATCGCGATGCAAACCTGCCGTCGCTCGAACTGGATTTATTTTCGTCGCCCGATTGAAGATGAGTTGGAGCAACTGCGATTCGAGGACGGACTGATTCGGCTGGGCCGCATTCTGGGCGGGGGCATCCGGCGGTGAAGGATGCGTTTGGCGGTCTCGATGCCCAATCGCGGGCCTCTTCGATCCTGACGGTGACAAAGCTGCGGGACATCGCGTTTCGCAAGAAGCTGTATGACGGGGGGTCGGTGGCGATCGAAGAATGCGACGATCCGATGATCCAATTCGCGCGAACGATGGACAAGCACGCACGGGCGCTCCGCGAGCGGTATGAGAAGGAATTTGAGAGCGTCGAGAAGGATGCGTATGCGAAGATCGCGAAGGCCCGGTTCGACATGCTGGGCGACCGGGTGTATCCCGATGCGGCTTTCACGCTGCGTTTTACCTTTGGCGTGATGAAGGGTTACGAGGAAGCCGGCCGGCAGATCGCACCGATGACCACGATGGGCAGCGCGTTTGAAGTCGCCGGCGAGCACAAGCAGACCGAGCCCTATGCGCTGCCCAAGAGCTGGCTCGATCACAAGGCGAAGATCGATCTCAAGACGCCGTTCAACTTCGTGACGACGCACGACATTATCGGCGGCAACTCGGGCAGCCCGATGTTCAACCGCGCGGGCGAAGTGGTTGGGTTGATCTTCGACGGCAACGTACACAGTCTGGTATGGGACTTTCAATTCGATGAGGAACGTGGACGGGCGCAGCTGGTGCATTCGAGCGCGATCATCGAGGCGGCACACGAAGCGTTACGCACGACCGGCCGGCGGACCCAGTTGACCGGCACAAGGAAGTGAATCTGCTGCGTAAGCCGGCATTATGCGGCTCGTCCGCAATCAGGGACCGCGTAATCTTGGTGCGAGCGCCGCGAGGTGTTGATGCGGCGATGTGCCGACGCACGCAAGGCTTACAGGGGAAAGCCCGGCCGGACCCCCAACACGCCGTTTGGCCGGGAACCGAAAACGCCGCCCTCCGACATCTGTGGGAGGGGACCTTCCAAGCCACGACCCGGCCGGGCCATTGCCCGGCCGGGTTGGTTTTTACCATTCGATGATCGGGACTGGGGAGTCGGCGCGATAGCCACTATGATACCCTGTTCGCTTGTTTTGGACTGATTTTGCGGATTATGAGAAAGCAATGGAAGGTGGATACGGATGGCGCTGACGGCTGAAGCGGTACGGAACGCCCTGCAGAATGTGATGGACCCGGAGTTGGGCAAGGACCTGGTTTCGCTGGAGATGATCAAGGAGATCGGCATCGATGGCGGCCGCATCGGGCTGGGTGTGGAATTGACGACGCCGGGTTGCCCGATGAAGGACAAGATCAAGGGCGACATCGAGCAGGAACTCAAAAAGCTGCCCGGGGTGCGCGACGTGGAGATCAACTGGACGGCGCGGGTGCGGGCCACGCCGAAGCTGGCGGCGGCGATGCCGGGCGTGAAGAATGCGATTGCAATCGGCGCGGGCAAGGGAGGCGTCGGCAAGTCGACGATTTCTGTGTTGACGGCCGTCGGTCTGGCCCGCGACGGGGTGAAGGTCGGGCTGCTGGACGCGGATGTGTACGGCCCGTCGATTCCGAAAATGGTGGGGCTGGAATTCGAGCGGCCGACGGTGAACGGCGACCGAATCGTGCCGTTGACGGCACACGGCATCAAGCTGATGTCGGTCGGGTTTCTGGTGGAGCCGGAGAAGGCGGTTGTGTGGCGGGGGCCGATGGTGCATGGCTTGTTGCAACAGTTTCTGCGGCAGGTGGAATGGGGCGAGCTGGATTATTTGATTGTCGATCTGCCGCCGGGAACGGGCGATGTGCCGCTGACGCTGGCGCAGTCGCTGCCGATGACGGGCGCGGTGATCGTCTGCACGCCGCAGGATGTGGCGCTGTTGGATGCGATCAAGGCGCTCAAGATGTTCCAGCAATTGAATGTGGACATTCTCGGCATTGTCGAAAACATGAGTTACTTCCGGGCGCCGGACACAGGCAAGGAGTATGACCTGTTCGGCCGGGGCGGCGCGCGAAAGGCGGCGGAAAAAACGGGCGTGCCGTTTCTGGGCGAGCTGCCGATCAATATTTCGATTCGGGAATCGGGCGATGCAGGGACGCCGACGGTGAATTTTGAAAAGACGGATGAGGCGACGCGCACGGCGATTACGACCTTCGTGCGAAACATCGCAGGGCAGGTGAGCATACGCAATTCGTCGGGCGAGCCGGGGCTGGAACTCAAGATCACGTAAGTTCGAGTCGCCTTTGTAGGATTATTCTTTGGATACCCAAAAGAAAAGTGCCCGTCGAAGTCGGACTTCGGCGGGCACTTTGTCTTGATTAGCGGATTCGGGTGGCAAAAAATGCCATTAGTTTGGCGTTGTTCCGGGCTCGGCCCAGATTGAATAGAGGTTGCTCTTGGCATACCGCGGATCAACGACGGTGTAGGCTGCGTGGCCGTCGAAGAAGCCGAGAGAGTATTTGTTGGGTCGGCCATGATAACCCTCGGCCACGCGCGGATTGACCGAGCCGGCGCGGAAGCGGGATCGACCATGTCGTAGGCCCATCGATTGAAGGCCGACTCGAGAAAGGACGAAGCGCGAACCCGCGCGCCGATCTTGCCGCGAAGGAGCGACTTGCCGTTCTTAGTCATGGTCGCAATGGGATCGTAGCCGCTTCCATTCCAGGGCGGGCCTTCCATCCAATACCAGCTCAGGGCGTAGCTGGTGCCATTAAGCTGCCATGAGGAGTAGATGGGCGGCGATGTGGTGGGGCCGGAGCCTGTGAGCGGCGTTGATTCAAACTTGTCTGACGGGCATACATAGGACTTGATAACGGTCTTGCCTTGAATGCCCGGGGCAATGTACTTATTGAATGGTCGCCATTCCGTGTTGTACTTATACGTCTCCATTCGGGTAGACCGGGTGAGCGATGGATGTCTGGAAGCCGCCAAAAATGAACTCGGATGCGAAGTTGCAACTTTGCCCGTTGTAAAGAAACCGAGATGCCAGGGCAGCACATACTCGCCGCCGTGATCGTCAAAATACATGGGCACCACAGAAACCATGGTTCGCAGATTGTTCAAACAATAGGCCAGATTGCCGTTTTCCTTGGCCTTGCTGAGGGCGGGCAAAAGGATCGAAATAAGCAAGGCGATGATCGCGATGACCACGAGTAATTCAATGAGCGTGAAGCCCTTTGTGCGTTCCCGGCCGGGAATACGATTGCGAATGACTGTCCATGGTTTCATAGTTCCACCCTTTTCTCTTTTGTTACTCCAACAATTCAATTGCAATTGACGGCACGCTGCAAATACGACGCACCGTGACATATAATTCTATTGCGGGCAATCCGGGCAGTGGCCGCGACCGCCATCGGCCGCTTCCGCCGGATAATACTTGTCATGAATCTCGCAGTGGTAGGCCGCGACCGCCGAGTTTTCACCGCACTTCGCACAGGGGTAGGTAAATCTCAAGCGGGCGTTTCTGCGAATTCTCCCTTCACCATCCGAGGGCTGAGGCACCAGCGTACGGATTTCGATGGTGGCCAGTTTCTCGGGCGTCTCTTGGTAGTGTGCACCACACGCCTGACAGATGATCTGCGTGTATGAAACTTCGCCCTCGATGGCAGGCGCCGCCTCCGAGCCGAAACTTGAATACAAGATTATGCCCGCCGCCAAAATGCGACGACTATGATGGCGATCTTTACGCCCTTACTACCCATCCACTACCACCTTTTACCGATTCTGATCGAGAAGCGGTTTGAATCAAAGCCCCTTTTATTGAAGGCGACTTTGTTGTGCCAAAATTACACAAACACGCAAAACTTCGAATTCGAGGGCCCACGCCAGCTGCGTGTACCGCAATTCGCGAATGCGCCACGAATCGAAAGTCCATTACGTCGAAAGGATGTGTATCCGACCACCCGTCGGAACAATCCCACCGCCACCCAATACACCGTATCTTAACAATGTTCCCCCCCAGAATTCCAGCCGAAAATAAGTTGCTTTCTTGGAAGCAGCGCTGGATCCCGGTGTCTTTGAGCGAAATCGGAGATGTGTTAGCGATAACAATTGGTATTCTTGCGTTGGAAGTCGCGAAAATCAACAAATTGGCGATTCAGAGGTTACCCCCTTACATTTCTGGCGTGGCCAAGCAACATTCTCAATTTGTGTGCCGTCAATGCGCGGCCGTACAGACGCGCTGGGCGGGAAAATGCGCGGCTTGCGGTGAATGGAACTCGCTCGAAGAGCGCGTAATCCAAAATGCAGTCGAAGACAAACATCGCCCGCTTGTGCCCACCGCCACTGATTCGCCGTTGGTCGTTGCACTGGGGGACATCCAGCCCGATTCGACCGTTCGGTATTCGAGCGGATTGTCGGAATTCGACCGTGTGCTGGGTGGTGGCATCGTTCCGGGATCGGCGGTTTTGATCGGGGGCGATCCGGGAATCGGAAAATCGACCCTGCTTTTGCAGGTTTGCCATTCACTGAGTGAGTCCGGGCGAAAAACGATGTACGTGACCAGCGAGGAATCACTGGGGCAGACGAGACTGCGCGCCGAGCGATTGAGTATTGGGATCATCGATCGTGAGGGCATCCCGAAGCCCGCGAGCAAGTCGCGTGCCGGGAACGGTTCCGGGCGTGCAGCCGGGCAAGGCATGCTGGTGGCGGCGCAGGCGAACCTCGACATTGTTTGCAATCTGCTGCAGGAACACCGGCCTGAAATCGTGGTGATCGATTCGATTCAGATGGTGTATCGTCCCGATTTGACGTCATCGCCCGGTTCGGCGTCGCAATTGCGGGATGCGGCGGCGCGGTTGATCTGGCTGGCAAAGCAAATGAACTTCGCGCTGCTGCTTGTGGGGCATGTGACCAAGGAAGGGTCGATCGCCGGGCCGAAGATTCTCGAACATCTTGTGGACTGCGTGGCGTACTTTGAAGGAGACCGGTTCCATTCGCACCGGCTGGTGCGCGCGGTGAAAAATCGGTATGGCTCGACGGATGAGCTGGGCATTTTTGAGATGACCGACGGGGGGCTGTTGCCGGTGCCCGATCCATCGAAGCTGTTTCTCAGCGAGCAGCGCGCGGCGCGGCCGGGTTCGGTCGTGCTGGCGGCCTGCGAAGGAACGCGGACATTGTTGGTGGAAGTGCAGGCGTTGTGCGCGCAATCGGTGTTTGGTAATGCCAAGCGAAAGGCATCGGGCGTGGATGCGGGCCGCGTGGCGATGCTACTGGCGGTGGTCGAGAAGCACGCGCAGTGCGTGCTGGGCGATCAGGATGTATTTGTAAATGTGGTCGGGGGCGTGCGCGTGCATGAACCTGCGGCGGACTTGGCGATTGCGCTGGCGACGTATTCGGCGATGACGAATCGGTCGCTGTCGACCGGGACGGTGGTGTGCGGGGAGGTTGGCCTTGGCAGCGAATTGCGCACGGTTCATCACATGCGGCAACGGGTGGGGGAGGCGGCGCGCGTCGGCTTCAAGCGGTTCCTGTTGCCGAAGGGCGCTGCGGCCGAATTGAAAAAGAAAGGCGGCGAATCGATCGAGATCGTCGCATGTGAAGGTTTGAATGATGCCATCAGACAACTCGAGTGATTTACTGACCACGCCATCGGACGGAGCTCGGCAAACGAGCGGGATGATTGTGCTCGTGGCGGGCCTCGCGCTTGTGGCGGGCGGACTGCTCATGTGTCCCGCCCAGTTTTCCGAGGCGCACCGCAAAGAGACCGGGCTACTCAAAACTGCGATTGCGGCGATGGCGTTGGTGGGTCCGGAAGCGGAGGCCGGGCGGTTTCCCACCATGCGGGGGGTGGAGATACGCAATCTTGTTTTCTATCTTGGTGCAGCGGTGTTGACGCTGATCGGCGGCATCCGGCTGATCTCGTGCCAGTCGAGGCCGATGCTCTCGCGGGACGATTTCTGGAATTGGCGGGAGCGGGCGGGCAGTCCGCTGTTCTGGTGGGGGGTGCTGCTGGCGGTAAGTGTCATCTCTTCGGCATTTTCAAATGCAAGCGACGTGAGCATGGGGCAGTCGGTGAGTCGCATGCTGTTTGCCGCCTGGTGGTGGCCGATCGCGGCGCTGTTGCTGCCGATGGGCGCGCGTCGGCTTAGCGGTTTTTTGGTTTTGGCGGTGGGCTTGTGCGCGCTGATGGGGTTGTGGCATTTTGGCGAACGGGTTTCGCCGGGGTGGTTCGGCGCGCTGTTGTCGAAGCGGGAATTGCCGGGGCTTCGACTTGAGTTTCCGATCGGGAACAGCCTGTGGTTTGGCGGGTTCTTGCTGCCGGCGATTTTTGTGGCGCTGGGGTTGGGGCTGGATTCGTTTACAAAGCCGCGCGTTTCCGACGCAACGGATGGTGAAAATGCCAGCGCGGCCTGTGGACCCGAAGTGTGCATGGGGGCCAAGTGCAAGATTACGGGCATCGCGGCTTGGATAGCGCTGCCGATCATCGGCCTGGCGCTGGTGTTGACGCAGGCGCGGTCGTCGGCCTGGGTGGGCTTGGGCGCGGGTGTCATCAGTGTGGCATTTTTTGCCGCCGGCAAGAAGGCGCGGCCGGGCATTGTGCTGGCGGGATTGCTGTGCGCGCTGGCGGGTGTTTGGTACATCCAGGGCTTGCGGCAGACGGGGGAAATGGGCGAGCGGGCACATTCGATTCGCACGCGACTGAACTACGAGTGGCCGTACGCGTTGACGCTTTTCTCGCAGAAGCCGGTGGGTGGGCACGGTGAAGGGGGCTACACGATGCTGGCGCCGCAGTTTTCGCGTGAGGACCAGATCGACGAGCCTTCGACGATGGCATTCTCGGAGCGATGGTGGTATTCGCACGCGCACAACGAGTTTCTGGAGCTGCTGGCCGATCTGGGTGCGATCGGTGCGGGCGCTTTCATCTTGGCACTCGGCATGACGCTTTATTATGCGGTCAAATATTGTGACATTGCGCGAGCCGACGTGAACGGTCGTCCGCATCGAATGCTTGTCATCGGGCTTGCGGCCGGTCTGTTCGCGATGATGATCGAGGAGTGTTCGAGCGTCGGGCTGCGTAATCCGGGGTTGCCGCCGATCTTTCTGACGGTGTGGGCGATCCTGTGGGCGCTGATTCGCAGTGAGCGGCGGGCGGGGAAAAAGGTGGCCGAGGGTGATCAGCGGCTGAACGCCGGCGTGTTTCGAGGAGCGGGGCTGTTTGCAGTTGCGGCGAGTTTTGTGCTGGGCTTTTTCGGGGTTCAGGACTGGCGGGCGATTCGTGCCAGCTATGAGGCACAGCAGGCGATCGTGCTCGGCGAAACGGAATTCGCCGCGGCGCAGGCCGACTTTGCCGGCGAGAATTTGCTCGATCCCTTTCAGCGGCTTTGCGCGCGAATGTACGGGATCGATGCGCGATCGAGAGCCTTCGCGGACATGGTTTCCAAGAAGGATGCGCTGACCGACGAGGATTTGTTGCTTGCAACAGACGCATGGATGCGGTTGGAGCGGCTGGGCTGGGTCGCGCCGCGTTTCCTGAATTTGTCCCGATTCGCGTCAGAGATTTCCGCCAATATGGCGAGAGCGTATCAGGCTCGCGGCGAAGCGCCGCTCGCACAGGAATACAGGAAGCTGCACATCACAAGACTCGCCCAGTGGTCGAATGACGATCCCTTCAATACGCAAATCGTGCAGCAGCTTTGGGGCATTTTGAATGAAGCAGCGCCGATGGATCGGCTGCTGTGGCTGCGGCGGCTGATGCGGCGCGGCGAAATGGATGACGCCACGCGCATGATGGCGGAGGATTTGTTTCGGCGCATACCGGGTTCCGTCAATGCGTTGAATGGTCTGGCGGTCGTGGCGATGAAGGACGCCAATCTGCCTGCCGGGCAATGGAGCGACCGGCTGTCGCCGGAGACGCTACGACTTTATGCGCAGTTAAAAGACTGGGGTGGCGAGCCTGCGGCGGCGGAGCAACTCGCGAAGATGGCGGAGGCGTGTTATGCGAAAGCGGGACCGGCGCTGTTTGCGGCGCATTCCGCGGTGATACGCGAGTCGGTAGTTTATGCGCTGCATGCCAGCCCCACGTCGCGAACGGATGAACTGTTGCGCGAATTGGTGCGGGCGCATGTCATTATGAATGGCCCAATGGAAGTGACGGAGGATGCGGCCCTGAGAGTGCCGTTGCCGGATGAGAAAGGCATTACGCGCGTGCTGGTGCTGGCGGCCGCCGGGCGGGATGAAGCGTTGAAGGCCCAGCTCAAGGCCATTGCCGGGCGATTCGGCGGCGATTCGCCGACACCGGCCGATGTGTATGTTTCGCTGGCGGATCAATTCGTGCAAAAGCCGCAATTCGCAGAATTGACGATGCAATGGGCGAAGAAGGCGGCGGAACTGGATGAGACAAAGCCACTGGTGCATTACACGCTGGCGGCGCTGTATCTGAATCAGGGCGACGACAAGATGGCGGAAAAAAGTGCCCGCCGGTTTATCGAGCTGCTTCCGGATCGCGATCGGGCTTTTGCGGCCTTGCAGGATCGCGAGCGGCGCAGGCCTGAAAGCCCGATGTGGGCGCGACTTAGATCGGACTATCCGGATTTTCCGGAGTTGCCGCTGGAGGCCGCGCCGACGTCGCAGCCATCATCGCAGCCCTCCGCGACTGGGGCGGAGAGTGACGTGGATGTGACATCGCGGCCGAAATGAGATTTGAGGGGCGTCCGAATGTCGAACCTTCGGACAAACAGGCGATATGCGACGGAAAGTGAGCGAATCCCAACCTACTTTTTGTCCGGGCTTCGTGCGATTAACGCCAGGGCGGCATCATTTGCGGGTTCAGGTCCTGCCATAGGCCGACCTTGGCGCGACGGGCGCGTCGCTCCAATTCCGTAAAGCGATGGCGAAAGACATGGGGGAATCGCGGGTCGGCATAGGCGAGGCCTTCCACCAGCAGGGTCTCATTCAACATCTCGACACTGTCTTCAAGGTAAACGTACGCGAGAAGGCGGCCAAATTTGTCGCGTGGATTGCGGGTCGGATCGAGAGCGATGCGCACTTTTTGATCGATCATGTGTTCCTGAACAAAGTCGGCGGCTTCGCGGCCGAAGTGGGCGTCGGACTCGCCGGGCGCATGGGCGATTTCGGGGCAGTCGATTCCGAGGAGGCGGATGCGCGTGCGATCGGCCGGGTGGTCGGGGATGTCTATGCCGAGGGTGTCGCCGTCGATGGCATTGACGACAATGGCGGTGATGCCGTTGTAACGGGAGCGATCGTCGGTGCGTTTTGCAAATGCGCCGACATGGTCGAGCGCGGAGAGGACCAGCACGACGAGAATGACCAGAAACTTGATGCGGCTGCGCTTGAGGTGCATGGGAGAATGCAACCGTTTCGGAGTTCAGTTTTCCAGGCTTTCGAGTGCGGCACAGGCTATTAGCCTGTGCCACACTCGAGAGCTTATTAAGGCAGATTGATGCCAACTGGGCTTCAATCAAATTGGATTCATCACCGATTGCTGCTTGCGGCTTATGACATCGGTGCGATCTGCTCGGGTGTTTCGACGGCCAGCTCAAATGTCGCATGGACGGCACGCAGCGCCGCCGGGGCGTCGTCGGCCTTTACGAGCACGCTGATGACGATTTCGCTGGTGCTGATGTTCTCGATATTGATGTTGGCCTTGTGCAATGCCTCGAACATGCGGGAGGCAACGCCGGTGTGGGTACGCATGCCGACGCCGACGACGGAGATTTTCGCGATGCCCTCGCGAATCTTGATGGCGACGCCGGGTGTGTCTTTGGCAAATGTCGAGCAAACGGCGTCGGCGTCCCTCTTGTCGGCCGAGTCGATGGTGAAACTGATGTCGGCGGTTTTGCCGCCCTCGTGAATGACCTGAATGATGTCATCAACAATGACGCCTTGCTCGGCGACGCGCTTGAAAATATCGCTAGCAAGGCCGGGGCGGTTGGGCACGCCGGTGATTTCGACGCGGCCCAGGTCTTTTTTGAGTGCGGCGCCGCGAACGATGACCTGTTGAAGATCGGATGCTTCCTTCACGATGTCGGTTCCTTTCGCATCGGTGTAGCTGCTTCGGACGTGTATGGTGACGCCGTAGTTTTTGCCAAGCTCAATGCTGCGGGAGTGCATGACCTGCGCGCCGAGCGAGGCAAGCTCCAGCATTTCGTCGTAGTAAATGAAGGGCAACTTTCTGGCTTCGGGAACGATTCGCGGATCGGCGGTGTAAATGCCGTCGACGTCGGTGTAGATTTCGCAGGTGTCCGCGCCGAGTGCGGCGGCGAGCGCCACGGCGGTGGTGTCGGAGCCGCCGCGGCCGAGCGTGGTGACATTCGCGGATTCGTCGACGCCCTGAAAGCCCGCGACTATCACGATGTTGCCTTCGCTCAGCAGTTGCAACATTCGCGTTTTCTGGGTGATTTCGCGGATGCGCGCACGGCCGAACGCGCCGTAGGTTTTGAGGCCGATCTGGCCGCCGGTCAGGCTGATGGCGTCGTGACCGGCGTGGTGGATGGCCATAGCCATGAGGGCGATGGAGATTTGCTCGCCGGTGGAGAGGAGCTGGTCCATCTCGCGGCGGTTTGGCCTGTCGGTGATCTGGTTGGCGAGATCGACAAGCTGGTCGGTGTAGTCTCCCATGGCAGAGACGACGACGACGACCTGATGGCCGTCGATTTTGGCGCGGATGGCGCGACGCGCGGCGCGATGGATGAGGTCCGCGTTCTTGACGCTGGAGCCGCCGAATTTTTGAACGATCATGCCCATTGTTAGTTAGGAGTTTCAAGTACCGAGTTTCGAGTCATTTCAATTTGGCGATTTGGAAATCTTGCGATTTGGCGATGGAGAATTACGACCGATCGCTTCTGGCCGCTACTTCCAAACCAATTTTCCTTACCGCGTCGAATCATTCCAATGACATACGGTGCTCCCCATTTTCGTCATCTGTCGAACGACACTTTCGACGAATGCGGGCCGGACGATGAGCACGTAGCCGATGCCCATATTGAATACACGATACATTTCTTCTTCGTCCACGCCAAGCTTTTCGATCAGCTTATATACCGGGGGCATCGGCCATGAGCCGCGGCGCAGCTGCACATTGCAGTTGTCCGGCACCACCCGGGGGATGTTGCCTTCGAGGCCGCTGCCGGTGATGTGGGCCATCGCCTGAATAACCCGCTTGCGACGGTATTTCTTGAGCAGCGCGAGAACCGGCCGAACGTAGATGCGCGTGGGCCGCATGACCGCATCTTCGAGAGGTTCATTCAGTTCGACAGGCAGGGGGCCGCGCTTGGGCAGCCGATCCAGTGCCGCGCGGGCGAGTGAGAAACCATTTGAGTGGATGCCGTTGGAGGCCAGGCCGATGACGATGTCGCCGGGCGTGACGTGGCGGCCGTCGATGATGCGGCTGTGATCGACGACGCCTGTGCAAAAGCCGGCGAGATCGAAATGGGTGGGGGCATAGAGCGAGGGCATTTCGGCCGTTTCGCCGCCAACAGGGGGCACAGCCCGCCATGGCGCAGCCGCGCGAGACGCCATCGACTATTCGGGCGATCTCGTCGGGCTTGAGCTTGTGGCAGGCGATGTAGTCAAGGAAGAAGAGCGGTTCCGCGCCGCAGGTGAGAATATCGTTTACATTCATGCCGACGAGGTCGATGCCGAGATCGTCGATGCGGTTCCATTCGAGGCCGAGCATGAGCTTGGATCCGACGCCATCGGCCCCGGCGGCGAGGACGGGGTCTTTGTAGCCGCGCTTGAGGAGCTTCTCGCGAAAGTCCAGGCGCATGAGACCCGCGAAGCCGCCGTGTCGGGAGATGACGCGCGGGTCGTAGGTGCGCTTCATGGAATGCTTGATTTTGTCGACCATGATGTCGTTGGCATCGATGTCGACGCCGGACGACTTGTAGGTGAGGGGCTGGGAATTGGGCTTTCGTTTCGCCATGGTGCGGTGAGATTGCGAACAGTGTCGAAAGCGGCGTTTTTAACGGTTACGGGGATACGCCGCAATATGATGCCGTAATTCTTACCTTGCGCCTTGTTATTCATTCGGGGCTTTACATGACGGGTTTGCGATCCATATCGGAATAGGGGTAATGACCTTTGGCTTTCAGCAATTTGAACAGTTCATCGGAACCATGTTCCCGGGCGTAGTTCATTTCGGAAGGGAATATCTCGATAATCAACAAGAGTCCGAATCCTTCGGGGTTTTTCGGCGAATTATCCGGATACCCGTTGAAGACCATACACTTGCCGCCCACTCGAGGAATTTCCGTCGGAAACTCGCAGGTTTCTCGTGGGTTTAACGTCGCTTCTGCGCTGTAGGGGGCGATGACGTTCAATATCGAATTGATATTAGAGTGAACTGCTCCAAATGCCGTCGATTCGTCCTGTGCATGATCGAGATCCAGTGAATGTTTCGTAAACATCACTAATTCGTAACACTTGAATACGTCGTTCGACGAACCTTCACCCGGAATCTCGCTGACCTCTTTTGTCGCAATTGCAACTCCTGACAATCGATTAGGGAAGTAATAAAGATCCAATCCCCCACCAAGCGCATAAGGAATTACAGCATGCATGACCATGTCATGTTGTTCGCCCAACATGCCTTCCATAAGCAGGGACTTTCGTTCGTACCATTCATCCATGAGTTGCTGTTCGGCATCTTCAGTAGACATGGATTCGGCCCTCTTCGATTACGAGTTGTATCGAAGCATATCCTAATCGGATTAGCTGAATAGGAAACGGCCGGTTTCTCAGAGAAGAAACGACGAGTTTCAACGCCGTACGAACAATCGCGTCGGACCGGTTTTCTTGCCGGAGAGCATGGCGAGAGCTTGAGGCTTGTCGATAGGGAATGGCATCTCAACGTAGCTTTTAGATAGTAATTCCCAACACCTCGGAGAAATGAAGCGATCGCGCGGATCATCCAGAATAATCGCGGACCATGTGGCGCGTTGCAGGTGCTCGGCCACGTCGCGCACGAAGATTGAACGGGCGGGGCGATCGGGCGCGTCGATTGTGAAGCCGATGGGACAAAGGTGGGCGTGAGCGTCGGCATGGGGAAGGATGCCCGAATGCGCAGGAATCCAAACGGGTCCGCCGGGTGCGTACTTGTCAATCAGCGCTTGAAGTTGGTTGATTGCCGTTTGTCGCCTGGCGACGTCGAGGTAGTCGCCGAGTGGGAGCTTTGTGTAGGAATAGGCCAGCGATGCGACGATGCCGAGAGCGATAAATTGGGTTAGCCACGCCCATGTTCTTCGGTCTTTCTCCGACAGCGCGGCAAGTCGAGAATTAGCGCGGGGCATCATCCAGGCCAGGGCGAGCAATGCGAACGTCCAGGCCGGCACGAGGTTGTTCGGATAGCCGCCGATCTTGAGTCTTCCGGAGATGGTCATGCCGAGCGCGCCGGCGCGATGATGAACGGGGCAATGAGTTTGTTGCGTTCGGGTTTGTTTGAGACTTTCCAGATGCTCGCAAATGCCGCGGCGAGTAGAACGAATAACAATACGCCGTGCCAACTGATGTCTTCGCCGAAGAATCGTATCCATCGCGCCTGACCGCCGAATTCGTTGTTGGCGAGTTGGCGGAAGAGGTGATAGTTCGACCAGCCGTCGGTTCGGACATTGAGTTGAAGAAAGAAAGCGATCGGGATAAGCAGCGTCGCGAGGCCGTAGGTCAGGGACCGTTTGAAATTCGAAACGAGGACTGCCAGTCCAATGGCAGCGGCGATGAGCAGCATGTTGTGCTTGGCCATGATGGCGCATGCCATGAGTAGACCTGCAAGCAGGGCGGACCGGTGCGTGTCATGCCGGAGTGCCAACAGCGCGGCCCACACCGACAGGGCGATTGTCATCATGTCGACGCGGGCGAGATCGAAGACCTGTCCGCTGGCCGCATAGAATGAAAGAAACATAAGGGGCGGAAAAAGTCGATCCGGGCGAAAAAAACCATCTGGGGTTGTTTCCCCAATTTTTGCGGAAGACGCTTTGTACAACGCCGCCGCCACAAGCAGGGTTCCGACCAGCGACACCGAGCGAGCGACGAAGAGCGGCGACCCGAAGATCGCGGCAAGTGTTGCGCAGACATGGAAATAGAGCGGCGGGTAGCCATCGCCGAGAAACTCAACGCTGGGTGTTGGGTACATGGAGCCGCCGGACATGATTTGTCGGATGGAACGAACGACCGTACTCTCGACCCATTCATTGTCGAAATTCACTGCGATCCGTGATAGGATCAGGAAGAATGTGCAAAGGGCGAGAATTCCCGCACATGTCAGCACAATGAATCGTATAATATTAGGCCCTTTTGCAGCAGAGCGGCCAACGTCATATGCCGTATGACCTTGGGTCGCTGGGACGGGACGGGACGACACTCCCGTTTGCTCGGGCGGTGGAGAGGCAAGAGCCGGGACGGCCTGTGCGCCGTTTATGGGACGTCCTGGCGGTGGGGAATCTAACTTCAACATGAAGCGGTCTCCGACATCCTACGATATGTCGGGTAGACAACCGTTAAAGAGGAGCGAAAAAAGCGTGAATCGTCACGATGAAGCGTTGGAAGTTTTGCTGATTCTCAGGCGTCGCCTGCTCGACCGCATGGCGCGCGTGATTGTGGAGAATCGCGAGAAGCTTTTGAACGGCACCAGCCGGACGAACAATCCGCTGGCGTCGAGCGCCGACATCGCGGACATGATTCGCAATCTGGGCGAAGTGGATCGGGCGATTTCCGGCCTGGCCGATCTGGTTTCGGGCAATGGCTCGGCGGCCGGAGCGGTGGTGGAGGGTAACGGAAACGGTCGCGGAGAGTGCGGCGTTTTTTCTCGCTTTGTAGAATTGGTGCGTGCAGCACGGTTTGAAGAGGCCTCCAGGAACTTGCAAAGACACTGGCGGTGCCGCTCGACCGTGTCATTACGGCGACACGCTTCTTCGCCCGATCGCTCAAGACCGATCCATCGCCGCCGATGCAGCTCAGCCAATTTCAACTGGTTGTCGGCGAAATGACGCAGGCCGAGGCGACCAAGGCGATGATGCGGTTGTTCGGGTTTCAGGCGGTCGAATCGCGCATGGCGATTCAGACGCTGCTCTCCAAATCGAAGCCGGCTCTGCTGCCAGGCGCGGGCGATGAGCGCTGAGCATTTCCCCAACTCTATCAGGCGCCGAATGTCATTTGTAACCTACCCATGAAATCCGCGCGGGCACAACCCGCGACTTTGATTTGATGTGATTTCGACCTTTGATTCGGGATCGATTCATGCTCGGGCGCAATATGCCTGCGGATAAGCCGCGTAGAATGCCGCCGCCTGAACGAGGTGTTTGATCGGCACCGAATCGTTGACCGTATGGGCGACGGATTCCGGCGCGGGGCCATAGCCGACACAAGGAATCTTGAAGAGGCCGTTGATCGAGACGGCGTTTGTGCTGAAGGTCCATCGCCCGACTTTCGGCGTTTTCTTAAATAGACCCTTGTATACATCGACAGCGCTTTGCACCGGCCGCGATTCTTCGTCCATGACCCACGTCGGAAAGTACTTCTCGGTCGGGTAGACAAGGCCGGTGTAGGCGGCGCGCTCGTACTTCGGCACCTCGACGCGTGCCGTGACGCCGGCACGTTTGCAGGCATCTTTGACCTGTTGCACGGCCAGTTTCTTCGAATCGCCGGTGGTCAGCCGGCGGTCGATGTGGATATAGGCGTAGTCCGGCACGGCGTTGAGGCTCGGCGTTTTGCAATCCCAGTAGCTCACCGTGATCGTGCCCTTTCCGAGGAAGGGACAATCATTCAGCGTGCCGTTCATGGCCTCGATTTCGCGAACGACGCGCGACCTCTTGTAGATCGCGTTGTCGCCGAGATGGGGCATGGAGCCGTGACAGCTCTTGCCCGAGACGTGGACGCCGATCTCCATACGGCCGCGCTGGCCGCGGAGGATTTCGCAGTTGGTGCTGTCGGTGACGACGACGACATCGGGGCGGATTTTGTTTTCCTTGACGATGTACTGCCAGCAGAGGCCATCGCAGTCTTCCTCCATGACGGTGACGACATAGAGCAGGGTGTATTCGTCGGTGGGGAGTTTCAAATCTCGAATGATCTTTGCGGAATAGACCATCGATGCGATGGCTCCTTCCTGATCGCCGGCGCCGCGGCCCCAGACCCTGCCCCCGGCCACCTTTCCCTTGTAGGGATCGTGCTTCCATGCCTTGCGGTCGCCGACGCCCACGGTGTCACAATGGGCGTCGATGGCGATGATCTTTTTCCCACGGCCGACCTGGCCGATGAGGTTGCCCATGCCGTCGGTCCAGACTTTGTCGAAGGCCTTTGTCGCCCGCATTTCCTTTGCGACGCGGTCGATGACGCCTTTTTCCTCGGTGCTTTCACTTGGAATCGCGATGATGTCGCGGAGGAATTTGACCATCTGCGGCTGGTATTTTTTGGCCTGCTTGTTGATCGCGGCAAAGTTGAGCATGTTGGCTGTTCCTTATCTCGGACGGTGGTGATGGAAAACAAATAAGAGAGTTTCTTGTTCGCGCGAATTGCAATCGTAGGATCGTGGAGAAGGGCCTGCAAGCGCTGCGGCCGGAACGATGAAATACAAGAAGCCGATGAATCGCTGTCCATCGGCTTCCTGTCGGAGTGTTATCACTCAATCGCTTAGCGGCCGGCTGTTTTTTCGCTGGTCAGCGCTTTGCGGAACTTATCGCTCTTGTCCGTGGAGAGGTACTTCTCGCGGACGCTGCCATCGCGGGTGTCGACATAGACGAGCGTGACATCGGTTTTTCCGTTGACTTTGCGGTTGAAATCAATGTCGAGGCAGATGGCGCCCGTGGTAAAGTCGGTCTTGGACGTGCCCTTTCTCTTTTCGCCGCCGATTTCCTCGCCGATGGCCACTTTGAATGTCGCCTCTTTGACGGAATCGCGGCCCTTTTTCTTGTAAACCGTGACGGTGAGTTCTTTCTTGTTGTCATCGGCTTTGGTGAGGTAGAAATAGGTATCGCTTTCGATGGTGACGGGCCTGCTCGCGGGCGACCAGCCGCTGAAGACCGTTAGCTTTTCGGCGTCGACCGGATTGAGCAATTCACTTGTGTTGCCTGCGAAGGTGTTGAACACTTCGTATCGAATGCGATATTCGTAGGTGTGGCCGGCGACCACATCCATGTCGTAGGCGACAATGGGCATCAGGCGTTCGGGCGGGCGAATGATCTGATTTGGATTGAAATCCTTGCGAATACGGTTGATTTGTTTCTTCAGAGATGACAGGGCGGATTCCGCTTTCCTGAGTTCGCGCTCCGGCTGGCCGGGCGTTCCAACGGCGGCTCGAAGCAGCAGAAACGCCGCATCGAGATCTTCGGCATCGAAAGGGGACCGGCCGTCCTTTGCCTTGAGGGCGAGTTGCAGCCACTTCTTGGCGCGGGAACTGGCGTCGTCGCTCCCTTTTCCGGGCGGGTCTGGGAAATAGGGAATCGGCGGATAGGTGAATCGGTCGCCGCCGGTTCGGGCGGTCATGAGCGGGCGGGCGATGACCTCCTGCTTTCGGTCGATCAGTTCCTTGAATTCGCTGAGGCCCTCCGCCTTAAAGCCGCCGGTGACGGGATCGATGATGACCGGGCGCTCGGGCATGGCAAACGGCTGATAGGTGGTGACATTCTGCCAGCCGCGCCACGGTTCGTTTTGATCGAAGCGTTCGAGATGGACCTGCACGATGCCGAGATAGGCGCCATCGGGGTATTTTTCGGTTTTAAAATAGATGTCCTGTTGAACAAGGTCGACCTGCGCCGCGACGGCGACCCAGTTGCGCTGGGAAGGCGGCAGCTTGTCGGAGTAGGGTCCGCCATCATAAATGTCGAGCGGTTTTTTCTTGGACGGAAACTCGAAGGTGCTGCGCCCCGTGGTAACAACGGGAAGCCCCGGCGAATCGATTAGGGCGAGATTGTGCCGGTTTTCGGGCGATGTTTCGGTGGTCGACAGCAGCGGCGGCGGGAAGGGTTGGGTGCGGGCGACCGGCGATGTCAGGTTGGCGACACCAATGAGGCCGATGGCCTGTTCGCCGAACCACTGCTTGAGCGTGAGGATGTCGTCCTGCTTTCCGGCCGGCGCTTTTTGGTCGGGCGGTTTTGGAGGATCGGGCCGTTTCGTAAGTATAGTGTTCGCGACCGTTTCCGCGGTTTTTCCAGTTTGATCGGCGATTTCGCGCGGTGAATTGCCGTCGATATTGAATCGGCCGCCGAATGCGATGTACATGCTCGCGACCAGAAAAAGGGCGCAAAGGCCGACGACGACCTTTTCTATGTGTTCATCAACAAAACCGGCATTTTTCTTTGGCATCGCACACCACGCACTTTGTATAGAGAGTCAACAATGATCAGTCGTCGCATTACCGTCCGGCTGCTTTGTTTCTTCGAGGGCTTCGGGACGGGCGAGGCCCGCGGCCAGTTCCTTGGGGATGAATGCGTCGAACACCTTGCGGAAATAAGTGCCTTCAAAATCGATAGTGGCGTCGATGATCGGGGCGTCGCCGTAGACATATTCGTCCTGAAGAACGTTCGGTTCGACGGCGCGGTAATCGACGCGCGTCGGCGTGTAGTATCCCACGCGACACACGGAATCGATCAATTCAAGCAGGGCGGCCTCCTCGATCACGACGCGAATTTGCAAGGGAACGATGAATTTCTGGTTGTCGTTCACCACGTTGGTAAAGGAGTCCGCGAATTTGGCGCTGTTCATGCCGCCGCCGCGACCGAGCCAAGAATGGCCGGCGAGATATTCAAGTCGTTTGACGGGCATGTGGGCCACCCAACTGTCGTACGCCTTGCCGGCGGCCTTGAGTTCTTCGACGCGCTTGTCGTTGAGCCGGGCGATGGCGAAAGCGAAGTCCTGCTCAATCCACAATGTCATTTGTGCATGCCACAGGTCGACAACGGTCGGCGTTTCGTTGTTCTCCATCATGGAGTGGGGGGCGAAGGCGTTGTCGTCGAGGTACATGTAGATGGAACGGGCGACGATTTCCGAGGCCTTGGCCTTGGGGTAGGCTCGCAGGATTTCAAGCAAAGAGCGATCCTTTTGCTGCGTATTTGTTGCATCGGAGTCGCCCTGCTCGGAGCCCTTGGGCATCCATGGACCGAGATCGATGTCGGAATTACCCTGCTGATTCTTGGCATCGCTGATGGCCTGCTGCCGGGTGATTTCAGCCGGCGTGGCGGGTCCGCGAGCCCGCAACCGCCGGGCCAATTCACCCATGGCAATGCGATACTTGTTGCGAAACTCAATGCGAGCGCCGTTGCTCTTCGGCTCGGGCAAAACATCGGGCACGAGCGTTTGCCGTTCGCGACCCTCGAATGCGTTGTACAACTGTGCGCCGAGGGCGGCTTTGAGCGTTCGTTCCTGATCGGCGATCAGCTCGACCTGATCGGCCTTCTTTGCTTCGATCGTTGCGGCGTTTTGCGGGTTGCTGCCCTGCGTCTGTACGTCGGACTTGAGCTTCTGAATCTCTGTGACTTGTTCGGCAATCGCGTCGCCCGCGAGATAGGCCCATGCGGCCGTGCCGATCGAACCGAGGGCGACGACCCCCAGTGTCACATACAGCCAGTTTTTCTTGACGAAGTCCATCGCTATCGGCTCCGGTGAGAAATTCGTTGTCAGTCACTGCGAAAGAGCAGGCGATTGTTAGCCCGCAGGTTTTTTGCGATCACTTACTTTTTGGGATCCGCCGGGTTTGAGGCGTCGGCTTTTTTCTCCTGGTAGCGTTCGGGAATTCGATTCGCCGGCGTGTTGGCCTTGCGGATGACAACCTGCAATTCAAACTGGTAACGCGCTCGATGCTCTCTTTGGTCAGCGGATCCTTGGTGTCCAGCTCCTCCATAATTTTGCGAATGTCATCCCCGACTGAGCCGCTGCCAGTGCCACCGGGCACGCCGGGCGGGGGCCACCGGGTCCGGCCAGCGAGGGACCATCGCCGCCGCCGCGCCGTCCGGGTGCATCTCCTCCGCCGGGAGTCTGCCTTCCGCCCCCACTGCGGCGACCACCGGGAGAGCGGTCACCGCCGCCGCCGCTTCCACCAAAACCGGAATCGTCGGAGGCTCGACCCTTTTTCTTGGATCGCTCCATGACCTTCGAAAGAGTGACCGTATCGATGTAGAAACCCATGTCGGGCTTGCCGCCCAGTTCGAGCAGGACGCGTTTGAGATTATCTTCAATCCATGTGGCCGGATTGGGTTCGGTGGTGGTGCCCTTGATGAGGACACCCCAACCGGGTCCGCCGCGCACCGTTTTGTCATCGGGATTGGCGGAGAACATGGCGCCGGGATCGGTCGCATAGGCCATTTGCAATTGATCGATCCAAATTTCCTTGCGGTCCTGGCGTTTGACGCGTTCGGCGATGCGCAAGTATTCCTCCGGTGTTTTGACGCTTTTCAGTTCGGGAGAGGTCACTTCCTCGAAGGAACGATGGATTACATCAATGATGCTGGGGACAAACACGTTGTTAGCCGGGAACTTGGCCAGCATGCCAAGGGTGCCGGACTCGGGACCGCTACCAGTGTATTTGGCAAATTCCTTTTTCAGGAATTGAGCCGCGCCGGCAACCTGCATGGCCTTTTTGACGGGAGAATCGCCGGCGGGGGTGCTGAGTGCTGACATGGCGTTATCGACGGTATTGAAAGTCTGAGGTCTGACCTGACCTGCTTCCACGCCACCACGGGCCGAAGACACTTCGCTGGAGGCCATCGCATTGCCGAGGAAAATCGAACCGGCCGACAGCGCGAGGCAGGCGGTGGCTCCGATGAACCAGGGCTGCTTCTTTTTCCAGAGAAGGGTGCGTCGCACTTCGAGCGGCAGAAGATTGGAATTCACGGCGGCCAGTTCCAGGCCCTGCAGTGCAAGACCATAGGCCACGCCGAGGCTCATCTGGTTCTCATCGAATTCTGTTTTCTTGGCGGTGGAGACTTCCACCAATTTTGCGAAGCCGGGGAATTTGTCGACCTTCATCTGCACGTTTTGCTGAAGGAATTTTTGAAGGCCCGGCAACTTGAAGGCATTGCCCATGCCGACGATCCGCGTGATGTGCGAATCGCGATGGGTCGATGTGTAGTAACCGACCGACCGTTGCACTTCGGAGACGAGATCGGCAAAGACCGGCCGCATGGCGGCGAAAATCTGCCGGGCATACTTAGAAGCCGCGGCGGTCTTTTTCAGTTTCTCGGCCTTGGCAAAAGGGACTTTGAAGGCGGTGACGAGGGAATCGGTGAATTTGTTGCCGCCGATGGGAATGGGGCGGGCCCAGATGCGCTGGCCTTCCATGACGATCAGATCGGTGGCGAGGGCTCCCATGTCGAGCAGAACGAATGTTTCACCGGCGGGCAACTCCAGTTCATACCGGGCGGCGTTGAACGAGGCCATCGGGCTGGTCTGAACCATCATCGGTTCGACGCGCTGGCTGGTGAACTGCTGGAGGTAGTTGCGAATCAGCTCTTTACGCATCGCGAAGATGCCGACTTCGACTTCGGCCGCCTCGCCTTCGGTGAAGACCTGGTAGTCCCAGACGACTTCGTCCATGTCGAAAGGAATCTGCTGACTGGCCTCATATTGGACCATGTCGGGGATCTTCTTGGCATCGACCGGGGGCATCTTCGTAAAGCGGGTGAGGGTCTGCTGACCCGGTACGGAGACGACAATTTTTGAGTTGGCGAGGTCGTTGCGTGAGGCGAAGGTGTTGATGGTGCGTTTGACCATCTCGCCCGCATCGGTTTCGACCTGGGAGAGAACCTGCTCGTGCTCGACGATATCGAAGCCGAGCAATTCGACCTTGTCACCGGCGGCCTGCAGCTTCATGGCCTTGAGCGAGCATTGACCGACGTCGATTCCCCAGACGGGTTGTTTCGATGCCATGCGAATCTCCCGGGCGCGCCGTGTTTGGCGGCCAGATCGTCAAATCAGCTTCCACTTTGACATTACAACAGGTGACTCGAAGCGGTGCGGCCGGGGGTGGCAACCGTTTTCATGCGTGAGGCTCGGCATCGCCGTCGAGTTCGCCTTTGCAATCGGCCGTGGTGGGTGCTGTTGGTAGGAACGGCCCACGCTCGGCATTGGCCGAGACTGCTGGCCGTCGGACACTGTTTCACCAGTTCCTATAGCTAAATAACTGTAGCGGCTGGAGCTTTCTCAGTCAACGAAAAGCGGGTCACCAAGTCAACCCTATACGAGCCGGAAGC
Source organism: Planctomycetota bacterium (assembly GCA_016712275.1). Lineage (GTDB taxonomy): Bacteria > Planctomycetota > Phycisphaerae > UBA1845 > UTPLA1 > JADJRI01. The sequence continues at coordinate 63,995 of JADJRI010000018.1, forward strand.
GTTAGCGACCGGTGGATGACCGGATCGTGTTCGACCGGGCGCTGACGCTTCCGGCTCGTTGGGCGGCCTCGCTAATTGCGATTGTTTCCGGCATATTGCCCCTATGATGCTCTCGGAAGGGATGCCGACGGCCGTCTTCGGATGGATGGATTGGGCGATCATCGCCGCATACCTCGCATTTACGACCATGCTGGGGGCGCGGCTGTCCGGTAAGCAGTCGACGATTCGAGATTTTTTCCTCGGTGGTCGGAAGCTGCCGTGGTGGGCGATCAGCGGGTCGATCATCGCCACCGAGATATCGGCCGCGACCTTCATTGCCGTGCCGGCGATGAGCTTCGCGGCCGGCGGCAACATGACTTATCTGCAGTTGGGGCTGGGGGCGATCATCGCCCGGATTGTGATCGGCCTGGTCTTCGTTCCGCGCTATTACGCAGAAGAAATCTACAGCCCGTATGACTACATGGGCAGCCGTCTGGGGCGCGTCAAGAGCATGACGACGCTGATATTTTTTGTCGGCGGCGTGCTGGGTCAGGGGGCGCGGGTGTACGTTGCGGCTTTTATTTTACGAAGCGTTGCAGGGATCGATCTAATCACGTCGATCTGGGTGATCGGCATTGTCGCGATCGGCTGGACACTGCTCGGCGGCATCACCACCGTGATCTGGACGGACTTGATTCAATTTGGGGTGCTGGTGATCGGCGCGGCGTCGGCGCTGGTATTCTGCGTGTCGGCGGTCGAGGGTGGTGTCGGCGAGGTGACACGTATTGCGAGCGAGGCCGACAAATTCAGAATGATCGACGCGCGCTCGGACGCGGCACTCGGAATGACAATTTGGACCGGCCTGTTCGCGATGCCGTTTCTGAATCTGGCGGCACTCGGCATCGATCAGGTGATGGCCCAGCGTATGTTCTGCTGCAAAACGCGCTCGCAGGCGACGCTGGCGATTATCGTGAGCTGCATCGGCCAGTTCATTGCCGTGCTGATGCTGCTGGTTGGCATTGCGCTGTATGCGTATTATCAGCACCATCCGTTGCCCGCCGGCATCGCCGCGATGGTCGGCAAGGACACGACGAGCATTCTGCCGCATTTTATTGCGACGAAAATGCCGCTCGGCGTTCGGGCCGTCATTGTCGCAGCCATTCTCGCCGCGGCCATTTCCTCGCTCGACTCCGCACTGGCCGCGCTGTCGCAAACGACGGTGAGCGCATTCAAGGCGCGGACCATTGCGTTTGCGAGGAGGGTCGGACTCATTCGCGGTCGCGCTCCGAGCGACATTGGCCTGTCGAAAGCGCTGGTTGTTTTTTGGGGAGTCGCGCTCTGCCTTATGGCGTCGGCCTGCGTGCCGATTCGCGGCCAATTCGACAGTGCCATTGAGCTGGTGCTGGGACTGGTCGCATTCACCTATGGGCCGCTGCTGGGTATTTTCCTGCTGGCATTTCTGCCGACAAATCGCGACGACCACGGACTGCCCTGGGCCGTGCCGATGGCCATTCTGGCGGTCTTTGGGCTTGTGGTGCATGCGGCGCCGTGGTCGCTCGGCGGCTATGAGGTGGCGTGGTCCGATCTTGTGGTCTGGGCGGGGTGCGCCGCGGCACTGGTCCTGGCTGCGGTACAATTTCGCGATGATCTGGCCAGAATCGGTTGCCTGACGGCGGTTGTTCTGGCCGTTCTTGCCCTGCATCATTTCTCCATTGGAACGACGGCGACCGGCAAGCCGATTTATCCGCATGCCTTTTGGGGTTATCCGATCGGGACGTTTGTCACACTGCTCATCGGATGGGGCGTTGGACGACCGCGACGGGGAAATCGGGCTCAGGTATAATTCGAGTTGTCGAACATTCATAAGCTACATGGGAGAATTGCCATTATGGATAAGTCACTCAAGGGCCGCGATTACATTGAGACGCAGGATTTCACGCTGCAGGAGATCAACCAGCTTCTCGACGTGGCGAAGGACTTGAAGGCCAAGTTTCATCGCGGCGAACCGACCATCCTGCTGCCGCATCAAACTGTGTTTCTACTCTTCTTCGACAACAGCACGCGCACGCGCAATGCGTTTGAGGCCGGTGCGACGCAGCTTGGGGCGGATGCACATTTTCTTGATAGCAAGGTCACACAAATCGCGCATGGCGAGACTGCAAAGGACACGGGCCTCATTCTCGGTTCGATGGGTCACGGCATCGCCATTCGCCACGACCTGATTCTCGACGAGGGCAACAAATACATGCGCGAGGTGGCGGCGGCCACTGAAGTGCCGGTCATGAACATGCAATGCGACGTGGACCATCCGACGCAGACGCTGGCGGACATCATGACGATTCGCGAGATTTTCGGCGACGATCTGCGCGGCCGGAAGATCGCCGTGAGCTGGGCCTATTCGCCGTCGTATGCCAAGCCGCTCTCGGTGCCGCAGGGGCTGATTACGTTGATGACTCGGATGGGCATGGATGTGACACTGGCGCATCCGCCGGAGTACCGGCTGATGGACCGCTGCATGAAAACCGCGCGGGAGAACGCGAACGCTGCCGGCACGAAATTCGAGGTGGTCGACAACATGGACGACGCATTCAAGAACGCGGACATTGTCTATCCGAAGAGTTGGGGGCCGTATGACCTGATGCTCCAACGGAGAGATGCCCGCAGCGATGCGCAGATGAAGCAGATCGAGGAGCAGATGCTCTCGATGAACGCCCGATACAAGCCGTGGATTTGCAACAGCGAGCGCATGCAACGGGCCCGCAAGACGGCGATCTACATGCATTGCCTGCCGGCCGACCGCAACGCGGAAGTGACGAATGAGGTGATCGACGGGCCGCAATCGGTTGTGTTCCAGGAGGCCGAGAACCGGCTGCACACGGCGAAAGCGATCATGGCGTCGACGATGCGGGAGCGGCCATTCAAATAAGTAAAGCAGCTATGATTTGCGAGAAGGTTGCTGTCAGAGATAAGGAATCCAGCCATGACACTTCAAATTACTCTCAATTCCGAAGCCGAGGAAAGACTGCGCCGCCGGGCTCAGGCCAATGGTGAGGATGTCGCAGTCTGCGCGGCCCAGTTAATTCAAGAGGCACTTCGGGAACCTTCGCTTGACGAGGTTCTCGCCCCGGTACGCAAGGCCTTCGAGGAAAGTGGCATGACGGAGGACGAGTTGTCCGACTTATTGGAACGTGAAAAACACGCCATGCGTGCCGAGCGCCGCCAAAAAGAAAGCCAATAGTCGGGCCTGGACGGCCTTGGAATCGGAGCCGACACATGGATGTCTCGCCACCCCGTGTAGTATTTGATTGTAACATCCTGTTTCAAGCGCTCATCAGTTCGAATGGTCCATCTCACCGTTGCTTTCGAGTTGCAAGCGAGGGTCGCACGGCCTTATTTGTCAGTGAGTTTATTTTCTCAGAATTGCGTGAGGTCGCGGTTCGCCAGGAATTGAGTGAGAAATTCGCACTCGATGCCCAACGTGTGGAGAGATTTATTAAAGAAGCAAGAAAAGTAGCCCACTGTATTTCGCATGTTTCGGATGCATATCAGCACCCTTTTGATCCGAAAGATTCTCATTACATAAACCTCGCCTTGGCGGCCAATGCCAAACTCGTTGTAAGCCGTGACAATCACCTATTGATGCTGAACAATGCCGTTCGGCCGGAAGGGAGAGATTTCCAGCAACGGTTTCCTGATCTGCGTATTCTTGACCCGTCGAGGTTTCTAAAGGAACTGGATCGCACGCCATGAAAACAGTCATCGCCATCGGTGGAAACGCACTCGTCGAGCCGAGCGGTCGGGGGGACATTACGGCGCAGTTTTCTCGCAGCAGAATGGTCGCCAGGACGCTGGCCGATCTCATATTGCAAGGGTGGCAGGTCACTGTCACGCATGGCAATGGCCCGCAGGTCGGGTCGATCATGCGTCGGGTCGAGATTTCGTCGGGCGAGGTGTATCCGATCGATTTGGGTCTGGCGGTCGCGGACACGCAGGCGGGCATGGGGTACATGATCGCGCAGACGCTGCGAAATGAATTGCGGCGGCGCGGCGCGGATCGGGAGTGCGTAGCCGTCGTCACCACGGTCGTGGTCGATGCCAAGGACCCGGCATTCGCGAATCCCGCGAAGCCGATCGGCCCGTTTATGAGGCAGCAGGAGGCCGAGCTGCATCGCGACCGCGACGGCTGGAAGATCGTCGAGGATTCCGGGCGCGGCTGGCGGCGGGTTGTGCCTTCGCCGAGGCCGGTGCGCATCGGGGAATTGGGGACGATCAAGGAACTGGTGCAACGGGGGCACATGCTGGTGGCCGGCGGCGGCGGGGGCGTGCCGGTGATCGAAAAGGAAAATGGCGAGATTCACGGCGTGGAAGCGGTGATCGACAAGGACTTAACGAGTGCCATCATCGCGGCAGAGATCGGCGCGGATGCGCTGGTGCTGGTGACGGCCGTGGAGCATGTGTACGTGAACTTCGGCAAGCCGGACCAGCGCGGATTGACGAAGGTAAACGTGGCGGAAATCGAAAAGCACATCGCGGACAAGCAGTTCCCGCCGGGTTCGATGCTGCCGAAGATTCAGGCGGCGGTGCAGTTTTTGAAGGCGCGGAACGATGCGACGGCGCGGGTGATCGTGGCGGATTTGGACAAGGTGCCGGCGGCACTAAAAGGCGAGACCGGTACGACGATTACGTTGTGAGCGCCGCAGAGTCGCCGGAAATGCAGGTCGCGAATGGGTGTGGCACAGGTTAATAACCTGTGCCACACCCATTCGTGACCTGCGAACTGAAGTAATCGGATCAACTTAATCGTCGTAGCCGATGTCCTGCATTCTCTTCCATAGCTCCGCCGTACTGATGGCAGCCATTCCGCGAATCTCGCGAGGCATTCGTCGTGCCCCGTGAGAAGTGAATTTCATTTCGCCGCCAATTAGCACGTCATGTGTGTTGTGCGCGCCCATGCCGAAAATGAAATGGGCCGACGCATTGCCGGCGTTCAACGGCGTTGTGGGAATGTAATTGGTGATGACGATGTCGGCGGCCGCGCCCGGTTCAAGTTTGCCGAGGGTGCGGTTAAGTATGGCGCTGGCGACGCGGGCGTTTTGGGCGAGCATGTCGAGAATTCGGCCGGGTGTCACGCCGGTAGCGTTTTCGGCGTTTGTGGCGGTTTTCTCCGCAGCAGACCGGGCGCTGACGCTTCCGGCTCGTTTTGCATCTTCGGGTTCGACGGATCGTTTATATTGCGAGTCGCGGTATTTGAACCACGCGGTTTTCGCTTCGGTAATCATGTCGCCGCCGATTCCGTCGGTGCCGAGGAGCACGCGCGACATGTGCGGAATTGGTGCATAGCCGACGACGTTGTTCATGTTCGAGCGGGGGTTGTGGGCGATGCCGGCGGCGAGGGATGACAGACTTGCGGCATCGGCCGGGGCGAGATGCGTGCCATGACCGAGGATCGAGCGGGAAATCAGGGTGTTGGCTGGTGTCGCGGCGTCCGGGTGGCACCGGCTATTAGCCGGTGCCACACCGGCCGTCGATTCAACAGCCGATGGCTCATTGGATGCTGCGACCAGATCACTCGCAATAAATCCGCAGTTTCGAAGGCGATCGAGGAGCGGTGCGCCGTATTCGGCGCGGCAGATCGCATCGTCGCAAGGGTCTTCGGCGACGTGGATGTGGATGCCGGTTTCAAATTGCTCGGCCAAGTCGACGCAAGCTCGAAGCGAGACATCAGAGAGGGTGAAAGCAGCATGAGCGCCGACCAGCGCGCCGAAGCGGCCGTCGGTCCTGGTTTTGCATTTATCGAGATACCGCCGATTTTCCGCGAGGCCCGCTTCGAAACCTGTCAGGCCGTTGCGATCAGTTGTTTCGTAACAAAGGACCGCGCGAAGGCCGATATCGCGAATGCCCTTTTCGATGAGATCGAGGCTGCCCTCGATGCAATTCGGTGAGGCGTGGTGGTCGATGAGCGTTGTCGTGCCGCATGCCAGCGCATCCAGCGCGCCGACGCGGGCGCTCATTTCGATCGATTCGGCGTCGAGGGCACGGTCGAGCCGCCACCAGATGAACTTGAGAATCTCGTGGAAATTCTTCGGCTGCTTTTCCGGCATTGGCATGCCGGTGGCGAGGGCGGAGTAGAGGTGGGTGTGGCCGTTCACCAAGCCCGGCAGGACGATGGCCCCTTCACAGTCGATGACGGTATCGCCGGGCTGTGATTGAACCGTCGGCCCGGCGGCGACGATCGTGGGACCTTCGATGCGGATGCCGCCCGATTCGATCTTGATCGGATCGAGATGAAACAGAATCGCGTTGGTCAGCGTGATCGGCATTGAATTTCTTGCGTATTGACTCTTAGGCGTTTCGTCGTCCGGCAGGGGCGCCGGACGCTACTGGGCGCGAACATCTCCGCCTCGATAAGTCTAACGTATTCGACTGCCGTTGCATCGGAAATCGTCGGCCGCGTGTATGTCAGCGTGAAATTGAGGCGGTCGCCGAAACGCGAGAAAACCGGATTGAGGGCGGGGGGGTTGGTGTTGGGTCCGCCGCCCCACAGGTTGGTGATGGTTGCGTGGCCGATGCGGCGAACGGGCGGGTTGATTTCGCCATAGAACGAGTTGCCGGTGACGAATCGGCCGCCGCCAAATGGAAGCGCGAATATCAATTCATATGCCCAGGCATGAATGAGCGAGGCGGCCCACATCATGGTCCACTGGGAGGAGGTCGCCGCAAGCGCATGGTGGCATTGAGCTGCTCGAGAATCAGGCGGCCGACGGCCTGCGGATCCTCGATCTGATCCCTCGGGATGCACAGCTAGGCGAGACCAGGTAATTGCCGTTCATCGGTCGGCGATCGAAGAGGCGG
>JADJRI010000019.1 GCA_016712275.1 Planctomycetota bacterium
TCTGGCCCAAGGAGAATGGGAAATTCACCGTAAAGATGGATCGTGTCATTGGGAAAGTCGCGTCGGAAGTTTCATCCGGAGCATTTCTCAGGCCCGCTGATTCTCAAGTGCCGGCGCGCGTCCGCAACAACATCGAGCAAATCGATGCCCAATGCGATGCAAGCAATTCCGGCGATTGACGATGACTCCGTGAGCCGTCGGACACATGATGCGATACTTTTTGATGTCCTCATGCCGAATCAGTTGCTTCGCGGGATGTCCATTCATATTCGCTCGACGAAACAGAATTGAAAGTGCATTGCCCTTGGCGGTTGAGCCATTATCCGTTCTATTACACTGAATGCTCTCGCTTGTGGGCAAAATTCGTTTCCGCACTCTATTCGCCGCACTGATGGCGTTGGGTTGCTTCCTGCCGATGCCGACGGTGAACGCGCAGGAGGCGGCGTGGGGGCCGGCGCGCGTTTGGGTGAGCGGCAGCAAAGAGCAGGTGTTTGTCGTTGCGACGAATGCCGCGAAGCCCGGAGACATGACAGCCGAACTTCGGTTTTGGTGGGCAGGAACAAAGGCAGCGGCTTCAAATCAACTACCAGGCACATCGGCTTATCTCGAGCCGATTCAGGGCGACATTGTGGAATTGGGCACGGACCGCGACGGCCTCAAGTTGCTCGCGCCGGATGGGACGGTCTACGGATATTCTGCATCAAGTCTTGAACCGGTTGTTGCAAGCTGGAAGCATTTGGCGACAGAGCCACCGTTGGCATGGGCCGGCGACGATTCCCAACCGGTTGTTTTCGCCGTCGTGCAGACATCTTCACTGATCGGGCCGACCACGACATCGAGCGACGCCGCAAATGCCAATGATACGGAAGCCTCGCAGGATGGAATCGCGTCGTGGCTGGTGCCTACAAAAGGTTCTTCGGCCGCGCCGACCACAAAGTATACACTGCTGGCCTTGCGGCGCGGAGTTTGGCAGCGGCATGCATTTTTTCGGGAGGCGGATGAGGCTGATACATTTTGGATCGCCGGCCGAAATGAGCATGCGTTTTTGTTTTGGCGAGCGGAAGACCGTTCGATCCGATTTGCCGAGTACGCCGCAGGTAATTGGTCCGGGGTTGAGACCGTAACCTCGCGCGGCGACATCGTGCGCGCCTGGGCCGGCAGCACTTCTGATGGGCCGATCTTCATCGGAGGCAGCGGTCCGGATGTGCGATCGCTGAGGCTGAACTTGGTGGCGCGGGATGCAACCGGTGCGTGGGTCGAAACAGGCGCCGTGCGCGAGGGTTCGGATTATCTGACACTTGACGGCATCAATTCGGGCGTTGGTATGGCACTCGGCCGGTTGGCTGTGGCCCGGCCGGGCGAAAAGGGCCAGGTGGAATTTGCATGGGGCGATGCGACTGGTTCGCCCGTCCTGCGATTCGCCCCGCTAACCGCGCGTCTGGAATCGGCCCCACGGCAGCAATCCTGGCGGGATATGCTGCTGCCGGCCGTGGTGCTTTCGGTTATGACCGTGCTGCTGCTCTCCCGCCGCGACCATGTGCTTCGCCCGGCGGCGGTTCCGTCCGGCCTGATGATTGCACCGGTGTGGAAGCGAGGATTCGCCGCGATACTCGACATGATTCCGGCGGCGTTGGTCGGAAGCATGACCCTGATGCTGCTGCGGACCGAATTTGGCCTATCCGAGGATCCGTCGCAGCTACTCGAACAAGTCCAGACGGACTCAGCGATTCAGGAGAAACTGATTCCCGTTTATCTTCTGCAGATTCTGGTCTATGGCCTCTGGTGCATGATCTGGGAACTCACGACCGGCACAACGTTGGGCAAACGAATCTTTGGATGCCGGGTTATCAGTTTGGATGGATCGCCCACACAGGGGCGGCAAATCGTACTTAGGAATGTTGTGCGCATCGTCATGGTGTCACTTGGTGCGCCGGGACTCTTGATCACTTTTTTGACCATGATCGTACTGACTCGCAACAGTCAGCGAATGGGTGATGTCTTGGCGAGAACCATCGTGGTTCAGGCCGGGCCGCCGGGACCCATTCCCGTTGCACGGCCGCGCAACGACCACAATGGCGAGCCGCCAACCAAGGATTAGCTTACGGCAATTCGGCGGGTGCGGTTGTTGTTTCCTTTCCTTCCTTATTCTTTTTCGGCAGATCAAATTCGATGTCATGTCCGGGCGGCGTTCCGCCGGGCCCTTTCAAATAGTGGTCGAACCACTGCAACATTCGCAGGTTGTAATCGAGCCGCGCCGCGGCCTTGGAGTTGCCATGTCCTTCCCCGGGATAGAGCACGAGCCGCACCGGCGTCTTGCCGATGGTTTTCATGAATCGATAAAGTTCCATGGATTGTGAGGGATGCACGCGCGGATCATCCTTGCCGTGCAGGATAAGCAGAGGCGTTTTAGATTGATCGGCATGATAGAGCGGGCTGCGCTCGCGAAACCAATCCCAGTGTCCTTCCCAGGGCCAACGGCGGGCATGCACCAGGTACATTTCATTGGGGATATCCGTGGTGCCGACTTTGGAAATAAGGTCGGTGATGCCGACGAACATGACACTCGCGGCGAAATGCTCGGTGAGTTTTGTTGCACACCATGCCGAGGCATAGCCGCCGTATGATCCGCCGGTGACGCCGACCTTTTTCTCGTCGACCAGACCGATCGACACGAGGTGCCTGATGCCATCGACAATGTCATCGAATTCCGCGCCGGCATAGTCGGCTTGATCGAGTTTCGAAAACGCCACGCCGCGCCCGGTGCTGCCGCGATAATTCGGATAAAAAACGGCATAGCCGCGCGCCGCGGCCGCCTGCCCCGGCCGCGAATAGTTGGTGATCCAGCCATCGCTTTCGTGGGCTTCGGGCCCGCCGTGAACCGACACAATGAGCGGATAGCGCTTGCCGGGTTTTTCATCGAGCGGATGAATGAGCACGCCGCCGATCTCCAGGCCATCGCGCGCTTTGTATGTAATGGACTCCTGCCTGGCCATGCTCAGGATTCCGAGCCACGGGTTCGAATCGGTCAGGCGCTTCAAACCTTCATCACCATGCTTCATCAGGAAAACTTCGTTCGGATGCAAGCGCGAATTGCCGATGAATGCGCCACGCAGACCGTCATCGGATAATGAGATGCCGTCCAAGATCGTTTCGCCGGCTGTTGCGGGAACGATGGTCTTTTGCGATGAGCCATCGACATCGACCTTGGCGAAGATGGTTTCGGTGCCGATATCCGCGAGATACATCACGGTGTCCGCGTCCTGCCATGCAATGCTCTTCACATGACCCAGGAAATCGGGAAGCACATCGCGCATCGCGCCCCCCTCCGAAGAAACGATCAGCAGCCTGCCTTCCGCCGGATCGTTGAGATCTTCAGCAGAGATCATCGCCAGATTCTTGCCATCCGGGCTCCACTCGACCTGTCCAAGCTTGCCCGGGTTTTCAATTCTCGTGGCGACTTTTCGCGCGCCCACATCCACGATCTGCACGCGCGACGCCATGTACTTGTCATCCGTCAGCGGCGTGGGCGACACCTTGACGGCCAGGTGAAGGCCGTCGGGACTCCACGAGGGATCCATGATGTTGCCGTCCAAGTCGAGGGAGTCCGCATCTCCAAACGGTTCGCCCGGCAATTCGCCGATACGGGCAATCCAGAGTTTCGATTCGCGATGAATCTCTTCATATACTTCAGCCTTGAACCCTTTCTTCTTCAGGTCGGCAATGGCCTTGGGTTCTTCTGCCGTCGAGGTAAACGCGACACGGTCGCCCTGCGGACTGAGCGCATAGGCATCAATGCCGGTCTCATGGGCAAGAACGCGCCGCGCTTCGCCGCCTTCGAGCGAAAGGACATATAATGACCTTTCCTTGTCGGGCGTGCGTTTGGCGGTGAATGAAATCCCCGATGAATCCGGCCGCCACTTGACCCCTCCAAACGGCGAATATCGGCCGATGAAGAGCATGTCCTTGCCATCCGAAATGCGAATGACATGAAGTTCGGAGCGCGGCGACCCGTCTTCGAAATCCGGATCGTTCTTTGTCGGAACTTCATACGGATCGCGCGGCAGGTATTTGACATACGCGATGTGCGTGCCATCGGGCGACATGATGGCCGACGAAACCGATGCGAGCTTCGTCGTGTGCCTCGGGGTATAATGCGTTTCGTCGATGGCAACATCGCCAACCGGCTTCGCCGCATCAGGATTGACCCTGATTGGTTCGCGTCGCGGAGGATACTCCACGCCGGTTCCGGGGGGTGTGGTACGAAGCGTTGGACGCGTGGTTTGAGCAGCGGCGACGTGCCCCATTAATTGCGAAGACAGCAGGGCGGCCAGTAATACAGATATGGAAACTTTATTTCTCATGGCAGTGCCATATCTCTTGCAGCAAAGTGATACATCCATCGGAAATCCTCGTAAAAAATGATTGTGGCTGCCCCCCGTATCATGCCGCCAAGTCCGCGACGGGTCGCATACCGTAACGCCCATGCGACAGGAAAGTCAAAATTGATCACCGAATCGCCGGATGCAACCGGTGATAAGTGCCGATGACCTGTCCGTCATGCAATTCTACTTCTTGGCCCGGCTCGAAATGTTGTCCAGCACATTCATGAAGTTAATGTAGCTGTCGTAGGGCGATTCGTAGGGATTGAAATACTTGTGGACATCTCCATCCGCGAAGTATTTGGTGCACATGTAGTAGTAGTGGTCCGACGTGAGCAATTTGCGCCAATCGCTAAGCAATTCGGCATCGCCCATTTTCTTGATGTCCTTCTCAAGGTTGTAGGCTTCCTGCAACGCATTGGACTGCATCGCGTTACCGAGCCAGGCGGAAAGATCGCGCTCGGTGTCGGCCCAACTGATCAGATGATGTGCGTCATAGGCGCCTACGGCTTCGTGTGCGGCGGCCACTTCGCCGGGGGTCTTGAAATCGTTGTCGGGATGCCGCATGACTTCGCCGGGCAGGTGATATAGGAAATCAAAAATGCCCGTATACGACCACTGGTGCTCGCCGAACGTTTCGTAATCCATGAAGAGATTGACGGTGTAGCCATTGCCGTTGACCTGATTGACCCAGCCGGCGAATTTTTCGGCGGTGAGCGGCCATTCGGCCCAGCCGCGGTTTCCGAATCGAAACGCGATGTCGTCCGACAATCGGAAATTCTTCAGCAGCACTTTGATCGGCGAGTTCGGGGGGCGGTAGACGAAATTCGGCGAGCGATAGCCGAGCAGATGGTCCGCACCCTCGGCGATGATTGCCTTGAAGCCCATGTCATGTGCGGCCTTTGCCACTTCGTTGTTATAGATCAATTCGGTGTTGCGAAATGTGGTGCTTTTGTAGCCGCCGAAAAGCTCGGCAATTTTGGCCTGCTGCATACCCACTTGTTCAACGAATTCGGTTGTGGAATAAAGAAACGAAAGACTGTGGTAATAGGTTTCCGCGATGAACTCGACGCAGCCTGTGCCGGCGAGTCGCTTAAAGCTGTCCATTACCTCCGGGCAATAAGCGGCGAATTGATCCAAAACGACGCCGGTCAGCGCATACGAGACCTTGAATCGACCCTCGTGGAGCTTGATCAGATCGTAAATGCACTGATTCGCCGGAAGATAGCACTTGTTTGCGACCTTTCGGCAAATATCACCGTTTTTTTGATCATCAAAGTAATGATGGGAGGTATCGAAGACGGAGTACCGTCGGAGCCGGAAGGGCTGGTGAACCTGAAAATAAAAGCAGACTGAGGCCATGATTTAATCAGTCCCGATTGGTTCAGGGCATTGTAACCGGTTTGCGCGATTCACGCAAAAAAACCGAGCCCAGGTTTCATCGACGGCTTGCAATCATCTTTTCATAGACATCCACGCAGCCTTGCGCCGAATCGCGCCAAGTTAACTGCCTAACTTCGAAATTGCCGTGTTCGCGAAGCGTCGCCTGCAGCGGCGGATGCCGCAGCACGGCGATGATTTTGTTGGCCATTTCGTCGATGTCCCAGAAATCAACCTTGAGAGCATGGGTAATGATTTCGGAGACGCCGGATTGCTTTGAGATCAGCACTGGCGTGTCGTTGGCCAGGGCTTCGAGCGGAGCGATGCCGAAGGGCTCGCTGACGCTGGGCATGACATAGAGATCCGCCATTTTGAAAACACGGGCCACGTCGTCGCCACGAAGAAACCCGGTGAAGAGGACTTTGTGACCGATGCCCATCGCGGCCGCCATTTCGATCGAGGAACGAATGAGGTCGCCGCTTCCCGCCATGATGAATCGGACATTTGGAACATAATCCAGAACTTTCTTGGCGGCGGCGAGAAAATACTCCGGGCCTTTTTGCATCGTGATCCGGCCAAGAAACAGGACAATTTTCTCATCCCGCTTAATCGCGGAAGGCGGGGGGGGCATCGGTCCGTTTTCGCCGTTGAATTCGACGGCGTTGTACACCACATCGATTTTCTCGGGTGACGCGCCGTAGTGCCGGAGAATGAGATTACGCGTGAGATAGCTGACGGGAATGATGCGCGTCGCACCCTGCATGCCCTGGCGTTCTAGGTCATAGATGCGCTGGTTGACGTGCTCTCCGCTGCGATCGAATTCGGTGGAATGAACATGAACGACGAGCGGCTTTCCACTGATGGCTGCCACGGCCAGGCCGGCTGGGTAGGTCATCCAATCGTGGGCGTGTATGACATCAAATTGCTCACCGATGGCCATCTGCATGGCGATGCGGGCATAACGATGCACCTCGGCAAACATGTCGCCGCCATAGTGACCGCTGCTTTGTGCCGCCGGCTTTGACGCATTGATCACACTGGTGGGGGCATCGGCCGCATTTGCCTGCGGGATTTGAACGAGTTGGCCGGTGACCGGGTCGATAACGGTATGCAATTCGCCGGGGGTTGTGGTGGTCGCTTCATACATGTCCGGCCTTGCATACGGCGAAAGGCCCGAGGGTATTGAGCGAAGCTCCACATTCTTCATATCCGGATCTTGAAATGCACGGTAGCCAAGCTGCTCGCAGGCGGCGAACGAGGCAATGCTCATTTGCGACTGAGTCGGCGTCTTCAGCAGGACATGGGTCGATTCGGTTCCGTGGACGACCTGCGGCAGCACGAAGATGACTTCGTGTCCGAGCTGATTCAGTGCCTTGGTCAGGCCGTAGCAGGCCGTGCCGAGGCCCCCTGAAATGAAGGGTGGGAATTCCCACCCCAACATGAAAATTCTCATGGGCGAACGCTCTGTCTTCCGCGGGTGGCCGATCGCCGGACGCACTACAACCGCGCAGTCCGTCGAAGGCGGAGTCAACGTCTCAGGGGCGAATGGTGATCAGAACGGCGAAGTCTGGTCGCCAGCCCGGCCATTCTAAGCGCGGGGTTTCGAGTGTCAATTGACAATGCGGCTTTTGGAGTTTCGAGTGTGAAATCGAAGGAAATTCCCGGAGAATGACGGCTTTGTTATGTGTCCTTGCGCCGCAAATCAAAATCGGCATTCCGTGAAGCTTGGGCATACCAGTCGTCGCCCCATGTTAATTTCCCATGAAGAAAGAGCGCTCCAATGGCGACGGGGGCGATGAGGCCGCATCTCTTGATAAATGGGATAATGGCCTCCGGGGCATTCTTCAGTGTCACCAATCCGGCATGTTCATCCTTCGCTTCCGCGGATTCCCAGCGGGCCAGAAGCTCTTGGCTTGAGAGGCCGACATTTGCTTCGAAGAGCATTTCGGGCTGATGGATTTCCTTGTCCCGGATGAGGCCGACGCAATGGAGATTGTGCAAATCGCGTGCCTGCAGATTGAGTTCCTCGGTCAACTCCCGCATGAGACTGGCGAAGGGGTCGACACGGCCGTCCGGTCGACAATCGCGCTGTTCAAACGAACCGCCAAACGTATGTACGTGCGATGCGTGGTAAGCGACGCTGGCCGAACGAACGCCATAGCAAATGATATTGTCGCTGGTGATGAGCGTGGCCGTGGTGCCGATGGGGTTGGCAAACGTATGCCAACCAAATTCGGCCATGCGGTGGTGGTTGAAGAGATTGGTGCCGACAAAGTCGCGATAGCATGTCGGTCCGACGGTGAGGTGGAGCCGATCCGGTTCTGCCGCGGACGAGCGGACTTCATGGGCGACATATCGAAGCATGGGGCCGTTAAAAAGAAGGCCATTGGTTCGTTTTGCTTCGGACAGTCGGCGATCCCATTCGGCCGCTATCAGCTCATCAAGTGCTGGAGTGGACGGGCGGTCGGTCTGAACGTTGGCGACGTGTACCTGAGAGGGAGCAAAACGCCCCACGGCGTCAACAATGAAGGGCAAACTGTCTGATGGGTCATTCATGCGGTGCATCGGATTCGGTGATTGAATTCCTGATCGCTGTCATTTGTCATCGCATGCGATTACCGAGCAGCACGCGACTGGTTGGACGGCATGCCGTACTCCTCTCGAAACCACTGCGCCGCATTTCGCATGCCTTCTTCGAATGAAACCTCAGGGGCCCATCCCAGCAGTTTTTGTGTATGTTCGCACTTTACATGCTGGGGCAGGCCGGTGAGCGCGATCGATGCGCGGCGAATGGTGCCGCGCCGCGGCCCGCCGCGAATCACATATTCGCCGACCCAGCCGGCTAGATACGCCAGCCAGTACGGTGTGCGCTTGCGAATGCGTGGTATGCCGATGATATCCGCCATGGCATCGAAGTACTGCCTCTGGGTGACGTGCTCGCGACCGGCCGCAATGAGAATCTGCCGCGCCGCGGCCGGCACGCGGCCCGCGAGGGCAATGGCCCGCACGACGTCCGTGACATAGGTAAATGCCATGGCGTTGTCACCTTTTCCCAGAATGGACATGGTGCGGTCGCGCATGGCCGGCTCGACATGGGTCTTAATCGTGCGGTTGCGCGGCCCGTAAAGATAACCGAGGCGGACGATGACCCATTCCATTTCCGGTGGGCTTTCGGCCCGGACAACCTCCTCCGCGCGCAGTTTGGCACGGCCATAGGGGAACCACTTGGGGGCATGGGCGTCGGCGTGAATTCGTCGATCACCTCGCCGGAAGCGAAGAGCCTTGGGTGATAAATGCCGCACGAGCTGATGTGGACAAAGCGGCTCACTTTGTTCGCGGCGGCGGCCTGAAGCAGCCGTTTTGTTCCGTCGACGGTCGTTCGCTGAAATTCCTCGTCCGTACCGATGATTTCAACGCGCGCGGCCGCATGATAGACAACGTCGCATCCCTCGCAGGCCCGCTGCAAGGATTTAAAGTCATCTAGATCGCCGATGGCGGATTCGGCGCCAAGCGATTCGACCTGTGATCGTTTGCCCGCAGATCGAACGATGGCCCGCACATCGTCACCGCGGGCGCGGAGCTCTTCGATAAGATGGCTGCCGACAAAACCGGTACCGCCGGTGACGAGAGCTTTCATGATCTGATGTGGGCCCTCGATAATGAAAAACGACTGACTCGATGGGTTCGGTCCAAAGCCTGGTTTCGTAAGACAACTGAACTGACTCGCGACGGTCGATCGGCAAGGGGAGTGGGGCAATTATTCCGGCTTGGTCGAATCGTCCGTCGGCCGCATGGGGATCCAACGATTTACGCGTTTGCAGTATTCGACGTATGAATCGCCGAATCGATTTCGGAGATTTGGCTCTTCGATTTTTGTGACCTGATATTGCGCAAAGGGAATGCCCAGAGCGAAAAGGATCAGGATTCCAATGGAATTGAGGTAAATCGCCAGTCCCAGCACGGTGGCCATGAGCGTAATGACAACGGGGTTTCGCACCCAGCGATAGGGGCCGCTCGCCACGAACACCTTGGGTGGATCGAATTCGACGTGAGGACCTTTACCAAGGCCGATGAGCCACGCACTGCAAAATAGATATGCACCGAGCCCTAAAGCGAAAATGGTCGTGCCAGTCAGATCACGAAGACTGATCCAAAATGTCTTCGCGATGACCCAGAACTTGTCATCGCTAAATGGCAATTCACCCAGGACATAGAATAGCGATGGAATAACGCCCAAAATGACCAGCAGAAAGCCCGCGGTGAAAACCACGGCTTTCATGGCGAACGGCTTGTCTGGCGGTGGTGTCGGCGGTGGCGTGTTTACCATCGGACGCAAAGCCGGCAGTCATCCACTTGCTCGATTCGACTGCATGCACGACGGCCAGCTCTCCCGGCTTGATTTCTCCCTCGCGCACCATCTGGTCGAAGTGCAGAAGGGTGGCCGCGCCGCCGCAGTATCCGATCTTGTTGCTGCGGAACTTGATGTTGTCCCGCTGGATGTGCAGCTTGTCGAGGAAGGCCGGAATATGGTCTTCATAGAGCTGTGTCGTCGGAATCGAAACGACGTAGTGATTCACCGTACCGGGGTCGATTTTGAGACGCGTCGTGAAATTGACCAGGCCCTGCAACAGCAATGGGGCGGCGTTGTCATTCACGGCCGTGAAATCCTGCCAGAGGTGGTGAAGGCCTTCGTTGTATAGCTCGGGAATTTGCTGTGTTGTCTTCATCAAGTCCGCCGCGGCGCCGCCGGCGGTCATGCCGGAAGGGCGGCCAGCGCCGACTGATTCGACAAACGTATCAATGACGCGATGACTCGTATCGCTCGGGTCGGCTGCCTTCAGGACAACCGCACCCGCACCGTCCGCGAGGATCCATCGGAGGGCGGCGTGAACTTTGTCGACTTTGGGCTGATTGAAGTAGCACGAGCGAAGATATATGGAGGAAAGCTGGCTGTAGCAAACGAGCGCGGTCTTGTATCGACCTGTGCGAATCGCATCAAAGGCAATTTGCATGCTCTTGCCGACGCCGGAACAATTTGAGTGGACTTCCAGTTCGGCGCAAGCCTGAATCGCCAGTCGCTCCTGAAGCAGCGCGCTGGTGGGAGGTGTGCTTTGATCGTAAGACGGGCACGAAATAATCAGCAGCTCGATTTCCTGCGGCTCCATGTCCGCCATTTCGAGTGCGCGCCGTGCGGCCTGTTCCGCCAGCGTGCTGAAGTTGTGGGTCATGTCGCCGGTTTCAGGATCGACCGCGAAGTGGCGCGTCTTGACGCCACCACGATCCAACATTTCTTGGCCGAGATTGCCTACGAATCTTTTGACTTTCGTGGGCGCGTTTTCCAATGGGCCAAGAATGGCTTCGACGCGATCATTCGGAACCGGTGGGCCGGGAAGAAAACTACCGGTCCCAGCGATTTTGACAGGTATGAGTGACAATGACATAGGTCTCCCAGTAAGCGCTCATGGCGAATCTGATGACGTATGGACCTGCGCACCATAACGACATCTTCCGCAACCTCGCGGTTGGACGGATGCGAAGCCGCGTATCATAGCAGCAGTCAAACCGGCTGTGGAGTCTACTTGCCGACTTCGCTCTGAAATAGCACCGTCATTTTCGACCGGCGACATGATAACCGCGTCCTTACTTTACGCAACAAAGCGGGCCTCGGCCTCAAATCGAGATTCATTAGTTTATTGCTCATAAGTAGTTGCGGGCCTCTCGAAGATGGGACAGCCGCCCCGGAATCGCGTTTACCGCCGGCATTCAGCATGATTAGGACTGGATTGAAGGGTTGTGACCGTTGGTCTTGCAAATCAATCCAAGGGGCTTTGAAATCACGCGCACCATGAAGATCACTTGGAAACGAATCAAAATCTCTCCGGCATCGGTCTTTCGAACCGCTAAGGCTGTTCGCACGGACAAGGAGACAATCTGGGTCCAAATCAAGCACGAGGGAACCGTTGGATGGGGTGAGGCCGTTCCGATGGACACCTATCGTCAGACGCTTGAGTCGGCCGAGGAAACGCTTGGCGCTGTTTCCGAGCTTTTAGCAACGCGCGATCCGAGACACATTGAAGAATTGAGCGAAGAATTGGTCGCACGATTTGACAAACAGTTGGCGACCGTGGCCGCCATTGATGCCGCATTGCACGATTGGGTCGGGAAGAAATATGGCTTGTCCACAGTTACGATGCTGGGATTAAACCCGGCTCGAATTCCGGTGACGTCTTTTTCCATCGGAATTGATACTCCACAGGTTGTTGCCGAAAAAACAAAGGCTGCGGCCGGATTTCCCATATTCAAAGTCAAAGTCGGAACGCCGGAAGGCGACATCGCATTGAAGACCATTCGGGAATTTGCCCCTAAAAAAACAGTGCGCGTTGATGCAAACATGGGTTGGACCGTCGAACAGGCCCTGGAGCAACTGCCAAGGCTCCGTGAGCTGCGTGTCGAGTTTGTAGAGCAGCCCATCGCGGCGAATGATCTTGAGGGACTTCGCCGACTGAAGGAAGCCGCGATTATTCCCATCGTGGCGGACGAAAGTTGCGTTCGTCCCGGTGACGTGTTGCGGCTGGCGGGCTGCGTCGATGGAATCAATATCAAGCTCGGGAAGTGCGGCGGGATTCGCCCGGCCATGAAGATGATTCATCTGGCCCGGGCATTGGGGATGAAGATCATGTTGGGCTGCATGATCGAAAGCTCGCTGGGCATCGCCGCCGCCGCCCAACTGGCCCCGCTGGTTGATTGGCTCGACTTGGACGGGCATCTCTTAATCAAGGACGACCCATTTATCGGGCTTGGCGGGCAGGGGGGACGGCTGATGATCGGCGGTTCTCAGGGGCTGGGTGTTCGGCCTGTCTGAAACCGATCCGAAAAAAATGATGCGAATTATTTTTTCCAACCGTTGACCTTCGGGTCGAGCGGGTAACAATGTGATAGGACTTTTTGCCGGACGAATCGGGGCGGCCCTTATGGTGCCTCGAACCTCTCCCAAGCGGTCGCTCAGATCTTTGAGATCGAAGGCTTCTTCCGCTCGTTCGGTTGTCCACCTCGCTGGTTTTTGAACGATGGTTCCGCGCGCTTGTCCGCGCCGGCGATGGCACCGCCCCCGAAATTCGCGTCGGGGTACCTTCGCAGGCCGGATCGGTAAACGGATCGACGCAAAGGATTCGCCTCGCGAATCGAAGGAGAGAAAGCGATGCATCATGTGAATGAGGGACGTTCTTCAATGGGCGCCAATGGGAAGCCGACGCGACTGAGTTACAAGTTTCAGCGATTGCGCGAGCGAATTCGATCGGCCATTTTGAACGGCGAGTTTCAGGATCGACTGCCGGGCGAGCGCGAGCTGGGCAAACTCTTCAGCGCCAATGCCAAGACAATCAACAAGGCGCCATGCGATCTCAGCAGCGAGGGGCTGCTGGTTCGGCAGATCGGCCGGGGCACCTTTGTGGCATCGCAGCGGCAGGGCGAAAACAGCCACCGGGCGATGCGCCTCTGCTGTTTCATGCCGGAGATCGGCGCGGAGACATTCCTGCAAAAGAGAATCTTCGATTCGCTGCGGATCGAAGCCCAAACACAGGGACATGCCCTGCAGCGCGCGGTCTATGACGAGACCGGCGACGTAAAGCTGACGGACTGGTCTTCGCAAATGCGCCGGGCCACCGATGGCATTCTGTGCATTCCCGGTTCACCGCTTTCGGGTCAGTGCGGCCATGCGGGTGAAGCGCTGATGCTCGAAGCGCATCGGCGGCGCGTGCAGATCGTGGTGCTCGGGGCCTGCGCGGCGGAATCGAAGCTCAACGCGGTCGTGCCGGATTTTGTCGATGCGGGCTTTAGGCTGAGCGAGCATCTCTATCGGCTGGGCTGTGACACGGTCGTGGCAGTACACGGCTATAACGGCCGCGAGGTCGAGGCCGTGGTCAACGGCGCGCGGACGGCGGCGGCGCGGTATAGCGGCGCGGTTCGGACGTGTCCGCTTCGAGCTTCAACGGAAGGAGTGCCAACGGCCGTTTGCATCGATGCCTGTTTTAACGAAGCGACCGCCACGCGGGATCGGGCGCAGCTCGGTCCGATTGTCGGCGTTTTGCTGATCGGTCTCGAAGCACTGCGGTTTGCGCGGACGAACGACAAGTTGATGAAGCGATGGCGCGCCGGCGAAATCGCGATTACGACGGTGCTCGATGCCGGCGACACGTGCGCGGCCGAGATGGAAATGACCTCTTACGAAGTGCCGGCCGATCGGCTGGCCGCGTGGGGTCTCAAGCTGCTGGGCGAAGTGACGCCGGGCCAGCGGCCTGTGGAAGTTGTGATTCCGGGGGTTTTGAAGGTTCGCAATTCGATTTCGCCGGAAGCGCCGGCGGCAGCGACCGGCCATCGCGAGGCGAAGGCGGCGACATCGCCGAGCAAGGCGGGAGTGAAGGAAATTGCGATCTAGGGTTGGCTATGGAGCGAAGTTAGAGATAGATTTGTAGCGTCCGGCCCCCGTGCCGGACGAAGTATGAGCGAAAGAAACGTCCGGCCTGAGTTTGCCAGCAATGGCGGGCGCCGGACAAGAGCGTTGCACGAGTATGCGGCGCTCGATTGTGTGTGGCGATAGCGTCCCCCGCCTCGCGTGGGGATGGATTGTCACCGATCGAGCGCCGGCGTTTTTTTTGCGCTGCGATTTTGGTTGGCATCGTACGAATATGCGTTGATTGTTTAGCCCAACTCCGAAGGAGTGGGGAGAACGAGCGAGATTGCAGTGCCACACCTCCGGCGAGAGGGTGCCGTTCTGGTTCGTGCTTGATGCGATGAGTTTTCACTCGCCAGCGCTTTGTGATCGCTGAGGTGTCGTGCGCGTTCGAACCTGTGTCAGCGGTTTGCCATCCGGCGATTCGAGGTGGACGCAGAAGCCCCAGTCGCCGCCGCCTTGGTTGATCTTCAGCAGCAATTCGTTTTCGCCTTTCTTCAGTTTCACCGGCACGCGGTTTTGCTTTGAGGTATAGGGCCGGCCGACATTCACGCGGAAAACTTCCTCGTTGTTATGTCGGACGATGCAGCCGTCGTCGGTGCCGAAGGCGAGTACGGCGTCGATGTCATACGGGGCGTCGAGGTAGGTGAGGGCGTAGGCGACGCATTCGTATACGCGGCCATTGAAGACTTCGTCAAAGTCGATGAAGAATTCGTCGGTAAGGTTGGTGTCGGGCGTGATCTTTCGTTCGACGAGCTGCCATTTGATTTTGCGGTTGTCCTTGCCGGCATATTCGGCGGCGAAGTCGATTTTGTCTTCGGGCGGAAATTTGGTGTCGAAGGATTTGGCGAAGGGGACATCGAAGGGGCCGAGGATTTGCCAGGAGCCGATGGAGGGGAGAATTGTCTGGTGCAAGGGCAAGCTGATAATTCGTCCGCTGCAATTCAACCTGATTTCACCTTCGAGTGAAGTGGTCTGACTTAGCGATGGAACTGGAAAAACATAAGTCGCCATTCCATTTCGTGGATTAGGTTTTGACGTTGATGGATCAGGATCGATTCTCTGATTACCTTGCGTAAGCGTCACTTCGATGTCGCAATCGCCGAAGCCAGTTATTTTATTGGTAATTTCGAATTGGATGGCGACTTGGTTGCTTTCCTTCAGGTCATTCGCGGGCCTGAACTTGATTCTTCGAAAGATACCGAGCATTCGTGATGCCCATCGCTGTTTGTCTTGTTCGTTCAGTTTTGAATCCAACAACCGATTGAGCGATAGTTGATTGAGGTCCGGCATTTTCTCGTTTTCGTTTGGCGGAAATGGTATTTCGCCATTGGGCGGCACAAGCTCATCGATTTTGGTTGATATCGGATACATCATCCGAAATGGAATTTCGTCGGGCTTGATACTGTCGGCCGAACGTTCAAACGTAATCTCGATGACTTGTTTGGTCGTGGCTTTTGCGGGCGGAAGGACGATTACTGGCCCTCCCACATCGGGATTCGATCGCCATACTACCGGTTTATCAAAGGCCTCGTAGGTTCTCAGGTCGTCAGACGTACCATATTTTCCGTCTGGTCCAGCCGTCAGAATTACAAATTCATCACGTTCTGGACGCTCCGGTGTCAGTGACACCTTGTTCACACTGACAGTTTCCGCACGTGTGCATGCGTTGAAAAGTTTCAGGTCCCATTGAATTTCCGTAGAATTGCCTTCAACAGGCTCCCTCTTTGGAAGTACCTCGATACTCATTTTTTTGCCTTGTCGATCAAATCTCACAGATATACGGCCCGCGTCGGCAGTGGAGCTGGATTCTTGGCTTGGGCAATCGTAATACAATTCGCCACTTCCGGAATTCGCCACAAAAATGTTCAGAGCCAAGCGTTCGGGTGCGCTAGGTTTTGAGGAAACAACTTGTTCGCCGAAGAGTGCGGGATGGTCACACAGAACATAATCCGTTGAAACAAATTGCTTCGTTGGTATTACGGCCCCCGCCCGCGCAAACAACGGTATCTCATCCAGCGGCACGACAAGGCGCGCCGTCGTCGGCCCCTCATACTGCCTCCCCGTAAACCAATTCACCCACTTCCCCGGCGGAATCCACACTTCCACCATCGCGCAGCCGCTGATTGGATCCGCCGGTTCCACCACCGGGCTCACGAGCAGGTCGTCGCCGAACATGTATTCGTTTTTCCACGTGTACGCCTCGTCCAGCTCCGGCCATTCGTAGTAGAGGGGGCGGCAGAGGGGGATGCCGCTGTCGTGGCACTTTCGGGCCATTGTGTAGATGTAGGGGATTAGTTCGTATCGGAATTGATAGGCCTTCCGCGCCGCCTCGAAATACACCTTCGGGAATTTCCAGATTCGCCGCTCGGCCAGCGGGTTTTTCGTCGTGTGCGTGCGGAGGATCGGACTCAAAGCGCCCCATTGAATCCATCGCACATACAACTCCGGATCGACCGGCCCCGGCTGGTGGCCGCCGATATCGTGGCTCCAGTAGGCGTAGCCGACGTTACCGGCCGTCGCGGTGAAGTAGGGCTGAAACGCGAGCGACGGCCAGTTGCAGAACGTGTCGCCGCTAAAGCCGATCTGGTAGCGGTGGTTTCCGAGGCCGCCCCAGCGGCTGAAGATGAGCGGGCGTTTGCCGGTCTCATCGGCGCGGTCGGCCATGTCCTGCCAGTGGAGGTGGTTGAGGGCCATGAGCGGATCGAGGTTTTTGATTTTTGTGTCCGAACCCTGCTGCCAGTCCATCCACCAGAAGTCGATGCCCATTTTTTCGAGCGGGTGATGCAGGAATTTGAAATAGGCATCGACGAATTTCGGATCGGTGCAGTCGAACGGGATTTTGTCGGTCTTTTCCGGATCGAGGCCCATCGCCTTGCAGACTTCGGGAAACGCCTTCTCGTGTTTGCCCACGCCATCGGCCGGGTGGAGGTTGAGTGTGACTTTCAGTCCCTGCTCGTGCGCCCATTTCAGGAAACCTTCGGGGTCGGGAAAGTACTTCGGGTTCCATGTGTAGCCGGTCCAGCCGTCGAGGTGCCAGTCCATGTCGATGACGAGGACGTCGAGGGGGACGTCGTTTTCCTTGAACTCTGCAACAAGCTCGCGAAGTTCGGCATCGCTGTAGGCCCAGTATCGCGACCACCGCGCCGAAGACGAATCGCGGTGGCAGCGGGATCTTGCCGGCGAATTTGGTGAAATCGCCGAGAGCTTCTTTGTAGTCGTGGCCGTAACCGAAGTAGTACCAGTCGAGCGCGGCGGGGTCCTTGCGTTCGGCGAACCATTGTCGGCCGTCTTTGTTGTCGAGCACAGGTTTGCCGGAGTCGTCGACGATGGCCCAGCCGTCGCGGGAGAGGATGCCTTTTTCGAGTTGTGTCGATCCGTTGACACCGTCGAGTGTGCGAAAGGTGCCGAGCAGGTTGCCAGTATCTTTCGCGCCGGGGGTCCAGACGTTCGGTTTTTTGTCAAACTTGAAAATCTGCGTAATCGAAAGATTATTGGCACTGAAGGGCTTGCCGTCGTCTTTGTAACGAATGGAGACATCGGACGTCTTCAGAACATTCGTCCCGGCAGGGTCGGCGGATTGGGTGAATGTCGCCGTCGGCGTGCGATCGATGAAGGCGAGCGATGGTCGGTCTTCGAAATTGCCGTCGGGCGACCACTCCATGCGGATGAGCCGCGGCGTTAGGGCCGTGAACCGTGCGTTTCCGGTGATGATCGTGGACTGCTTGGCCGGCTGCGAAGCTGAAGCGTCGCCGGCGAAAACCGACCCGGCTGCGATCGTGAGAACAAGTGCGATGCAGTTGAAGCCGCGCATGAGCTTTCTCCTGAGGAATTGCTGTGCGTTGTTGGCCACCCCCTCGGAAGTGTGGAACAGGCTATTAGCCTGTTCCACACTTCCGAGGAGCGCGCCTTTAATCGTTACTATGCGTTTCACGTCATACTAACCGTTTCACCTTGTTTACACGAGTGCGATTGTTGGGCACAATCGCGCGCTGGTCGATTGCGCAGTAATAGAGACTTTCCCGCGATCCGCACGGGCAAGCGATAAGGCTGCTTGCCCATGCCACCCATGCGGAGTCGCGAACTTTGATTCGAGCGCCCGCATGGCAACCGACAGCATTGCCAGAATTCTCCGAGCGAAAGAGGCCGGCCTCGTCGTTGTTGTCATCGTTTTGTATGCGCTGTTGGCCGGATTCGGCGGCTCGGTCGAGCGCGACGGCGTGAGCGTCAACACGTTTCTTCAATCGGCGAATCAGGATTTGCTTTTCAAAGAGACGGCCTATTGGGCGATTATGGCGATCGGCGCGACGCTCGTCATTATTTCGGGCGGCATCGATCTTTCGATCGGTTCGATTTATTGCCTGTCGGCCGTTGTCGGTGCGATGTTTTTTCAGCACTTTGGACCGACGGGCGGCGGAGCCGGGGCGTCGGGGGTTTGGGTTCTGCCGGTCGGCGTGGTGGTTTGCCTTGGCACGGGTGCGATATGCGGGCTGCTGAACGGCGTCATGATTACGGCACTGCGGGTGCATCCGTTCATCATCACGTTGGGCACGATGGCGATCTATCGTGGGCTGGCGTTTGTGATGACCGGCGGCCAGACGATTCGCAACTTTCCGACGGCACTCACGCACGAATTCATTGGCGTGAACATCAGCGGGCTCTATCCGGTTCCCGCGATCGTCATGGTGCTGAGTGTAATCGTTGCGGCCATCCTGATGCGAAACAGCGTCGGCGGGCGATATGTGTACGCCATCGGCGGCAATGAAACGGCGAGCCTCTATTCCGGCGTGCGGGTCAATCGCGTGAAGATCGGCGTTTTCACGATCTCCGGTTTGTGCGGCGGGCTTGCTGCGCTCATTCTGCTGGGCGATTACGGTTCGGCCAATTCGAACACGGGCACCGGCTATGAGTTAAATGTCATTGCCGCATCGGTCGTTGGCGGGGCGAGCCTGTCCGGCGGGCGCGGTACGGCCTTCGGCGCGTTTCTTGGCGCCCTGATCATCAAGCTTATTGAAAAGGCTATCGTGATATTTCAGATCAACCAGGAATACAGCCGGATCATCATCGGCGTCGTCGTGATTTGCGCCGTGGTGCTGGATCGCGTGAGCGCGAATCTTGTGGAGCGACGCATGACCCGCGCCGGCCGCGAGACGTAGCATGAGTGTGGCACCGGCTATTAGCCGGTGCCACACTCATGCTACTGACTATTCGGCAATGCAACGCCAAGTTTATTGGAGATGTCTCATGTCCATACGGTTCATACGCTTTGGAATCAAATGCTGCATAATTCTTTCACTACTCTCCGGCTGCGATAACAAGCCGCAAGGCAATTCGAATTCCACCCCTCATTCGGGTGGCGACAAGAAATCATACAAGATCGCTCTCATCGCCAAGAGCCAGGGCAATCAGGTCTTTCAGGCCGCCCGCGTCGGCGCGGAGGATGCCGCGAAAGACCTGAGTGCGAAGCTCGGTGTGCAAATCACCATCGACTGGCGCACGCCCAACGAGGAAGACGCCCAAAAACAGGCGGAGACCATCGAGCAACTGGCAGTGCAGGGCGTCGATGGCATCGCCATCAGTTGTAGTGATGCCTCGACGGTGACATTTGCCATCGACAAGGCCGTCGATCGCGGCACGCAGGTGATGTGCTTCGACTCGGATGCGCCGGCCAGCAAGCGTCTCTGTTTTTTCGGAGTCGATGACGTGCAGTGCGGGCGGCGCGTGCTGCGCGAGACGGCCAAACTGCTTGGCGACAAGGGCGGAAAAGTCGCGATTCTCGCAGGCAATCAGACCGCGCCGAATCTCCAGGCCCGTGTGCGCGGCGTGCGCGAGGAAGCGGCGAAGTATCCCAACATTAAGATCGTCGATGTGTATTACCACGCGGAAACCCCGCAGGAAGCGACGGCCAAGGTCGAGGAGGTGCAGACGGTGCAGCCGGACATTGCCGCGTGGGCAATGGTCGGCGGGTGGCCGCTGTTTACGGATTCGCTGTTGAAGTGGGAGCCGGGCAAAGTAAAGATCGTCGCGGTCGATGCGTTGCCGGAGCAGCTTCAGTATGTTCGCAAGGGCATTGCGGAGGTGCTGCTAGCGCAGCAAGTTTATGATTGGGGATACAAGAGTGTCGAGATTCTGATGGACAAGATTCACGGCAAGAAAGACCCGCCGTCGAAGATGGTCATGTCGGAATTGACGCCGGTGACGAAAGAGAATGTGGAGGCGTTTGCGAAGAATTGGGAGAAGTGGCTGCGCAAATAATCGCTGAAACGTCAAAACGTCAAAACACCGAAACTGGACTTGAGGCCAATGTTGAGTGTGAAATCTGAGTGGGCCGGCCTTTGCACATCCCCTGTTTAGCCCAGTCCCAACGGGACCGGGTGAGCGAGAGAGCCGTGTGAACGGAAGTGCCAATCGTGATCGTGGAATAAATGCCTGATGCAATTCTCCAATTCGAAAGCATCACCAAACGCTTCCCCGGCGTGACCGCCCTCTCCTCCGTCTCCTTCTCCATCGAATTCGGCGAGTGCCACGCCATCATGGGTGAAAACGGCGCGGGCAAGAGCACCCTTGGCAAGATCGTCGGCGGCATCTACACGGCCGATGCAGGCCGCATGCTGCTCGACGGCCGACCAATTGCATTCCGCTCGCCGCGCGAGGCAAGCGAAGCCGGCATCGCGATTGTCCATCAGGAACTCGCCTTTTGCCCGAATCTCTCCATCGCCGAAAATCTCTTTCTCGGCCGGCTTCCGTCGCGAACAGGCTTCATGCGAACGACGGAAATGAACGAGGCGGCCCGGCGCATGCTGGATGCCGTCGGCCTGTCGCTCGATCCTCGCATGGAAATGAGCAGGCTCTCAACCGCGCAAGAGCAAATGGTGCAGATCGCCTTAGCCGTTGGTCGCGGAGCGCGCATCATTGTCTTCGACGAGCCGACCAGTTCGCTTTCGCAGAATGAAGCTGAGCTGCTTTTCGCGCTCATGCAGCGGCTGCGCGCCGACGGCGTGACCATGCTCTACGTCTCGCATCGTATGGAGGAAATCATGCGGCTGTGCAATCGCGTGAGTATTTTGAGAGACGGGCAGTATGTCACCACGCTGCAAACGAGCGAGACAACGACGGACGAAATCGTGCGTCACATGATCGGCCGCACTGTTGAGGCATATTTTCCGCGGCATGCCGCCGGCGCGCCGGGCGATTCGCTCATGAGCGTGCGTCGATTCACGGCCTTCGGGCGATTTGAGGATGTATCGCTGGAACTACGCGCGGGCGAAATCCTCGGGCTGGCCGGCCTGGTTGGCGCCGGTCGGAGCGAGGTGGCCCGCGCGATATTCGGCATTGATCCCCATGATGCAGGCGAACTTCAGATTCGGGGTCGAACCGTCGAGCTTCGATCGCCGCTTGATGCGATTCGCGCGGGTGTGGGACTTTTGCCGGAGGATCGGAAGCGGCAGGCGCTAGTTTTAGCGATGGACTGTAAAGAGAATTTATCGCTGCCGTCACTGGAGCAGCTTCGCCGTCATTATTTGATTGACCATCGCGCCGAGCGCGGGTTGGCCACCAACTTTTTCCGCAGGCTGCGTGTTCGCGCCCCCGGCATCGATTCAGCCATCGCGGGGCTTTCGGGCGGCAATCAGCAGAAGATCGCGCTGGCCAAGTGGCTGGCCAGACGCTGCGATGTGCTTCTCCTCGATGAACCGACGCGCGGCGTGGATGTCGGGGCCAAGGCGGAGATTCACGCGTTGATTGACGAATTGGCGACCAGCGGCAAGGCGATCCTGCTGATCAGTTCCGAATTGCCGGAACTGCTGAACCTCAGCACGCGAATCATTGTGCTGGCCGGTGGCAGAGTGGTCGGCGAATTATCGCGCGCCGAGGCAAATCAGGAAAAGCTGATGAAGCTGATGGCCGGTGTGAATTAGAGCTCTTTTCGCTGGAACCTGGCGCTTTTTGTGGCATCGGCGTCCCGCCGGTGCTCACCGCCGAGACGGCGGTGCCACAGCGCAACGATACGCCCGAATGAAATACGCTCTAATTCCTGCTTTCTTGATTTCCTTATTCAGTTTTCGGTTACCGATATTCCGCCGGCAGTAGATCCTCCATCGCGCCGACCTGAGCGCCTTCCTTCACAGCGGCGCGCACCCAGCCCTGCCAATGATCCATTCGTTCCATGTCTTCGGCGAGTATCCACGGATGAAACACGATGCTCGCGAAGTGTTTTTTGACGATGGCTTTTCGCAATACACGAAGGTGCTTCGAAATGACGGAATCCTGCGTGTCTCCGCTGCGCCGAAGGCCTCGGTCGTCCGTATAGGTGGGCAGTCGAACGACACTGGGCGGACCCTTGATGATCACATAGGGGTGCTTTGCATGATCGTGTTCGGCATTGTATCTAAAATTCTGCCGCGCCAGTGCGCGGCACAAGCGCATGTCCCATTTGGAATGCGGCGATCGAAAGCCGATTGGGTGAAGGCCGCGCCTGGCAAATGCACTTCGGCAGGAAAACACAAGCTGGCGAACCGCTTCGTCCGTCAGCTCCTTTGGGGATTCATCGCCGAAACCGAGCACGGCGATCTCATGCCCCGCCTGGGCGATCATCTTGAGCTGGTCGGGCGCGACATCGCAGAGTTTCGCCGGGCAATTGAATGTCGCGCGCAGCTTGTAGTCCTTCAGGGTCTTGAGAATGAGCTGCATGCCGACGTCGAAAAGATACTCGCTTTCGTAGAGCAGGCCGCGCTCAAAATTGAAGCACAGGCCGATGGTCGGCCGGTCGACCGTCAGTTCCAGGGACTCGCCCGGTTCCCCGTCCGGCCTTTTTTTGAATTTGTCGAACAATCGACCGAACAACTCGATTCCTCCCCAAGGACATTCATGCCAAGACTTTGGCACTCCGTTTTCGTTCAACGATTTCCTGAAAGAGATCATCCAATTCCGCGACGTGTCGCCGCATCGAAATTCGCTCGCGCAGCAACAGCGCGTTCTCCGACATGCGCCGGCGCAGGTCCGGCGAGGCCAGATCGGTGATGCGCCGCGCCCACATGCCGATGTCGTCAGGCGTTTGAATCACGAAACCCTCGCGGCCGTCCTGTATCACCTCCGACGCTCCATTGTAGGCCGTCGTGATCGCCGGCACGCCGAGATAGAGGGCCTCGAGCACCACCCGGCTGCACGGATCGTAATAAGTGGGATGAACGCAGGCATCACAGGCCGCGAAAAAAGCGGTCGCGCGCTGGGTGGGTCCGAGAAATGTGATGTAGGACTGAATGCCGAGCGCCTCGATTCGCTTTTGAAACGGCACGACATTGTCGCGGCCCGCCACCATCAGTCGCACCTGCTTGAAACCGCCCACGACGAGGCGAGAAATGGTCTCAATGAGCGGCGTCAGTCCCTTCAGCCGGAAGTTGTGCGCGAGAAACAGCAGCAGAAGCGTTTGATCGTCGACGCCCAATTCGCTGCGCAACTCGCCGCGAAGTCGAAATCGTTCCTCATCATCCGGTACGCGCGGGTTCACGCCGTTGAAGATCACGCGAACGCGCGGCGGTTCTGCGTTGTAATACTCCGCGCATTGCCGCGCGACGTAGTTGGAGACGCACGCGATGATCGGCCCGTCCGGGCGCAGCGTCCGCCGCTCGATGTCGATCATGGTGCGCTGCTTCACGTTGAGCGCCATGAGCGCCCGTTTGAGGAGCCGGCGCGACGCGGTGGGGCGGGTATACACATTGCGCGCCATGGTCTCGGCCAGGAGTCCGCCGCGCGGCTGATACACATCGGCCTCCGGCATGAGTGCGACCGAGTGAATCACGTCGAATTTCTGCTTTCGGGCGAAGGCGGCCGCCCGCTTCGCAAAAACTGCGATCTTTCGCGATGAGATCAGCGTAGGGGCTTTGATGGTGTGAATGGTTACATCTGGAAGCGATTGTGAGTTGGTCGTCGTGAGAATATGAACGTCGTGGCCGCGCTCGACCAGCAAACGGCAAAGCTCCAGCGTCGAGGTCTCCGCGCCCCCGCGCCATGCTTCCATCCGCTCGATGACCACGCCGATTTTCACGCAGTGTCCTGTAGATGCCAGATTTGCGGCATCATTGGCCAATCAATAGTCTGCTAAACTTCAGTCGGTGTGGCATCGGCTAATAGCCGGTGCCACACCGACTTCATTTCACGTATTTAGCCGCGCTCTACGCCGTTTATCATGGGCCGCCGTCAGTTTGTTGCGGCGATCGATTGCCTTCTGCAATGTTCGTAACAAGTCAAGTTGGTGCTTTTCAGGCTTCTTTCGTTTGCTTGACACCGCCAGATAATGATACATAAATCGCACGCCGTCGGCACGGGTGACAAGACCCTTCGGCGAACTGTAATTCAAGGCGGCCAAGTCCTTGACAAGCCATCGCCACCCGCGAATCGGATTGGATATCATGCGACCTAGGTCGATCAGATGCAGTACAATCTCTCCGACTGCGTTACGGCTCAGAAATACATGGCTCAAATATAAGTCGCGGTGAAATATCTCGCCAATGTGCATGCGACTCACAATTAGGGCAAGTTGGCGAATCACTTCATACTTTTCGACAGGCGATAATCGCGTGGACTTGTCTCCAGCGAGTTTCTCAAGTGACGTCCCCGGAACTTCGTCAGTTACGAGAAAGCTCCTTTTTTCAATTCCAGCCGACATTTTCTGACCATAAGCAATTGTTGTCATGGTCGGAATGCCGAGGCCGGATAGGATGCGAGTGAATCGCTCCTCGCGCCTGGCCGAGCTGCGCTTGAATCCTGACTCTGCGATGCGCCTTAGCTGCTCGCGCCAAGGCGGTCGGCGGTATCTTTTTAGATAGGCTGTGCGAATTCGGCCGTCTGCGACCGGAAGCGTAAGTCGAATTCGGTCGCGATACTTCGCAAGTCCGGGCTTGGAAAGGGATACGCCCGCTTCGAGCTTGAAAACATCCTCCATCGTCTTGATCTTCGCGGCTTCAAGGCAACGGGTGAACCGTTCGTCGACATGCATGTCACCCAGTTTCTTGAAATGCCTTCTGCGAGGATGAACAAAATCGTCCGGCAAGCGTGCACGATCACCGAACAGCTTTTGTGCTGTCACCTCTGAATACGGCACTTTTTCCGAACTCAGGTCGGCAGCCATGAAGATGAGCTTCCGTTCAGCTTCATTCAACACGAGCGGACTTAGACTTTCGATGAGCATCCCAATGAACACACTAACATATGCATCCACGAACATCGTGACTTCGTTTCCGTTCGACGCGCGTTTAACGCGTTTGACGCGTTCGAGATCGATCAGGCAGAATTTCCACGTTGATGCCCCCGGCACATTCGAAGGCTCGGCGAATATGTGTTTCGCATCGCAATCAGGCCAGTAGAACCCCTTGGAGGAAAACGATCGCGCAAGCGAGGCCAATTCCCGAAACAGTACATTACGTTCATTGCCGCTTAATTCACGCGGCCGGGCAATCCCCGGCACGATCCACTCTTCGACTGTGTGTTCAATTGTCGTTGCTTCGACCAGCAAAAACGCCTGTGCCGGCACGCCCGCCATGCGCCTCTCGCCGAACGCAACGCGCTGCATCGCCGGCAGGCCAGCCGCTTTCATCGCTCCGCAAATATTCCATTCGTGTGCCGGTTGCGACAACGGCAAGCGAAGTTTGAGTAGCGGTCCCAACACATGCGCCGGCGGCACCCGAAACACCCGCTTCAAGAAAAACTTCCGAACCACGCAATCCACCGCAAACTCAATCGGCACCGTCTCCCGATGTCGGTGTTTGCTCGTCGGTGACCCTGCCTTGGCATTCAGAAAATCGTCAAACGTGCGAAGTCCCGCCGCCGCGAGTGCCGCTTCGTATCCCGGCTCGATTTCGATATGTGTTCCCATTCAGGCCGGTCCGTGGTCTTTCATGCGTCGGTCCGTCAAAATCGTCCGCGCCAATCCCCGATGAAGCTCACCCAGCCGCTCGACACCCAGATACCGTTTCAACCATCGCAATTGCTCCGGTCCGTTCAACCTGCCTGCCGCCCTTATGCAAGCTCGACAAGTCCCGAAAGCGCCCATATTCCTGCCTAACGCTCCAATACCGCAGACCGCCGCGCGCGGAATCAATCAGATACAAAGTAGGCCGATCCGGTTCCACCAGCGAAACCAGCACATTTCTTAATTGCAGATCTACATGATAAAAACCGGCCCGATGCATCCGCGCGATCAAGTCCGCGAATTCGGCAAGGAGTCGCACACGAGCCATAATGTTCGTATTGCGATCATCGAGCCATTCGTCCAACCGCCTCGCCGCCCGTACGCCGCGTGTCAAAATAAAGGCACTCTGCAGTCGCCCGCTTTTCCGTCGATGTCCCGCGGCAATCACATCCGGCACGGCGACGCCGCCAAACTCCCTGAGCGCTGCATAATTGCGCGACTCCATGGTGCATTTGTCCCGAACGAACAGGGTTCGCCACGAAAGCGGTTCGTACCGATACACCTTGAGATACAGTGCCTCCGATCCGTCACTACCGCGAATCGGAATCCATCGGGTCTCGCCGGATTCACGGCGCGAGACCACTTCGCCCGCGCCGCCGCCGACAAAATCGTCGTAAGTCCGCAGCGAGAGTTCCTTAAGTATCTGCATCATGGTGCGATCGTGAATAATCAGGTGCGTGCTCATTGTGTCGGCGGGTCGTCACGCAAGCTCCAGCGATTCCGACACGGGAGAATCGAAAAACGCGCCGCGGCGAATGCGCTCCAGCTCTGCCGGACGCAGCCGATCCGACCTGGCCTGCACGCGACGGAGCCAGTCGCGGTTGTCCTTGCTCAGTGTGTCGGCGTCGAGATATTCCAGGAGAAATCGCAACTGATCCGCCTTCGAGCAGAAGTGCGGCGCAACCGCGCCCAATGCCGCAAGGTCGCCAACGATGCTCTCATGTCGCCTTGGCGCCAGCCGGATGCGGCGTCCGACCGACGCATCGACAAAGTAAAACTCAAACCGATCGTCCGGCAGCGCCCGGATCAGCACATTTCGCCAAAAAAGCTCGCGGTGCACAAACCCCGCATCGTGCATATGTCGAATTTGCCGCGCCAGCGCCGAGAGAATTTCCCGCCGAAGTCGGATGGCCTTGGCCGAACCGCGATGTTCGCCAAACTGCTTGATAAAGGACGACAATGCCATGCAATCCGGAACGCCTTCGGTGATTAAGAAGCAGCTTCGAACGAAATGCCCGATGCGACGCTCACCGTACGCCACCGGTCGGACCGCCTGAATTCCCAATTGGCGCATCAGGCTCAGCGTCCTGAATTCGCTCCTCGCGCGGCTTTGCTTGAAAAACGTGCCGCGAAACATCGCCCGCACGCGATGCCGCCATTTCGGATAGTGATATCTCTTGATGTACAGGGTTGAACTGCCGTCCCCCGGCTCAAACCGAATCGTATCGCTGGTTCTGCTCCATGCCGCAAGACTGTCGCCGTGGCAATTCAGCACGTCATCCACGGTGTCGAGCCGCGCGCGGCGGAGCTGCTCCCGAAACGCGCGATCAATTGTGATTCGGTTCTTAACAATCATCAGCCGTTTTCAACCTGTCTTCATCAAGTTGCCTTTCGCGACGGTCGGCAGTGCGCCGAGAAACTCGCCCGCCGCGGCAAGGACCAATTCAGGCTCCAGCATTTTCATGCAATTGTGATGCTTCAGTGGGCACGTCCGCTCCATGCAGGGCTGACAATCCAGGTTCAGCATGACGGTTCGTTCTTGTGCGAACCGCGTCACCGTCCACGCCGGATCGCTCGAACCATAAATGGTGACCACCGGCACGCCAAACGGCGGAGCAAAATGGCGCGGTCCCGTATCATTGGTAATCAAGAGCCGGCTTCTGCGAATCAGCGCCTTCAGCGGCCCCAATCCGAGCGGCGGATCAATGAACACCTCGATCGACTTCTTGGCAGAAGCCGCCAGGGCGTCGGCAATGTGTCGCTCCTTCGGTCCCAGCGATGCGACCACCCGGGCGTTGTAACGCACGGTCAATTCATCGGACAAGGCCGCATAGTATTCCGCGGGCCAGCATTTCGCCGAGCCATAGTTTGCGCCGGGATTCAGGACAACCAATGGTTTCGCCGGGTCCAGCGCTCCCAATCGACGATCGACCGCAGCCTCGTCATCGGCCGTGGTCGCCAAGACCATTTGATCCCGAACGTCCGGGCAGCCCAAAAAGCGCGCCAGTTCGTTGTAGTAGTCCAGCGCCGAAACCGGCGAATACTCGTTTCCGGTTCTCTTTGGGACAAGGCGATCTGTGAGTAACAATGAACGGCCATCGCGCCCATACCCATACCGTCGCGGAATCCCCGACAAGGCCGTCACCGCTGCCGATCGAAACGAATTTGTGAGCAGCACCGCCGCATCAAACCGCCGGGAACGCAATTCACGAATCAGGCCGTATTGTCCGCCGATGGACAAGGCCGGTGGCCAAAACACCTGTTCATTTCCAAGTTTCGTGCCGGCAAGGACATCCGCCACGTAAGACCGCATGAGAAGCGTGATGTTGGCGTCGGGGAATTGTCGCCGAATTGCATCGAGCGCCGGCGTGGCCATAACGACATCGCCGACCCAATTGGGGATCGAAATGAGCAGATTGCGGGGTTCCGGCGAGGGTGATCCGTTCGACGGGTTCATGGGCACAAGCATAGTCTATCGCGTAAGTTGCGCGTCGACAATTAGATGAATTCCGAATCGCAAAAACAGCGTAATGCTGGACAATTTGAAGCGCACTGCCTACATTAGCCTGCTTGGAATCCCTCATTGGACTATGGTCCTGGGGCGAACAGCGGTCAGCTCGACCGAAGGAGACCGAACGCATGGGCTTGATGGAAGGCAAAAAGGGAATCGTCTTCGGCGTGGCCAATGATCACAGTCTCGCGTGGTATATCGCCGAACGCCTGCACAAAGAAGGCGCCGATATTGCTTTCAATCACCTGCCCGGCGAGAAAATGGAACGCCGCGTTCGAAAACTGGCCGACCCCATCGGCGCGAAACTGATCGCTCCCTGCGACGTCACCAAGGACGAAGACGTCGACGCCTTTTTCAGCAAGTATCGCGAAACTTATGACCGTGTCGATTTCCTCGTTCACGCCATTGCATATGCCAATCGCGAGTGCCTGACCAACCGTTTCTGGCAGACCGGTCGCGAAGATTTCAAGCAGGCCATGGACATCAGCGTTTATTCGTTCATATCCGTCTGTCAGAAAGCCTATGAGCTGTTTCGCGAAGGCTCTTCCGTACTGACGCTCAGCTACCTCGGCGCTGCAAAGTTTGTGCCGGGTTACAACGTCATGGGCGTTTGCAAGGCCGCGTTGGAAAGCTCGGTGCGTTACATGTCCGCCGATCTCGGCGACCTGAAACGCACGCGCGTCAATGCCATCAGCGCCGGCCCCTGTCGAACGCTCAGTTCCGCGGGCATCGGGGGCTTCGATCAGATTCTCGATCACTATCCCACCAAGTCGCCTCTGCGCCGCAACATCGAGTCGGATGAAGTCGGCAATTCCGGCCTCTATCTCTGTAGCGACTTGTCCAGCGGCGTCACCGGCGAAATCCACTATGTGGATGCCGGCTACAACATGGTCGGCTGGTAATCTGTTGGGTTTGCCCGGATTGTTTGACTACCGGACTGTTTGACCAGAGTAGGGTGGGCTCGGCCCATCTTCCCCTTCGCAAGCCGGTCCGTGTCGGACCGAGGCCTATTGTGCCAATGCCGGCGCTCGCATTCGAAAGACCTGTTCGAACAATCAGGCCCTAAATTCTAAAAGTGGGCACTTTTTTTCCACAAAACCCTGCACGCAAAGCGAGGACTGCACATCGCATTCCGATTATCCTTGCAACATTGATATCCCTTCACAACGTCACGGGAGCCAACCTATGCAAAAACGATTTCATGAATCAGTCTTGATCGCCTCCCTGCTCGCACCCGCGTTTCTTTTCACCATGGGCTGCTCCAGCGCACAGTCCCTGACCGTGCGTGACGTCGTCGTCGAACCCGCTCAATTCTCAACTGCCACCGAAAATACGATCGTTCTCGACGCACGCGACGCCCTGATGTACGCCGCCGGCCACGTCCACGGCGCCGTCCGCATCGATCCCCGCGCGTGGATGCAAGCCAGCCTCGCGACCGACGGCGGCATCGAAAACACCCGAATCTGGAGCGATCGAATCGGCGAACTCGGCATCGACGAATCGACCATCGTCCGCATCTACGACGACGGCAACATGAAAGACGCCGCCCGTATCTGGTTCATCCTCCAGCACTTCGGCGTCCGAAATTCCAGCGTGGTCAACGGCGGCTGGCCCGCGCTCAACGACGAGGCGGCGAAAGGGCGAATCCGCGCTTCAAATACGGCGACCATGCCGACCCGTCGCCCGTTTACCGCCCGCATCTCGAATGATGCGCCGGTCGGTCTCAAGGATCGCGAGAGCGTGCGTGAAAGCGTAGCTCGGGGCAGTGCCCAAGTTCTCGACGCCCGAACTATCGAGGAATATCGCGGCCAAATCATCCACAAGAATCCGCGCGGCGGCCACCTGCCCGGCGCGAAGTCGCTTCCTCACGCCGACCTTCTCGACGCAGGCGGCCGACTGCGATCCGCCTCGGAATTGGCCGCCATCTTTGAGAAATCCGGCTTCAAAAAGGGCGAACCGATCATCACGCATTGCGAAAGCGGCGGGCGCGCATCGCTGGCGGCCTTGGCCGCCGTCCGCGCCGGATACGGCCCGGTGAGTAATTACTATCGCAGCTTTACCGATTGGTCTCGCGATGCGGCATGTCCCGTCGTCAAAGAGTAGAGCGGCTGCCTATGCCGCGGGCTTCATCCGCATCGGCGTGGGTCCGCGAAGCCCTTCCACCGCCGGCGGCAAATTTGGCTTCGGCCGTGCCATGAACTTGGCATCATCGCGCGTGTGCTTGTTTTCCAAGTCCACCGGCACGCCGCGAATAAACTCCGCCACCACGCAGTTGCTCGCCTGAAGCGGTGTATCGGTGGTGATGATCACGTCCGCCACTTTGCCCGTTTCCAGCGAACCCAATTTGTCGCCGACGCTCAGAATTTCCGCTGCGTCCAGCGTGATCGAGCGCAGGGCGGCTGCCTCGTTCAAGCCGTGCGCCACGGCCATTCCGGCTTCGACGCCGATTTGCTTGGTCAGGCTCGGCTCGCCAACGGTGAAACAGAATCGAACACCCGCTCGATTCAGTGCCGCCGCATTGGCATAAACACTGTTCCACGGTTCGAATTCGCTCGAAGGCATGTTCATGGATCGCGTAATGATCACGTCGATCTTTTTCTCCGCCAGCACGTCCGCCACCTTCCATGACTCTCGACCGCCAAAGATGATCGGTCGTACTTCGTACTTCTCGGCAAATCGAATCACTTCGCGAATCGCCTTGTACGAATCGGCCCGGAAGAGAATCGGCAGTTCACGATTCACATACGGCACCATCGCCTCCAGCCGCCGGTCGAATTCCGGCATGGCGGCGGCATTCTTCGCGCCGAGTGCCTTCATGCGGGCATATTGAATGGCCATGCGGAAAAACGATTCCACCGCCGCCATGCTCTTTGGAAACTCCTTTTTGATTCGTTCCTTGGCTTCATCGTCCATCCACCATGGAGTCTGGGCGGACATGGACGGCAACTGCATAAACAACCCGACCGGCGACGCAAACCGAGCCTCCGGCATCGACCAGCCGTCCAGATGTACAATCCCGGCCTGCCCCTGTGCCACGCCGCCGCCCGAAATGATAAGCGCGCTGGTCACCCCCTCCGAGCGTGCCACGCCGATGCCGGCTGAAAACGGGTTGTAGGCCGACAGCGCGTGCAGATCCGGTTGAAATCTGGCAATGTCGCTTGAGTCAATGCTCCCCGCGACTGAATCAATCTCGATCAGTCCGAGCGAAACGCCGGCCACAATGAGCCCCGGGTAAACGTGCAAGCCGGTCGCGTCGATCAACGTTACATCCTTATCCGGCGTGTCGGCATCGGCGCGGGCAACCCGTGCGATTCTGCCGTCCGAAATCACAAGGATGCCATTCTCGATATCCTGATCGCCGATCGGATGGATCGTGCCGCCGCGAATCCAGTATTCGCCGCGATTCGAAAGCGCCACTTTGAGCGGATCGCGATGCACCGCAAAAGGCCTCGCCGCAAGGGGTGTCGCGGCCGCTGTCGGCTCGAATGTGGAATGCTGGAAGTATGTTTCGCCGTCAATGAGCGTCATAACGCACTTGGAGAATGTGTCGAGCGGGTGTCCGTCGAAAACCGCCAGGTCCGCGCGTTTTCCGACTTCGATTGAGCCGAATTGTTTTTCGACGCCGAGCGTGATCGCGCCGTTCAGCGTGCAGAGGCGCAGTGCGTCATTCGGCGACAGGCCGCCAAAGCGCATCGACTTCGCGGCCTCCAGATTCAAGTGCCGGATCACTTCGCCGGAGTCCGAGTTCACCGTGGTCACGATACCCGATTGTGCCATACGCGCAGCATTATGCGGAATTGCATCATACGCCTCGAGTTTGTAAGCCCACCAATCCGAGAAAGTCGATGCCGAAACGCCGTGCCTGAGTATCTCCGGAATCACGCGATAGCCTTCGAGAACATGCTGCAAGACCGCGATGCGAAAACCATACGATTCCGCCATGTCCAGTAGCCGCAGAATTTCGTCTGCCCGGTAGCAATGGCAATGAACCCAGATGCGCCCGGCGTGAATGTCGCAGAATGCATCGAGTCGTAGATCGCGGCGCAGCGGACGCGGATCCTTTCCCGCCGCCTTGTCGCGCTCGAATGTCTCAAGTTCCCTTTTGTAGGCCAGTGCGGCATCGAATGACCGGCGAAACACCGCCTCAACGCCCATGCGCGTGTTGGGGAATCGTGTCGCCTTCGTCTGCGAATTCGATTGCTTTACGTTCTCGCCCAATGCAAATTTCACCGACTTTGGCGCTTCTGGTACGCGCCACTCGTGCACGGGCTTTCCATATTTCAATCGCAGCACCACGTTTTGCCCGCCGACCGTATTGGCCGAACCGTGCATGGTGTGAATCATCGTGACGCCGCCGGCCAGCGCACGAAACGCGCCGAGATCTTTCGAGTCCAC
The DNA here is from genome assembly GCA_016712275.1 of Planctomycetota bacterium. Lineage (GTDB taxonomy): Bacteria > Planctomycetota > Phycisphaerae > UBA1845 > UTPLA1 > JADJRI01. Next base: position 33,300 of record JADJRI010000019.1, read on the forward strand.
AACATCCGCGACGCGAACCTCCGGTGTCGCCGAAAGCGTCCCTTCGTTCAGTCCGCCGCTGGTGCACATGTGCGAGTGGGGATCGATGAGACCCGGGGTGATGAAATAACCGCGTAGATCGATGGTTTTGACACCTGGTGGTGGCGGAATTTTCCCGCCGACCGCGGCGATTTTGCCGTCTCGGATCAACAGGTCCGCGCCCATCAAGTCGCCGCCGGTGATGGTCAGCAGATTGGCATTTTGAATCAGCAGGTCACCGCCGGTGTCGAATCTCGGCTTTCGATCTGCTTCAATTTCCGTTGCAAAATCGCTCCAAATCTCAGAATCATCGGGTTGCGACGATGGCGCGCTGGAAGTCGTTGGCGCACTGGTCGTCGTGGCCACTTCTGCATTCGCCGGTGCGCTGGTCACATCGGCGGCTGCGGCATCCTCCGCGTCGCTTTTTTCATCCTGCCTCTCACTGGTATCCGGCTCGCCGTCCTTTTTGCCTCTCTTCTTCCAATCCGGCTCATCGCGAACCACAAGGTCGAAGACACTTCCTTCGACCACGACACGTTTCACCTGACTTTTCTTGTCCCCTAGCGGCCCTGACATCATTGTCAAATTGGCCGGCGTTCCGTTCGCAATCACGCCCAAACGCGCATCCGCCCCGGCGATTCGCGCGGCCGACCGCGTCAGTGCCTCCAGCGCGACATCTTCGCTCAGTCCGCCTTCCATCGCCTTGCGCACCTGCTTCAGTACTTCATCAGGCGACTTCAGGTCGTATGATGCAAATGCAAATCGAATACCCGCCTCGCCCAGCTTTTTCGCGTTATCGATCTCTTCCTGCCAAAGGCGCACGCGCTCGTCATAAACCCGCTTCGGCTCCCACGCCTGCTCTTCCCACCCCTTGTCGAATATCGGGGAACGATCCAATCCGCGTGCCAGCGATTCGGCATCATCGATCTTCACCTGCGCCAGCGAATCAGCCCGTTTCTTCGGCTTTTGGGGTTCCTCCGACCACTTGAGGCTCACGATGACTGAAACGTCCTCGGCTTTGAGTCGCTCCGCAACCTTCCATGCCTCCCGGCCGCCGATGATGATCGGTTTCATTTTTTGTTCGGCCGCGATATCCAGCGCCCGGTGTATTTCGACTTCCGTATTTGCGGCCATCGCCAGACCGGTCAGGCCGTCCTGCAATCGCCAAAGCGATTCAAGCTCCGGATCGATGGCCAGCCGCGCCCCTTCGGTGTTTCGTTCGCTCCATGCCTTCAACTCGCGATGCCACACGGCGTCCATCAGGGTTTGGCGAAACAATGCGATGGCCCCCATGGTCGTGCCGGGGTAGCCGCCACCACCGCCGAATCGGCCGCGCCCCCTTTCGGCGCTCGTCACAAACGCGGCATGCTGCGCGACCGAATCGCGAATGATCGATTGCCGCGCCGGTAAATCACCCATCGAAACCAGCGCGCTCTCTCCCGCGAATATGACGGTTCGAGGTGCGACGAGTGCGACGGTGAATCCGGCGGAGCGAAAGTCTTCCCGCTTGGCATGGCTGGGATCGAACATCTCGCTGACGCGCCATGACGGATGCACCAACCGGCGATAGCCCTCGACCATGGCCGATTGCACGCCCTCGCGAACATCGGGCGTCTCGTCGGCCTGCCGAGTCACCTCTTCGCCTGAAGGTTCCGGTCGGCTGACACCCCGCTGGGTGAGTGCGTCGATAAACCCTGCATAGACTGTCTGGCCTGAACCATCGATTCGCTCAGCGGCCTCGGGCACGGCAACATCCGCGCCGACAGCCGTGATTTGTTCCTGTTCGATGACGATGGTTCCTTTCTCGATGACATCCCCGGGCGCCCTCACAATTCTCGCGTTCATGATCGCGATCGGTTGCTTCAATTCGATGTCGCTTACGTCCGCACACACTCGAATCCATGAAAGCCCGATCAACGCAATGAAAACAAAACGGCTCGAATGGGTCGTCATCTTCGTTCCCCAACTCAACGGAATTTGGATTGTCAAAATCGTAACGGTAAAGACGTTGATTGAACGCGGCATCTTCGCGGTCAGTTCGACCCGTTTCAACCCATCAAATTTGATGCGCTTGGCATCTGATGGACGATTTTTGCCGCAACGAAGTGAACGGCTCCGAATCCCGCGGTTCACGTCTTATTTGCCGTTGAGCCCGATCGCACAGGTGGAATATGCAGTGCCCCTATTATGTTGCCGGAACATAATGTGTGGTATGATAATGAGTTATGATCGGACAAGCGAGACGGAGCTGGAAAGCCGGACACCGCGTTTTGTTGTATACTTGACCTTGTGGAAGGCTCAGTCTTCCGGGTAAAATCCGGCTTTCGGGCGTGACTGCTGCAAGGGTAGTCAGTAGTCATGCCTGCCTCCTCGTGTTGGCCGATCTTTCCATATAACCGTCCTCGCTCAAAGGATGTCTCCCGTATGAAAAAGAAAAGCGCAAGGTTTCTCTCCCAACCCAGCAGGTCTCACCCATTTTGGCAAGCCGGTTCGCTGGTTACCGCGCTCGCCGCAATCGTCTTCACCTTCGGATGCGATGCAGTCCAGTCACTGAATCCGACCGACAACAATGCCGGCGGCTTCAACGGCGCGCCGCCGGGATCGCCCAGTAGCTTCGGCGACAGCAACAGCGAGTCGGACGACGGCTCCGGTCAGGATCGCTCCAGCGCCAGCGTCGCCCGCGCGATTGAGGAAGCAGATATTGTCAAAGTCGCCGGCGATAAGCTCTTTGCTCTGAATCGTTTCAAAGGGCTGCTCATCGTCGATGTGCAGAATCCCGATGAACCGGCGCTGCTTGGGGAACTGGATCTCAAAGGCCGTGGCGTCGAAATGTACGTCGGCGATACGCAAGCCTACGTTCTGCTCAGTGCCGACTATTACTATTACTACGATGGCGGTTATGGCTTCGGCGACGACGGCATCGCTGTCGCCGAGGGAAGCAACCGTGCACTCTCCATTGCTCCGGATGGCCCGCCGCCTGAGCGACCAGATTTCGACGGAAGCCAACTAGCGATTATCGATATCTCCGATCCGACCGACCCGAAGGTCGAAAGCAAAGTGAATCTCGTCGGTTTTGCAAATGAGAGCCGCCGCGTCGGCGATATCATCTACGTCGTCGGATCGAACTATGCCCCCTATTTTGCGGTCGGCGCGGAAGACGCCAGTAACGGCACGCCCGGCGAAGGCTTTGTGGCGTCGGTCAACGTGGCCGATCCGGCGAATGTCACGCCCGTCGAACGCAAGAGCCTGTCCGGCAACGCGCTCACCATGCACACGTCCGACTCGGCCATTTACGCAGCCAGCCAATCCACGATTTCGACACCGGCGACACCCTGACGGACATTCAGGTCATCGACATCTCCGATCCGGCCGGTGCCGTCGTGCTTCGCGACAAGTTCACGGTTCCCGGCTACATCCAAAACCGTTTCTACATGGATGAGTTTGGCGATACTTTCCGAATTGCCACGCAATCAACCGGTTTTGGTTTCACCCAGGTGCGCCTCTTCACGTACGATGTCTCCGATCTCGACGATGTAACGCAGCTCGGCTCCACAAAGATCATCGAAAACGAATCGCTTCAGGCGGTCCGCTTCGATGGCGAACGTGCCTATGCCGTCACCTTCCTCGTCGTCGATCCTCTCTTCGTGATCGACCTCAAGGACCCGGCCAACCCCGTCGTCGCCGGCGAGCTCGAAGTCCCGGGTTATTCGACCCACATTGAGCCACGCGGCAATCGACTCATTGCGGTCGGCATCGACGACACAGACGGCAATCGGCCGGCCATCGCCTACTACGATGTCGAAGACCCGGCCGCCCCGGTGCAACTTGGCCGCGTCATCCTTGGCCCGCCCGGCTCCTATACCACGTCAGATGCCACATACGATGAAAAGGCATTCAAGGTGGTCGACGAACTGGGGCTGATCGTCGTGCCATTCCAGCATGTCGATTGGAATGAGGGGAGCGGCCGCGGCGAAGTGCCGCCTTCCGTCGGCATCGAAGAAGACAAGCCGATGGACGATAACGACGTAGATGAAGAAGAAAATAACGACGCCACCGACGAAAATTATTACGGGCCGGCTTGCACCAATGGCGTGCAATTGGTCGATTTCAGCGACACCAAGCTGACCCAGCGCGGCTCCTTTGAAAACACCGGCAATGTCACCCGCGTCGGCGTCATCGGCGAACGGCTCTTTGCCCTGTCCGATCTCGCCTTGAAAACGGTCGACATCAGCGATCGCGATAATCCGATAGCAGCCGGTGAAGTGTCGTTCTTCGAAGGCGAAGATCAATCAATCTACGGCGAATGCGGCTACATCTACTATCCGGTCGATTTTGTCGACTTTAATGATGGCGGCTTCCCGCTGACCAACGACCAAATCGAGCGGCTGATCGCCCTCGCGGAGAATTGTGCCAACGGCGCGCCGCTCCCCGGCATCGCCCTCATGCTCACGCTCTTCTTCGCACGCGGCAGCTTCACCCGCCGCCGAAGATCGAAGCGATAAGGCACTTCTCGCGGCCAGGAGGTCGCGAAGGATGAAGTAAGAAACATGAAAAACGGCCCGAAGGCGTCCGCGTCTTCGGGCCTTTTCCATGATATGTGTTCACGACGGGTACAAGCCAACCTGTAGCAGTTCCTCAGGATGATGCCGCTGACTCGGGCTCTTATGAATCCAAAAGCATTCAATTCCTGAGCCAGATTTGCCGTCAGGTTTGCCCGTCCGAAATCGCGAAATGTCGGATCCAATTCCAATGCCGCCGATGGTCGATTCGAGCGGTATGCCCGTATTTGCGACACCTGCTCCAGAATACGCTCGCCATCGCTGTTTAACGCAAAGAACGATCGCTCCGGAATAAACCGTTCGAGCAAAGCGCGGTCGTTGCTGCCGTGTTTCTCTTCAAGGCACAGCACCGGAAGCCCCGTCTGTAGATACTCAAACAGCTTCGCGCTGGCGCCCCAGCGACCGACGTATTCGCCGGTCAAGAGCAAGAGCGCGTCCGCCGATTGCATTTCATGAATCGCCTCGTCGCGCGGAAGAAGTCCCGTCGTTTGCACAAGCCCGGCGAGGCCGAGCGATGCGATGTAATCGCGCGACAGATTGCCCACAAATCGAAATTGAACATCGTGAATGCGTGGATCGTCCTTGCCCCGGGCCATTGCGTCGAAAAAAAGTTCCGGGCGATTGCGCGCGATGACGGATCCCACATGCGCAATCACAAGCGGCTTCGCAGCAGCGTCATTCATCGTTGGACTGCCGCTCTCAGAATCGGCCGCTGCCTGCTGCGTTTCAAGCGGGATAATCTCATATCCATTCGGAATAACGACGACGCGCGATCGGTCAATCTTCTGCTCGGCCGCAATCGCGTTGGCCATCGCGTCCGACACGGCCACAATTCGCACTGCCCGCCGGACGGCAGCGTTTTCCAACTTTTCGTGACGTCGGCGCATAAGCGCGGTTGAAGGGTCATATCCGCCGGGTCCGATCCACCGGTCGCGATAGTCCAACACGAGCTTTGCGCCCGATTCATCTGCCAGCGCCGTTTGTACTGCACTCGCTGGAGGGAAGGTCACGAAGAGAACATCAAACGGAGACGACGATGTCAGTTGCTTCAGCGTCGATTCGGCCGCCTTGCGCCATCGAACGAATCGATCCGGAAAAACGAGTTGCCGCGCCATGCTCTTCCACACCGAAGGCGTTTCGCGCGGATCAAAGTCCGCAAACGGTTGATCGACGGCCAGCGGGTCGTCGACGCTGTGAACCGTCACGCCCGGCGTCTCCGGCGCGGCCGAGCGGCGGGATGCAGTCAAGACATGCACCTCCCAGCCGTGGGCCGGCAAATGTCGCGCAAAGCCGAACGCCCGTTCCGCGGCCGCGCCGACGGCCGGTGGATACCAATAGGACACAATGAGAATACGTCGGGCCGGGTTGTGAGCTGGAACTGCCACGACTCGGCATTTAACGGTTTGTGAGGCCTCGCGTCTATTGGTATCGTCGTGTGGGGGTACTGGTACAGTTTGAAGTGGCACAGCCGCCCCGGCTGTGGAATTTCGTGGCAAGCATGGCCGACATGACCGGGCTTCACATTCTGATCGTCCCCGCCTGGTGGCCCTCCCCAGAGCAGCCGACGGCCGGCGTCTTCTTTCGCGATTATGCCCTGGCCTATGCCGATGCCGGCGCGCGCGTCGGCGTTATTTTTCCAAATCTTGTCAGTTTCCGTCACTTGGGCCGCTCGCTCGTGCCAATCGTTCCGCGAATTGAGCGAGAATTTCTTTGCAAGGACATTCCAGTCATCCGCATTCGCGGGTTGCACACCGCGCTCGGCAGTCCGTCGCTTCAAATGTGGCGTTACCGATCATGGCTCAAACGCGGGCTTGAGGCCTATCGGAGCCTTCACGGCCAGCCCGACGTGATTCATGCCATGTGCTCCATACCAGCCGGCTGGGCCTGCACGACCTTGAGGGACGAATTGGCTTCGCGCGTCGTGATGACCGAGCACTTTGGACCGTTTAGCGCGCAGATGACCCGGAATTCGGGCGAGTCCCTTGTTCGCGAAGCCGTTAGTAAAGCCGCTGAAGTCGTCACTGTGAGCGAACGAAGTCGCGAGGACATGGAGCGATTCGAACTTGGCCGCGAAATTCTTGTTTGCGGCAATCCGGTTGCTCGTGAATTTCTAGAGGCGCCTCTGCCGGCGGTCACCCGTAAGGGTCCTATTCGCGGATTGTTTGTCGGCAGGCTGTCAGTGGAGAAGGGTATTCGCGAATTGGTCGAGGCGGCAATTACCACCTCTATCGAACATAATGTAGAGTGGCATTTCGTCGGCGGGGGTGAGCGGCAATCATGGGTAATGGGGCGCTTTGATTCTTGGGGACGATCCGCGGGCGTCCGGTTCCATGGCGAATTGCCGCGCGAGCGCGTCGTGGAAGAAATGATTGTCGCCGACTTTCTCGTACTGCCAAGTTACGGTGAAACATTTGGAATGGTCGTCGCAGAAGCACTTTGCATCGGCCTGCCCGTTATCGTCACAAGTGGCACAGGCTGTGAAGAGTTTGTGGACTCAAGCAACGGTCGGCTGGTGGACATAGGATCAGTCGAATCACTGCGGTCAGAGTTGACATTTATGATTGAGCATGCACGGGCGTTTGACAGAATTGCGTTATCCAAACATGCTCGTAGTCGCTTCAGTCATCATGCCTTTTTGTCGTTCTATTCTGCCATTTTTCGGCAAGTCATAGACAAGTCCACCGAGAGAACGTGAACATCTCGGCAAATCCTCGCAACTGCGTGGCGTTTTGACATTTTGACGCTTTGGCGTTTCTCTCTACGCCATGTGCGGAATCGCCGGACTTCTTCTTGACGAGATCAACCCAGCCGCGCCTGACTGGCTCACTGCCATGACACAGGCATTGCACCATCGCGGGCCGGATGATGGCGGAGCGGTGGTCTTCGGCATGAACGGTTCGCCGGCGGTGGCGCGCGTGCTCGGCAGGCCCAATGAAGCCGTCGATTGGAAGTATGTGCCCGCCAAGCTGACACTCGGCGCGCGGCGACTGGCGATTGTCGACCTGTCGCCTGCGGGTCATCAGCCGATGTCAAGCCCGGATGGACGCGTGTGGCTGGTTTATAACGGTGAGATTTACAACCATGCCGAGCTGCGCAAGGAGCTGGTTGCGCGGGGGATGCCTTTTGTCGGACACTCCGATACCGAAGTTTTTTTGGCGGCCTATCGAGCGTGGGGAACGGACTGTTTCGCGATTCGACGGCATGTGGGGTGCGGCGATGGTCGATTGGGCGGCCGGCCGGCTTTTTCTTTCTCGCGACCGATTCGGCATCAAGCCGCTGTATGTCACGAAATTCGCGCATGGCATGGGTTTTGCTTCAGAGATTAAGTCCCTTCTGCACCTGCCGGGCGCGATGCGCGGCGTGAACGAAGCGAGGCTTCGCGATTTTCTGTATGACGGACGCGTCGATCACACGGATGACACCCTGTTCGAAGGCATCTGGTCGGTGCCGCCGGGTTGCTGGATCGAGCTCGATGTACGCGGGCGAGGCACAATGCATGCGGGTGGCGCGGTGCGGCGATACTGGTGGCCTACCCATGTCTGGCGGGATGAGCCCGATGCGCCGCAGCACATTCGGGAAACCCTGACCGATTCAATTCGGAGCGCACCTGCAGGGCGATGCGCCGATCGGATCGTGCCTTTCCTGCGGCATCGACAGTTCCTCGATCGTGACGATCCTGCAAGCGTTGCGATCGGACGGCGCATTGGACGCCACGCCACTGACGCAGCACACCTTCACCGCCTCCCTGCCGAACAGCGGCGTCGATGAAGCGGGATTCGCCGATGCGGTGGTTCGCGCATGCGGCGGCTTGCAGCAACATGTCGTGACTCCGACACCGACGGGATTGTTGGCCGCGATGCCTTCGTTGTTATGTTGCCAGGAGCAGCCGTTCGCGCTGCCCAATGTGTACATGCAATGGGAAATCATGCGATCCGCGCGGGATGCGGGGTTGAAGGTGCTGCTTGATGGGCAGGGGGCGGATGAAATCTTCTGCGGCTATGAAGGATATGTTCCGATGCATTTGGCGCATTTGCTCGGCCGGTTCTCGCTGGTGACTCTGCTGCGCGAATGGCGGGCGGCCAGGCATTTGCATTTTGCGCAAACAAGCTTGTTGCCCAGCGTGGTGGCCGCCGCGCTGCCGTCGAAGAGACGCAACGCCTGGAGGCTGCGCTCGAATGCACGAAAGCAGCCTTGGTTGTCGCGGGAATTGTTGGAGGCGGAGCAGGCGGCGGGCATGTGCGGCGAACTGGATATCACACCGCCGGATTCGATTGAAGTGCCAAAGGACGCACCCGCGGCGATGGGGCGCCTGTGGGAATTGTTTCGGCATGACAGCCTGCCCTCGCTGCTGCGGTTCGAGGACCGTAATTCAATGGCATTTTCGATTGAATCGCGCGTCCCATTCTTGTCGAACGGGATGGTGGAATATGCCATGGCGCTTCCGATTTCACAAAAAATCCGAAATGGTGTGCTGAAATCGCCGCTGCGCGATGCCATGCGCCAACGGGTGCCGGAATCGATTCTGGACCGTACAGACAAGCTCGGCTTTTCGGTCCCCATAGTCGATTGGATGAAGGGTGGCCTTCGCGCGTGGTGGAGCGACTTGCTGGCATCGCGCAGCTTTGCCGATCGCGGCTGCTTTGAGGTTAATCGATTGAATTCAGTGAAGGCGAGGCTGGAGCGTGGCGACACATTTGCCGCACGAAGTATCTGGCGAATGGCGCTGACGGAAGAGTGGGCACGCGTGTTTCTTGACAGGAGCGGTTAAGCTTCCGCCTGCCATCACAGTTGTAATGCAAATGAAATCGCACGGCTCACTTCCACGAATCGACGTGGATTCAAGGCAGTAATCAACCCGCCTATTTTTCGTTTCTGTACAGTTTGGATATGATCGAAACTGATGGCGCAATCGCGAGGCATTCCATCGGCTTGCGTAAGCAGTACTTCAGTCGGTATGTCGCGTATTGTCGTTGTAATGGGAGCAATGGTGATTTCGTTCAGATATGAAATCGCCGAATCCCTGGTGAGAATCATTACGGGCCGGCGTTTATCCGGTTTTGGAAATCCATACCAACGGATATCGCCGTGTTTCATAGATCGGGCCAAACCTGCTCACGGTGCCACCGCTCAAATTCGCCTTTTCGAGCCGGCTTTCGTTTATAACCTTCCTTGTGCTTCTTTTCGTTTTCTCGCACCTTCAGCCGATCAAGCGCGGCTCTAAGCGCTTCGCGGGCAAAAGCAGAGCGCGTCGTGCGCAGCTTTCGCACGGCCCGATCGACATCCTCGACCAGGGTCTCTTCCAGCGTCATTTGGACGGTTCTCATGCCATTCACCTTATAGCTAGAATCATAGCTATAGTTTGACGATGATTCAAGTTCCCCTAATCGCGCAGTGGCATTCGGTTTAAGCCGGTTTATTCGCTCTTTTTGACCCGCCTTACCATCTCCGTCGTGCTGATGCCCTCAACCAGCGGCGCAAGAACCACTTTCCCGCCGCGGGCTTCGATGGCGTCCTGGCCGGCGATGGACTTGCCCTCCCAGTCGCGGCCTTTGATCAGAATGTCGGGCTGGATGGTCTCAATGAGATGCTGGGGCGTGTCGTCGTCGAATATGACCACATAGTCGATATCGGCCAGCGCTGCCAACACTGTGGCACGCTGCTCCTGTCCGATGATCGGACGGCCCTTGCCCTTGCTCAAGCGTTTCACGGAGGCGTCGCTGTTGAGCCCCACGACGACCACGTCTCCCTGGTTGCGGCATAGGGCGAAGGTGGCCACATGACCTGCGTGAAGCAGGTCGTAGCAGCCATTGGTGAAGACGATCTTGTGCCCCCGGTTTCGTCGCCGCGCAAGCTCGGGCACAAGCTGCTCGAGCGTGCGTGTTTTTCCGAGCTCGTTATGGTGTTCCAGATAAATCTCGCCCAGCACTTCGTCACGGGTGATGGGCACACAGCCGAATTTCTCGACCTCAAGGCCGCCGGCGATATTGGCCAGCGCCGCGGCCTCTCGCAACGTGCCTCCCGCGGCTAGTGCCACGGCCATGGCCGCCAGCACTTCATCCCCGCGCCGGTGACGTCGGGACATCCCGTTTCTTGGTGGGAATGTGTTCATACGCGCCGTCGGGACCAATGACGACAATGCCGTCGGCATCAAGCGTGATGCACGCGTTTTCAGTACGACATGCCTCGAGGATCTGTCGGGATGCCGTTTCAACGGCGTCCATGGTGCGAAGCCGCAGGCCGGTGATTTTCTCGGTTTCGGCGCGATTTGGGGTCATGGCCGTCGCTCCGGCATAGCGGCTGTAGTCGTTGATGTTGGCGGGTCGACCAGAACCGGAATGCCCCTGATCCGGGCCAAGCGCACCACCTCGCTGGATAGTGCCTCCGTAACGACACCCTTATTATAGTCTTCGATGCAAACCACCGAGCAGACGCTCATGTGACGCTCGACTTGATCAATCAGCCTGCGGACGGTCACGTCGCCAACCGGTTCGGTCGATTCATCATCGATGCGGATGAGCTGCTGGCGATGTCGATGCTGGGCAAGACCGATGAGCCGCGTCTTGCGCGTCGTCCGGCGTCCACGCACGCGAACCAGCCCTTCCGCATCCGCGCCGGCCTGGGTCAGCATGTCGGCAAGCCGCTGGCCGTCGGGATGCTCGCCAACCAATCCGACGCAGTGTGCGACTGCGCCAAGAGCGGCGATATCCGCGGCGACGGAGCCCGCGCCGCCGAGCGAATCTTCCTCATCGACGACGCGCAGCACGGGAACCGGTGCCTCGGGGCTGACCCGCTCGGCGTCGCCATAGAGGTAATGATCGATCATGTAATCTCCGATGACAAGAATGTGCCGGTCCCGGGGATTTTCAATGAGATCGCAAAGTCGTTGCCACATGCAGGGGAGTCCTTATTCAAAGAGACCGGCATTCAAAACGAAAGAGAAAACTGTCGAATTCGGCAAACAAAGGATGACTGCTTCGAGAATTAAGAACGCTGTAGGTGTCGTCTTGGTGAATCGTGAGCCCGGCAATGATATTGATTCGACCCATGATGCTCACATGACCTTGGCTATTGCAAAATGCTACGATGACACATTGCCTTTCAACTGTGGCAAACTCGTTTTTCGAATTCTCCGCTTCGGCATGCGGCAGTAAACCGGGTTGCCAAACTTTTCAGGACATCACATTGATATCGTTGCCGTTCTTGTATCTCATTCCGTTCGATTCAGCGCCTAAGCAGCACGAAACGCGACATCTTAGCGTACTTGAGCCTCACACTGTGTATCGCGGGTGATTTGCACTTTTACAGGAAACGATGAATCTGCGCGGTACGGCCAAACATAATGGGCAGCTCTAGTGTTCGATAGAATAATAAGTTGCATTCATACTGGCTTGTTCTTTGATAGGATTTCCGCATTGTGCCATCAACGCGGTTGGGTTTTCAGTACCTTTTTTGACGCCTAATCCGCACTTTCAGCATCATCGCGCAAGATTCGTCCCATAAAAACTAAAGTCGGCAAGATTCGCCCGCCGAATCATCATTATCGGATTCAGCGGCCGGTTGCCCGGTCACTGAAATGCCAAAACCAGCAATTATTGCGGCTTGTCGGCCGCTTCAGGGGTCTTGCGCGATGAGAATTGTTGCGATTGCCAATCAAAAAGGCGGATGTGGAAAAACAACCGTGGCCATCAATTTGGCCGCGTGCCTTGCTCGTGAGGGTCAACGGACGCTGATCGTCGACCTTGATCCACAGGGTCACTGTGCCCTCGGTCTGGCGGTGCCGGAGGAACAAATCGAAGTCAGCGTTGCCTCGATCCTCTCGACCGATTCGTCGGGTCAGCAGCCGGACCTCTCGCGGGTCATTTGGCAAATTTCGACGAATTTCGACCTGATGCCTTCCAAGATCGACCTTGCAAATCTGGAACAGGCGCTCGCCGGTGTCGAAGGCCGCGAAAAACGATTGCGACATTCACTCTCGACCATTCAAAACAAATATGATTTTGTCATTGTGGATACGCCCCGACCGTCGGTTTTCTGACGCAAAGCGCGCTGTTTGCCGCCGATGAGGTGATTGTGCCGGTGGACACCGGGTATTTTTCACTTCATGGGTTGTCCAAGCAGCTCGAAACCATTCGGCAGCTTCGCACGGCCTGGAACAAACATCTGACGCTTCGCATTCTTGCGAATCACTACGATGTGCGCACAAAGCTCGCGCGGGAGATTCTGGCGGAGTTGCGCAAGCGGCACGGCGATGCGATGTTCACCACGTTTATCAACTTCAACACGAAGTTGAAAGAGAGCTCCAGCCTCGGGCAGCCCATTACGGAATACGATCCGGCCAGCAGCGGCTGCAAGGATTTCGTGCGATTTGCGCGAGAGTTGATTGCACTGAAGGCGGTGAGCGCCGCGGCCGAAGTTCTGGCGACACCGACCTTACAAGTGGCCGAGCCTGTTCGAGAAACACCGGTGGCGAGAACGGCCCAGGAAAAAACCCTGCTGGCCCGAGCCGATGCGCTGGCGGCCGACGCAAGCAAGCTGCTCGCGACCTCGCTGACACTCATAGGACCGCATCGACGGGCGATCGAGACGCCGATGCCATCGGCAAACAACTCGATTGCATCACTTGCGGCATCTTCGGAAGCGCCGGCCCGTCAATCGGCCCAGGCCCATGCCCAGGCAGCGCGCAAGATCGAGCACCTGTACGGCCCGCAGCCCATGGACGACGGCGTCCTGTTTGTGGCACGCGCCAGCAACGCTCATCGAATGCAAATTGCCGGAGACTTCAACGACTGGAATCCGGATCGATCGCCCATGATGCGAATTGACGACGAGACGTTTCAGGTCAAGTTGCCGTTGCGCCCTGGAAAATACGGCTACCGGTATGTGATTGACGGCCAGTGGCGGAACGACCCCGCGAATCATCGCACGGAGCTCAATCCGTTTGGCGAGTTGAACAATATCGTCACGGTCGGCGGTGTGGCTGTCGGGGTCTGATCTTCGTGATTAGACTCAAAACTGAAGTACAACGTTGCAGCCATTCGAAAAGCACGATCGAGTGAATTTCCGGTTGTGAGCTTTCTTGCATCCGGTGCGAGTGCGACTCGTGCAACAAGTAAGCGTCAAAACCAAGCTGATTGGTTTTGTTAAGGGCCCGCTTTAGATTCGGAATGGGAGTCTTTTGCACCGCACCGAGAATCAGATCCCTTCCTTTGTGTCTCCGGGCTTGGCCTCCATCTCGATGCTGATCTTCAGCCACTTTTTCGCTTCTGATTGTTTGCCCCATTTGGAATAGAGCTTCTCAAGTCTCAACGCCGATTCGGCGAGCTCGTGCGGCGATGCCTGCTTGCCGCGTTTGAGGGCGTCGAAACAGTTGAGCAACAACGGCTCGGCTTCGTCGAGCCGCCCTTGATCGACAAAGGACAGGCCGAGAAATCCACGTGCCTCAACTGTGGCACGATTGTCCGATCCATACGCCTTGGCTCGAATCTGCGATGCCTCTTGAAATAACGGCTCCGCCTCCCCCGGCCGATTTTTGTTCAGGTGAACCACGCCGAATGTGATTAGCGTGGTGGCCAATTCCGGATGCGCGGGCGGCAGAATGCGCCGCCGTTCGGCAAGCACATCGCGAATCAATTCCTCAGCTTCCCGCGATTCGCCGCTTTGCGCCAAAAGCCAGGCAAGGTTGCCGCGAAGCCTCAGAAGCGTACCAGCGCCGCCATACATATTGACATCGACTCGTTTGATCGCTTCTCGCAGGAAGGGCACGCCATCCCCGTATTTGCCCTTGGAGGCTAGAACGCCGGCAAGCGTATTGAGAATGGAAGGAAGTGCGTTGCCGCCCTGTGGCGTGGATCGAAAAACTTCCACCAATTCTCGAAGCGACTCTTCAGCGCCGTCGAGGTTACCGTGCTCTTCCTGCACTTCGGCCAATCGCTGCAACAGGATCGAACCGTGAATGTCCCCGGAGAGTCCTTGCCGCTTTCGCATGATGGACAGCGCTTTTTGGTATGCAAGTTCGGCTCCGTCGAGTTGCCCCAGTCTCTTCAGGACAGTTCCAAGAGATTCGGCGGTTTCAGCCAGATCCATCGATTCCGAATCGATCGCAAAGCGCTTCTCGTAGGCGCCGGCAAGCATTCGCTTGGCTTCCTCATACAGGCCGAGGTTTTCATAGACGCTGCCCAAGGTCTGCATCAGCGTTGCCTGTACGGCCGGACTGCCTTCGAGACTCTGGGTCATCCGCTCCGCGCCCTTGTCGAGCAATTGCCGTGCCGTAACAGTTGCGCCTTGTGCAATTTCCGGGTCAGACACCGAGAAAACATCAACGAGATACTTGGTGATTTGTTTCGCGGTCTCTGCTTCCTGCTTCGCGCGTTGCGCTTCTGACTCGGCATTTTTTTCCGCCACCGTGGCGCGCTGAAGGTTGTGAGAGGCATTCGAATAAAGAATGCTCATGGCGATGCCGAAGCCGATGACCAGAAGCAACATCACTGCGGCCAGAGCGGCCGGCGCCTTGTGACGGCTGATCAGTTTCGAGATTTGATAGGCCAGCGTCGGCGGGCGTGCCAGAATCGGCTGATTGGCGAGGTATCGACCGATGTCGTCCGCAAGTGCTGATGCTCCGGTGTATCGCCGCGGCGGCTCCTTTTCAAGGGCTTTCAGGGCGATGGTTTCAATGTCGGCGTCCAATGTTCGATCGTGCAGGGACATTCGCCCCGGCGTCTGTTCGCAGATGACACGGGCGGATTCTGTCAGGCGCGTGCGGTCGATGGCATAGGGGAGCGAGCCGGTGAGTAACTCATAAAGAATGACGCCAAGGGAATAAACGTCGCTCCTCGTGTCAATCTCGTTCAGATCGCCGCGGACCTGCTCGGGGCTCATGTAGGGCAGCGTGCCTTGAATGCGGCCCTCTTCGTTGGGTGATGTCACGGCTGGGACACTGCCATCAGACTCAAGTATCTTGGCCAGGCCGAAGTCGAGGACTTTTGGTGAAGGGTCTCGCGCGTGCGATGACGCGGACAATGGCAGATCGTTTGAGGACTGAGATTCACCGCCAGCCAGCGAATTGATGGATGCTGGATCAGATGATTCCACAACAACGAGAATATTTCCCGGTTTCAGGTCGCGGTGAATCACGCCACGCTGATGGGCATAGGCAATCGCGTCACAAACGCTACGGAAAAGACGCAGCTTCTCCTCAACCGAAAGGTCATTCCGCCTTGCATACTCATTGAGGGGAAGCCCATCGACCAATTCCATCGTATAGAAAGCGCGACCGGCGGCATCTTCACCCGCCTCATAAATCGCTGCGATCGAGGGATGTTTCAACCGGGCCAGCGCGTGAGCCTCGCGCTGAAACATTTTGGCGATGCGGCCGTCGGACCCAAGGCCGGCGTGAAGAACCTTGATCGCAACGGCTCGACGCGGATTAAGCTGTTCCGCCTTGTACACAATTCCCATGCCGCCTCGGCCGATTTCGCGAGCGATCTTGTAAGAACCGATGTGCGTCGGTGGGGCGGGCCGGTCAGAGGTGGGCCGGCTGATTCGACGGTTCATCACCTGACGAACGGGCTCAACAAATAGGTTGTTTTCGCGCACATCCTCAAGAACTCGATGGCACGCGTCGCAGGAAGCAGCATGCGATTCGATAAACGTGGATTCGGGGCTGCCAAGTTCGCCGCTGACAAGCCGCTCGAAGTCCGTGATGTCGGGGCAGGCTGCGTTCATGTCGAAAAGCTACACTGGTAATCCAATCAGGCGCACATGTGACGCCAGTCATAGGCCGACATAAATGTGTGCCACATTTTGACTTGGTCAAATCATGCGGTCGAATTCAGACCGTATCTCCCGCAACCGCTTGAGCACACGGTGCTTTGCGTTGTAAACCAGCTTCACATTCACGCCCAGCGTCTCAGCGGCCTGATTCGCATCCTGATTTTCACGAACAACCAGTTCAAAAGCACGAAACGTGATCGGCTCGACTTCGCGACGAACCTGGTCGAGACATTGCTCGAGAAGGGCTTGTTCCCATTCGCGATCCCATGTAAGCGACAAAGAGGCCTCATCGGCAATCGCAATTTGGGACAGCGAGCCAAGCTCGGACGACCCGGCGCGGATGTGACGGCGTGCGCCCTTTCGGCGCTCGTCCTGAGATTTGCGAAATGCGATTCCGAAAAGCCACTGGCTGAGCCGGCCCTTGGAGCGGTCATATTGCCCCTTGCGAAAAGATTCCGCGAAGGCGGCCAGTGTTTCCTGTGCGACATCCTCGGCGTCAGTATCACCGAGACCGGTGGACAGGGCGAAGCGAAAGACCGGCAGACGAAATCGGTCGACAAACTGGCTCCAAGCGGCGCGATTATCGAAATCGCGAAGGCTTGAGAGAACGGTTGATGTTGTAATCCACTCCATGGTTGCAAGATCGCTCTATCCGGCTTTCCGCGTTCGGTTTGCAGGTAAGCCCATATGTCACATTGTACCCTGCCACCGACTGATATCGAAAACTGATCGCGATTTAATGGATGGTGCATAGCCAATTTGCAAAATGTCCTTAACGGGCCAATAACCCACCGGTTTGGAGTTCACCGAATTTCACGGACCTCGGCGAAATTTGCTTGAATTTTCTCGGACACTATGGAAAATTAACTTGGCGGGTGTTAATACGTTGAGTCAAGTCTGGAGAAGCCACGGATGGCCAGAAATAATAAGAACGATCGTAAGAAGCAGAAACGCGCGGAAAAAAAGCGGCTCATTAGAATTCAATCCGCCAGTCCATACAAACAAGCCGGCCGATTTGGTGAGGTCGAAGCGTGCTACATCAATGCCGCATGGAAGTCGGACGGCATCGCCTCGATCCATGTACTGCGCCGCAATCCCAATGGCGGTTTCTTGTTGGGACGATATCTCGTGGACATTTTTTGCCTTGGGCTGAAGGCAGCGCGTGTGGAAAAAGACTATACCATGGAGGAATTTCGTAGGAATGTACTGGAGGGCGCACCGGCCGAAGTCGAGCTTGCCCGAAGGCTGGTGGCTGGCGGCATTCGTTTTGCCCGGGTACACCATTTCAAGCTGCCGGCACATTACGATCGTTATGTGTCGTTATTGGGCGACCTCGGTGAAATCGATGCAGCCGACGTTTCTGATTTTGGCGTGAATGGAAAGCTCCGATTCATTGGCGAATTAGATGAGCTTGGCCGGCGACTTATCGGGGTAAGCCCGAAAGAATTCATTTCAAGGCAGGATGTTGAATATATCGCGATGATGGGAAAATCGGAGTTGGGGGATTCTGAGCTTCGAGGCAACTCCGACGTAGAATCCGAATTTGGCAAGGAGGCGGAAGATTTCTTTGACGCAGTTGCAGAAGCGGCCGAGGATATCGCCGCAGAAGTTGAAGAGTGGTGTAAAGCCAACGGACGATTACCCAGCCCGTTTCTCCAGAACGCGGCTGAAGTCGTTTTGACGAGCGGCTATATTGCCCGTGAAGAGGACTCTCCCAGAATCGACTTTAATCGACGAGTGACGGAACTCATCAACCAATCCATGGAATCGCTCCCTTTTTACTTGCGCGCGGAGGCAGATTCGGCCGTTGAGCAATTGCAACTTTTCCTGAGCAGCAAGGCTGCTACGGTGGTCAGCGATGCAAAGTCGCAAGACAAAGGGCGGCTGCGCTATGTTGAGTCGGACATGTATCAGAAGTAACACGACTGGCGATTTGAAATGGCGTTTTTGGGGAGCATCGTCAAACCAGTGGGAGCGTGCCAAATGCCTGAGGCCAATGACAAGCGAACACGGCGGAAATTTCTTCAAGACGGTGGCACGGCTGCGGCAGTCATAGCCGCCGTCACTGCTCCTGCGCTTTTGTCGGCCGCCGAGCCGGAAACGCGACGATCTACGAAGAATCGCAAGAAGATCATTGGCGGCAGCCCAAGTCCTGCATATTCGCGTGCGGTAAGGTTTGGAGATATGGTCTTTGTGGCCGGATGTGTGGGCGTCGATAAGAACGGCAAGATCCAGGACGATTTTGAAACGCAGGCGGGGCAGACGCTCCTGAATCTCAAGGAATCCATCGAGCGAAGCGGATCATCGATCCAGAATGTACTCAAGTGTACATGTTTTCTGAAAGACTACGCGAATTTTGCGACGTTTAACAAGGTGTACCTGAAATTCTTTCCGAAGGATCCGCCAGCGCGATCGACCGTGGTCGTCAAGGACTTTGTGGTGGTGGGGGCGAAGCTGGAAGTCGACTGCGTTTGCTGTATCGATTCCTGATCGCCGTGATTAACCATCGATTGTGAATGCGATCTTCAGGGGCTGCTTGATTTCAAATACAGGGCTTGCAGCTTCTGAATGGTCCTTTGGCAAGCCTTGACCGCCGGTTCGGAACCGGCGTTGGTGGCGACAAGAAGCGCGGTGTTCTTTTTCGGGGCGAGAATCACCATGGCATACCAGCGGCCGTTGGAGCCGTCGTGTGCGAACATTTTGCCATCGGCCCAAACACGGTCGGCCTGAATCCATCCGAATCCGTATTCCTGCTTGAATGGATCGCTGTGCAACCTGTCGAATGACGCCTTGTTCAGGAGTCGCGGCTTGCCGCGCAGTGCATCGAGATGCAGTGCCGCATATTTGGCCCAGTCGCCGAGTGATGCGTGCGCCGTACCGGCGGGACCGATGACGGCCGGATTGTCCGATCCCGGGCCGGGTTTTACAGGCGAGTGCCAGGTAATCAATTTGTTATGCCCACGGGGTTGATCGATCTTGTTGGCGCTGCCCGGCGCGCCGAAGCCGGCTGAAGACATCCCGAGCGGCTCGAACAAGTGCTTTTTCATCAGCACTTCGTATGGCTCGGCCATCACGGCTTCACACATGGCGCCGGCGATGGCAAATCCGTAGTTCGAGTAAGCGTAGGCAGAGCCGGGAGGGGTCGCCGGTTCGCGGCTGAGAACAATGGAGACCAACTCTCGCCGTTGAAGTTGCATGTCGCCCTGAAGCGACATGATCTGCGGGAAAAGGATCAAATCCGGAACGTGGTCATCCGGCAAACCGCTACGGTGGCAAAGCAGTTGTTCGAGTGTGACGGGGTGGAACTTCGGATTGATTTTGTCTTTCAGGCTGGAGAATACACCGCCGATGGTCGAATCCCACTTGAGTTTCCCCTGTTCGACCAGAATCGCGCAAAGGGTAGCGGTCATGGATTTGGTGCAAGAGCCGAGGTGAAACCGGTCGTCGGGTGTGACGCGCGGACCCTTCTTGCCGGCGCGAAAGCCAACGGCGGTAATGTCGATCACTTGGCCATCGCGCAGAACTGCGGCGGCCAGGGCGGGGATGCCTTGGCGCGACCGAATTTTTTCGAGGGCGATGGAGAGGTCGTTGGCGTCGGCCGGCGCAGTCGTCGTCTGTTTCTCATCCGGTTTGATTGTTATGGCGTGTGCCCCGGCCATCGGATGCATAAAGAATGTCGGTAACAAACTTGCGATGAGTGCGAACCATGGCTTACGCATGTCGTATTCCCTGTGTGGCCCTGATGCATACATCGTAGGCGATTTCAACAGTTCACGCTTGAGAAATGGACCGGGGTGGTATGCGCCACAGCAAAGCGATTGGCGATTACGCCACTAATCTGCAACCGCCTCGGGAAAACTGTGTCGCATTGAACTTGCCCGGTGCCCATTATCGCGGCGGGGTTGCCGTACATGGACGCGCGCGAGATCATGGGCCTTCGATATTCAATGATGGATCGCGTCAATTTGCTTGGGTTGGATGAAATAAGCGGCAAACGGAGTCAGCATGAATTACTACGAAATCTGGTTCAATCTGGCGGACAGCCACAAGGATCTGGAATTCGCGGAAAACCTGCAAGCCTATTTGGGTTGGCTGCAATCGAATGGCAAAATCGCATCGTGGCGTTTGTCGCGGCGAAAGTTCGGCTTCGGGCCGCCGGAGCTGGGCGAATTCCATGTGACGATTTCCTGCGAGACGCTGACGCAATTGGATGAGGCGTTTGCCGTGGTGGCGCCGCGAAGCGGTGAGTTGGAAAAACTGCACGCGCGCGTCTATTCCATGGTGACGGATTTTCGGGCGGGCCTCTATCGGGATTTTCCGGATGAGCAGCGCAAGCGATAAGAAGGCCGTGAATTCCTGAGAATCCGGCAGCTTTGGTTTGAATCGCCCCGGGGTTGCGAATTTTGGTACTGTTTGAAGGAATTGAAGTACGAAATTTCCTGAAACTTGCACGGGCCGGAGGCCCATGCTCCCCAGTCTACTCCGTTACCCGGTGCAGGGGTCATTTACGTCGCCGGGACCTTTTTTGCTTCATCCTATTCCTCATCGGCGGTTTCCTTGTGTTATAATGCAGCTTCGATTCGAAGCGGCCGCCCCGTCGGCGCTGCTCTCGATTCCTTGGAGCTTTGACCCATGACCACAACGACACAAAAGCCGAATACAGCCACGCCCGTGAAAGCCGAGGATTTTCTACCGTTGGAAGGCATCGATCATCTCGAATTCTATGTCGGCAATGCCTTTCAGGCGGCGCACTTTTACCGCCACATGTTCGGCTTCAACATCGTCGGCTACCGGGGTTTGGAGACGGGCGACCGCGAGACGGCCAGTTACGTCATCGAACAGGGCAAGGTTCGATTCGTTCTGACCAGCGCCTTGGGCCCGGATCACGAGGTGTCGCGCCATTGTCAGTTGCACGGCGACGGCGCAAAGGCGATCGCCTTCCGCGTCCGCGATGTTGAAAAATCGATTGCGGAAGTCAAGAAGCGCGGCGCGACGATCGTGCAGCAGCCCACCGTGATGAAGGATGCCGACGGCGAATTGCATGTCGCTTCGATTCGGGCATATGGCGAGACGGTCCTGCGTTTCGTCGGTCGAGAGAATTACAAGGGGGTCTTCGTGCCTGGGTATTCCCGGATGACGACATCAGCACTGAATACAGCGCGCTCATGTCGAAGGTCATGCAGAACGGCAGCGGAAAAATCAAGTTTCCGATCAACGAGCCGGCCGAAGGAAAAAAGAAAAGCCAGATCGAGGAGTATCTGGATTTCTATCGCGGGCCTGGCGTTCAACACATCGCGATCAATAGCGGCGACATCTGCAAAACGGTGCGGGCGCTGAAGGACAATGGCGTGCGGTTCCTCCGCGTACCGGAAACCTACTACGAAACGCTTGCGGCACGAATCGGCAAGATCGACGAAGACTACAAGGAGCTTCAGGAACTCGGCGTGCTCGTTGATCGCGACGAAGATGGCTACCTACTTCAGATTTTTACGCAGCCCGTGGAAGATCGGCCGACCCTGTTTTTCGAAATCATCGAGCGGCACGGCAGCCGCGGCTTTGGCGTGGGCAATTTCAAGGCGCTGTTTACAAGCATTGAGGAAGAGCAGCGCCGGCGCGGGACGTTGTGATTTCGGCGATTTCCGACGCATAACCCCGATTTCGGGTGTATGCTTTGTATAGGCGATCTTCTGCACAGCACAACATGCCATTCGGTGTGAGAATTGCGTTGGCGAGCCTCGAAGTGTTGGACCTCGCATTTGAGGGGTGCGACGACATGCTAATTTACCTCTGAGATGAGGAGTCGTCGGCACCGGACGGTGCCAGCCATGCCAACGAACGTGATTTTTTCTGCGATTCCATCCGGTTTCATTAAGTTTCTTGCACTATTCTTGGTTTCCTGCGGCCTGGGAGCGTCGCAATCTGTGGCTCAATCGACTTTCTATGTTGATGACAATGCCCCCGGTGACCCGGCTCCTGGTGATCCCGGCTTGGGAGATGCCGCGGAAGATGGATCGGTTGCGCATCCCTTTGACTCAATTCAGGAAGCAATCATTGCCAGTGTAAGTGGCGATACAGTTGAAGTACTTGATGGTACTTACGGTGGCGATGGCAATACAGACCTTGATTTTGGCGGTCGTTTGATCACCCTTCGCAGCCGAAATGGGCCGGACAATTGCGGCAACTGCGGCGGCGACGCGCGGGCTTTCATTTTTCATACGGGTGAATCGTCGGCAGCCGTTGTGTCCGGATTCACGATTCAAAATGGGCACGCACGTCTTTCAGGCCCCTTTGGAGGCGGCGAGGAGGATCGTCCCCCGGATGATTACGGAGGCGGCATTTATTCCTTTGACACCAGCGTCGTGATCGAGAATTGTGTTATCAGGGATTGTGAGGCCGAGCGAGACGGTGGCGGAATTTATCTAAGAAAAGGCTCTCCAACGATTCGCGGCTGCACAATACAGAATAACAGCGCTGACCGCGCCGGGGCTGGAATTCGATCCGAAGAGTCAACGCCAACCATTGAGGGTTGCATGATCCTCAACAATGTGACCGGTGTCGAGGGAGGACGTGGTGCCGGCATTTCGTGTGACGGGGGTGCGGCGGTCGCAGACGGCTGCAACATCACCGACAATCGGGCAAGATTCGGCGGAGCCGCCGGCATCTTTCTTGGCGCCGGTGGTCGAATGATCGATTGCGTCGTTCATTCAAACTCGTGCGCGGATAATTCCGAGGGCGGCATCGGTTCGCGGGGCGACGTCCGGTTGGAGCGGTGCAAAATCACTGAAAACAATGCAATCGACGGGGCCGGCGTTTTTCATGCAAGTGGCAGGTTAACCGTGGTGAACTGCATCATCGCGCGTAATCGCGGCGTGAACCACTATGACGATGCGTCGGGCGCTGCGATTGAGTTTCGCGACCCTGTCGTCGTGATCAATTCCACGATCATGGACAATGGAGCGGCTGCCAATGCCGGTTCGGGCGGCATCAGTCAGCTCGAAGGCGCGGGAGAGCACCTGACTATGGTCAACAGCATTGTCTGGGATCTGGATTCGGTCACGATTCCGACAGGTGCTTCGATCGAATACTCGTGCGTGATGGGCGGCTGGGAAGGCACGGGGAATATCGACAGCGATCCGAATTTTGTCGATGCGGAAGGCGGCGACTATCACCTGTTCGATGTTTCACCTTGCATCAATTCGGGATCAAATGATGTGCAAGGTCTGCCTGAAACGGACATCGACGGTGACAATCGCCTACAGGGCGGCAATGTTGACATGGGGGCATTTGAGTCGGCTTTCGCTTCTCCCGGCGTGCCATGTGACGAAGGTTGCACTTTCAAACTCGGCGAGTGGCTTGCGTCGCTTTGCGGACAGGGGATGGCTCAGTCGTTGACTGCCTGCGTCGTACTGGCTTGCGGCGGCATGCTGGCCCGGGCGCACCGACGGCGCCCTAGGAGCCCGTTGCCATGACCTGTTTGTATTGACTTCTTTTCAGCGAAGCGCCTGACTGGTTCGTGGCTTGAACCGACACCGCGACGAACTCATCAATGTGTAATCACGGATCGGAATTTTGTATTGCTCCATCGCCCGGAGACGTTCCATCGTGCAAGCCCGAGAAGATCTGCGCCAGGCTCCACCTTGCCGCGCTCCGATGTTAAGACCGCTTCATAACCCGAGCCGCGCGCGGTTCGTTGCACGCGATTATCCAACTTTCCGCGCGGCACGGCCAGCGCTTTGATCTCACGCCCGGTCAGCGATTCCAGATTCCGCTTCGACTCGATCAGCTCGGCCATCAATTCGGAATCCGACAACAAATTCAGCGGTCGATGCGTGACCCCGTGGGAACCGACATCGAACCCCATCTCGCACCATGCTTGAAGCTGTTTACGGCTCATTCGTGGATCACTGCAGCGACCGGACTCGCATCCGAACACATACGCGTTCGGATCGGTCGTAACAAACAGGGTCGCCGTCATGTCATGCTTCTTGAGAAGCGGCGCGGCGATGGTCAGCGCGCTTTCACAGCCATCGTCGATGGTAATGAGCACCGAATCGCGCTTCAAATCGCGCTCACCCTTTGCGAACGCGATGGCGTCCGAGAGCGCAACCACGTTGCGCCCGGCGGCCTTTAGTATTCTCAGATGATCGTCAAATCGTCCCGGAGTGATGGCATAAGCTTGTTGCTCCTTCGACAAGCGTTCGAACGCGGCTTGATCGACAAAGCGGTGGTACATAAGGCACAGCAACTTAGGCGCCATAACGGTGGCTTGGCCTGTTCCTCTGTGCTGCAACGACGAACTGCCGCTTCGATTGGCGTCAACGTGCAAGCCCGCCGCGATCAGGACGAGAAAGAGAAGCGATTTTGCGACGTGAGGCATACCAGGCAATTCCTTATTCAAACCGCAGCCAATACATCAAAGGGTCGGACATATTACCGCATTTCGGGTATCGGAATACAGATGGGTCACAGCATTCCGAAGCCAGACTCTCAAACATTTTTCGACAAACTGGCATGCATCGTGCATGAATCGGATGGATAGTCTGCTAGACTGTGGGGTATCGATGTCTCGCATGCGATATGCGGGTTTGCCCGCGAAGTGTGCGGCAGTTTACGCAGAGCAGCCGCATCGACCGGCTGATTATCAGACGCAATCCGTGGAGTCTTCGACTTTGAAGTCTAATTCGCTCTAATGAAATGCGAGTCGAATCCAGGAGTCCACGAAAAAGGGGAATAGGGCGCGCAGCGCGCTGTTGAGGGAGAAGTATGTTGTATCCAAATCAAAGGGGGCGAATGTCAACGAATTCGGATTTGCGAGCTCGTTGTTCGTCCAAGCGCGTCGGAAGGTTGTTTCTCCGCTTGGCGCTTGGAGCCGTGTTACTTTCACCTTCCTTGTTTGCGGTGCAGGGAATTCATGCCGATACGGTCATCTTGGAACCCGCCAAGGATAACACTCTCTACGAAACGTCGACCGGCGGTCTCAGCAACGGCATGGGCGAATACATCTTCACGGGCCGCACAAATGGCGGCGCTGGGTTCGACAAGCGCCGGGCGCTCCTTGCATTTGACTTCGCCTCCATACCGGCCGGGTCGACGATCAACAGCGCGTCTCTTCAGATGCAAATGTCGCGTGCGAATAACTCAACAGGAAGGTTCACGTCTCTCTTTCGCCTCTCTTTGGATTGGGGCGAAGGCGCCTCCAATGCAGGTTCGCAGGAAGGCGGCGGCGTCATGCCGGAAACGGGCGATGCGACATGGATTCACAGATTCTATAACAGCGTGTTCTGGCCCAATGCCGGCGGCACCTATGTTCATGATGCGAGCCATCGGATCACAGTCAGCGGCCTTGGCACATATACCTGGTCCTCATCAACCATGGCGGCCGATGTCCAGGGTTGGGTGAATGATCCGTCCACTAATTTCGGTTGGATCGTCATCGGCGATGAATCCACCAATGCGACCGCCAAGCGATTCAATTCGCGAAACCACCCGACATCGTCGCAGCGACCGAAGCTGACGATCAACTACACGCCTCCGGTCCCCGGTGGCGCCTGCTGCATGGCCGATGGCAGTTGTGTTACTCTCACCGCTGCCAATTGCGCGGCACAATCCGGCGTCTATCAGGGCAATGGCGTCGCTTGTAGCGTCGGCCTGTGCCCGGCATCCGGTGCATGTTGCATGAATGCCGGTGGTTGTAGTGTTTCAACTGAAATGGATTGCATGGCGCAATCAGGCGCTTATCAGGGAGATGGCCTGGCATGTGGCGACGTGTCATGTCCCGTCATCCTCGAACCATTCGTCGATCCGCTGCCCATTCCGGCCGTCGCCCAGCCTGTTTCCGGCGCGCCGGGTGAAGCGGCCTACTACGAAATCTCCATCACCCAACAATTCCAGACTTTGCATAGCGATCTGCCGCCCACGAAAACATGGGGCTATAACGGGACCTACCCCGGTCCCACCATTCTCGCGAAACGCAACGAGCCGGTGACCGTGCGATGGATGAACAATCTCCGCGACGAATCGAATGCCTACTTGACGCAGCACGCTGCCGGTGGACATGTGCCCACACGGCGCCCACATGAATGCCGCGCCACCGGGCGTGGTCGTGCATTTGCACGGAGGTCACGTGGCCGCCGCGGATGACGGCTACCCGGAAGATGCCTTTCCGCCGGGCGGCGAGCTTACCTATCTTTATCCCAACGATCAGTTGCCGGCGACGCTCTGGTACCACGATCATGCATTGGGCATCACCCGGTTAAACGTCATCATGGGGCTGGCCGGCTTCTATCTCATAGGCGATGACACCGAAACGGCACTCGGCCTGCCCGCCGGCGCGAACGACATCGGGCTGGCCATCCAGGACCGCACTTTCAACGCCGACGGCAGTTTCTCTTATCCGGCCATGTGGATGGAGCACTTCTTCGGCAACACAATTCTGGTCAACGGCAGGGTGTGGCCGTATCTGAATGTGAACCGGGGCAAATACCGTTTCCGCATGTTGAATGGCTCGACATCGAGAACATATACGTTGTCGTTGTCCAACGGGGCGGCTTTCCACCAAATCGGTTCCGATGGCGGCCTGCTTGCCGCGCCACTCGCGATGACCCAATTGACCATCGCCCCTGCCGAGCGTGCGGATGTGGTGATCGACTTCGAATCCTATGCACCCGGCACCCAAATCGTACTGACCAACAGCGCGCCCGCGCCTTTCCCGGGTTCGCCCGGTGCCGGCGTGGTGCCCAACGTAATGAAATTCATCGTCGGCGCATCGACCGGCCACATCGCGCCGTTGCCGCCGACACTTCGCTCGCCAGTAGCGCTTCAGGAATCGGAGTCGGTGCTGGAGCGGCCGTTCGAGCTGCGCAAACTTCCCGAAGCATGCAGCGGTACGGCCTGGTTCATCAACGGCATGCATTGGGACGACATCACCGAGTTTCCCGTGCTCGGTACAACGGAGGTTTGGAGTTTCATCAATCGCTCAGGCATGATGCACCCGATGCACATGCACCTGGTGATGTTTCAGATTCTGGACCGGCAGGCGTTCGTGATGCAGGGAGAAACGGTCGTGCCGACGGGGCCGATCCTGCCTCCCGATCCCAATGAAGCGGGCTGGAAGGACACGGTGCGGTGCAATCCGTTCGAAATCACGCGAGTGATTGCAAGATTCACGGATTTCACGGGACTTTTTGCGTACCACTGCCACATTCTGGAACACGAAGACCACGAAATGATGCGGCAATTCCGGGCGGTATGCCGCAAAGGCGACACCAATCAGGATACAAGGGTGGATGCCGCGGACATCCCGTTGTTCGTCGACACGCTGCTGACTAGCGGATCGCCCGGCACAGCCGCCTTTTGCGCGACCGACATGGATGACGACGCGATTTTGGAATCGGATCAGGACGTGGCGGCGTTTGTGGATTGCCTGGTGAATGCGGCCTGTCCATGACGTGCGGTTCTCGCTCGGCACATTATAATGTCCCGTATATTGATTTTTGCATCACTCTTGCGGGAGTTCCCCATGATCCAATACATGCGTCTCGGAAAAGTGCCCCCCAAGCAGCACGTCACATTCTACGACGAAGGCAAGCTGCTCATGGAACAGTGTTTCACGCGCGAAGGCTTCGAAGGGCCATACTCAATTCTCTATTTCCGCCAGCCGCCGACCGATGAAAACGCCGTCGAGATTCTCTCCATCCCTGGCTTCTGCCCGTTCGAGCAGCTCGCCGAGCAGCCGCTCTATCGACGGCACATCAAAACGCAAAACATGAAGGCCTCGGGCGATTTTCTCGACGCCCGTCGCGTGCTGATGCTCAACAGCGACGTGCAAATGTGCATGGTCAAGCCGACCGAGCAATCGACGCGGTTCTTCGTCAATGGCGACGGCGACGAGCTTTATTTCATCTACAAGGGCACCGGCCGCATCGAGTCGATGTTCGGCGTCACGCCGTTTCGCGAACGGGATTACGTCCTGATTCCGCGCGGCACCCCGTATCGGATCGCATGGGACGACGGCAGGGTGGGCTCAGCCCACCAAGCCGGCGAGAGCGGTTCATCAGGTTCGATCGGTGCTGCGGGGAGAAAGGTGGGCGGAGCCCACCCTACATCGAACTCCGTTTCGCCGGAATACCTCGTCTTCGAGGGCAGAGGTTGGATCGACATTCCCAAGGAATATCGCAATCGCAACGGCCAGATCACCGACTATGCCCCCTTTTGCAATCGCGATTTCCGCGGCCCCGAAAAGCTGCTGGAATACAGCGAAAAATCCCACGGCAAGGCCCCGTTCAAGCTGGTGGTGAAGCGCGACGACAAATTGACCGTTCACCTGTTCAAGCATTTTCCGCACGATGTGGCCGGCTGGGATGGCAGTGTCTATCCCGTGGCATTCAACATTCACGACTACCAGCCGAAGACTGCCAGCGTGCACCTTCCGCCGACGATTCATATCACCTTCGCCGGCAACGAGTTCGTCGTCTGCAGCTTCGTGCCGCGAAAGGTGGACTACTACGACAAGGACGGCATCAAGGCCATCCCCTGTCCCTACGGCCATGCCAGCGTTCACATGGATGAAATTCTCTTTTACGTCGACGGTAACTTCACCAGCCGCAAGGGCATCGACAGCGACAGCATCAGCCTCCACCCGGCCGGCATCCCCCACGGCCCGCACCCCGGAACCTACGAAAAAAGCATCGGCCACGACCGCACGAGCGAGCTGGCGGTGATGTGCGATACGTACAAACAGCTCAAGCTGACGAAATTCGCGCATGAGCTGGAGGACAAGGATTATCATCTCACGTGGGTGAGCAAGGAGGCGGGGGAGGCGGATACGCCGGGGGCGAGGTGACAATGCCCATAACGAGCGCGGATGCGGCATTAGCAGCAAGCCCACCCAAACGCAAATCTCCCACGGTGTTTGGGACATTGCGTAATATGGCCGCAACCCGCATCGCCAAACATGTATTCCAGATGATCCCCCGAATCGATTTGGAAAAAATGCTCCATGATCGACCCGCACTCCGGGCACGAGGGATATTCCGGCGATTGAATCCAATGCGGCCAACCGCCCAGTTTGTCGCCTGAGGCGGCGCTTGAAATCGCTTCCGCAACTTCCATGTCAAGATCGTTAATATGATTTGACAGTCCCTTCATGACCAGTCCGAGTTCTCGACACTCGACATTCACGAGATCGTTTTTGAAATCGTACCCAATCGTTACGCCCATTTCTTCCGATTCATCTGTACTCGGATAATCTTCGAATGGTTCCCACCTAACGATGGTGCGTGGGGTGATGATGGAATCCAGCGGAGTATTCGCCCTATGCAATTCCCTGCTTCGCAAAATGCGAAACTGCGACACGGCCGAATGGGCGTTCCATCCTTCGCCATCGCCCTCGCAACTCGTGCAGTAATAAAGTTGGAGCAGGCCGTCGCCAAATGTCCGACGGCTCTCAGGCAATTCCCTGCTGTCAAGCTGCAGAAACAACGGCGGTGCTTTTCCGCAAAGCGGGCAAACTGCTTCGCTCATGCCCGTTTCAACGAATGGAATGCCGCCAAATTGACATTTGTAATTCTCAACAGTGCCGATCTGTGCAATTGGCCGCCAACCCTGCCGCATGTGCTTCGTTTTCCACGGCGCAATGGCCTTCAAGAGCTGTGCATGTTCGGCACTGTGTTTCTCGGAATTGTCTTCTTTTTTGTTCTTCTTGCGAAAAGGCCACATTCTTGCATTCTCAATGTTCGTATTGGCATTTTCTCTTTCTCTGGAGTGCAGGAGGGGTCATGGCGCCCCTAGTTCATCCCGCACTTTCATCAAGATCTTCCCCAGCCGATTTTCTCCCTGCCCCTCATAAACTCCCCACACTCGGTCGCCCCACGTGTTGCCCTCTTCGAGCGTCGCATCGCCCGTTGCCAGAAGCTTTTCGCGCAGATCGGCGTTTCGCGTGAACTTGTCTCGGACCACGCGTTCCATCACCTCGAACTTCACCTGCTCCCAATCGGCCCGAAGCGGCAGGGCCCGGCCTTCTCGCTTGGCACCGGACGGTGTCGCCAACGCGGCAATCCTCCGCCGTTCGGCCATATCGAGCGTCTTGGCCGATTGATAGGCATGCTCCGAAGTGGGATAGGTAATGCCTTCGAACACGACGGTTGCGGGCCAGAAGTTGGAGAGGAAGCGATGCTCGCCTTGAAATTCGGAGATTTTCGCGAGCGCTGGTTGTGTAGTTGTCTGCCTCTTGTGCTCTATGAACTCTGCACGTTTTTCCGGCCCGCATATTGCCCCAACGCATGCCGTCGAGGTTGCAATTATTCCGCCGAACAATCCACTGATGACCGCCGCCCAGCGCCGCAAACGCTTTCGAACCGCGGCCAAAGCTCGCGGACAATCGTCCGTAATGATCCTGCCATCCTTCCTTCGAAAAAACCGCACGCAAACTCGACCCTCGGTCTCAAACACCAACCGCGTCGCCTCCTCGCGCGTCATCTCCGATAGGTCGTACACATTCAAATTGCACGCATTGCAATGCCGCACCCGATCGTCGCCCGCCATCTTCGACCAATCCGCCGGGCAGGGCGATGCCACGCGAATGGCATTCAGAATGTCGAGTCGAATGGACATGTACCCGATTCCGAGTCAGCCGCGCTCCCCAGCCACAAGACGGCATTGTGAAATCAGTCGCGTGCTTTGTCGAGACAATTCCGTTGAACAGCGTCGTTTCTCAAGAGGCAAGATTCTTCGGCCGGTTCACCGCAATTGCCCGCACTAAGCTCCTTGCATTTGGCCCTGCAACAAGCGTCTCTTTATGCCACAGGAATTCCGCTGATCGCGGACTAAAATGAAAAAAGTGGCCAACTTCGGCGGATTCGGTTACATTGTCATCGCGAGAAGATAATTCAATTCATCGCCGCCCCCACGAGCCCCTACCGGGCCAAGAGTGCGGCCACCGCGCGAACTGGCCGAAAACGCTTCAGTATCGCGCATTTCAACGGAGGCATCATGCGGCTAGTGGTTGTGTCAAACCGGCTGCCCGTCATTTTTGAATCGGATCGAAATGGATGGCGTTCGAGACCCGGCGGCGGCGGCTTGGTACGCGCCCTCAGCCCGGTCATGGGTCGGCACGGCGGACTCTGGATCGGCTGGCCGGGGCATGCCGAAGCAAACGACCTTGAAATGGACAGGCTGCTGGCCTCAGCCGGCACGGAACTGGGCTGCGCGATGAAGCCCGTCACGATGACCGAAGAAGAAGTCGCGGGTTTTCTACCAGGGCTATTCCAACGAAATCATCTGGCCGCTCTTCCACGATTTGCAAACGCTTTGCAATTTCGATCCGGACTACTGGGTTCAATATCAATCCGTCGAGGAAAAGTTCGCGAATGTCGTGATGAACAATACGTCTTCGGGCGATTTTCTCTGGATTCACGACTTTCATCTGCTCGGCCTCGCCCGTCGCATTCGATCGAAGGGCTTCAAAGAGCGCATCGGCTTTTTTCTGCACATTCCCTTTCCGCCGCCGGACATTTTCTGCAAGCTGCCTTGGCGAAGCCAGGTGCTGGAGGGCATGCTCCACAGCGATCTCATCGGGTTTCAAAGTTCGCGACACAGGGAGAACTTCCTCGATTGCGTCCGCCGTTTGATGCCGCAGGTGCGCCTCGCCCGATCGGGCAGCATGATGGAATGCACCTTTGAAAATCACACGGCGCGCGTCGGCGTGTTTCCGATCGGAGTCGATTACAACCAGTTCGCCGATGCCGCCGACAGCGCGGAAATCACCTCGCGCGTCAAAACAATTCGCAACGATCTTCCGGGGCGCCAGATCGTTCTCGGTGTCGATCGGCTCGACCACACCAAGGGCATTCCTTATCGCCTTCGCGCCTTTGAACTGGCCATGCGGCGCTATCCGGAACTTCATCGAAGCGTCTCGCTCCTGCAGGTTGTCGTTCCGAGCCGCGAGTCTGTGCCGAAGTATCAGGAATTGAAGGCCGACATTGAGCAGGAAGTCTCGCGCATCAACGGCGAATTCACTCAGCCGGGGTGGGTGCCGATTCATCATGTCTTTCGAAGCCTCGAATGGGAGGATTTGGTCTCTTACTACCGCGCAGCCGATGTCGCGCTGATTACACCCCTGAAGGATGGCATGAATCTCGTTGCGAAGGAGTATTGTGCCTGCCAATCCGAGGAAAACGGCGTATTGATTCTCAGCGAATTCGCCGGCGCTGCGATGCAGATGAAACGCGACGCACTGCTGGTGAATCCCTACGACATCGAAAGTGTGGCCAAGGCCATCCATACGGCCGTAACCATGTCGACGGCCGATCGACGTCCGCTGATGCGTCATCTGCGCGGCGTGGTTCGGCGCGAGGATGTCTATTGGTGGCTGGATCGTTTCCTGGAAGCAGGCGGCGTGGCGATGCCGAACACTGAATCTCACGAAGAGCACAAGCTGGCGACGGCGTGGCTGTGACACTAACGCACCTGTAAATGAGGGCCTTCCGATCAATGGATGACCTATTCGCTCGACTGGATGAGACGGCCCGGACGCCTTGTCTGCTCGTGGCCAGTGATTTCGACGGAACGATTGCACCCATCGTGTCCGAGCCCAGCGTCGCCACGGCCAATCGCGACTCCCTCGTTGCGCTCAAGCTCCTGTCCGAAATGCGCCAGACGCACGTTGCCATCATTTCCGGCCGCGCGTTGGGCGATCTCGCCACGCGCACAACAGATGTCGCCGAGGCCCACCTCGTCGGCAGTCACGGAAGCGAATTCGATGCCGGGATGACGACACCGCTCGACCCCGCGGCACGATCGCTTATGACGCGGCTTCGGGCGGAGCTTTGGCGGATCGTCGGGAAAACGCCGGGGCTGGACGTCGAAGAAAAGCCGGCATCCTTCGCATTTCATTATCGCAACGCCGATGACGAAGCCGCGGCACGTTCAGTCAAGGCCGTGCTCGAAGGCCCGGCCACATGGGAAGGCGTGCATCCGCATTCCGGAAAGAAAGTCGTCGAATTGAGCGTGGTCAAGACGCACAAGGGAATAGCAGCTCAGAACTTGCGCAATCACCTGGGGGCGACGGCCGTGTTGTTTGTCGGCGACGATGTCACCGATGAAAACGCCTTCGCGACGCTTCAGGGGCCGGACATCGGCATCAAAGTGGGCGATGGCGAAAGCCTGGCGACCTTTCGCGCGGCCGATCCGGTCGAGGTGTCGCGCATTCTGGCACGCCTGGCCGAAAGGCGCGAGGAGTGGCTGGCCGGCTCCCATGCAGTGCCAATCGAGCGGCACTCACTGCTGTCCGACCAGAGAACCGTGGCGCTGGTCGACCCGCGCGGCCGCGTCGTCTGGAATTGCCTGCCGCGGATCGATTCGTCCGCGATCTTCGCCGAATTGCTCGGCGGCCCAACAGCCAGTTTCTTTGAAGTCAGGCCCGTCGAGGGTCCCGAATGCGGCGAACATTCCTATGTGGGCGATTCCTTCGTCCTCGAAACACGCTGGCCGACCATGACCACCCGCGACTATCTCGATTGCGGAGCGGGCCGGGCACATCAGCGCGCCGGGCGCAGCGATCTCATTCGCGTCTTGCAGGGTAAAAACGAGGCGCGCGTTGTATTCGCGCCGCGGCTCGATTTCGGCCGCGTCGAAACGCTTGCGCGTCTGCGACGATGGAATCGAGGTGGTTGGTTCGCTGGATTCACTCGTGCTTCGCGCCGGGAATCCGTTGGGAGCTGTTGCAGGAGGGCAAACATCAAACGGCCGTCGGCACCGTCAAGCTCTCCGATGTTCCGCGCGTTCTGGAGTTTCGTTACGGTACCGGCAACATGGGAGAGGATGCCGTTGCCGAAGAACAGAAGCTTGCGCGAACTGTTCACCATTGGGAGAAGTGGATTGGTAAACTCCAACTGCCGAAAACGCGCCCGGACCTTGTCAAGCGGCGCGGCTGGTGCTCAAAGCCCTTATCTATGGACCGACCGGAGCTTTTGCGGCGGCGGCGACAACAAGTCTTCCCGAAAAGGACGGCGGCGTGCGTAACTGGGATTACCGCTACTGCTGGCCGCGCGATGCAGCCATGTCGGCATTGGCGCTCGTGAAACTTGGTGTCATCGGACCCGCCATGAAGTTTCTCGACTGGATGCTCGAGATTCTCGACGAAGCCGAACGCACTTCGCTGGTTGCGCCGGTTTACACCGTTACCGGCGCCCATCTCGGACCGGAAGCCGAAATCGGCGAGCTCAGCGGTTATCGCGGCAGTCGGCCGGTGCGAATCGGTAATTCCGCGGGATTGCAGGTCCAACTCGACGTACTGGGGCCGATTGCCGAACTTCTGGCGCATCTGGCCCAGTCCGGCGCGGACTTGTCGAACGAACACTGGCGCATGATGACAACCATGGTCGATGTGGTCGAACAGCGCTGGCAGGATCCGGATCACGGAATCTGGGAAGTGCGCCGCGCACGGCAGCATCATTTGCATTCAAAGGTGATGTGCTGGCAGACTGTCGATCGCGGTCTGACCGTCGCCAATTATGTGGGCAAGCCCCAGCCGCATTGGATTGAACTTCGCGATCAGATTGCCGCGGAAGTGCTTCGTAATGGCTGGAAGCGCGAGGTCAGTGCCTTCTGCGCGACCTATGAAGACACCGAGCCCGATGCTTCGGCGCTTTCGGTGGGATTGAGCGGCTTGATTAAGCCCGACGATTCTCGCTTTTTGGGAACGATTGACTATGTCAACCGCCACTTGCGCGATGGCGCGGTGGTATACCGTTATCGCTATGACGACGGCCTGCCCGGTTCGGAAGGCGGGTTTCTGCTTTGCACGACATGGCTGATTGAATCATTGGCGATGACCGGCCGATACAACGAGGCCCAATCGCTCTTTGATCAATATGTGAGCCTCACCGGGCCGACGGGCCTGTTGGCCGAGGGGTATGATCCCCATCAGCAAATGACGCTGGGTAACTACCCGCAGGCCTACTCGCATCTCGGCCTGATCAATGCGGCCCTGCGTCTAAATGCCCGCGCCTAAACACGCTCTGTCAGTAGCGCTGCGAAGTTCGAAATTCCCATCACACTTGCTGGTCTAAGGTGTCATGATCGTGTCACATGTTGCGCGCCGACGCCATGCATCCGTCGCTATCACGCGCTTCGCAGCGCGCATCATACCGCTCCTGCACATTCTCCCAGTTCACGACATTCCACCACGCGTTGATGTAGTCCGCCCGGCGGTTCTGATACTTCAGGTAGTAGGCATGCTCCCAGACGTCGCACATCAGCAGCGGCACCAACCCCGTTGTAACGAGGTCCTGCTGGTTCATCATGGTCATGACTACAAGCCGCCGCAGCGCCGGGTGATATCCCAGAACCCCCCAGCCGTTGCCTTCGACGGATGTCGCGGCCGCGGTGAAATGCTCGCGGAATTTCTTCACCCCGCCGAAGTCGCGGGCGATGGCGTGGCCGAGCGCGCCCTGGGCCCGTCCGCCGCCGCCCTTGTTTTCGGGGGCCATGTTGTTCCAGAAGACAATGTGGTTGAAATAGCCGCCGGCGTGAAAGGCGAGCAGGCGCGAGAGCTGCTGAATATTCGAATAGTCGCCGGTGCTGCGAATCTCGGCCAGCTTCTTGAGCGCGGCATTCAGGCCGGCCACATAACCGGCGTGATGCTTGTCATGGTGGATCCGCATGGTCTGTGCGTCGATGTGGGGCTCGAGCGCATCATAGGCATAAGGCAGCGGCGGCAGCGCATACTCGCTGGGCGGTGCGACGCGATCGCCCTGCGGCGCACGCCGTCCCCCCGGCGGCTCTTGTGCGGTTGCCAGTGCCGGCCCGAGGGCATCGGGCAACAGGGCAAGGGCTCGCTGCGGCGGTAAGGCCGGTTAGCGCGGTGACTTCGCCGAGGAATTCGCGTCGGGTGGACATGGGAATGCTCCTTTCGGAATCGATCCTATTGCGTGAATGCAGCCCATCGGCTGCGGCATTTGCCCCTTTGAATAACCGGCATGATCGGTCGATCTGCGGGCGAAAGCAAGCGGGTTTTCGGATTTGGCGAATGGGTGATCTGGTGATTTGGCGATTGGGAAACGCCGACTCGCCGAATGAGCAAGGGGCCGAAGATTCGAGGGGCCGGGGGGCGTGGTGGAGGCGGTTCGCGGCGCGGGTTTCTTGCGCGGGGACGCAATGGGGGCGGCCTGGATTTTTTGCGTCGCGGCTTTTGCGTCGGTGAGTCTGAGCTGGAAGAGTTTTTGGAGGATCGGGAGGAGCTGTTTTGGGGGTGGGCCGAGTTCTTTGGAGAGTTTGGCGAATTTGATGAGGACTTTGGCGAGTTTATCGCGCTGGCGGGGTGTCATGCCTTTGTCGAGGGTTCTGGCGATGCCGGCGAGCATGCCTTTTTCGGCAGCCTTCATGTAGAGGAGGCCGCGGACTTTTTGGCGTATGACGGCGAGAATGAGGGCGGGCGGGGGGAGGTTTTGGGGCGGGCGGGCGAGGATGTTGGCGAGCTGTTTGAGCATGGTTTGAAACGCCAAAAAGTCAAAAAGTCAAAACGCCAAAACAAAGGCACCAGCCGCAGGCTTCGGCCGGCGGGCGTGCTTTTTCCGCAGATCAAATATAGCGCGGGAATTGGGGGTTGTCGGACGGAAATCACTTGGTGTTAGGTAAGTGTTCGTTTGGTGTTGTACGGCCGGGGGTTATGTAGCAAGAAAAATAATACGCAGAGCCAATTTTCAGCATCAGCCGCTATTCGGCGCGTCAGACTGATCGATCGAATGATGGTCGATTGCGCCGGGTGTAGGGGCGATGACCGGATTGACGTGGATTTCGACGTAGCGACGGCGGAATTCCGCGCAAGCGCTGCGTTGTTACTCGCCCGTGATCGCGGCTGGCGGGGTGAAACGGGCTGATGCAAAAAACTAGCGTTCGGAACGCGAATTGCAAGGATTAAGATTAATCGGAAGCACTCCAGTTTTCGCCCGACCTGATTCGCTTCAGTCGGGTGCCTTTCAATGACACCCGGTGAAGTGTGAATCCGCAAGGGCGTGTGATTGCATGCCGTGGCCGGCCACGGTCAATTGGCCGGGACGGCGGGCTGGGATTTGAACTGACGAAAGGCATTAAAGGAATGCGGCGGAGATGGTGCGCGCTGGAAGCAATTATCTTCGGCGGCGGCGGAAAAGGAGCGGGAGCGCGGCCGAGATGAGGAAAAGTGTGGCTGGTTCGGGGACGGGACTGATGTTGATGGCTACGTGGCCATTACCATGGGACAGGGATGTTGGGCTGCCGCTAAAGGAATGGAGTTCAACCTGGTATTGGAGCCAGTATTGCACGCCAGCGCTGAGGAGTATTCCGCCCGAATCGAAATCGAGTTGGCCGACAGATGGGTCGACGAGCGTATTTGCGAAGTCAAAGTGGTAAAGCAAGGCGTCGCCATTTGTCTCACTGACTGCGGTTTGGATGATGGCTTCTCGAATGCCGGAGCCTAAGGCGTAATCGTATTGGAGTGCGATTGACACAAACGAGTCGACTTGCGGCGTGACGTAAATCGTGCCGGTCGATCGAGAAAAGAGGTTTGAACTTCCGGCCGCAGCGTGCTGGGCGTCGAGAAGGAATTGGAGAAAGCCGCTGCTGTTCCAAGAGGCCGAAATGATTGAGTGAGCCGTCGAGATTCCGATTGCAGCGTTGTGCTGAGCGGAAAATGGATTCGTCAGGCTAAAGCTGCCATCGGAATCTCGAACTCCGTTCTCATCGACAAGCGTCTGGAGGAGCCACGCATCGACGGAGATTTCGGACGCAACACCAGAATGAGGAACAGAAAGTAGGAGAACACAATTAAACAAAACCACACGAATATCGGACAACGAGAATATCACGCGAATACCCTTTAACGAGATTGTACGCAGGTCCCGTCATTCAGTTCAACTGTTCCACTCAAGGAGAAATGAAAATGAGACGTTTCTTGCTTTCCGTATCGCTTGTGGCATTGCTCGCGCAAGCGGTGCATGCCCAAACAATTTGGTACGTCGATGGCGATGCCCTCACGAATGGGTTCGGCACAGCCTGGGGCAGTCCGTTCAACAATCTGCCTTCAGCTTTAACCGCGGCATCCAACTTAAATGACCCACAAGACGAAATCTGGGTGAAGGCTTCCGCCCTTCCGTATACGCCGGCATCAACTACATCGACGTTTCAACTCGAAGCAAATGTCGGCGTTTATGGAGGGTTTGACGGGACCGAAACCAGCCGAAATGAACGCGATTTCCTCAACAATGAGACGACTCTCTCCGGCGAACTGGGATCGCCCGGCCACGGCGATAATGTTGAGAATATCGTAACCGGAGCGACTGGCAACTCGACATTCGTCCTCGACGGATTCACCATCACGGGAGCCGACAATCATGGCATTTTTAATTCCACGGGTGCGAATGGACTGTATCGAAATCTGATCATCGAGGACAACGACAGTTTGTATGACGGTTTCGGCGGGCATGTGGGTTCAAAACTCGAATCCGGAAATCACATCCTGCACAATCAGAAACAACCAAATTAGCATCATGACAAGCGGCGGAGCGGGCCTTACATCTTAGAAGCATCGCCTCGCATTACGGATTGCGTCTTCGAAGGCAACGAACTTCTTAGCGGTAGTCCCCATATTCCAACCGGCGGCATCGGCGGCGGCGGCGGGGTTTTCGTTGAGGGTGGAACACCGTTCTTCCGTTCCTGCCACTTTCGGAACAACCGCACGATCAACGGCTTTGGCGGCGGATTGGCCGTCGAAAGCAGTGGCGTTATCGTGGCCTTGTGCTCGTTCGCGGACAACATCGTCGAGATTACCGATAGCGATGCCGATCAGGGCGGCGGCGGCCTCGCCACGCACCATCCGATCAACATCATGGACTGCTCGTTCCGCCGAAACACTGTCCGCGACGATTCGGAAGGTCATTTTGGCATCGGCGGCGGTGCATACTTGATCAAGGATGCGAGCGTTACGAATTGCGAATTCATCGACAATTCCGCCGGCAAGGGCGGCGGTGTCGCCTTCGGCGATTTGTTCAACTACGAACACGCCGTGTTCCTGAGAAACTCGACAATTGCGCGCAACATCGCCGGAACGGACGGCGGCGGCGATGTGTGCGACAACTGCCCGCAAAATGAGAATGCCGATCAGGCCGATACCGACGGCGACGGCGTCGGCGATGTCTGCCAGGAAGCGCCGACGGGCCCGAATGACACGATGTGCGGCGTCTGCGGCGATGGCGCGATGATGGGGATGATGTCGATCATGCCGCTGCTCTTCTTCCGCCGCGGCAAAAAGCGCAATAGAAACCGCACCGTCCAGCCTCGTGGCGGACGGTAAGCGCCAAGCTGTGGAAACGCCGAGACTGGGCGAGCTTGGTGCCATGTCGGTGGAATTAATGGATGAAAAGGTGCTGTCTACGCTACAGATTGGCGTCGACTGCGATCGATTCACCAATCACGCGGGTCAGTTTTCTTCGGGCAAACATGAGATCATCCCCCCAACAACCTGCAAATGACTCCGTCGACATCGCCGATGTCGATCATTCCGTTTCCATTGAAATCAGCGGCACAAAGGTCGGCCGGGTCGGTGGACACCGAGAGGATCGCGTTTATCAATGACTGCACGTCCGAACCATCCAGATCGCCGGAGCTTTCGATGTCGCCTGTGATGAGCCAATCGAATTGATGACACCCGCAATTACCGCCTGCTGTCTTGAGCGAATCGTCGGGGCACTCATCCTCGCAATCATTGGCACCGTCGTCGTCTGAATCGAGTGCAGCGCAGCCACACGGAATCGTGCCACGAAAGAGGGTTGTGCCCGGCGAACCCGAATCATCGACCCAGAACACCTCCTTCACGCCATCCGCACAATCCGTCTCGGGCGCGATAGCAAATCCCTCGATGTTGCTGTTCGGCAGATTGAGCGGCTTGTTGTAGAGCCGCCGCTGTACGAACCGGCCGTAGTCCGGACTGTGAGGATTTCGATTGATTCGAAAAACAGCATGCCGACTTAGGCAGGCGCCGCCGTCGGAATCGCAGGCCACCCAGAGCGTTCCCGTGTCGCGATCGAATTCGATCGACACTGTTTTTTGCAGACTCGATACATTCAGCTTTGCAACACGGACGAATGTTCCGCCAGCCTTCAGAGCATAGACATACACCTTTGCGAAATCTTCCATCGCGATGAAAAAGAGTCCGCTGCCATGCCCGGCATACTGCGGCGCGTTCGGATTGTACAATTCGCTGCCGTCGGTTCGAAACCCGCTCGACACCAGGAACGAATCCGGCGCCCAGGTGATTCCCTCAAACCCGCCGTTGGACGACGGAACCTCGTCGACACTGTCTGCATTTCCCGCGACATGGTTGAGCACCCACTCCTGTGCCGCGTTGATTGTCGTGGTCGCGCCCGTGACACCCGACGTGTCGTATCGCAGCACGCTGAGCCGGCTGCTTGAACTTCCGTTTCGCTCGGCGCAAACATAGACGCTTGCTTCGCCCCACTCAGCTTTGGTTACTCCTTCGCTGTCGGGCGAGCCGGGGTAGACCGTCGATCCGGGCACATACCGCATAGTTACGCCGGCCGTCGGCCAGCCGCTCGACGGCTCCCACGTCGCACCCGGCTTCGCAAGGCGATAGAGGACCGGCGGATTGTTCTTCACGATCCATAGATACTGCGGCGTCGATTCCGTCGCGGGCTGACAGGTGATGCCGCTGGTGTTGCCGCCGAGATTTGCGCCGACCGTATCGACAGCAGATACGCTAGAAGGCGTAGGGATGTCTCCCGGCCACGTGGGGTCGTCGTTATCAAGTATGCGGATCGTGAACGACGACTTTGTGCCCAGCAAGGCGTTCACCGGATTTGAGAGCGTGATGACCACCGTTTCGGGCAGACCTGATTCGAGAATCAGATCATCGTTCACGTCTATGGCGATTTCAATTATTGAATTGCCGGGGTCGAAGGTGACCTGACCGTTCGAAAGCACAAAGTCGCTGTTCGGGGTTGCCGACCCGCCGACAACATAGTTTACCGTAACCGCCTGTTCAGTCGGGCAACTCAGATAAACCGGCACCCGCACCGGAGTGTCCGCCTCGGAGCCGCTTAGTTCAGTCAGCCCGAATTGAACGGTCGGAACGACGTCGGCCCGTGCGGTCGTGCCTAGGACCAAGACCATCGCGCCGAAGATGATTGTTGTCGGCGCCGCTGGTGAAGTTCGAAACAGCGTCAAATTGAAAACTCCCCCAAAAGAAAACGCGTACAGAATGAGTTTGCGTTAGACCCCCATGGTCTTTGGGGGTGAATCTCGTCCAGTGTATCAGGCCCTGTGTTCCAATCCCACCCAACCGTATGGGCGACTCTAATAGCTCCGGCCGACGTCAATCCTTAAACATTCAGATTGCCCCCAACGCATTCAGTTGAGACTGGTGCCTGTGAAGTTCGGGTCATTGATTCTTGCTACTGAAGATCCTACCAATTAGGTCGTATAGTTACTCTTTGCAGAACACGATTGCTGGATCATTGATTTTAGAAAAGGACATCCAGCGCGGAGGTAGATCATGATAATGCGGAAACTAGGTAAGAGCGATCTGGAGGTGTCGGCCCTCGGCCTTGGCTGCATGGGGATGAGTTTTTCTTATGGACCTCCGAAAGACAGGCAGGAGATGATCTCGCTGATTGGCGAGGCGGTGGATCGGGGGATTACTTTTTTCGATATGGCAGAGGTGTATGGGCCGTTTACGAATGAAGAGTTGATGGGCGAGGGCTGGCACCGTTTCGCAAGCGCGTGGTGATTGCGACGAAGTTTGGGTTTGATATCAATCCCAATCTTGATTTGCGGGCGACGAAGGCGTCGCCGGGAATGAACAGTCGGCCGGTGCATATCAGGGATGCGGTCGAGGGGTCACTGCAGCGGCTGCGAATCGAGTGCATCGATTTGTTGTATCAGCATCGGGTAGATCCGAACGTGCCGATTGAGGACGTGGCCGGCGCGGTAAAGGAGCTGGTGCAGGCCGGCAAGGTGAGGCATTTCGGGCTTTCGGAGGCGGGAGTGAAGACGATTCGGCGGGCGCATGCGGTGTTGCCGGTGGCGGCGTTGCAGAGCGAGTATTCGATTTGGATGAGGAACCATGAGAGGGATGTGATTCCGGTGCTGGAGGAGTTGGGGATTGGGTTGGTACCGTTCAGTCCGCTGGGGCGGTGGTTCTTGACGGGGAAGATGGATGCGACGACGACGTTTGAAAGCGGCGACATGCGGAGTGCGCTACCACGATTTACACCGGAGGCGCTGAAGGCGAATCAGGCGTTGGTTGATTTGTTGAGTGAGATTGGGCGGAAAAAGAATGCGACGCCGGCGCAGATCGCACTGGCGTGGATATTGGCGCAGAAGCCGTGGATTGTGCCGATTCCGGGGACGACGAGATTGGATCGGCTGGAGGAGAAACACTGGGGCGGTTTCGTTTGGAGCTACGAAGGAGGATAATGCGCGATATCGAATCCGCCGCGGCGAAGATCATTGTGATGGGGCGCGGTATCCGGAGAAGTTGGAGAAGATGGCGGGGTTGTAGTCTTGGGTTAAGCGAAATTGACGATTATTTCGTGCCATCGCGGAGCCAGTCCTTGAGGTGTTTGGCGAGTTGGTCTGGTTTGCGGTCGGCGAGGATTTTCGAGAAGAGCGGCTCTTTCACCTTCAGGTTTTTCATGGCCGTCTCGACGCGCTTCCAGAGCTGGTCGCGTTTTTTGTCGGTTTCGGCGAGGAAGAGCTCGCTGGCGAGTTCGGAGAGCTTGGTGAGCATGATGTCGTCGCGGTTGTCGTAGTAGCGGTCGATGATTTTCTTTTGATGGGGCGTAAAGTCGGGCATCGTCGGTCTTCCGTTTTTGGGTTGCAGAGATTGGAGTGGTTCGCGAATGGGTTGCGCTTTCCGGCATTCGCAGGGGCAAAGCGAAAGGCCGCTTGCCCATGCCTTAGGATTACAATCGCGAGTTACTCCGACATATCGTCTTTATTACATGGTTTTTCGCACCGGCCATAAGCCGGTGCCACACTTGTGGTTCACTCCAGTTTTAGTTCCTCTTCAATTTCACTCAATTTCTGACATGGCGTGTATGTCGATCGCCGACCGCTTCCTGACGGGCGCGGCTCTGTTAGGTGCGGTGCGGCGGCGCGGGGCGGCGGGGGTTGCGGTTGGGCGGGGCGCTGCCTTCGAGTCGGGCGAAGATCATGCGGCCGGCCGAGGTTTGCAGCACGCTCGTGACATCGATGTTCACGGTGTCGCCGATGCGCTCGCGGCCGCCCTCGACGACGATCATGGTGCCATCGTCGAGGTAGCCGATGCCCTGGCCCGCCTCTTCGCCGGGCTTGATGATTTTGACGCTCATGTTTTCGCCGGGCAGGGCGATCGGCTTCATCGCGTTGGCGAGGTCGTTGATGTTGATGATGTCGATGTTGCGAACCTTGCCGATTTTGTTCAGGTTGTAATCGTTGGTGGCGACGCGGCCGTTGAGCTGCTGGGCGAGGGCCAGGAGCTTGAGATCGACCGTTTCACCGGCTTCGCCTTTGGCCAGCGTGGGCTCCAGAATTTCAACATCGAGCCGTTCCAGGGTTTGCAGCTTGTTGAGCACATCCAGCCCGCGCCGGCCGCGCACGCGCTTGAGCTTGTCGTTGGAATCGGCCACGGCCTGAAGTTCGTGGAGGACGAAGCGGGGCACGATCAGCTTGTTGTCGATAATGCCGGTCTCACAGATTTCGGCGATGCGGCCATCGATGATAACCGAGGTGTCGAGAATGATGGGTCGTCCGCCTTTGACTTGCTTGGCGAATTCGACGTAGGGGATTACGAAGCGGATGTCGTCCTTGGTTTGGAGGATGAAGCTGACGCAGTAGTAACAACAGATGATTCCGAGGAGCACTTTGGTAAGGGCGATTGCCGGATGGTCCACCCCCTGAACCGGTCGAAAGGCATCCGACATGAACGCAGTAGTCAGCATGTCAAGGACGATGGTCAATGGAAAGGTGATAAGTAGGCCGACGATGATGCCGA
The DNA here is from genome assembly GCA_016712275.1 of Planctomycetota bacterium. GTDB lineage: Bacteria > Planctomycetota > Phycisphaerae > UBA1845 > UTPLA1 > JADJRI01. The sequence continues at coordinate 77,670 of JADJRI010000019.1, forward strand.
AAAAGATGCCTGAAAGGGCCTGGAGGCTCTTTTTGGGAATCATGATTTCGACGGAGACGACGGCGACAGACAGAACAAACGATCCGAGCAGCAGCACCCAGCGGGAATCGGCCATGAGGCTGCCTTTTTCGACGTAGCTCATGCCGACGGAGAGAACGGATAAGATTAGAAAGAGCCTGAGAAAATGTTGCAGCATGGATAATCGCTCCCGAATGACGAATGGATAATTAACAAGGCAATTGCCCTATACTGATAATTGACGGAAGTATAACGTCGATGGATGTGAGTGACATCGGCGGATCGAGGCGGAGGCGACGTCGTGCCGGCTGCAATGCGAAAAGGGATGGCGCGAGGGAAATGGCCGGTTTGGCCGGTGCGACGGGCAGTGTGCATCTTTTTTGCCGTGGCGGCGGCCTGGGGCGGGTCGGAGCTGTCCGGTGGCGCGCCGCCGCCGGCGGTACGTGAAACGGCGGCGGACAAGATGCGCCGGGAGGTGATGGCGCTGTTGTCCGAGGGGCGCGTCGCTGCGGCATTGAATGCCGCTCAGGCGGCGCTGGCCCGGAATAAGGGCGATGGGGCGGTTCGAGACGAGTTCGTTTCGCTGCATGTTTCGTTGGGCCGGCGGCTGATTTCGGAGGAGGAATTTCCGGCGGCCGAGCGTGCCTTGGAGGCGGCGCTGCGGGTGGATGAGAACGCCCATGCGGCGCGGGCATTGCTGCGGAAGATTCACGGCGGTCGCGCGGCGGCGCCGGGCCGGGTGGATGCGGCGCGAGCGTGGCTGGAGTTGGAGTGGTTTGAGCCGGCCTTTGTGACGCTGCGCCAGGCGACGGCGTTGGTGCCGGATCGGCGACAGGCCTGGCTGGGCGACTATCTCGCGGCTGCCATCGGTGCGGGGGATGACGAATATTGCACGAAGAACTTTCACGAGGCGTTTTATTATTACGACGCGGCCTTGAAGCTGGGGGATGAGTCGGGCGTGCGGCCGACGGCGTCGCTTGTGGAGCGGTGGTTACAGAGCTTGTCGCATGCGATGTCGCGCGACGTGGACCGAGCCGCCTATCCTCCCGCGTTCTGGAAGCTGGCGATCGAGCGGTCGGAATCCCTGATTCGGAGTGACAATCATTCGGCACTCTTGAAGGCCGCCCTGCGCGGTTTTGCGTATGAGAACATGGGCGATGCCGAACGGGCGGCCAAAGCATATCGGCTGTGCCTCGGAATTTTGGATGAAGCCGGCGGGGATGTGCGGGCGTTGCGCGAATCGGTGATTGGCAAATTACGGCAGCGATATGACGTAAACTTGTGCTGCCGGCGCGATGGTTTCTGGGGGCAGGCTGCCTCGGGTGATTGGCAGATTATGGAGCGCGGGCCGTTTCGCGTGCATCATCGCAACGAAGCGGCGGGTCGGCGGGTTGCGTCGGCTGCGGTGTTTCAATTCGGTCGAATTGCCAAATATTTGGGTTTGGATGCGGACGAGGTGAAGTGGAGCGTGCCGTGCGACGTTTATTTGCACGGGAGCGCAGCGGCGTTTCGTGAGGCGACGGGTTTGGGCGATGCGACGCGGGCCGCGAGCATCATTCACGCCCGGAAACGAAATCTCGAACGGCATGAGATTCATGTATATCAGAGCGATCCGATGCTGCTCTCGGCATCGCTTTCCCATGAAATTGCCCATTTGATCGCGGCGTCGGCGACCGAGTATCGGCCGATGATGGGTGCGATCAGCGAAGGGCTGGCGTTGCAAATGGAACCGAAGTGCCGACATCGGCAATTTGCTAGATTGTTTCGAGAGAATAAGCACCCTCGCGGATTGGGGGCTCTCTTGGGTGTTTCGGAGGCGCATCCATCTGAAGCGGCCTTTTACGCAGAGGCCTTTCAATTGACGGCGGTACTGGGGAATGAGGGTGGGTATTCACGCTTCTTGGAAGCAGCGGGAGGAAGGAAAACGCCGTCGGAATTGGCCCGCCTGTTTGGATTTGAATCGACGGATGCCTTGGACAAGGCGTATTTTTCCGCACCTGTGGGCGTTCGGGTAAATCCATAGGTGGCAGGAATGGCTGTGCCCCGCAGCTCGCGTTTCAAGAAGTCTGGTCAGCCCGCACGAAAGGTGATATAGTTGAATGGTTGAAGACCTCGTATTGTGAATTGTTCAGGAGATTGCGGCATGTTCGGACTTCCGTTTCTTGGTGGCGGGGGAGGTATTTTTGGCCTTCTGCCCGTTTATGCGATTTTCTTTGTGATCAACCTCATTTTGCAGCTATTCACCGGCAACCTGAACGATTTGTTCGTGCCGCCGGACGACTTGAATTAAGCACTCGTAGATTGAATGGGCGGTGGCGGCGATCGGCCACGGCCATGCGCAAGTACAACTGGCTGCCCGGTTAGGATGAAATTCTGAGCCGGGCGGTTGTTCTTTTTACATTTCCTTCGAAATGAAGATGACTTCAACCTGGCAGCCGGGTGTTTGCACTAGGGTTGGGTCGTTTCGAACCAGAAGCGCATTGGCCAGCGCCGCACCGAAGGGATCGCCGGAGCCGCCCCAGCCGCAGGGTTCGACAACGAGGCCATCGGCATCGGTGTTCCAAACCCGCGCGGGCACAAAAGCCGGTCGATTGTCCTTGGCGGCTTTGACTTCGCGGGTGAGCATGGCCTTCCAGCGATGGGGCGGGCGAACCGCATGGCCTTGCAAGCCGCGAATGGCCATGCGAACAAACAGCCACGCACAGACATAGGCACTGACCGGGTTTCCGGGCAGGCCGAAGACATGCTGGCCGTTGGGACCGCGGCCATAGGCGACGGGCTTTCCGGGGCGAACCTGTACGCCATGAAACTGCCATTCAACGCCAAGATCGGCAAATGCGTTCGGAACGAGATCGAGCGTGCCCAGAGACATGCCGCCCGCCGCAATGACAACCGGATGACGCAGTGCGCTGGTCAACTTCGAACGAAGATCTGCGGGATTGTCGCGAACGATGCCGACCGAATGGGGCGTCGCCCCGAATTGCGTCACCAGCGCGGCCAGCATGGGACCATTGCTCTCAAATATTTGTCCGTGCGCTCGCGGCGCGCCGCTGGGGACGAGTTCGTCGCCGGTGACAGCGATGCCGACATCGATATCGGGATAAACAGAAACGTTCGTCGTGCCGTTTGATGTGAGCACGGCGATCTGCGGAGCTTCGATGAGCAGCGGCGGTGCAAGAAGGATGTCACCCCGACGGGCGTGTTGGCCGCGTCGCGTGAGATGGGCGCCCGGCTTCACGACGTTCCGAATGGTGACGCGCAATCCATCGGGGGAAAGTGTTGTATTCTCGATTCGCACAATGGAATCGGCGCCGGCCGGAATCGGCGCGCCGGTGTTGATGCGAACTGCATTGCCGGGCGGCAAGGTGGTTTTTTCGGTGACCCCGGCCGCAATGACGCCTGCGAGTTTCAATTCCGTGACAGGATTTTGACAATCGGCCGATCGAACTGCGAAACCGTCCATCATGGACTTGTCAAAGATGGGATAGTCGTCGGTGGCCGGTACCGGTGCGGCCAGGACACGCCCGAGTGACTGTTCTGTCGAGATGGGTACCGGGTCGAGGTGGCTGACAGCATGAGCAATGCAATCCCATGCTTCATCAAGGGTGAGAAGCGGATGCGGGTTGGTTCCCCAGAGTGGTGATTTTTTCGGACTTGGCATGACGGACTTTCAAATGTGCGAACCTTCGATTCTATCGTCGCAAAGTGCATGAAATCCGAGATCGGGCAGGGTAGCCCGGTAGATTGGCTTAGAATTGATATTGTTGCGGGCTTTTACTCAATTCACGTAAACCTATTCATGAAATTGAATTAGAAGAGTTTACTTCCCAAGTTCTTGGGCGCCATGGCTCGAGCTGAAAATCGCTCAATTTTGCTCAACCGGGCGAAAACACGATTCCGATAAGAAGGATAAGGTGTTAAGTTGCTGAAAAGCGCTGCCGTGATCGGCGGCCGCATTTCGTGAGGGGTGACTCGATCTTGTCACTGCCTCAACCAGGTTGTATCTGATCGAATCAAAAGGAGTCAAAAAATGGACGGTATTTGTGCAATTATCAATCCCTTCTTAGGCGCGATTGATTTCTTCCTCGGTTTCGCCTCGTACTTCACAGGATGGTTTGGTTTCTCGCTGCCCAGCTTCCAGACGCTCTTTGGCGATATTCTGGGTTGTGTGGCTTGACGGACTTCGAGTCCGTTCGTCCATAACTCACAACGCCGAGTTCTAATTGAATTGATGAATCCGGTCGTGGTGCATTGGCACTCCGGCCGGATTCTTTTTTGGTTCAATCGCGCGTGCGTGGCGAGGGAACTTTTTTCATCCCTGCACGCTTTTGAATATTGTGCGATCATTGAGCGGCGGAGAAAGGCGGATACATTCGTACCCGCTGCCGAGACTTGTGCGTGTTGTGACTCGATTTGGGTCATCGTTGATGGCGCGGCGCAACTTGGGCCAAAGGAACCGTTTGGTCTCCGGGGGCGTTTCGCCGGGCCAGCCGCCCGCGATCCAGTCCCATGTGCGGTCGATTTCCGAGGTTTGAACAACATAATTCGCTGAGCCTTTGCTATTCATGAGCGAATGATAATGACCCAGCCGGGGCCAGAATGATTCAAATTCGATGGTGCGGCACTTTTGCCGTGTCAGATAGGACAGAAGGTGGGCATCGAGCGGCTCGGCCACGGCGGTATCTATGTTCCCGTTGACAAGCTGTGTCGCAAGGGCGCGAAGCGGATGCGGCGCGCCAAGCTGCCTGTTCATGGCCACCTGCCCCGTCGCCCACGCCGCGCAAAGCAAAAGAGGAGCGATTTTGCCGATGAGCCGGAAGCGCTTGCTGACAAACACTGCGGCCAAGAGGCCGGGAATGAACGCCCAGAGGGGGACGAGATATCGAATTGTGGTGAAGTCGAGGGTGCAGCCGCCCAGAAGATACAGCGCCGTGCCCGATGCGACGCCGCCCATCAGCAGGATGACTGGAGAGTGGCACTTAGGGCGAAGCCTAAGAAGGCGGGACAGTGCAGCGCGATGCCCCGAAATGAGCATCATTGCGCATGAGACGGCGCAACCCAGAACCATCCAGTTTGCGGCGACGACGAGTGCCGAGTCAATGACATCCAGAGGCTTCGCCACAGTATCGCGGCCGACGCCGACGAGCTGGAGAAACGGGCGCGGGTCGGCGCCAAAGAGCAACGGCAGGCCGTCCAGCAAGTAAACCAGCGTTTCGCCGGCGAACCAGAACGGCCGAAACCCGAGTGGCAGGGAAGGATCGAGCGGGCGAATGCCGATGGCGGCGAGAACGGTGTAAATGACCGCAGGAATGACGCCGATCACTGCGCCGATCAGCAAGGCAGCATTGTCAGTGGCAAGCCGGCGAGTGGTTTGGAAGAGTCGCGTTTTTCGTTTGATCCAGATGCCGATGGCCAGCGCGGTAGTGAGAATGATCACGGCGGCCACGGGCTTCGGTACGATGCCGAGCAGCAGGGCACTGTGGACTTTGTGGTCCGCGACCCAGACGGCCCATGTTATGTTCAGAAGCAAAACGGCGGCCAGGGTGGCGACGGGAAGGGCGGCACGGCCGAAAGTCGACGTGAATCGGCTGAATGCCTTTCGCGAGACCGGGCTTTCCGACAAATGTGTCAACGGCCGGTTCAGCAAGGAATGAATAATGATCGGTACGATAAAGAGGACGATGGCAGGATTCAGCCAGAGGCCCGAGCCGATGAGGAGGCCGAAGAGGATTTGTTTTGCTCGGGCGTTCGATCGTGACTCGAGGCGGCTATCTTGGGAAACGCCGACCGCTTCCTTACGGGCGCGGCTCTGTTCAGGGGCGCGGCTCTGTTCAGGCATGAACCACTCGGTGTAGCTCCAGAGTAGCAGGGTGCCCCAGAGCAGGATTTCGATGTAAGCCCCTCGGGCGGAGATCGACCACTGCATAAACATCGGCGATCCGCAAATCAGCACCGCCGCGCCGATGAGACCGCCCGCGCGGCCGAACCAGCGGGTGAGCATGAGATATTGCGCGGCGACCATGAGTGCGAGAAAGACGGCCGGTCCCGTGCGAAGCGCGTGAATCGGATTGTCGAAGAGTGGCGAGATGGCGGCAATGACGAATGCTTCGAGCGAACCCATGTAGCGCTGGCCGTAGAAGTAGATCGGGAGCGACTTGCCCTCGGCGATGTCCTGAGCCATGAGGCCTGTAATGGCTTCGTCGGAATGAAGGAGGGTTTCGCCTTTGATGATAAAGGGGGCTCTTGCGGCCAGCGCGATCGCGAAAAGTGACACCGCAATGACATCGTCCAGCCGCGCGAGCCGATGGCGCGGCCGAACGGTCATCTCGCGGACATCCGCGAGGGAGGGATCACTCGAATTGTCTCTGTAGGTCTCAAATGTTAGAATGGGAGCGTCGGCCTGCGGGGAGGCGTCGCGCTGTGAGATATCGGAACCGTGATGAATCGTGCGCATGGGTTTCCCTGTGGAGTCAATTGGCAGGGATTCATCGGTTCGATGCGGGGGTGAAAACGGCTTAATTTAGGCGGAAAAATGGTTTGAACCTGGCAAACCGGAAGTGTGGCACCGGCTAATAGCCGGTGCCACACTTCCGGTTTTCTTCCGATAATGATGCCATGATTATGACAGTTTTCCGCTGCGCAGGATGGCGACCACCAGCCAGACTGCGATGAATGACGCCAAGGCGTAAGCGACAAAGCCGAGGTAGCGAATCTCGAAGCCGAAGATTTTCACCGCCGATTCCATCGAGAGCAGCATGGAACCGCCCATGATGGTCGCGCCCATGATGACAGAGAGTGCCAGCCGATTGCTAGATCGATCCAACTCACTGGCCAAATGGTCGAGATTTTCGTGGCGAATATTGACCTGAAACCGGCCGCGTCCGATGCCGCGAAGCATGTCGCGCATCAACCGCGGTCCATCGCGAAGGATGCCGCCAATGTGCCACGATGTCATGCCGGCGAAGCGCAGGAGCCGCTTGGCCGAAAACCGCTCCCGCAGCATGGTCGAGAGCTTGGGTTTGAGCAGCTCGATGAGGTTGAAATCCGGATCGAATTGAAGAATCACGCCGGAGATGATGGTGAGGGATTTGAATAGCGCGACGAAATCGCGCGGCAGTGTCACGTCGTTTCGCCGTACAGTTTCGAGCAATTCGCGGAAAATGGTCGCCATGTCGAGGCGATGCAGCGGCAGGCCGTAGTACTTGTCCAGATACAGCCGCAAATCGCGGGACAGCGCGACCCGATCGGTCTGCGGACCCAGTGCATCGACCTCGGCCAGAATGTCGACGACGATTTCAACATCTTTTCGCACGGCCGCGACAATGCCGATGACCAGCTTGTCGATCATGTCCTCGCTGATTTGGCCGACCATGCCGAAGTCGATCAGCACGAAGCCGTCGGACGGACGAATGCGCAGATTGCCCGGATGCGGGTCGGCGTGAAAGAGGCCTGTGTCGAAGAATTGCTTGACGAAACACTCGCCCATGCGATGTGCAAGGGCCTTTCGATCAATGACTGGGCCGCCATCTTGCATGGCCTCACGAAAGCTGAGACCTTCCATGTATTCAAGTGTCAGGGTATTGGGTCCCGTGAGATCCCATCGCACCATGGGTGTGCTGACGCCGGGATCCTCCTTGAATATTTCGAAGAAGCGTGCCGTGGCCGATGCCTCGTTGACAAAATCCAGCTCGCGTTCGAGCGTTTGCGTGAATTCGTCGACAAGAAGGATCGGCCGGAACGGGCGCAGTTCAGAGAAGAAATGCTCGGCCTGTTCCGCAAGGAATTTCATGACATACACATCGAGGCGAATCGTCTCGTCGATGCCCGGCCGCTTGATTTTGACAACCACCTTCTGGCCGTCGATGGTGACGGCCTTGTGAACCTGCCCGATGGAACCGCTGGCGAATGGCCTGTCTTCAAAAGAAGAAAAAGCCTCGTGAACGGATGTGCCGGTGTCCCGCTCGAAGATGATCTTGGATTGTTCAGATGGAAACGGCTTGCAATCGGCCTGCAATTTTTCAAGGGCGGCCAGCACCTGAGCCGGCAGAAGGTCCGCGCGGGTCGAGGCGATCTGTCCCAGCTTTATGAAAGTGGGGCCAAGCTCCTCGCAGACTTTGACAAGTCGGTTGCCGATGTCGACCATTGGGTCGATTTCTTCAAATTCCTCCTGTTTCTTCTTGCTGCGGAATAGATTGGCCGTGGGGAGGTAGCCGCCGAGCTGAAGCCGGCCGACAAAGTGCCCGAAGCCGTGTTTTGTCAGCGCCTGCGCAATCACGCGGAGTCGTGCAAAGGTGCGTACGGTTCTGGGAAGTGTTGCAATCGACATTCGATGTCCGGTTCGTGGCGCGTGGCGATGCATCCGATTGTAATTCGAGCGGATGGACGAGGGTATTCAGCTTTTATCGGGATTTGAAATGTGAATGCGATCGGGCGTCCTAGAAAAAGGGTGCTGGCAGGCCGGTGACGGACTTTTGGCGGTTGAATAAGATGTGATGAGTGGCTGCCATTTTCTGATACCATCGATTTCGCATTCGGGATTCCTGCGGAATGATATTTCGGCATCCATGGGTTTCGCACAGTAACGCCCTTTGGAATGTGGAGAAGATGCTTCAGGCTCGCCTACAGGTTTTGACGACGTTTGGTTTTTTGTTCGCCGGCGCGGGTTGCGGTTCGGACATGGAGCAGCCGCTACCCATTCCGACGCGTGTTGTTTGCCTTGATTTCTCGGCGACGGCGTTTCCAGACGATTGGCAGCTGGTGGTTTACAACAACATGGTTGCGGATTTCAGCGACCACGGGCTTCGCATTACTTTTCACGATTTTGATGCGTGCGACTTTCTCATCCGATTCGGCGGCGACGATGCGACGCGGTGGGGCGTTGCACGCATTGGCGAACGGAAGGCCGATGTTTTTACCGAGACAATCCAAAAGTGGGATGCTTCGTTGCCGATCGAAGCGTATTTGCAAGGCGTTTCAAACGCGGCGGCATGAGTTGGGGCATTTGCTCGGCTACGGCCATTCGACGGACCCGACGGATGTGATGTCGGTTCCGGAAAGCGCGTCGGTTCGATTCTATGATGACTTGCGGTTTTATCCGTGAAGAACGCAAGAACAGCGAAGAATGGGCCGAGCCTGCCTGACACATGCTGCGAAAACTCACTTCAATTCCCGGTGACATCGAGTTGTTGGCTTCAAAGGGGAAAACCCGCTCGAAGAATTGGACGCTCGCACAGGTGGCCGACCATCTGGCGATGGCGATTGAGTGGCAGATCGGCCTCATTCCTGAGGGAATGTTGCCGGCCCGCCTGCCGCCGATGTGGGTGCGGCGCGTTTTTCGCTGCGTTTTTCTCGGCATCGGGCGACTGCCGGCGAATGTTCCGGCCAACGAGTCGATTCTACCCCAGGAGGATGTGGCATTGCCGGCTTCCATCGCCCGGCTGCGAAATGCGATCAAGCTCATGCATGAATTTGCCGGACCCTTTCGAACCCATCCATTCTTCGGAAACATGTCGTTGGCGGGTTGGGTGCGGTTTCATGAGGTTCATGCGCGCATCACTTGAGGAATGTGATGTGAGGAGCGGGTGCGAGAAATGAGACGGAAGTAACAATGAAACGAATTGTCGCTTTTTGAAAACGGCGTTTTCCGATCCGCTGATTCAATTTGATTTTCCGCGCCACGCGGCAAGCTCATTCATTTGTTTTGCCAGCTTTTCATACTCCGCTAACGTCAGCGATTGCTGACCATCCGAGAGCGCGTGGTCGGGTTGAGGGTGGACTTCGACCATGACAGCGTCCGCGCCGGCCACGCCCGATGCCTTGGCCATGGCCGGAACGGCCCATGAAATGCCGACGCCATGCGACGGGTCGGCGACCACAGGCAGGTGGGTGTGTCTCTTGATGAGTGGAATGGCGGAAATATCGAATGTGTTGCGCGTCATGGTTTCAAAGCTGCGAATGCCCCGCTCGCAGAGAATGACATCGTAATTGCCGAGCGACAGCAGGTATTCCGCCGCCATGAACAGCTCTTTCAGCGTGGCCATCATTCCGCGCTTGAGCAGCACGGGCTTTCGCAGCCGCCCGCAGGCCTCGAGCAGCGAGAAGTTCTGCATATTGCGGGCGCCGATCTGAATCACATCGGCCACCTCCGCGACCTCGTCGAGCGTTTCGGAGTCTTTCACCTCGGTGACGATTTTCAAGCCAAACGCCTCGCGCACCTGTTCGAGCAGCCGCAGCCCATCCTGCTTCATGCCCTGAAACGCGTAGGGGGAGGTTCTTGGCTTGAAAGCGCCGCCGCGCAGCATCTTGGAGCCGCTCTTGGCGACGACCTCGGCGGTTCTGAAAATCTGATCTTTCGATTCGACCGAGCAGGGCCCCGCGATGATCTGGAGGTGGCCGTCGCCGATCGATACATCGCCGACGCGCACGATGGTGGGCTCGGGCTTTACCTCGCGGCTGACAAGCTTGTAAGCATTCGAAACGGGTACGCAGTCGGCCACGCCTTCAGGCTGCATGAAATGCTCGGTAGAGACCGCACCCTCGTTGCCGGTAATGCCGATGGCGACGCGCATGGAGCCCGGGATTTGGTGGGGCTGATAGCCGATTTCGACGATGCGCCGGCATACGGCGTCGATCTGCTCTTTTGTTGCGTTTTTTTGCATTAAGATCAGCATGGTGGTTCACATTAGATCGAAGGGGGGCTTGGGTTTTGTGCCGGATTTACGGTGTGAGTTTGATTGGTCCCGCGGCGGTGGCATCGGCGCCTTTGCTCGATTTAAGCCAGTTTGCATATCGCTTCAGGTGTTCAACGAGCCTCCGCTCCTTGTCCTCACGTTCAAGACCGTGTTTTTCTTGAAGCTCGGACAGGGCCTGCTCCAGCGTCCAGCCGCAGTGCTTCATCCGGTATGCCGCTGTGACGGCATTTGATCGCTGCTTGCCCGCAGCACAATGAAAGAACAACGGCTGGTTTTCGGGCCGGGCGATTGCATCGGCCGCCATATCGAGCAGGGCGAAATCGGCCGTTCCGTCACCGGGCATCGGGATTCTCGTGATTTTGATCCCGGATTGGTTTGCGGTGCGCACGCGTGCGGCGTCGGCCGGAGTTTTCTTGTCCTCCAGCAGGCTGACGATTGTTTTGATGTTGAATTCGGAATGAAGTCTTTCGATTTGGCCGGGCGTCGGCCTGCCGCCCCTGTAGATCGAATATGGCTCCACCGCGGCGAAACGGCGCGGGTAGGCATTCAGCTTCATCACGACGGCTGTCGCGAGGGGCGGTGTCAGGAGCAGAATGACGAGCAGCGCTTTGCGCAACATGGTTTTCGCTAATCCCTGGTTCGGTTATCTCTTGGGAGGCAGATCGACGCGATTGATGTAGTCGACAAGCTGCCGGAGTTTTCCGTGTGAGCGGCGATTGAACTTGAAGATGAGCCGCGGCATGCCGGGAAGTTCGTCCTCCTCTTCGGGCAGCGCACCGGACAGCTCGTATGTGCCCATGTCGAGAATCGTGCTGAATTCCCGTTGAATGTGCTCCAAGGCACCATGAGGAAGCGGCGAATTGAGCCGCATGACCAGTCGATCCTTCACATAACGGTACGAGTTGAAGCGCCGATAGAAAGTGAGGATTTCCTCAACGGCGTCTTCAATATTGTCCGTGAATTTGATCAGGCTCATGTCTTCGGGGCTGATCATATTGGTGTGAAGCAGCTCGGCCTTCACATAGGTTCGCCAGTGCTGCCAGTAAGTGCCGCCCGGCATCGAGCATGACAATTGGTACGAGCAGCGCCTTCCCGGTTTGCACCAAGGTCAACACCTCGAAGCCCTCGTCCTGCGTGCCAAAGCCGCCGGGAAACAGAGCCACGGCCTTGGCCTCTTTCGTGAACATGAGTTTGCGGGTGAAGAAATATTTGAAATTGATGAGCTTCTGGTCGCCCTCAATGATGTCGTTCGTCCGCTGTTCGAAGGGCAGGCGAATGGCGACGCCGAAACTCGCTTCGGCGCCTGCGCCGCCATGCCCGGCCTTCATGATGCCGTCGCCCGCGCCGGTGATGACCATCCAACTGCTTTCGCGCATGCGTTCCGCGAATTTCACCGCCTGGAGGTACTCCGGGTGGCCTTCGGGCGTTCTGCTGGAGCCGAAGATGGACACTTTGGGGATGTGTTCATATGGGGCGAACGTCTTGAAGGCATACCGAAGTTCGGCCAGGGCCTTGTCGACGAGTTTGACTTCGGCCCGATTGGTTCCGTCGCGCGACAGGCGGCAGACGGTTTTTATCATATTGGCATAGAGGTCGGCATCCGGGCCGGGTGCATGCTTCTCGACAAATGCGAGGATCGCTGCGTCCCTGGCGCTTCGTTCGTCCTGACTCTGTAGCGGTTCGATGGTTGTGGGTGTCTCGGTGAGGTTTTTTTTCACTTTTGGTTCCTAAGTCGTGCGTTGGCCGCTTCCGACGGTATCGTCAATTCCGTAAAGACCAAATCGCAGTTTTCATTGAACTGCATCGGGCCATCGCGAGTCCATTAGTATAGCATTGCGTCTTATTTGCCACAAAGTCGGTGCATTCGTGCCGGACCGTGTCGTTCTTACGAGTGGATCGCAAAAACGTGCTACGGGCCTGTTTTTCGGCAGGAATGCGGGATTGATGAAAATGGAAGTCTGCGGCATAATGGCGTGGTCGCACGACAAGTTCATGATGGAATCGCGTCGGCCACACTCGGAAGGGACCTGACATCGATGGGAGCCACACTCGAGGCGTTGCATCGCCTGCAGGAAGTGGAATCGCAAATCGCCGATATTCAGCGCGGCATCGACCGGAAAATTCGCGCCTGCACACGACAAAAGCAGCGCATCGCGGAAGTCGAAGCCCGCATAAGATCTCAGGAACAACAGATTCGCACCGACCAGATCGATGCCGATCGGTTGAACCTTGAAGCCAAAACCGCCGAAGCAGAGGTGGCCAAGTATCGGGCCGCACTCAACACGTCAAAAAATCAAAAAGAATACTCGGCCGTCCTTACACAACTCAACACCTACAAGGCGGACACCAGCAAAGTTGAAGAACGCGTGCTTACGCTGTTGACACAGATCGACGAAAAGAAAAAGCAGCTCGAATCGATACGCGAGGAACTCGGCAAGGAAGAAGCGAAATTGAAGGATTTTGATGCTGAGGTGCAGGACGCGCGATCGAGATCAAAAGACAGGATGGACAAGCTGACGGCTCAGCGAAAAGAGGCCGCGGCTTCGGTGCCGCCGAAGGCGCTCGAAATGTTTAACCGTGTCGCAAAGGGCAACGACGGCGAAGCCATGGCCGCTGTCGTGCGAACCCACCCGCGCCGGCAGGAATATGCCTGCGAGGGCTGCAACATGTCGATTACAATTGAGCAGGTGAATTCGATTCTGTCGCGCGATGAAGCCGTGCTTTGCAATGTATGCGGTCGAATTCTCTATACCAGAGCCGCGGCGGCCGTGTAGTTCATCGCTCCGCACTTCAAGTTTGCAAACTCAAACCTTTTGAGAGCATAGTCGGGCCCATGAAACTCATTATTCACGTTGACGGCGGCGCGCGGGGCAATCCCGGTCCGGGTGGGTCGGGTGTGGCCATTCGTGATGCCGAAGGTAAGGTGCTTTTTGAAGCAGGTTACTATCTCGGTCATGTTACGAATAATCAGGCCGAATATACCGGGCTACTGAAGGGGCTGGAAATCGCGGCCAAAGCAGGTGCGGACGAGCTCGACATTCGGTCCGACAGCGAATTGCTGGTTAAGCAGGTTCATGGCGATTATCGCGTTAAGAATGAAGGTTTGAAGCCGCTCTACGACGAAGCGATGGCGAATTTAGGACGCTTCAAGAAGTGGCACATTCAGCATGTGCGCCGCGAGCAAAACAAAGACGCCGATCGACTCGCAAACGACGCCATGGACGCCTCGTCCGATGTCGTTCGCGTCAATGAAATTGGTGTTTGAATCCGACCGACTCTGTTCGTTATTCGTCAAAATCATATTCAAACGGCTTTCGCGCCATTTCGAGCGGTCGGGGTCTGGCCGTGCTCACAAGGATTCCCAACATCATGTAGTTTGAGATTAGCCCGCTGCCGCCCATGCTGGCAAACGGAAGCCCCATGCCCGTGACCGGCATGAGGCCGACCGTCATGCCGGAGTTAATTATGGTTTGCGCGCAGATTATGGCGCACACGCCGACCGCCATCAGTCGACCGAGCGGATCGGGCGTGGCCGACGCGATGGTGAGGCCGACAGCAATGATGATGAGATAAAGCGAAAGAATGCCCAGACAGCCAAAGAAGCCCCATTGATGGCCCAATACCGCGAAAATGAAATCATTATGTTCCTCCGGCAACAGGTCGTGCCTGAAGAAAGCGCCTTCGGTGAAGCCCTGGCCAAAGACGCCGCCGCTTCCGAGCGCGATTTTTGATTGATTGAGCTGATATCCGGCGTTCATCTGCCATGCCCTGTCGCCCTCGCCCTGATGAAACATGGCAAGGATGCGTTCCCGCTGATATTGATTCATCAGGGGTGAAAAATAGAAAACTGGTGCGGCGATGAGGCCGAGCGAAATGATGATGGCAAGATGGCGTTTCTTCGCGCCGGCCACAAAAAGCATGACAAATAGCGTGGGCAAAAGCAGCAGGCTGGTGCCGAGGTCCGGCTCCTTGAGGATCAGCGCCATTGGCACCAATGTCAGCACAAATGGCATGAACAATCCCGCAAAACTGCGATAGTTCGTGCGATAGCGCAGGTAATATGCAAGTGCCACGATGTACACGAATTTGGCATATTCGGAGACTTGAATGTTGATCGGGCCGATGAGAATCCATCGGTAGGTATTGCGCTTGGGAATAATAAAGGGTTGCAGATTGACTTTTCGCGCAACCAGCAACAGAACAAGTAGCACGAGCGTGACGAAGAACATCGGATAGGCCCACCGGCCTATTTCGCGATACCCGATGAACTGGATGATCGCAAAGCCCGTGATTCCCATGCCGAGGAACATGAGCTGTCGGAGCGTTTGCTCCGGCAATTCGCCTGTGCCGGCCTCGCTGGCATAGACGCCCAGCAAGCCCGTGGTGGTCAGCAGGACGGCACAGGCGGTGACAACCCATCCGAGCGGCGGCATCAGGCGTGGTGAGAGGTCGTTCATGGGCGATCTTCCGACCGCACGAGGGTGCTCGTTTCGCGAAGATAGCCGAAATCGATCAACGTGCTGAACACCTCCTTGCCGATCGGGCCGGCCGCCTGCCCGCCGCCTCCGCCGTGTTCGAGGATCACGGCCAAGGCGATTTCCGGATTGCCATACGGGGCAAACCCGGCAAACCATGCGTGGGTGGGCGGCTCATCCTTGCCCTCTCGATTCGGCGGCCAGCGCTTCAGCACTTCTCGCTTAATGAAAATGTCTTTCGAACCCGCATCCAGCAATTCGCGGGCTTTTTCGATGGACGGCGCAACGACTGATTTGATCTGCCCTTTGATTCTGTATGTGAAGCGCTCTTCAATTGCCCGGGCCACGCACTGGGCGCTGCCGGTTTTGCCACATATTTCCAATTCATCGAGGCGCGCGTGTTTGTACGCGGTTCCACCCGAGTCGTTTACGCAGCGGAATAAACCGTTACGGACGGTGCTCCACGCCTTTTTTGAGAGGTCCGGAATTTCGACGGAAGGCCGGTATTTGCCATCATTGGCGATCAAAGTGGGATCGCGATACTGGCCCGTCGCCAATGTGGCATACATGTTGGCGGCCTGAAGCGGTGTGATCTGCAATTCGCCCTGACCGATCGCATAGTTTCGTCCGTCAGCCGGTTGAAAATCCCGATTTTTCTTTTTCTTGAGATAGGCGTGTGTCGGAATAATGCCCGATCGCTCCTCGGGCAATCCGGTAACACGGCGGCGCGATGTGCCTTCGAAGCCCGGACCCAGTATGAACTCGCGAAAGAACTGTGTCAGCCGATCGGCCCGGAGACGATCGCCCAGCGCGTAAAAGAACACATTGCAACTGTGTTGAATTGCCTCCTCGGCAGTGACATATCCGTGACCCGGTAGACTCTTCCAGTATGTCCAGCAGTGCCAGTTCTTCGAGCCGGGTATGTAGCTGCCGTCGCAGTGGGTTGACTGTTTGGGATCGATTGTATTGTTGCGGAAGGCGGCGAGCATCGATACGGGCTTGATGATCGACCCCGGTTGGTATTCCTCGGCCACGGCACGGAACAGCAGCGGGCGATAGCGGGCGTCGTCCCTGAGTTTGTCGAAGTCCTTTCGCGCATCCTGTTGCGAAAAGGTCGGCGCGCTTACCATCGCAAGGATCTCGCGCGTGCGAACATCGATCACCACACAGGCGGCGCCCGTCACAAATGGATCGGCCTTGATCGCTTCGTCTAGAATGTCGTAGATGCGAGATTGCAGGTGCAGATCAATCGTGAGCTGGACGTCGCGTCCATCCACCGGCGGCTGCGAGGATTTGATTCGTCCATCGAGGTATTTTTCTTCAAATCCCCCGTCGGCCGCGCAGCATGTTTTCGCACAGATACTCGACCCCGGAGACGCCCGCTTCATCGCCCGGTCGATAGCAGCCGAGCCAGTCTTCCGCGCGATCATCATTCTCCATGCGTTCGGCACTGACCTGGCCGAGCGTTCCCATGGCGTGGGAAAGCGAACCGGCCGATTCACTCCACACGCGCCGCACAGAGGGCTCGATGCGGACAAACGGCATGCCGGCGAGTTCCACTTCCAGTTGCGTGCGAACTTCCGGCGAAATGTCGCGGAGAATCGAATGAAACTGGTGATCCTCCCGCAGGCGGATTTGAGCGAGCGCGTCATCGGATTCCGAATTGTTTCTTGCATTCCAGATGTACCTGCGAAGCGATTCGATTCGCGAACAAATGGCCTTGCGCCGCCTGTTCATTAATGGAAGCGGCGTGCCGGACCGCTTTTCGAGAGTTATCCACATGCGGGCGATTCGCTCGATCACTTCCTGCTTGGCTTGTTCGCTGGTAATGCCCTTGAGTGCCGGCTCCGAGCGGCGCAGTTTCAGCGCCAATTGCTCGATATACGAGTTTTTCATTCGAGCGACGGCTTTTTTGGACAATTGAACCTCACCGCCGGTCTCTTCGTCCGTCACATCGGCGCCATCCATGCTGAGAACGCCATAGTGGATCGACACATCGCAGGCAGGCGCATCGGAAACAAGCGGTCGTCCGAAGCGATCGAGTATCCGGCCGCGCAGGGGCGGCAGGAATTTTTCGGTGAAACCAGCGCCTGATCGGCCTTTTGTTCAAAGGCTTCGCCCTGGGCGATTTGAAGATTGAAAAGTCGCGCGATGAGGATGATCGCGAATACGACCGGGATCGACAACACGATTCTGAGGCGTCGTTCAAACATAAGAAAATCAGGCGATCATCAAACACGTAACGAGGCGAGGCGAAGCCGAACGATTATTAACGGATTTCCCGGTTTCTCAAGGGTGAACTCAAACAGTTCCGGGTTGGCCTGTGAATTTCACGGACACCAATCTGTAATACGGCGACTCAGAGTAAGTGTTCGCAGGAACTTGTGCATGAAATCCGGCATGCAAGGCTAACGGCAGCGCTCGTCAGCGGGACATCTTCTATTCTCAACTTTGCGGAGTTTACTTTGGGTGGTTTTGTTCAATGCGGTCGATCGGGGTGTACGATTCAGCAACGCGACGCAGGACACCAATTTAGCGCGTACGAATGCCCTCGGCGAGACCGACCCCCAGAATGAATCGAAGTTGTTTGAGGATCCAATAGCCGTAGAGAGCGAGGGCGGCTGTGTAAGTTGCCTGCCAGAATGCGACGGTAAATACGTCGCCGAACCGACCCATGTCGTCGATCACATATAGCATGTGCGATCCAACGATCAGGTTCAGGCAGAGCTTTGCGAGAAACGTGGTCAGTAATTGAGAGGCGCCGCTTTCTCGAAATGTCAGCTCTCGAAGGTTAACAATGACCAGCCCCAGAAGACCGAGGCCCAGCGCGCTCACACCCAAATTGGAATATCCCAGATCGGTGTAGCTGGTGCCGGCCAGGTCTGTCACCAGTCCGATGATCCAGCACGCGATCAGCGCGTCATAGCGGCGGGCATGCATGGCATAATAGACGGCCAGAATGACCATCAGATCCGGCTGCACCGTGTGAATTGCGATAAACGGCGCAAATGCGGTTTGCAGCACCGTTGTAAGATAAAGAAGTATGGCGAATGGGAACCAGCGCATCACGTTTTATTGTACCTGCTAGGGTTCCGCGCGGTTCGGGTCGCCAGCCAGCCGATGGGTTGGCCTGTCCGGAACAATGGGCAAATTCTCGTCCGCAAGGTCGGGCCGGCAGAGATTGATGGTTCGAATGGCTGCCCGCGCCACGGCGATGCGAACATAATTCGACTGGCCGGGTTGGTCGAATGCTCTTTTTAAGGCCGGGAGTGCTTCGGGATCGCCAACCGACTCCAAGGCCAAAGCAGCCAACCCCCTTACCCGGCTGATCTGCTGCTGGGGTGGATCTTTTGGATTGTCATCCACTGGAGAATTAAAAGAAAGGGCCTTTATCGCATAGGCTCGCCCCTGTGGCTGACCCAGCCGAGCCAGGCCTCTGACGGCTTGCAGTTGTATTTCGGGCCACTTCGACGATTGCATCCGAAACCAGAAAATCTCCTCGGCCATGTCGGCTTTGGCATTGGCGAGCATCATGAGTGCGACGGCAGACTGCTGCGGCACCTCACTGTAGCCCTCGAAAATCAGCCGCTCTGTGGCGTAGCGGTCCCCAATGGTGGCAAGGGCCTCCAGAATCTGCATCTTGGGTAGGTCCTTCTTTTCTCGTCGGAGCGCGGTTTTGAGGAGCTTGATTTGTTGTTTTCCGCCGATTCGGCCGAGGATGAATGCTGCGTTCGCTCGAACTTTCGCATCCTTGTGATTCAGTAGGGCGTTGGCGATTTCGCTGGTGCGTGACGTATCGCCGAATTTGTGCAGGGCGAAAATGGCGGCGAGCCGGACATGCGGATTGGCATGCTCCGCTCTCGTGCGAACCATGTCCACCAGATAGGTTGCTCCGATTTCACCAGCCGCCATCAGGGCCGCAAAGCTGGCACCCGGGTATTCATTTTCGATGTTGAGGGAACGGCTTGCAGGGCCAGGCCTTCGCGCGGGCGACTTCCTTGAAGGCTTCCAAAGCCTGCATGCGGTCGGCCGGCTCGTCTCCAAAAGCCGCCTCCTCCAAAACCTTCATGCATCGGGCGCGAAAAACGGCCTGTGCATCCTGAGACATTTTCTGTTGTTGCTGGGGGGTAGCGCATCCCGAAAGGAATGTGGTTAATCCGATGAATATGAGAATCCGTTTCATGTCGCGTCACCTTCCGTGGCGGGCGGGCCCATTCGATTTCGACGAAGACGAATCTGAAACCAATCTAACAGGATGATTGCGGTCAGTCCAAGCAGGGTGGCCGCAAACCAGTCGCCGCCGCGGGTATACAAAGTCAATCGGCCATCCAGCATGGCTTGGTCCACGACAAATCCGGGCGCCGTATCGGGGCGATGTCGCCATCGCCGCACGGCGGAAATCTCCTCGTCGACATGGAATCTCAGCAGGTTCACCGCGCGCTCAAACATCACCGGATTGCGGGACTGATTGCCCTGCAGGCGGTCGAGCCGCGAGGCATACAGTTCGAAGGCCGGCCCCAGTCTGGCGTATCCCCGTGCAATGTCGCCATTCACAAGCGTCGAGATTTTTCGCCGGGCGGTGTTGAACGCGGCCTCGTCGGCTCCGGATGCCGCCAGTTCCTCGATCATGGGTTTGAGCGCGACCAATGCCGATTCCAAGGGATCGAGATTCGCCACTTGATCGGGCATCATTTCGACGCGGCTGTGGATTTTTCCGTTTGGGTAAATCATCGCGCTCGCGCCCGTGTTCACCGACCGCGCTACGGCAATGCGATTTTCAACCGCCCTAAAGACGCCCGCGGCCAGATGCTGCTCCAGTTCGGTGCTGTGTGCGAACCAGCCGTCATTGCTGATGGGCACGAGCAGATCGATTTCCTTCCTGCCTGATTCGTTACCATGCGTGAATTCGCGCGTGATGTAGGGCATGATTTCTTCATAGCAGATGGGCGCGGCCGCCCGAAATACACGCTTTTTGTTGGATGCGGACGGGAATGAAAACGTTGAATAGCTTTCGCCCATGCTGAGTGAGTAGTGTTTGCCGTCTTTTGGGAACGGCGTCAGCGAATACAACCAGTTGTAGAGCCAGGGCATCGTGTAGCGGAAGGGAACGTATTCACCGAAGAGAACAACGTGTCGCTTGTCATATCGCGCGACCGGCTTCACCGCTCCCGGAACAAGGAGGTAAGCGGAGTTGTATCGATCGACGCGTGCGGGAATGGCGGTTGGTTTCCATTCCATCGCCGTGGCGCCGATGACGAATGACACATTCGATTCATCCGCGATTTTCTGAAAAACGCCGCGCGAGTTTTTGCCGGCCTGTTGGAGCGATCGAACGTCGTCCAGGGTCCACCCTTGCGGAAAATAATCCCTCAGCATTTCCTGCATCGCGTCGGTTCCGCTGGTGAGAAACTCCTCGTTGATGCGTGCGTTGATGGCCGTTTCCGGCAGGACGACCAGGTCCGGTTTTTCCGCGAGCGACGCTCTGGTGAGATGGAGGAAGGATTCGAAGGTTTCGCGTTCCGTCGCGCGGAAATTATCGATCGTGTACATCGACAGATCGTGCTGAATCATCGCGACATTTGGACCCTCTTTGAGGTGTCGCGTCGAAGACTGCGAAACGCCGTAGATGATGGCGCCGGCAAAGACGCACAGCGCGGCCATCGTGCCCATCGGCATTCGAACCGATTTTTCGGCGCGATGGATGACTATGGGCTGGATCAGGAAATCAACAATCAGGCCGTTGATCATCGCCAGCACAAAGCTGACGCCATAAGCGCCAACAAGGTCGCTGATTTGAATCATCGTCAATACGCGATACTGGCTATGCCCCAACAAAATCATGGGAAAGCCGAGCGGACCAATGCAGCGCAGGAATTCCAGGCCGGTCCAGGCGATGGGCGACAATCGCGACCGAAATGCCGCTTTTGGGACATGTGCCGAATCGGCCATGCCGCCAAGGGAAACTGGAGGCCGAAGAATGCGGCCAGTGCGAAGTACCCCGGAATTGTGACGGGATACATCCAATAAACATTGATGAGGTAAAAGCCCAAGCCCAGCAGGTAACTACTGAAATAAACAAACCTTGCCTTCGCACCACAGGTCACGCACACCAGCCAGGGCACGAGGCACACATATCCCAACGGCCACCAGCCGATGCCCGGAACCGTGAGGCAAAGCATGCAAAGCGTGACGGCCGTCCAAAACAAGATGGCCATGCGGTTGTGTACGCGCGGCAACGAACCCACCACGTGAATCGTGCCGGGAGGGGTTGCCCGTCGCCACGCGAATGGCGAATGGGTTCGTTCCCCTTCATTCCGCGCTGCGGGTTGTCCGAGTGCGGCGGAGGATTCTTGCTGTTTGACGGGCGGCTGGTTCTTAGCTGCCGGAGGGGTCTTGCTC
This sequence comes from Planctomycetota bacterium, assembly GCA_016712275.1. Taxonomy (GTDB): domain Bacteria; phylum Planctomycetota; class Phycisphaerae; order UBA1845; family UTPLA1; genus JADJRI01. Next base: position 99,253 of record JADJRI010000019.1, read on the forward strand.
ATGAGGCGGAAGTGTAGCCGCTGAAACCGCAGAGTGGCAGGGCAAGGCGCGTGATCGATGCCGTACGGACAAGGTCTGGACGAACGTGGGCATTTCTTGTTGTTGATTCAGAGAAAATTCTTGATGGGTGCAGGGCGATTTTTTCGTTTCTATGAGTGAAGAGACATTGCATGGCCCATCAGGGCCATGATGACGAAGTTCATTTGATTGTCGCCGTGCGGCGGTCAATTTAGAAAAGATGTCTCGGCGCAGCGGTGCGGCCGAGCATCAAAAAAGGGCGGTTCGGTCCCATTGGACCGAACTGCCCTTGTTTTGTTTTCAATTCACGAGATGATTTTCCGAGTACGGCTTACTGCGCGTCTTCCATCGACTGCACTGTTTTTGCAACGCCCGTTTCCAGCACAGTCACCGGGTGATCGTACCCGGTCGCGATCAAGCGGCTCATATCCGCTTGCGTATAGTTCTGATATTGCCCGGCCACATCCGGCGGCATATCGATAAAGGCGATACGCGGCTCTCGTTGCATTCCGGCAAAGACCGCGCGCGTCAGATCGAGAAAAGTTCGCGCCGAGCCGGTGCCGGAATTGTAGATCGCATTCGGTGCGGGGCGCTTCCACAGCCACAACATGTGTTCAACGCAGTCGTCGACGAAAACAAAATCGCGGCGCTGCACGCCATCGGCTATTGCAGGATCGTTCGAGCGGAAAAGCTTCATTTCGCCGGTTTCGAGTATCTGCTTGCGGGCATGCCACACGACGCTCGCCATGCGTCCCTTGTGTCGTTCGCGCGGACCATAGACATTGAAAAACTTCAGTCCGGCCCATTTTGGCGGAGCGGCTTCTCGGGTAGCGGCCATCTCCAGTGCCCACTGGTCAAAATCATTCTTGCTTTTTCCGTAGAGATTCAGCGGCAAAAGTTTGCCCGGCGGCGTGCGATCGTCGAAGCCGCGCGTGCCATCGCCATAAGTCGCGGCGCTGGAGGCGTAAATCATGGGGCGTCCGCGCGACGCGCACCAATTCCAGATCTTCTGCGAATAGCCGATATTGATTTCGACGAGAAAATCCCAGTTCTTTTCCGTCGTGCTGCTGCACGCGCCGAGATGAAAGATCGCTTCGGGACTAACGCGATCGGTTGCGAGTGCATCGAGAAACTCATCGTGCTTCATCGACGGGTGGCCCGTGAGCCCGGCAATATTCGGCGACTTTTCCGGCGTGAAGTTGCGATCGACGAGGAGCAACGCCTGCCCGTCGCGCGCCAGGCGATGCGCCAGGTTTGAACCGATGAACCCTGCTGACCCGGTGACTGCAATCATTGAGCCGCCTTCAGAAAAACGCCTTTGCGAGTCTCAGGATGCCCTGCTTCCACGGCACGCGGTGCGACACGCCGCTGCTGTTTTCAAACTGCGCTAGATTCGCCAGATACCACTCGTAATTTCGAACGAGGGCGTCCTTGTTGCTGAACTTCGGCGCATAACCCAGCACCTTTTCCGCCTTTTCGATCGAAACAAATGAATCCTTCGATGCCGTCTCATAGACCCACTTGTAAAGCGGGCTGAGCTTCAGCATTTCCAGAAATCGCAGCGTCCAGATCATCGGGGCGGCCGGAAAGCCGACAATCTTCCGCCCTTTGCCCGCCCGATCCAGCACGGCCTGATAGTCTTCGCGCATCGTCGTGTATTCCTTCGCGCCGATGTTGAAAATATCGTTCGCGCGGTCGCGATCGAGCGTGCAGCACAGGTATATCGCGTCGCACAGATCTTCCACATCCAGCAACTGATAGCGATTGTTCCCCGAGCCGATCATCGGAAAATTCTTGCCATCCTTCGCCCAATCATAGAATAGCGCGAACACGCCCAGCCGCTCCGGCCCGACGAAGCTCTTGGGCCGGATGATCGGAATGCACATGTTGTGTTTTTTTCGGAAGTCCAGGCATACGGCCTCGGCGTCGACTTTCGCTTGTCCATAAGGACCGACGCCGTGCAGCCGGTCGTCTTCGAGCAACGGGTGGTGGTCGGGAATGCCGTACACGGCGGTCGATGAAATATGGAGCGCTCGTTCGCAACCGGCTTCATGTGCCGCTTGCATGACATTACGCGAGCCGTCGAGATCGGTGCTGCGAATATCCTCCGGCGAATACAGCGGCAGGGCCGCGGCCGTGTGGATGACGATTTGCGCGCCTTCGGTCGCCTTGCGCACGTCGTCCATCTTGCGGATGTCGCCGCGAACCTCGCGAATGCGCGAACGGCAATCGGCATAGTCGAAAGGGGCGAGGTCGAGCGTCGTGACCTGATGGCCGCGGGCCAGCAGATAGCGCACGAGGTTGATTCCCAGAAAACCGGCGCCGCCGGTAATCATGTAACGCTTGGGCGATTCGTCCGCGGGCAGCCGCAACGACGAAACGGTCGATGGTCCTGTCGGGGGCAAGGCAAGTTCCTTGGTAATTCGGGTATTGGTATCATTTGATGGCCAAGGACAGCCGGGGGCGGCTGTGCCACATCCAACGATACGCGTACCGTATTTCGCGATCGCGGCCGGCCCCGCCGACCAAGGCAGATTGCCGTCACACGCAAGTTTCGAACGCTGAACGATAGCAGGATCGGCCGATTCCCGCCAGAAGCGACGCAGCCTGAAAAAATGGCCGCGGACAGGTCATCGGCCGTCGTTACCGATGAATTCCACCGATTCGGCGTACATAGAAGGGGAGTCTGCAATTAAAAAGCGCGGCCCGGTCGTTTCCGACCGGGCCGCTGTTTCCACCGCTCATTCGGAATCAAGGATTCCAAATCCCCAATCCGAAATGCACTCTACCAATCAATTGTGACGTACTACTGACACAACGTCACGGACAGGCAGACCCATCCAGAATCGCATTCACGAAAGCAGTCACGTCGCCCATGTCGGTTCCGCCGCTGTTGTCCATGTCGGCACAATCGCAGCCACCCAACAGGGTCAGACATTCAACGAATTCCTCGATGTCGCGTGCGTTGCGAAGGCTGTCGGTAAAACAGTCCGCCTTGCAGACGACCGGGAGCGGCGACGGAATGTTGGCGCCGGCGGCAATCGAGGAGGGTGTGCCCGTTCTGAAGAGGCCGAGCGTCACCTCGCCCGTTGCCGGTGCGACGTTGGTCTCGAACCAGAAGTTGTACATCGTTCCCCATCGCAGGGCGTTTGTGTTTGGATTCTGTGCGAAAGTCTCGGGGCTGCTCCATGTCACGCCGCCGGCACCCACCGAGGAAACCCAATCGGTGTTCGCATAGGGCTCGCCGCTGTGATAGTCCACATCATGGAAGCCGACGCCGCTCACGGTCGCCCCATTCGGGACCGGCACGAAGAAGGAGCCGCCGCTGCGGTGGGAATTCAGGTTGTAAACGGCATAGTCATATCGCCAATCGCCCTCGCCCAGGTCGGTCGCCTTGCTGGCCACGAAGAAGCGCCCTTCGCTTGGCACATCGGCAATGACGATGCCCACGTCAGGATCCTCGACGCCGGCGCCGAGGCCATCGAATTTCCAGGCATAAATCGCCGGAATCGCGACATTCATCGATCCGGTCGGCGTCATGTCAAATGTCGCACCGCTGACGGTGACCAGCTTGTATGAAGCATTGTTGAGCGAGTTTCCGGCGGTTGCATCCGCCGCCGCCACATAGACACCTTCGACCAGGAAGCGGGCAGCAGGAAAATTCGCCGTCGTCATATCGCTTTCCTGAACTTGAAGGCGCTCGGCAATCGTGCCGGATGTGGGGCTTGATTGACCAGGGTAGCGCCCGTAAAGGCATTGACGGCCGATCGCGGGCCGAGAATGCCCTGTCCGCCATTGAAGCCGGAGCCATACACGTCGAGGCAGCCCGCACCCAGCACGCTGCCGCCCTGGCCGTTGCAACTGAAGCCGCAGCCACCGCCCGCCGCTGCCGGTGCCATTCTTCACCCACGACATGCCGATTTGTTCCAGTCGGCCGCCATAAATGCGATAGGCATTCATCGCCAAAAGCGGCGAAGTGCCGCCCCAAGGCAAGTTTGCGGTGCCGATGTTGCAGGTGTTGCTTGAAAGTGCATAGGCCCGAATACCGCCCACGACACCGAAATTTGAAATGTTGGTTACGTCGGAATAGATGACGTCCGCGCCGGCGCTTTGGGCACATGGATTGGGCGAACAGGGCGTGTTGAAACCGAAGAAGGTGCCGCCCATTAACTGGCAATCGGCCACCACTTCCTGCGAGCAGGAGTCATCTTCGAGGCAGCAGGCTCCCGGCGTCGTGGCCTGATCGAGGCAGGCGATGACCAGGTTGCCGGTACCTTGATCTCCGGATTGGAAGCCGCCAACGCGAATGAAATAACACTGACCCATAACGGCTGGCACCGTTACAAAGGAGGAATAGCCGGCGCAACCGCTACCGTCGTCGTTGCAATCCAACAGGTCCGCGGTGAGTGTGGCGCAATTGCAGCCGTTGTAGACGACGAGATCGGTGTCATACTGGGCTGTGTTGCAGGTGCTCACCGACAATTCGCCGGTGCAACTCGCTGTGTAACGAAACCAGATGTCCCGATAGGTCTGGCCGTCGAACTGGCATGAGCCCGAATGGGCGGGGCCATCGGTCGTGGCATTGACCGTCGAAAATGCGGTGCTGCCATCGAAGATGTCGATGGCGTTCGCGCAGTTATCGTTGGAGGGTTGTGCCAAAAGGGCGGGGGTGGAGAAGGCCAAGCACGCGGAAAGAATCAGCGTTTGACCTAAGTAACAACAAAGCCGGCGTTGCCGGCAAGCGGTGGATAACGACATGCGTCCACTCCTGTTCAAAGTTTTCCTGTCCCGAACGCAGTTGTCCGCCGCTCGCCGTGGCCGCAACTGAACAGCTTTCACTATACAGTAAATCAAAGGCATTATTCAAGCAGAATTGGATCTGGTAAAGTTTGATGTAACACGCCTCGGGGCTTCGACTTTCCAGTACCGGGGGGCTTGATTCGGTGGGAATCCGGCGTTTGGGATGAGGCGGGCGCATTCGATTATTCAGTTACTCCGGCGAAAGTGTCTCGGAACCGCCGCAAATTGGAAGCTCGAATGCGGCGATGGTTTGCCGGTTTCGCACATAAAGGCGATGTTCGACAAGGGTGGGAATGGTCCAAGCCTTTTCTTCTAGAATCATGGATTGTGCATGAATCGTAAGTCCATCCCGCGTGGGCGTGGCAAATGTGAGCCGGCCGGTTTCTTCGAGCATGAGCAGTTTGTCGCCGATACGGAGCATGCCCGCGCGGTCGATGTCGCGCCGCTTCCAGAGTGTTTCGCCGGTATGTATGTCAATGGCCGTAAACACGGTCGCGCCAAAATCGCCGCTTGATCCAAGGACCATGTCGCCGATGCGCAGAACATTGCGGTGTACCACTCGGGAATTTTCTCGTCGACCAAATCTCTTTGGCGGCCGCTTTGTTGTCCTTCCTGGAAAGCTTCAGCACCCGCGAACCCGCGTTGCCTTCCGATGTGACGAAAAGAAGATTGTCCGCGCCCCAAACCGGGTTGGGGATGTTGTTGAGCCACTGGCCCGCGTGCGGATGTTGCCAGAGCAGATCGCCGTTGGCCGGATTGACCGCGACGATTTCGCGGGCCATCAGGCAGACGAGTTGCCGCTCGCCGTCCACGCTGATCAGCACGGGAGAGCCATAACTATTCTCGAAATCATGTCGCTTCCACACCACGGCCGGTCGATTGGTCCAGTGCCACAATGGAAGCACTTTTTCCTCCGACCGGCACGATGATGTTATTCTCGAATGCGATCGGACTGTTTGCATATCCCCAGCGCGGGAGTTTCGCGTCAAACGTGTCGGGCAAATCGACGGTCCACTGTGCAGTTCCGGTTTTCTTGTCGAGACAGGTGAGACGGCCGTTAAAGCCGATGGCGAAGATGCGGTCGCCCGCAATGAGCGGCGTCGAGCGCGGGCCGTGGCCGTAGCGGGCGGCGAACTCCGCCGCATCGACCGGGGCGGCGTAGCGGTGCTGCCAGACGCTCGCTCCGGTTGCGGCCTTGAGGGCCGCGATGATCTCCTCGTCGGTCTCGCGATACATCGTAAAGAGGAGGCCGTCGTCGACGAGAATGGACGAATATCCGTCGCCGAGCGGGCGCGACCAGATGCGCTTCGGACCTTCCTTGGGCCAGTTCACGTCGAGCCGGTCTTCGGTGACTGTGAAGTCGCGATTCGGCCCGCCGAATTGGGGCCATTGGGCAATGGCCGCGAGGCAGGACATCGCGACGAACGGCGCCATGAACGGGGCGTGAATGCAAATGCGAACGATTGTACGCCGTCTGCCTGGCGTATTAATGGAAATCGAGTGACTGGAATTTGTCGCATGGGTCGGGAGAGGCTACGGATTCGTTCGTGAAGATGCGGTTTGACACGCACTCTCAAAGCGTAGTTTACTCCCTGCCATTTTATGTACTGTCTTGATTTGGGCGATTGTCCGTGTTCGGACAATGGACATTTTTAGGACAATGCATCTCGTTATGTTTCTTAATTCATCATCGAGCACGTCACATTGGGATTGAGCATCAACGGCGTGCTTTGAGCCAAAGATTAGAGGCGTTACGGCGTGCGATCTCTGGCGGATTGGCTGGTCGTCGGACAGGGATAGGCCTGAAAGTACGGGAAGCCAGTGAACACGTGGGCTCGCATGTCATTGTCATCTTTCAGATCGGGAATGCTGTTCTTGAAATTACAAATAATCTCGTTTGCGTGCTCTGGATCCAAATCAATTATCGTTTTACACAAACAGCCAATCATCATGGGATCATCATTTCGTTCCGCGGAATTGAGAATCGACGTTAATTCTGGCAGCGTGCCCAGCGCTTGCTGGGGAACGATAATTCTCTAGAGAAAACTCCTAATGTTCTCACAGCTTGATCCCTTGTAGCCTGACCGCCACTCTTTGGTGAAGGCGAATCGATGGTCTAACTGAAACAGGAATTCAAAATACTCTATCGATTTCTCATGTAGAGCTTGTTCGGTCAGCTCGTTTAATAACCAAGCGCGAAATGCACAAGTTTGATCATCGTCCTTGAATCGGAGACCCCAAAGCTCCTTTGGCAATTGGTCAAGGGATAGCACTTGAAATTCATTGCTCGCGTTGCTGATAAGAATTTGAAAACTGTACTTTCTGAAGTAGCCCTGAAGAATGAGATATGTGTTTGAGAGTATTCTTGTCGCCGCGATTGGCTCATAGCCATCAGTTCGCAGTTTGTAGCTTTCTTGCTTTATCTCGATTCGACCATCGAAAAGGTACTTGTTCTCGCCCCAGACTCCTAACGGAGAGTGGGCATGGCCACCTCGCTGCGTGATGTGAGGATAGCCAAAATGATTGATGGCATAAACGGGAATGTCTGGACGCCTGAATTTCCATCCCGCATGTGTCAGCAAAAGGTAAGGCGCGTTATCTTTGATGAGTGAAATGTGACCAACAAGATTACCGCCAGGGAGTAGCACAGCCAACCAAGGCTTGGACTTCACATGATACGCCAAGAATTTATGTGTCATTACTGGTTTTTCACTTTCATGTGTCCTTCAATTCATACTGTAACGGCATCCCAATTGCGACCAGGCACGCACAGATTTGGTTAAACTGCTGGTTATGACCGAAATCAACCAACCACAGCCGCCCGTATTGCCTCCCGGCACACAAGTTGTACTGCGCACCGATGTTTCCTGCGTTGGCGGCGGAGACGTGCGACTGGCTGGCGCGGTGGCTACTGTCTTGCGATCGCCGGTGGACGCAGAGCATCGGTATTTGATTCGATTTCCGGATGGGGCGGAAGCGGCCGTGCTTCGGCGGCAGATTTCGGTGCGAAAGCAGGTGCAGCGGGAGGGGCTTATTGGGCCGGAGTCGGCGATGGATGAGCATGGGCTGTGGCCGTTTGTGATCTACCGCTGCGTCATCGGTTCGCGGGCTTATGGGTTGGAGGCTGCCGATTCGGATGTGGATCGGCGGGGGATTTATTTGCCGCCGGCGGGGCGGCATTGGTCATTGTTCGGCGTACCGCCGCAAATTGAGAATGACGCAACACAGGAATGTTACTGGGATATAGAAAAGTTTTTGACGCTGGCGCTGAAGGCGAATCCGAACGTGCTGGAGTGTTTGTATTCGCCGCTGGTCGAGCATGCCACGCCGTTGGCACGACGGATGCTGGAGATGCGCGAGGCGTTTTTGTCGCGGCTGATTTACCAGACTTACAACGGCTATGTGATGAGCCAGTTCAAGAAGCTGGAGGGGGACCTGCGCAATCGCGGCGAGATCAAGTGGAAGCATGCGATGCACCTGATTCGTCTGCTCTTGGCCGGGATTGTTGCGTTGCGGGAGGGGCACGTGCCGGTTGCGGTTGGTGAGCATCGGGAACGGCTGCTGGCGATTCGACGGGGGGAGATGGCTTGGGAGGAGATCAATGGGTGGCGGCTGGCGCTGCACAAAGAATTTGATGCCGCGTTTGCAGAGACGGCATTGCCTAAACGGCCGGACTATGGGCGGGTGAATTCGTTTTTGATTGAGGCGCGGCGGGAGGCGATGGGAAAGGATCGGAGCGATGCCGTTCAGGTGACAGTTGAATCACTTCCGATGATCGAGCGCGATGATCGCGTTTTGATCGAGGCGCGTGTTCGGCCGGAAGCGATTCCGGTGCTGGATCAGGTTATTGCGCGGCAGCCATATCCGCTGCTGTTTGTGACGATCAGCGGGGCGCATCTGTATGGGTTTGCGTCGGCGGATTCGGATTTTGATTTGCGCGGGGTCCATGTGCTGCCGGCGCGGAAAGTACTGGGGTTGGATGCGGGGCGGGAGACCGTGCAGGTCGATGCAATCGAGGGCGGGTTGGAGATCGATCTGGTGTCGCACGACGCGGCGAAGTTTTTCGGATTGATGCTGAAGCGGAATGGGTATGTGCTGGAGCAGTTGTATTCGCCGCTCGTGGTGCGGACGTCGCCGGAGCATGAGGAACTGAAGCGACTGGGTCGCGGGTGCATCACGCGGCATTATGTGCATCATTATCTGGGGTTCTTCGCGACGCAGCGGAAGCTGTTTGAGAAGGATCAGCGGCTAAAGCCGATGCTGTACACGTATCGGGTCTTGCTGACGGGCATTCACTTGCTGCGGACGGGTGAGCTTGAGGCGAATTTGGAGGTGCTGAACGGGGAGTTTGCGTTGCCGTATATCGCTGAGTTGTTGGCGGCAAAGCGGGAGGGGCGGGAGCAGGATGTTTGGCGGGGAGGGGATTTGGCGTTTCATCTGGCGGAGTTTGATCGGCTGGACGGGGAGTTGAAGCTGGCCGGGGAGGAGAGCGGGTTGGCGGATGGTCCGACGGTGCGCGCGGAGTTGAGTGAGATGTTGGTGGGGTTGAGGAATAGGAGGAACGGTGTGCGACCATTACCATTGGCATTATTCGCAGTCGCGCGCTGCCCACCACTCTTTCCAAAAAGGGGAAATTCGCCTTTTCGACATTCCAACCATGTTGGATATCTTAATATTGGACAAAAGTGAATTGTAGTTACGTCGCCTGTCGTAACCCCGAATGACATCGTGCCAACAACTTTGCCATTCGTTGCGCTAATTACCGGTGATCCACTTTGAGAATCAAGAGTGATTTGTTTTGCGAGCCTCACTTGAACGCTTAGTGTACTTCTTTGTTCGACGACGCCATCTACCCACTCATAGCCAAATTCCGAGGAATTCGACTTGTTTGGGAACCACACTTTTTCATTCATATCTGGACAAGCTCGATCATCGAGTTCAAGAGCCATGTCTGGAGAAAGGCTCTTTTCAACGGGGGCAATGAAGTAATCGTTTGAGAGCACCTTCGTGGGTTTTAGTGAACCCGGCTTGCCTGGCTGCCCCCAGCTCTTGTCAAGGGTTGTAATTAGACTTCCGTCTTTAATGGAGAGGCAATCGATCTTGATCAAGGGAGTTCCGGAGAAGTTCAGATTGCTTGCAGAGCCTACGGCAGCAATTCGATTTTCGCGATTGTGGACGAAGTACATTGTCCCTTTGGTAAGTGGTTCTTGGTCTTTGTAGTGGAGGACCGGCTGACAGAGAAACCTTCCCTGTGGTTGGAGACTGCTAGATGCGGAACTGCTCGCATTTGGTTTGCTGGGATTACAGCCCGAAAGGTAGACGCCGCCGCCAGCGGCAACGATCAAGCAAACTACTTGGCTTACCAGTCTCATGTTCGACCTTCCAGTGCGTTCCGAGTGTTCGGTCTATCTTGATTGGTCTATCAAGACAATTCATTGTTTTCTCAGTTAACCCCAGAGAATCAGCCCGGTATCGAACTTATGCGCCATGTCCGGGTGCTTCGGGATGATGCGGACGCTGTAGCCGTGATGGCCGCTGCGGAGGCAGGGAATCTGGCCGCGGAAGAGGTAGGTGCCATTCTCATGACGCTCCTCGATCTGCATGCCTTCGCTGTGTCCCTCGACAAGCTGGCCGAAGGGATCGACCCGGCCGTGATACAACTCCACGGCCACATCCTCCGGCTTGACGCTGCCCAGATGCACCGAGGCGCGGACGTTGACCTTCGAGCCGACGGCCAGTTCCTTCTCGTCGTTGGCGAAGACCTCGTCGATGCGAACGCCGTTCCATCGATGCGACAGGTCGCTTGCTCCAGTGGGAGAGCGCGCCGGCCGGCGAATAGGAATCGCTGGTCAGCCGCCTCCAGCGTCGGGCGGCGGGCACATAATGGAGCGAGGAATATTCCTTGAGCATGCGCGTGGTGCTGAACATGGGGGTGATGGTGCGCATGGAGGATTTCATCCGTTCGACCCACCCGCGCGGCACGCTGTCGGCGCCGCGGTTGTAAAAGAGCGGAATGATCTCCTTTTCGAGCAGTTCGTAGATGGCCTGGCTCTCGATATGGTCGCGGTCCTCCGCGTCCTCGTAGATGTGGCCTTCGTCGATGGCCCAGCCGTTCTCACCGTCGTAGGCCTCGGGCCACCAGCCGTCGAGAATGGAGAAGTCGAGCCCGCCGTTGGGGGCGACCTTCATGCCGCTGGTGCCGGAGGCTTCGCGCGGCTTGATGGGATTGTTCATCCAGACATCGACGCCCTGCACCAGCATTCGTGCCACGGAGATGTCATAGTTCTCGATGAAGACAAAGTGATGGCGGAATTGCGGCGTGCGGATGAAGCTGCATGATCTCCTTGATGATTTCCTTGCCGTTGTCGTCGCGGGTGGGCCTTGCCGGCGAAGACGAACTGCACAGGGCGTTCGCGATTGCCAACGATTTTGAGGAGGCGCTCAGGATCGCGGAAGAGGAGCGTCGCCCGCAGCTGTAGGGGGCGAAGCGGCGGGCGAAGCCGATGGTGAGGCCTCGGGATCGAGAAATTCGTCGGCCGCTTGTATCTCCGAGGGTGGCGCGCCGCGCTTGCGAAGCTGATCCTTGGCCTTGCGGCGCGAATAGGCAACAAGGGCGAAGCGGCGCTGCTCGTGGGCGCGCCAAAGCTCGATCGGTGGAATCTCCTGAATGCGCCGCCAGGCGTCCTGATCTTCCGGCGTGTGGATGCGCTGCGGCCCGACATACTGATCGAGAAGGTGCGACATTTCAGGCGAGATCCACGAATCGGTGTGAATGCCGTTGGTGATGGAGGTGATGGGCACCTCGCTGCGCGGCGCGCCCGGCCAGACGTTGTACCACATGTTGCGCGAGACATGGCCGTGAAGGGCGCTGACGCCGTTGGCGAAACCGGCCAGGCGAAGCGCGAGGACGGCCATGCAGAAGAGTTCCTGCGGATCGGCCGCGTTGATCTTGCCGAGCGCGACGAACTCGTCGAGCGAGAGGCGCATTTCGGCGAGGTATGTGGCGAGATATTCGTCGAGCAGCTTGCGGCTGAATCGATCGATGCCGGCGGGAATCGGCGTGTGGGTGGTGAAGACGTGGCTGGGGGCGACGGCTTCGCGGGCTTCGCCGAAAATCGAGCCCCTGTTTGGCCATGCACTGGCGGATGCGTTCGATGGCCAGAAACGCGGCATGCCCCTCGTTCATGTGACAGACATCCGGCACGACGCCGAGGGCATCGAGCATGCGGATGCCGCCAATGCCGAGAAGAATCTCCTGTCGAATGCGCATTTCATCGTTGCCGCCGTAAAGCCGCTGGGTGATCTCGCGGTCTTCAATCGCGTTTTCCGCCATGTCGGTGTCGAGCAGGTAAAGCGCGACGCGACCGACCTGCACGCGCCAGCATTGCACATGAACATCGCGGGGACCGATGGGCAGTTTGATGGTGACGGGTTGTCCATCGGGTCGCTTCATGAGCGTGATGGGCATTTGATAAAAGTCGAGCGAAGGGTATTCCTCGAGCTGCCAGCCGTCGCTGGCGAGGCGCTGCTGGAAATATCCCTGCCGATAGAGAAGTCCGATGCCGGAAAGGGGAATGCCGAGATCGCTGGCGCTCTTAAGGTGGTCGCCGGCCAACACGCCGAGTCCGCCGGAGTAGACGGGCAGGCTTTCGTTAATGCCGAATTCCATGGAGAAATAGGCAATTTTTGTTTCGCTGAGATCGGCGTTGCGATCGGTGAACCAACCGCGCCGGGTCATGTAGGTGTCAAAGGTGCCGAGCACGCGATGAAGTTCGGCGAGATAGGCGGAGTCCGAAGCGGCCTGATCGAGCCGTCGTTGGGAGACATGACCGAGGAATTGGACGGGATTGCCGCCGACTTCATCCCAGAGATTGGGATCGAGGCGGCGGATGAGTTCGCGACAGTCCGAGTTCCAACTCCACCACAAGTTGTAGGCGAGGTCGCGGAGGCGCGCGAGTGTTTCCGGAAGGGCGGGGACGACGGTGTATGTTCGAAGTCGGTACATGCCGATTTGATCCGTTTTAGGTTAAGTTCGTACGAATTGGGAATCCGTACACATGACGCCGGAATATTCCGGTGTTGAGATTAATTCACCGGACAATTCCGGTGCCGTTACTCAGGCATTCGCCGCGTACCAATCGATGGTCCGCTTGAGACCCTCACACAAATGGCGACGACGCCTGGTGTCCAATAACCTTTTCAGCACAGGGAAATGTCCGCCGACGAATGCATGATGTCGCTTGATCACGGCGGGACATGGTTTGAGTTTACTTCTTTTCCGAGCTTTTGATTGATCCTGGCGATGATCTCGTTGAGCGTGACATGTTCGCCGCACGCAACGTTGATGACCTGGCCGCGCGTTTCCGATGCCTCGACGGCGAGAATGTTGGCGGCCACGATGTTGTCGATGTAGGTGAAATCGCGGGTCACTCGCCGTTGCCGTAAACGGTGTAGTTCTTCGCGAATGATGCTGGTGAAGAAGAGCGGGTATCGCCGCGGCATACTGGCTTTCCGGGGTCCTGCCTCGGACCGAAGACATTGAAATAGCGCATCGACAGCGTTTGCATGCCATAGCAGGTTGCAAAAACGCTGCAGTAGTTCTCGCCGGCGAGCTTTTGCACGGCATAGGGGCTGAGCGGGCTGGAAGCCATTGACTCTTCTTTGGGCAATTTCTCGCTTTCGCCGTAGGCGGAGCTGCTGGCGGCGTAGATGAATCGGCGGACCTTGGCGTCACGCCGCGAGCAACAGTTAGAAGGTAGCTTCGATGTTGGCCCGGGAACTTGGCACGGGGTGCTGCCACCGACGGGCACCGAGGAATGGCAGCCACA